>JADIYN010000011.1 GCA_016705335.1 Draconibacterium sp. | reverse complement strand
ACCACAATTCATTTTCGTCGCCAACTGTTTTCATTACACCCGAAAGACTTGATTCAGCGGCAAAAGGCACAAGAATTTTACCATCGAAATTTGTTGGTTCAGCCGAGCCTGCTTTTACTATTGCGTAGTCCCAAAGTCCGTTCAGATTTTGCCATTCGGCGCGTTCCATCATTGGCCGCGGATATTCAGGCAACACATTATTTACGTCAATTTTTTCTGCCCAGGAAGTTTTGATTTTATCTCCGGCAGGTTGCCACTGTGCAAATGCGTTTGAGATTAACATTGCAAATGCAAAAAATAGAATTGATTTGTTCATTGTTTTTTAAGTTAAGCCCCTTCTAACTCCCCCAAGTGGGAGAATGAAAAGTTGCATGTTTATTAAGTATTCAGTATTCATATATTAGAATCAGTATTCAAGTATCAAGTATCAAGAATCAGAAATCCCTTATCTGTTCATTTTAACTCCCGCTTTGCAACCCCTTCTTTTGTAATTTTTACGGGTAAAATATTCCCATCGCCATCAAAATACATTCTGTCGATGCAGGTTTCGCGGTGGGCAGCATCGGTTTCAGTGAGCGGGCGGCGGTGGTAAACAATGTAATAATCATCAGTGTCAGGAATGTGGATTACTGAATGATGACCTGCACCCGTTGCAACTTCCGGGTCCTGCTGTAAAATTTTACCGATGCGGTTGAATGGTCCCAGCGGAGAATCGGCAATTGCATAAGCCACAGAATAATTGGGGCCGCCCCAGCCACCTTCGCTCCACATAAAATAATATTTGCCGTTGCGTTTAAACATAAACGGACCTTCAACATAATTTTCAGGCGTAATTTCCTTAAAAGTTTCACCATCGTCAAAGGTTTGAAAACTCAGCAAATCAGAGTTCATTTTACCAACATTACAATGCCGCCAACCTCCGTAATACAGGTAATACTGTCCGTCATCGTCATGAAAAATAAACTGGTCGATGGGTTGCGCACCGTTATGAAATTTGCCGATTAATGGTTTGCCTAATGCATCTTTAAACGGCCCGCCGGGTTTTTTGGAAACTGCAACGCCAATACCGCCATATTCGTTGTCATTTTGAATATCGTTCGCCCCAAAAAACAGGTAATACTGATTATTTGCCTTTATAATTGATGGCGCCCAAAGTGAAAAAAGCAGCCCATTTTACATCTTTTATATCAAGTACATGCGGGTGTTTTTTCCAGTTTACAAGGTCTTTCGACGAGAATGCATCCAAATATGTTTGTTCCAGATACTGTTTGTTGATAGTCTTTTTCTGAGCTTCAAGTTGTTGAGCACTTAGTTTCGACGGTTTGTCGGGTTTGCCATAAACGCCTGAAAGGGTGGGGTAGATCCAATATTCATCGTCGAAAATAATTCCTTCGGGATCGGCGTACCAACCTTTAAAAACGGGGTTGCCCGATTTTTCCTGTGCTGTAACAATTTTGCCGCAAAGGAGAATAGCAAGCATTAAAATGTAAAAATTTGCCTGTTGCATTTCTTTTTAATTGAAGTTTATGTATTTAACTTTTAATTCCGAAAAAGTGGCAGTTGAGCCTTTTTCGCCATTTAAAATAAAACCAACACGCGGAGAAAATCCCCATTGCGCGAGATATGATCCGTCAACCTGGTAATTTTCACCAACTTTTACAGGAATCCAATCTTCTCCGTTTTCAGACCAAAAAAAGTGAAAATACCTTCCTTTCAAAGCTTCATATCTTAAATAAACAGCGCCACTTTCAGGGATTATTTCCTGTGTCAGAATTTCTTTTTCACCGTTTATAACTTTTGTCAAAACCAATCCTGATTTTTCAATAGTCAACGAAAGGGAAGTATTTTGGTTGCTGTAAATGCCAATTCCACTTTGGTTTGATACCATTACTTCTGCTGTTAAAATGTAATCGCCGTCTTTTGGCCGCAATCCCAAAAAGCTTATCCCGTTGTGGTTTGAAGTAATATTTAATAGTCCGTTTGCAATTTCAGCTTGAGGTGCCGGTACAAGAGCGTCCCATTCAAAAAAAGCAAGATTAGTCTGTGTCGAAAAATCATCGAACCAAATTGAATCGCGATTTTGCCGGGTTTTTGAGAAGGGCATTTTTGCACTGTCTGAAGGTATTCCATTTTCAAAATATGGCCATCCGGTAGTTTTATCCCAAAATATTTCATCGAGCATTCCCTGCCTGCCTATGTATTCAAAATCAGTTGCGTTGTAGGAATGGTACATGTAAAAATCGCGGTTATCGGGTGTTGAAACCAAAGTTCCGTGCCCGGTACATTTCCATGTTTCGCTGCCCTGTAAAATGGGATCGGGAAATTGCTCCCAGCCTGAGCGAAGATTCTTGGAGCGTGCAACCATTACTCTGTAATCGCAACGATTATCACAGCAGCCGCCAATGGAATAAAACATATAATAAAACCCGTTTCGTTTTACTATGCATTGTCCTTCGTCGCCTGCACCCTGCCAACCCGTTGCAAAATCAGTTAACGTAAAATGTTCACCTACCAAACTTAATCCGTCGGCACTCAATTCCGAAGCAAGGATTTCAATATCGCGTCCTTCTGTTAATCCATAAGCTTTCCAGCTTATATATAGTTTTCCTTCATCATCCTGAAAAACAAAGGCATCAATAGCTTCTTCTCCCCATTCAATAATAATTCCGTGGTCGGTAAAACCTTTTCGAATATCTGTGGTTGTGGCAACTCCAATACAGGCAATGCGGTTGTCCCTGCGTTTTGTTGTGTAATACACATAAAAAGTACCGTTTCTGTATGACATTTCAGGTGCCCAAAAATCATCGGAAGTCCATGCGGGTGGTTCTGAAAAAACTGAACTGATGCGTGTCCAGTTTACCAAATCGGTTGAATGGTAAATGGGGTAGTTGGGTGCAAAATCACAACTTGTGCCCACCGCATAATAATCATTTTCAACCCGAATAATCGAAGGATCGGGAATATCGCCCGCAATTACCGGGTTCTTATAAAAATTTTCAGGCTCCGTTTTAGTTGGTTGCGTGCAGGATGAAAACAAAACGATAAAGAAAGCAAAGTAAAAAAATGACTTCATAATTGAAAATTAGAGAGAAAAGTTGTTTTCGTTGGCCAGGTTTTTATGTGAAAATTTTTCAATCTGTGAACCGGCAGCAAAAAATCGCTACCGATTCACAGTTTATTACAATCTATTCAGCTACGCTAAATTTATAAACCGAACTGGATCCATTGGCAAGTCCTGACCAATTGCTTTTGGTGTTCTAAAATCAAAAGGTGTTCCTTCAACCGGAACGTTTTTACCAAAAGGAATCAAAGTTGAATCTACCGCTGTCAGTGAATCAGCATTCAAAGTTAAAATATGATTGTTGATAGTGCCGTATTTGTCGCCTGCCAAATTGAAAAAGGCGTGATTGGTTATGTTTACAGGCGTACTTTTATCGGTTGTGGCGAGGTAATCAATTCTCACTTCATTGGCAGAAGTTAAGGTGTAAGTTACCTGAACATCGAGATTTCCGGGGTAGCCCATTTCGCCGTCTTTCGATAAATATGTAATAACAAGACTCGTATCATTTGCCGATTTTACGTCCCAAACCTGGTTGTGAAAACCTTCGGGACCACCATGCAACGAGTTGGGAGCATTGTTTATAGGAAGTGTGTATTCAACGCCATCCAAAGTAAATTTTCCTTTGGCAATACGGTTTCCAACGCGACCAATCAATGAACCGTGAAATGGAGTGCTTGCTTTTAAATATCCATCAATATTGCTAAATCCAAGAACAATATCACCCAATTCGCCATTTTTATCGGGAACCATCAAACTCACAATACGTCCGCCGTAGTTGGTAATTGCAGCGCAAATATCGCCGTTTTGCAAAACGTATAATCCTGTTTGTTTTCCGTTAACAGTTGTCACAAAATCTTCAGCGTTTAAACCGCCACAGGTTTTGGGTTCAACCGGTTTTTGGGTGCATCCGAAAAGCAAAGTTCCGGCTGCAAGTGAAATCAAAAATAATTTTGTCAGTTTCATTTTTTCAAATTAATTTGGTTATTTATATAATTTTTCAAAGTTAAGCTTTTAATTAAATCAACTTCTTTGTATTTGGAATGTGTTCCGTTTTTTTCATGTATTTAAACGCTGACAGGTCTGACGAAGCTGTCAGGATGAAGAAAAAATCATTCAATAATTTTCAGATCTTTTGCCCAAATTGTCCAGGCCGCGTTCATTTGATTAACTTTTTCAGGAAATTTTTAGGGGGGTGGGGGGGGGGGGGTTTTGGTTTTTGGGTTTGGTTTTTTTTGGGGGGGTTTTTTTGGGCCCCGGGGGGGGGGGGGGGGGGGGGGCGGGGTCCTTTTTGGGGGGGGGGGGGGGGGGGGGGGGGGGGGGGGGGCCCCAAAAAGGGCGACCTTTTGCGCCAAGAAAAGAAAAGTTTGAGACTGAATTTCATTTTGTTTCAGGTTTTTCAATTTCAACTTCTCCCGAAGGCCTGTCTATTTCTTTTCCCGATGGAATTGCTTCACCAAAATTGGGAGTACCGTTGGCATTCCATGTAAATGGCTGGGCACGCACATTTCTGTCCCATCCCGGTTCGGTTGTTTTTTTTGAATGATAAATTATCCAGTCCTCCGTGTTGTCGGGTGATTTTACAAATGAACAATGTCCGACACCGTAAACAACTTCGTTTCCTTGAAAAACAGGGCCTTTTTTCGTCCAGTTTTCAGGATCGAGCAAATCACCTTCAGGATTATTTAACTGAAGCATTCCTTGCCGGTATTCAACCAGCCACGACTCTCTGCAGGAATAAACAATTAAAACATGCGCTCCGTTTTTCAGAATTTCAGGTCCTTCGTTTAAATTCAACGGACCGCCTGTTTCCCAGCTTTCTTTTGGAGATGAAAGCAACACCCGTTTTCCTTTTAATGTATATGGATTTTCCATCTCCTGAATGTACAAATGCTGCGGTGTTGCATCTGTATCCTTTTGTTCGGTCCAACCCGACCAAATCGCAAACAATTTTCCTTTGTGTTCCAAAATCGTCATGTCGATTGCCCATACATTTTTCGATAAATCATCAGGAAAATCGCCTGTTTTCAGCATTCCCATGTCTTCATAAGCGCTAAAAACGTCCTCGTTTGCCGAGCGTAAAACACCCGTTCGCTGGTGGATAAACGGTGGCCCCGATTCTCCTGCTGCATAGTAAACATACCAGTGTCCATCAACAAAATGAATTTCAGGTGCCCAGATACAGTTACTGTTCCAACCAGTTGCAGGAGCACTCCAGATTTGTTTTAACTCTCCTTTTTTTGTTATGTATTTTGATCGTGAAACAAAAATTGAATTTTTTGATGAAAAACAATACATGTATTCATCGCCGTGCTTTATCATCCAGGGGTCGGCACCATCCCAAAGTGGGTTTTTGAAGGTGGTTTTTACCGTGTCTTCAGGCAATATTTCATTTTTACCGGATACAGTTAAATAAATAAATAGCAGAAATGTTAATACAGTTTTTAACATCATTTTATTTCAAATTATGTGGCATATTTTATATTAAATATTTTGTAGAGAAAGCAAACTGGAATTCAAACAAAATGAAAAAGCAAAGATTCTGATTTTAATCAAATATGTTTGAATTCCTGTCAGTAAGGTAAATCAATTTACTTCAATTTCCTCCCATTTTGGCAACTTCGGAAATTTGGTATGCGGATTGGTTTGATACCAGAATGCTACAGATGATATGTCTGATTTCTGCGGCAGATACCGGCCTCCATGCCGCCAACCCAAATCCTGAATTGTTATTTTCAAATCTTTTTCGAAACGGATTGGGTCAAGGATGTGCCAGCGGTACAATCCAAAACGTTGCTGTGAACGATAAGCTCCGTCGGGCCGGATTACCTGGTGCAATCCTGAATAAGGTGTGCAAAATTCCTTGTATTGACCATCCCTGTCGAAATTGTATGATCCGCAGAAATAATCCTCTGTTCCGGTGCCGCAAATGGTTGGGAATTCAGTATCGCCATCCATAAAGAACTTGATTTCGCCTTCGCCCCACCAGCCGTTGTTGTTCACTCCCCAGGCCATATAAACACCAACAAACTGGCCTT
Organism: Draconibacterium sp.; assembly: GCA_016705335.1. Taxonomy (GTDB): domain Bacteria; phylum Bacteroidota; class Bacteroidia; order Bacteroidales; family Prolixibacteraceae; genus Draconibacterium. The sequence continues at coordinate 124,130 of JADIYN010000011.1, read as the reverse complement.
TTCCCTTCACATTATCGAGAATTGTATAAACAGAAGTTTCATTAGGGTTCGACCTGCGGTATTGTGCATGAAAATATGCAGCATCATCAGGCACATCGGTCAATGTATAATCGATTTGATAATAAAGCCGCATTTCATCATTGTCGTTGATATTTTCCATTGTAATCCGGCATTTTTTGCGGAATGGCATTTGCCAGTAACAATTGAACGCACTTCCCGGATTTACACAAATCGCCAATGAATTTAATGGCGCATATTCGTTCCATCCCATCGCAAAAAAATCGCCGACCGGACATTCTACCGAGGGCTCGGTTTCATCGTCCCAATACATTCGGATAATCGAGAATTTCCAATTTCCGGTTGGGGTCATCCAAATGTGTTGAATAGCGCCTGGCCCCTCAATTTCAGCCAATGTAAAAGTTTCGCCGGGTTTGATGATTATAAATGGGTTTACTTTCCATCCCTGACCCAAATCGCGTGCAGCATTGGCAGCATTTGCTTTGTTTCGGATATCTTTTTCATCCAAAGTAGCCATGCCACCTTTGCCTTTTTCTCCCGTGAAATTTTCGGGACTTATAGATCGGGTTTTTGCATCGGACATGCGATACAAGTTCCCCATGTTCATTTCCAAACCATTAAATTTTGATTGCGAAAATGAAGTGACTGCATAGAAACAGATTGCACATAATAATACAAGATTTTTCATAACATTTTGATTTTATATTAATTAATAACCGTAAAGGCAGAAATTCTCAAACGCGCTGCTCCCATGGGAATCAGCGTAATATCTTCAATCGGTTCACCTGTTTTTACAGGATAAAGCGGAAGTACGTCAACCAGCCCAAATTTATCGATTCCCCACTGAGGAATGCGTTGGCCTTTGGCTTTAAGTTCAATCGGTGTGTTTTCAGGCGAAAATGGATAATTATCGGCCGGCCATTCTTTTTTTACAATCTGCAACGAATTGGATGGAGTATTTTTATCAACGATTAAACCATAATTCCATGGACTTTTAGCATCGATTGTAAAAGCAGGCCATTTTTCGGGATCTGCATCGGCTTGCCATTTTGAATCACCGATTGCTGATTCTATGCTGTTGATCTTGTTGTATTCCTCTTCAATTTTTAAAGAAAAAGTGAGAGGCCCGTAATCTACCGAAACACTGTTCTGATTGACTTCCCAGGTACGAATGCCTATTTCCATTGGTAGGTTCAAAACCAGGTTGTCACCATCTGACCATTCCCGTTCAACGCGAATGTATTCTCCGGCATTTGCGGTCACATTTAATTTTTTACCATTTAGTTTAATACCTGCATTTTTGCACCAACCCGGAATACTGAAATAGAACGGGAACTTCACATTTTGTGCGGTTTGCAAAGTAAAACGGATTTCTTCCTCGTAAGGATAATTGGTTTCTTCAATCAAAGTAATTTCAGTGCCATCGCCAACTTTTGCTTTTGTTTTGCATGAATTGTACATAATTGAAGCCAATCCGTTGTCGTTGCTGGCCATAACCAGATTCTGCAAATAGTAGGGTAGTGCGTGACCATGGTTATGCTGGCAACAGCGGCTGCTGAACGGGTTCATGGTAAGAAATGGTCCGCGGTTGTCGATGCCCGGACTGTGGTTTTCAGCATCGGCAGTAACTCCATTGGGGCAGGTAATATATCGCAAAGCTTTCATGTCGGTAGTGAAAGCAGCTGTAAAACTATTAAACAGCACATCTTCGCAATTGTCAGCCCAAACCGGGTCGCCCGTAATTCGGGTCAGAATTCCGTCGGAAGTCATTTGCTCGGCAAAACCACATGTTTCAGTTCCCTGGCGTGGATCGATATAACCCATTCGTGAATTTTCATCGGAGCCAAACATGCCACCCGGAACTTGTCCGAAAGTGCGGCGGATAAGGTAATAATCGTTATAAGTTGCATAAAGATGCGCAGAGTCGCCGGTTTGCATGTACCAGGTTGCTGGTTCGCGAAAACACTGGGCAATGTTAACATTGTGCCAGTTTGGAAGGTTTGATTTCTGTGTCCAGTCGGCTGTGTTGCGATGAATTTTTCTGCCAGTTCGAGCAGCCATTTTCACCGGTTCTGTTGTATAACCAGTAAACGCTGTACAAATTATCGCCGCCACGACTGTTTTGCCAGTAACTTTTCAGGAAATCTTCATCAGGAACAGATAGTTCATAACTAAAATATTTTGTCATTAAATCGATTACGCGATTATCGCCTGTGTATTCGTAATAATTTTGTAGTGTAAAAAGCACAATCATATTCGACCAGAAATCAAGTTTATCATCTGTTCCGCGGGCAATATAACCAGGACCAAACCAGCCATTTTCTTTTTGACTGGCAATTATAGCTTCAATCCAGATCATTGCTTCCTTTTTCATATCCGGGTCATCGAAAATAAATGCCATGTCGGAATAACCACGTAACCAGTAAGGTACTTCTTCCCAACCGTGGTCGCCGCCTTCAGAAAGCCATGCATTGTCTTTTTTATCGAGCCAGGCACTAATTTCGCCAAGGTTGCCGCACAAACCGTCTTTTTGAAGTTCGAGCAATTTCAAAATCCAACCATCGGGTTGAATACTTCCCATGGGGAGTTTGATGAAATTTGCAGGTTGAAGTGGCGCACGGTTCCCGGGATAAAAACTGTTTTCAGCATTTAATTCGGGTCGTGAAACGGTGGTTGCAATTTCGCTTTCGTTTTGCTTTTGTTCGCAAGCTGTAAGAACAAAAAACAGAAGTGCGAAAGCCGGTAGAATTAGGTTTTTGAATTTCATGTTGTATTGGTTTCAAATTATTTTTATCGTTTTTTTTGTCGTTGTCAGCCCCGATATCCATCGGGGTCGCACGCTGACAAGTCGATTGTCGATTTTAAACGTGACAGCGTCAACAGACCTGTCAGCGTTTAAAAAATAGATCTTACTTAAGTTTCGGTACATTTTCATCCCAAATTACTTCTTTTTGAGAAATTTGCCACGTCTTTCCAAAGTCGTTATTCCCCTGAAAAAACAGGAATGTCCGTCCGTCTTCATCTAAAAAAATATGTGGATGGCCCGATTCGCAGGCATTCCATTCACCGGGATCGCCGTTTGTTAAAAAAGGTTTGTTGCTCAGTCGTTCCCAGTTTATGCCGTCCTTACTTTTTGCCACACCAACCTGCTGCGGCGCATTGTTGTAGGCACCTGCGTAAAACATAAATAAACTGTCGCCGCGTTGGATAACCGATGCACCTTCAACACATTTTCCTTCCCATGGATATTTAGGGGCAAGAATTGGTTCATCAGTCAGTTGAGTCCAGTCTTCCCTGTTGAAGTTTGTATTTGCAGGCGCGCTTGCCACACCTTGCATTTGAATTTGCATGGCAGTGTCGCGGGTGGCGAAATAAAGGAAATATTTGTCGTTGAATTTAATTACTTCCGCATCAATGGCACGACCGCTTGTCCAATCGCCTGAAGGATGAAAAATCGGGTTGGTGGGATTGGCTTCAAAATGAATTCCATCCTCTGAAACTGCGTGGCAGATTGCATCATTTTTCCCGTTTCCGTAGGTTTGAAAAAAGAGGTTTATCTTACCATCGATGACCAAAGCACAAGGCGCACACAATCCTTTTTTGTCGTATTCACCAAAAGGAGAAATGGAGCCAACAGTTTTCCATTCGATTAAATCAGCGCTTTTTGCAATGCCAATTCCCCAGCCGTTCATCGGATCCTTGTTGTTTTCGATTGAAGGGATTGAATAATACATAATGTATTCGCCATTAAATTTTACAACGTGTGGATCTTTTGAAAACGGCACTCCACGGCGGGTTGTGTCGCCGAAAAGCATTTGTTTTGAATTTGGTTTTTCAGATTGCTGACAAGACAGAAAAATAGAAAAACAAAAAGCCAAAATCATGTTTGCTATTACTTTCATATGTTTTAGTGAAAAGTTTTATTTTTCAGGCAATTTAATAAAATATGTACCAAGTTGCGAGTTGCATCTTAAATTTAGACACCAGAATATTCGCAAAATTGAGATCAACATATATGCTGCAATAGATTTGATAAATCTGATTACATTATTTTGAATTTGAATCGGGTTAAAACCTTTGCCGTTTTACCTCACACAATATATCCCTTTTTCGCCGCGGAAAATGTATGAGCTTTTAGAAATTGCTGTGGATGCCCAGAAAATATCATCAAGTTTATTTTTTCCAATTCCCTGAATTCTCGTCCGACCTGAATAATGTGTGTTGTTCCTTTTCATCAAGGCAATAAATTTTACCGTCGAAAGTCCATGGTGAAGCCCAGAAAGCTTTGGCATCTGCCATTTTGTTCCGGGATAAACCACATTTCCTGTAGCCGCTTTGAAACACGATATTTGTCCCCGGTTGCGGTCAACCAAATAAAGTAAGCCTTTGTAAACCAGTGGCGATGCCATTGCAATTCCTGATTCAGGCACCGACCAAACAACAAAATCGTTTGAAAGTTCGCCTTCTTTTAGCGAAATATCGCCTGATGCACCGGCTTTAATCCCAAATAATGTTCCACCATCCCTGCGTTTCTCGTTTCCAACAAAAATCATGTCTCCTTCTGCCGTTGGCGAGGTGATATTCCTGCCTCCACCCATATCAATTTCCCAAAGTAATTCGCCCGTTTCGGGATTGTATGACCGTGTTTTTAAACCAGAAGTTACCAACTCATTTCGTATGCTGTTCTTCCAAATCATTGGCGTTCCCCAGTTTGATTTTTCATCACGGTCAACCTGCCATTTCACATTTCCGGTTTTTGCATCAAGGGCCGTCAGAAACGATTTTTCTTCGTTGTCAATCTGCATGAATAACAAACCGTTATAAAGCGCCGGAGAAGTTGAAGTTCCCCAGTTTGATTGCATCGGATAGTTTCCCAGGTCTTTCTCCCATATCAGGTTTCCATTCAAATCATAGCAATAAATGCCGGTCATTCCAAAGTAGGCATAAACATAATTACCATCAGTAACCATGGTTTCGGGTGCGTAATTATTGTCGCGGTGGGTTTTGTATTTTGGAAGTCCGTGGTAGGCTACTTTTTCCAAATTTCCCTGCCCGTATCAATGTCAAGACAAATTACTTCAAAATTGTAAATAGCACTATCCGGGTTTTCCTGTCTTTTCCCTTCTTCAATTTCAGGTAAAACCGACGGATCTTCCAAAACTGCATTTGTAACAAAAACCTTGTTTTCCCAAACAATCGGGCACGACCAGCCCCTGCCGGCCAAATCATGTTTCCATAACAGGTTTTTTTGCATATTCCATTCAAGTGGAAGTACGGTTTCAAGGGCGATTTGATTGCTGTTTGGCCCACGGAACTGAGGCCAGTTTTCGGGTTTGAATGATGTTAAAATCGCCAGTAATATTAACGGTATAAAGAGATTTTTTCGTACAAATAAAGTTGGTTTTAAAATATTCATAATCGGTTAATTAAGTGGTTTAAATTGGTTGAATATATAAAATTATATTTTAGATAAAAATCATCAATACAAAACATATATTGGATTTCAACGTTTTAGGATTAAAAATTTATTTATAAAACTTAAAAATCCCTAAAGTTGACGGGGCCAACACACTTGTATTACCTGCTGATAAAGCTGGTTTTGAAAAAGATTTTCTGGCCGCACTCGATCCCGGGACTGACCTTGGAATTTCAGCTGACAACCTTGGTAAACTGGCCACAAAAAATAAAAGTTTTGTTGGCGATGTTATGAATATTATGGGTGGAAAAGGCACTGATAATGAAAAGCTGGCAAAAATTGGTCTGAAAAATACCGATTTAACAAAATTTGCAACTGAGTTGCTTGATAGCGGTACTGCGGGCAAATATTTTGAAAAAGTTCAGAAACAGCTGGGACCGCTGAGAACAAAGTATAATCTGGCCAAATTGCTAATGTAAAGTATTTGGATTTTTTTAATAAACGGGCAGTTCGGATATTTCGGGCAGCCCATTTTTTTATTGATTGTTATTTAATCCAAATTACTCTTTTAAAATTTTAATTCATTTTATAAAATATTTGATTGATCGAAAATAAAAGCAAATAAAAATTTTGATTAGCACGGAAAGGGAACAGATTACTTTTTGAAAAATTAATAAAACAAACATTATGAAACTACTTTCTCAAATAAAAATTCACAGGGAACTTAATGACGCAGCAATTCAATTGTTGCGTGGCGATCTTACTTCCATACCCAGGGAACATGCAGCTGATTTACTGGTGGTTTCGGCCTTTCCCAATGATTATGTGCCTTTTCCAAAAACGCTTATGGCTGCGCTTTACAATAAAGGTATCAATGTTGGGGAGATGGCAAAAAATAAAGAAATTGATTTGCGCTCACAATTGGGATGCTGGCTTTCGAAACCGGTAAGCAAAGAACAACAGGAACAATTCAATTTTAAACAAATTCTTTGTTTTGAACCCGGAGCAAAAGTTCATGATGATAAAACTATTGTTGGGAATATATTCAGATGTATAAATGCGTTTGCTTTTGAAAAACAAAACAATGTAATTGCCATGCCCGTGGTTGCAAGCGGAAATCAAAAAGTAGCGTTGGATAAAATTCTTCCGGCAATTGTTGAAGCAGCTATTTTTTGGCTAGAAAATGGTTTGCCGTTAAAATCAATAAAACTCGTTCTATATTCTGATGATCAGGTTATGGAGGCGCTACCTCAGTTTAATAGCATTAAACAGGACTATGAAACAAAAAAATCGAAAATTAAAAAAGCAGCCAAATCTCCTGGATTACAGAAAGAATTTTTAAAGAATTCAGAAAGAGGGATTACTTCAGAAAGTTTTTCCGGAAGCCGGAGTTTAGAACCCAATTTAGGATCTTCCCATGAAGATGATATATCTGATGATATTTCAAGCAGTGAAAATAGTAACCAGGAACCTAATTCGGTATCTGAAATAAGTTCCGAAAAAATGGATAGTTATGATTTTTTTATCAGTTATGCCCATACTCATTCTGAACTGATAAATAAGTTTGTTTTGAAACTAAAGGAAAAAAACGTCAAACTCAGAATATTTTACGATAAAGATTCTATTCCGCCGGGTGGCATGTGGATTAAACAAATTTCAGACACCATCAGAAAATCAAAAAAAGTACTGATTTTTCTTTCGCCTGATTATGACAATTCACCGGTTTGCTGGGACGAATTTCAGTGCAAAATTGTTGGAGTACAATCTGAAAACCTCAGTAATTCAAACTATTTATTTGTATAAACACGAAATACCGCTTATAATGGGAATTTACAGTTACCTGGATTGCAGGGAAGGTGATGTGAATAAATTGTTCGAAGCAATTCCAAAACTTATTTCCTGAAAAATATTCTTTCATAAATTTCATTTGCGGATTGATATAAAACCAAACTGCAAATTCTCCATTCTGTGAGTTCAGTGTTTAGTATTCCGATTTCAATCGCTGCTGTTTATTCATATTTAAGTGTTTGCGCCGGATTTACCTGCATCGATTTTATTGATTGGTAACTAATGGTAATTAACGCAATCGACATTGCAATAACAAAACCGGATACAAATTCCCAAACCTGAAGATCAATGCGGTAATAATAATTTTCCAACCAGCTTTTGGCAGCAAAATATATTATTGGCCAGGCAATTAACGTTGAAATACAAACAAGTAAAATAATTTCTTTTGATATTAAAAAGAAAATACTTGAGTTTGAAGCGCCCAATGATTTTCGAACCCCAACTTCTTTTGTTCGTTGTTCAACTGTAAAAGACGTTAATCCAAACAATCCGAGCGCTGCAATAAAAATTCCGAGAATTGCAAAAAGCACTGATAACTGCGCATTTTGACTTTCAGTTTTATACATTTCAGAAAAATCCTTATCCATAAAAAAATATTGAAGCGGGTTATTCGATGCAAATTGTTTCCATATTTTCTCAATCCTGTCAATTGTTGAGCTGGTTGCATTTGCATCAAATTTTACACTGATATAGCCAAAGTTAATTCCATCAGTTTTAAAACGCATTATGTATGGATTAATGCGGTTTTGCAACGACATAAAATGAAAATTTTCGCTTACCCCGATTACAGGGATATATTCGTTTTCATTGTTGTTATTTTTTGTAATAAACCGGGTATTTTTAAAATCATTAATTCCATATTCTTTTAAAGTTTGCTGGTTAATTACACAACCTTGCTGGTCGCTTCCAAACGATTTGTCGAAAAATCTTCCGTCAGCCAGTTTAATTTTGTAGGTTTCAATATAATCGTAATCAACATAATTTGTCTGCATCAGCAAAGTTTCACCCGACCTACCTTCCATCAGGTATGCATTGTTATTGTTGTTATGTCCGGGAATTGCAGTTGAAGCCGAAACAGAAGATATTCCGGGGATTTTAAGCAGTTCTTCCTTGAATGTTTTTACTTTGTCGCCAATTGCACCTGCCTGGTTGATAACAAGCAACTGTTCCTTGTTAAACCCTAAATCTTTATTTAACATGAATTGCAGTTGCCTGTACATAATTATGGTGCCAACTATCAAAACTATTGAAATTAAAAACTGCACGGAAACAAGAATACTCCTGAGTTTCCCATTTTTAATACCGTCTCTCACTTTTCCGCGAAGCACAACCTGCGGACTAAATGAAGAAAGATAAAATGCAGGATATACTCCGGCGAGAATACCCACAATAATTGAAAACAGAATAAGAACCGGAATTGTAAACCAATTGGTAAATAAACTCAGTTTTACTTTTGCGTCGAGAAGGTTATTAAACATGGGAAGTGTAATCAAAACAATAATAATTGCAAGAATCAATGACAGAAATGAAATAATTGTTGAATCGGTTAAAAATTGACTAATCAGATTCCATCTCGATGAACCGCTGGCTTTTTTTATTCCCACTTCCTTTGCCCGTTTCGTTGCCTGTGCAGTTGATAAATTCATGAAATTTATTGAGGCAATAACTATTATCAAAATGGCGATACTACTGAAAATCCAAAGATATTTTGGGTCGGTTGCAGGTTTAACTTCATGATCTATTGTTGGGTCGAGATGTATTTTTGTAACTGGTTGCAGGTAAAATTTATATCGGTTCCCACTGGCCAAAAAATCGACCAATGTTGTGCCGAATAATTCTAAAATTCTTGGTCCGATATATTTATTAATCATTCCCGGAAATTTTGCATCCACCGTCGTGGGATTTGTATTTGGCTTTAGCAAAACATAGGTTTCGAAGCTGTTATTGAGCCACTCGGGGTCGTTCGACCTGGGATTATTCATAAATGATGATAAAATATCAGCACTAAAATGTGTATTCTCCGGAATATCGGACATGACTCCTGTAACTCTGAAAACGTTGGTGCCTGTACCTATTTTTAATGATTTATTGATAGGATCTTCATTTCCGAATATTATTTTAACTGTTGATTCAGACAAAACCAATGAATTTGGTGTGTTTAATACAGTTTTGATATCACCTTTTAAAAGTGGTATTGAAAATATGCTGAAAAAAGAAGAGTCAACCTCTGCAAAGTCCCTGATATTTAAAAATATTATCCTCATTTTTTACGATGGTTTCACCAAAAGTATTCATCCTGCAAAAACTTTCCACTTCGGGAAAATCATTCTTCATGGTTGGTCCAATTACCGAAGCTGTATAAGAAGCTAAAACTTCCTGTTCACCAATTTTTCCGTCAAGCACCAACCTGAAAATGCGATCTTTTTTCTCGTGATAATTGTCGTAACTCAACTGATGAATAACAAAAAGCGTAATAATTAAACTACATGCCAATCCAATTGATAATCCCATGATATTTATAAAAACATAACCTTTTTGCTTTTTCAGGGAACGCAAACTTTGCTTTAAAATATTTTTAATCATAATGTTTTTTGTGCTTTTCAGTACAATTCATAATGGGAATGAATCATTATTTTATGAGTTATGACGCTTACTTTTGAAAAACGTTACAAGCTTTGTTTTCCTTTCAGTTTAACTTTTTACTGAAAAATGCCACTGAAAACTTATTTTTCAGATAATGGAAATATTTAATAATCTGTTTATTATGTGATACCGGATAATCAATTTCGAATTGAACCCCACTTATTTATCTTTGAAAAGAGCTTCATTCACAAAACCAAATTTGTAAACCTGTTTTTTAAGTGTATTTTAGAATTTTAATTTTAAACCAATTACTATGAAAGCAGCCGTTCTCGAAACTTACAGTCAATTTGTTTGGAAAGATGTCCCCACACCAAAAGTTAAACCGGGCGAAGTTTTGGTACACATAAAATTTGCAAGCATTTGTGGTACTGACATGCACATTTTCCCCGGAGATTTTCATCCGCGAACGCAGGTTCCGTTTATCCCGGGCCACGAATTTGGCGGAATTGTTGCCGAAATTGGAGAAGGTGTTACTGGTTTTGCTGTTGGCGACAAAGTTGCTGTTGACCCAATTATCTGGTGTGGAGAGTGTCCCGCCTGCCAGCGAAAACATTATCCGGCATGTACAAAATTAAAGTTGCTTGGCGTTGATTTGGATGGCGGTTTCGCACAATACATTTCAGTAGAACCGCACATGCTTTTTAAAGCTGCACCCAACACGCCCGATGAACATGTTGCACTTGTTGAGATTTATGGAATCGGGTTTCATGCCAACCGACGAGCCGGAACAAAAGCAGGGGATGTGTTGGCCATTTGGGGAGCCGGAAGGGTAGGGCAGGTTATTCTGCAGGCAGCACGCACAAAAACCAAAGGAACCATTTTTATTGTCGATCCGCTTGAAAGCAGACTTGAAATTGCTGTGAAAAACAACGAAAATGTGGTTGCTATCAATCCGGAAAAAGAAAACCCGGTTGAAGCAATAAAACGATATACTGATGGGAAGGGCGTTGATATTGCATTTGAGGCTGTTGGACATGCACACGAAATTGAAGGTGTTTTTACCCCGGTTCGCAGTTGTATTCAGAGTTTGCGTGGCGGAGGAAAAGTATGCGTGCTTGGCTTGGGTGACGATCCGTCGCCTGTGGTTTTTAAAGAATTGATCTGGAAAGAAGGACAAATAATTACCTCGCGTGTTAGCGATGGTGAATTTGCTGAAGTAATTGAAAATTTGAATGCGGGAAATTTGAAACCAGATGCATTAATTTCAAAGGTGATGCATGGTTCTGAAATTCAAAAGGCATTTGAATTGTTAAATAATTCGCCTGAAAAATACCTGAAAGTGTTGTTGGATTTGAGTTAATTCCGGGTTCAGGGTTCAGTCCCGATAGCTATCGGGACTGAGTTCAGAGTAAAAGGTTTCAATATACAATATCCAGCATCAAGTATCCAATATCCAGTATCAGATATCTAATATCCAGTAACAAGTAACTAATCAATTATAATTTGAAAAGCGATCCATATATATTAACTGCGGAAGCGGCAAAACCTGCACCGACAACATTTTTTGGGAAACTAAAATATCTGGGTCCGGGATTTATTTTATCGGCTTCAATTGTTGGTTCGGGCGAACTGATTTCGACAACAACACTTGGTGCAAAAGCCGGCTTTGTAACTTTTTGGGTGATTCTTGTCAGTTGCGCGGTGAAAGTAGCAATCCAGCTCGAATTCGGAAAACAGGCAATCCGCACGGGCGAAACGGTTTTTACTTCACTTAACCGTCTTGGCGGACCTCGTTTTGGCAAACATAACTCCAATTGGAGCTTGTGGACATGGTTGTTTCTGTGGCTGTTCAAACCACTTCAATTGGGTGGAATAATCGGGGGAGTTGCCATTACATTGAACATGGCTTTTCCGGCGGTAAGCATCACCTGGTTTGCCATAATTATTGCAGTTGTCGTTTCCTCCATGATTTCAAAAGGTTATTACTTTTTTATTGAAAAAACCTCGGTCGTAATGATGCTGATTTTTACCATATTCACAATAACTGCTGTTTTTTTACTCCAGGAAACCGAATATGCAATTTCAGGAAATCAGATACTTGAGGGTTTTGGATTTAAACTGCCAAAAGCTGCAGTAGGTTTTGCAATTGCTGCTTTTGGGTTAACAGGTGTTGGTGGCGACGAAATTGTGGCTTACAGTTATTGGTGCCTCGAAAAAGGTTATGCAAGATTTACCGGTCCTTATGAAAACACCGATGAATGGCGGAAACGTGCCAAAGGCTGGATAAAAGTGATGAACCTCGATGCAGTTTTGTCGATGGTGGTATATACGCTTGTAACGGCTGCTTTTTATTTGCTGGGGGCTGCGGTACTTTTTAAACGGGGCGAAATTCCCGATGGTTTTGGGATGATTGAAACACTTTCAAAAATGTACACCGATTCCTACGGAAGTTGGGCAAAAGGATTTTTTTTTTCGTTATAAACAGAAACAATACGGACTTGAATCCTCAAAATTTTATGATATCGCTTTGTGGATAAGTTGTGCAGCCATTTTTACTGTTGGTTTTTATGGAATGATTTCACTCTTTTAATTTCAAATTATAATTGTACAACAGCAAAATTGTTTTTGATAGTTTAAAATATATCAATACTTTCGTGTTCGTACACGGAAAATATTTTTTCAATTTGAATAATTAAAAAAATCATAAAAATGAAACTTGGAAAATACAGTTTAGGAATTGGTGATCGCTTTAACCATGAAGGGAAAGCGCAACTAAAAGCAATAATCAAAGCAAAAAATAATGGGGTTGATGTTACACCGGTTTGGAATAAATCGAATCGTGAACACAACATTGTTCATTCTGAACCCGAAGGAACAAGAATTGAAGCCGATGAAGCGGTTCGGATTCTCGAGTGGGAAGACACGTACTGTGTTGATGCCGATCATATAAATCTGACAAATGTTGACAGGTTTATCGACCATGCTGACTTTTTTACGCTTGACGTTGCCATGTATATTGGAAATGAATCGAACGCTGCTGATGTTGAGGAATTTTTTGAATTGTGCGCTGTACTTGGCGACAAAGTTGAAATTCCTGGTATTAATGAACCAATTGAGATAACAGAAGATTTGCTGAAATCAGTTGCCGGAAAATATTTGGCGGCAGTAAAGGAAGCGGGTAAAATTTACCGTCACATTGTTGCCAGAAAAGGTGTTGGCAATTTTGTTACTGAAGTTTCAATGGATGAAGTTGAAACACCGCAAACTCCAGTTGAGCTGTTTTTTATTTTGAAAATGATTGCCAATGAACATATTCCGGTTCAGACAATTGCACCAAAATTTACTGGTCGTTTTAATAAAGGAGTTGATTATGTTGGCGATGTTGCTCAATTTACAAAAGAATTTGAACAGGATGTATTGGTGATTGAATATGCAATCAGTGAATTTGGACTTCCCGATGATTTGAAACTAAGTGTGCATTCGGGTTCCGATAAATTCACCATTTATCCTGTAATGGCCGAAATCATCAAAAAATACGATAAGGGAATTCATGTAAAAACTGCCGGAACTACCTGGTTGGAAGAAGTAATTGGTTTGGCAATCTCAGGTAATGAAGGTCTGGAAGTTGCCAAAGAAATTTATACAAATGCTTTATCCCGAAAAGATGAACTTTGTGCTCCTTATGCCGATGTTATTGATATTAACGATTCACAGCTTCCAGCTCCGGAGGAAGTTGAATCATGGACCGGTGAAAAGTTTGCGAATACTTTGCGGCACATTTCGGGTCACCCTGATTACAATCCAAACTTCCGCCAGTTAATTCATGTAGGTTATAAAGTTGCTGCTGAAATGGGCGATAAATACACAGGTCTGTTAAAAAAATACGCCGATGTAGTTGGTGGTTGTGTTGAAGAAAATATATATGACAGGCATCTGAAAAGATTATTCAACTTATAAAAATTGACAATTTTGAAATTTACGATTTACTATTTTACGCAAAAAACTAAAATTAAATCGTTATCAGACAATCGTAAATAGTAAATCAAAAAATAGTAAATTAAAACAATATGAAACCATTTATGGACAAAGACTTTCTTTTGCACACCGAAACCGCAAAGGAACTTTATAACAAACACGCGGCAAATATGCCAATTTTCGACTATCACTGCCACATCAATCCACAACAAATTGCTGATGATGTTCGCTTTGAAAACATCACGCAAATCTGGTTATACGGCGACCATTACAAATGGCGCGGAATGCGCGCAAATGGTGTTGACGAAAAATATTGTACCGGCAATGCTTCTGATTGGGAAAAATTTGAAAAGTGGGCGGAAACTGTGCCTTACACATTGCGTAATCCGCTTTTTCACTGGACACATCTCGAATTAAAAAAATTCTTTGGAATAGATAAAGTTTTAAATCCATCAACTGCCAAAGAAATCTGGGACGAATGCAATGCCAAACTGCAAACTCCGGAGTATTCTGTTCGGGGAATTATCAGAATGGCCAATGTGCATACAATTTGTACAACCGATGATCCTATAGATTCATTGGAACATCATCAAAAAATAAAAGCTGATGGTTTTGAAGTTGCTGTGCTTCCCGCGTGGCGCCCCGACAAAGCAATGGCCGTTGAAAACGTTAAAGCTTACAACAAATATCTCGATAAACTTTCATATGCTGCTGATAAGGAAATCGATTCTTTTTCAAATTTGATCGGAGCTTTGTATAATCGGCACCAGTTTTTTCATGATAACGGTTGCCGGTTGTCGGATCATGGTTTGGAGACTGCGATTGCAGAGGATTACACAAACGAAGAAATTGAAAAAATATTTGCCAAAATAAGGGGTGGGGCAGAATTATCGCAAACCGAAATTTTAAAGTTTAAATCAGCAATGTTGTATGAATTTGGAATCATGGACCATTCACGAGGGTGGACTCAGCAGTTTCATATTGGCGCTCTTCGCAATAACAGTACGCGGCTTTTTAAACAATTGGGTGCTGATGTTGGATTGGACTCAATCGGAGATTTTGAAATTGCAAAACCGCTTTCGAAATTACTCGACAGGCTGGATTTGAATAACAAACTTGCCAAAACAGTTTTATATAATTTAAATCCGCGCGACAATGAGTTGATTGGTACAATGATTGGAAATTTCCAGGATGGTTCGGTTCCGGGCAAAATGCAATTTGGCTCGGGCTGGTGGTTTCTCGATCAAAAAGACGGGATGGAAAAACAGATAAACGCACTTTCAAACCTTGGTTTATTGAGCCGTTTTGTTGGAATGTTAACCGATTCAC
The DNA here is from genome assembly GCA_016705335.1 of Draconibacterium sp. Taxonomy (GTDB): domain Bacteria; phylum Bacteroidota; class Bacteroidia; order Bacteroidales; family Prolixibacteraceae; genus Draconibacterium. The sequence continues at coordinate 108,961 of JADIYN010000011.1, read as the reverse complement.
GAAGTTTTCTTTCATACACCCGCCATGAATATTTCCGCCGCACATTGTGTAATATTTTAGGCAACGATATCGAAAATGGCGAAATTCCGCATGACATGGAATTAGTGGGTAAAATGGTTGAGAATATCTGTTTCAATAATGCAAAAGCATATTTCAATTTCTAATTTCTAATTTTCTAATTTTAATTTTCTATGAAAAAGTTGTCGCTTTTGGCGAAATAATGTTGAGATTGTCAACACCTGATTATTTGCGTTTTTCACAAAGCAATACACTAAATGCCACATTTGGTGGTGGAGAAGCAAATGTTGCCGTGTCGCTTGCCAATTTTGGTATTCCTGTCGATTATGTAACTCGACTTCCAAAAAATGATATAGGACAGGCCTGTTTAATGGATTTACGCAAATATGGAGTTGGGGTTGAAAATATTGTTTGGGGTGGTGATCGTCTCGGAATATATTTTCTTGAAACAGGAGCTGTAAGTCGCGGCAGCAAAGTGGTTTACGACAGGGCTCATTCGGCTGTTTCTGAAATTAAACCGGGAATGATTGACTGGAATAAAGTTTTTGAAAATGCCAGTTGGTTTCACTGGACAGGAATAACGCCTGCCATTTCGCAAAGTGCTGCCGATGTTTGTCTTGAAGCCATAAAAAAGGCCAACGAATTGGGTGTAACTGTTTCATGCGATTTGAATTACCGCAAAAACCTGTGGAAATATGGCAAAAAAGCCGGCGAAGTTATGCCTGAACTTGTTGCCGGAACGGATATTATTCTTGGAAATGAAGAAGATGCTGAAATGGTTCTGGGAATTAAACCGGAGGGAGTAAATATAACCGGCGGACATGTTGAAGCTGCAGCTTATGAATCGGTTTCAAAACAAATTATGACAAGATTTCAGCGTTGCAAAAAGGTAATTACAACCTTGCGAGGTTCAGTAAATGCCAACCACAACAGTTGGTCCGGGATTTTATGGGACGGTAAAAAACTTTATGAATCACCAACCTATCAAATTACACACATTGTCGATCGTGTTGGTGGCGGTGATTCATTTATGGGTGGATTGATTTACGGTTTACTTACTTACGAAAATGATGACCAAAAAGCATTGAATTTTGCTGTTGCCGCATCTTGTTTAAAACATACCATTTACGGCGATTACAACCAGGTAACCGTTGACGAAGTTGAAAAACTAATTGGCGGCGATGCTTCGGGCAGGGTAGCGAGATAAGAAAGCCTCCCCCGACCCCTCCTCAGGAGGGGAGATAGGAAAAGAGGCCTACTTAAATCCCTCCACAGGAGGGGCTTAACGAATTTTTTTAAAAAAATATTATAGAAAACCGGTTGCTCCGCCGGTTCTCCCCCTCGGGGGAGTCAGAGGGGGCTTTTAATATGTCACAATTTACAAGAATACAAGTAGCTCTTAAAATGAAGGAAACCGGAATGGTTCCGGTGTTCTATCATAAAGATGCAGAAGTTTGCAAAAAAGTTGTAAAAGCTTGTTACGACGGAGGAGCGCGCGTTTTTGAGTTTACCAATCGGGGTGATTTTGCAACCCTTGTTTTTGCAGAACTTAATAAATGGACAATCGAAAATTGCCCCGAAATGATAATGGGTGTAGGTTCGGTTATTGACGAAGGAACTGCCGCCATGTACCTTGCGCTTGGGGCAAATTTTATCGTATCACCGGTAATTGACGAAGGTACTGCGAGGGTTTGCAACAAACGAAAAGTTTCATGGAGCCCCGGTTGCGGTTCAGTAACAGAAATTAACCGTGCACATGAACTTGGAGCAGAGATTGTAAAAATTTTCCCGGGTCAGCAGGTGGGCGGGCCGGAGTTTGTAAAAGCAGTTTTAGGCCCCTTGCCATGGGCGAGCATAATGCCAACAGGTGGAGTTACGCCAACCGAAGACAATTTAAAAGCATGGTTTGAGGCCGGTGTAACCTGTGTTGGAATGGGCTCGCAACTATTTCCAAAAGAGGTTTTAGTGAATGAAAATTATGCCTATATTACCGAAAAATGTGCTGAAGTGTTGCAAATTATAAAGAACTATAAAAAATAACTTAAATCAATCTTATGAACGAAATCAATCAAAAAATTGGAAAATACCGCTGGAGAATCTGTGCTTTGTATTTTTTGCCACAACCATCAATTATCTCGACAGACAGGTAATCAGCCTGTTGAAACCATTTCTGAATCAGCCGGACTTTTGGAGATGATCCATTACATTATGAATCAGTTTATGCCAATCTGGTAATCATATTTCAAGTTGCTTATGCTTCGGGTATGCTTTTGGTTGGAGGAATTATTGATAAATTCGGTACCAAAATCGGTTACGCATTATCATTATTTGGTTGGAGTTTAGCAGCAATTGGTCATGCATTTGCAAAAACACCATTTGGATTTGGGGTGGCTCGTGCAGCTTTGGGTGTTCCCGAAGCAGGCAACTTTCCGGCAGCAATAAAAACTACTGCTGAATGGTTTCCAAAAAAAGAACGTGCACTTGCCACAGGCATATTTAATTCAGGTACAAATGTTGGAGCAATTATTGCCCCACTTGTAGTTCCATGGATTGCAGTAACCTGGGGGTGGCAGGAAGCTTTTATTATTACTGGTGCAATTGGTTTAATATGGTTGGGGTTTTGGTTTGTTATGTATGATTCTCCTGAAAAAAAGTTGGCAAATGGTCAGCTAAAACAAACAGAGTATGATCATATTATGAGTGACAAAGAAGAAACTGTTGCTGCAGATGGTTCCGAATTAAAGAAAATAAGTTGGTTTAAATTGCTGACATACAGGCAAACATGGGCATTTTTCTTGGGTAAATTATTAACCGACCCGGTTTGGTGGTTTTTCCTTTTCTGGTTACCTGCTTTCCTTAAAGAAGAGTATGGTTTAACTGGTACCGAGGTGAGTTTTCCAATAGCACTTGTTTATACAATGACAACAGTTGGAAGTATATTTGGAGGTTGGTTGCCTAAACGGTTTATGGAAAAAGGTATGGATGCCAACAAAGCGCGAAAAACAGCAATGTTTATTTATGCGTTGTTCCCGTTGTCGGTACTTTCAGCGCAGTACATGGGTGGATTTAGTATGTGGTTTGCGGTTATTATTATTGGCATTGCAGCATCAGCACATCAGGCCTGGTCGGCTAATATTTTTACTACAGTGTCAGATATGTTTCCAAAACGGGCAATTGCTTCTGTAACAGGTATTGGAGGTATGGCAGGAGCTGTCGGTGGAATTCTTATAGCAAAAGCTGCCGGATTGTTATTTGACCATTACAAAGCATTAGGTGATATTAAAATTGGTTATGGGATCATGTTTATGATTTGTGCCACGGCTTATATAATTGCATGGTTTGTAATGCATGCACTGGTTCCAAAATTTAAAAGAATTAATCTGGAATAACCTAATATTACGTGCGATATGATGATTTAAGTATTCATGTATTAAATTCATATAAAAAAATCCTGGATTAATCATCCGGGATTTTTTGTTCTGCATTTCAATATTACATCTTGATATTCAAATTGAATTTTCAGAACGATTTATTTTTTGAGATTTCAACAAAATCGAGATATATTCGGCATTTAATTGTAATAATAAGTTAAAAATGCAATCATTTATTTCTCCGGATAATAATCTTGTTTTATTGTTCATTGTTTTTGGAGCTGCAGCTTTTGGAATTTATTCAGAACATAAAAAGTGGTTTGGAAAAGTCTCAGGAATTTTGGTAACGATGATTTCAATGTCAGTTCTTTCCATGACAGGAATTATTCCTGTGGCTTCCGATCCAGAGATAAAAGTTGATGTATATTCCATGGTTTTCAGTTATTTTATTCCTGTTGCAATTCCACTTATGCTTTTTAGTTCGAACCTGATTAAAATTATTACTGAAAGCGGAAGATTGCTGATTGCCTTTATTATTGGTGCAATCGGTGTAGTTTTGGGTAGTTTTCTGGCTTACAATTTAATTGATTTGGGTGATGGTTCCGGAAATACTGCCGGAGTAATTGCCGCCACATTAATCGGAGGAAGTGTAAACTTTGTAGCCACTGCCGAAATATTGAATTTCAGTACAAACCCGCTTTTTACGGCAACTGTTGCCATCGATAATTTTGCAGCCAACATTTATGTTTTACTGTTATTTTTTGTTCCTACAATAGGATTTTTAACGCGTTTTTTCAAAAAACCCGGGTATCGAAACTGACAATGATAATTTAACTGAAATTGAACCCGAAACCAAAAGCCCGATTACTTTGGAACGGATTGCAGTTTCTGCAACTATTGCTGTTTTGGTAGCTGGGGCAGGAACTGTTTTGTCGCCTGTAATTGAACGGGTAATTCACACCAAACTAAATCTTAGTATTTTACTAATAACAATACTGGCAGTTCTTGTTGCCAACTTATTCCCAAAATCACTTAAAAACTTGAAGAAACTGCATATACTCTGGGATTGTGGATGATGTATATTTTTTTGGCAGTAATTGGCGCGGCTTCAAACCTGCAGGACATGCTGAATGTTGGTTTGCCGGTTCTGGGATTTTACCTTATAATTATGTTTTTTCATTTCTTTTTCCTGCTTTTTCTGGCAAAATTATTCAAACTCGATGTATATGAAGTTATAGTTTCATCGGCTGCAAATATAATGGGACCGTCGGTTGCTGCTCCAATGGCAGCTTCGCTGGGACAAAAGAAAATGGTTACGCCGGCAATTTTGGTTGGGATTTTAGGCTATGTAATCGGCACTTTTATTGGTGTTTCAATTGCAATGTATTTGAGTTAATTCAGTTTTGAATTTATATTAAATTCACCGATGAAACTGTTTGTTTTCGATTTGGATTTTACTCTTTGGAATGCAGGAGATACCTGGTGCGATGCAACAAATCCGCCTTATTTTTGGAAATACAATAAACTGTTCGATCAGTCAGGCAGGTGGATTCGACTCTATCCCTATGTAATTGAAATCATGAATTTGTTAAAGGAAAACAGTAAATTCATTGCCGTTGCTTCGCGAACTTATGAACCCGGAGGAGCACAGGATTTAATTCATCTTTTGGATATTGGTAAATACTTTGATTTAAAGGAAATTTACCCAACAAGTAAAATCCAGCATTTAAAAATATTCACAATCATTTTGGTATCCCGTATTCAGAAATGGTATTTTTTGATGATGAATACAGAAATATAGAAGAGGTGGGAAAATATATGGGTGTTCATGCGCAATTCGTTAAAAATGGAATTACTTTGAACATGGTCTTACCTTTTTTGAAATAAGCAAAAAAGGGCGCCCGCACCAACGCGAACACCCCTTTATGAAATAATTAAACAGCTTTTATAATTTTACTGATGCCTTTACATTATTTGCCTTCCGCGATTCATAGCTAATTGAAATCTCACCTTTTCCTTCAATCAAAAACTGGTATTCAACTGTCCCGTAGCTTGTTATGGAAAGGAATTGGATTTCCGGTTTATCGTCCTTGTAGCTTACTTTGTTTAACCTGAAATCGCTGATTTTTCCTCCGGCAACAACTTTTGCACCGGTTACTTTTAAGCATATCGGGTGTAAAAAGTTTGTTTTTATATGAATCAGTTGTCATGGTTGGCAAGCCATTTTTGTTCTTCAGTCTTACCCGCACCTGGTTGAGGTTTTTTCCAATTTCTTTTACTTCAAACACTTCCATCGAAATTTCTGGTGTATTTTCAGCAGCAAGAAAAACCACCGAAGCGTTGCGGTGAACCAGTTCCTGCAACATAAAAATCTGGGGCAGGCGCGACGTCATTTTAACCCAACCACCAATTTCAATTTCGCCATAAGTGGGTGATTGTATGTAAGCCATTCTTTATACATTTCGCCTTGAGCCAAATGGTCGTTAAATTTCATTTGTTCACGGGCTTCATCAGGATTTGCACCTCTTCGTCCGCTTTCTTCAGACCTTTGTGCAGGCTTGTCTGTTTTCTCACGGTAGGTTTGCTGTTCCTGTTGAAAAAGTTCCCCAACAAACGAAAAAATTCCATAGTTAAAAAACAATTGGCCATCCGAATCGCCGTAGGTTGGATAAAGATCCAATGAAGCATGGTAAACATATCCGGGCGTAATTTTAATGGCATTTTTTCCGATTACATCATAAGCTGCAATATCTGATGGGTCGATTATGATTGATTTATCAGAAGGTACACGCAACCACATTCCGCCACTGTTGTGAAAAGAAAATGCAACAATAATATTGGGGCGGTTCATGATATATTCACTCACAGCTTTGATTCCAACCCCTGAAAACGGAAAATTTCCTGCCCCGCTTTGCACATACCGTGGCATCCAGTTATTTCCCCAATCGCGGTTGGGATCTAAATATCCTTCAGCATCTTCATTGAGTTTTCCATCGTTGTCGTTATCTATTCCTTCAGAACCCAATAAAGTATATTCACCTTTTTTGCCCGGTTCAACGCGTATTAAAATCCGCGGATCATCAGGATCGGTTTTATATTCACCATTCGGATCTTTTATCCGCATTTGCGTGATACTCCCGTCTCCATCCAGATCATCGGGGGCATCTTCATCAAACAGCCCGTCATTGTCATCATCTTTTGGAATCCTGATACTCCGGCTTGAACTTGGTGTGTGTGCATCGGCAAAAAAGTGGTAGCGACCGTCAACATTTACAACAGGCAAAATATAATGTGCATTCCTGTCAACAGCTTTTGTAACTTTTTCGTTTTCGCCATATTTTGTAAGCAACATGTTTGCGTAATACAAACAAACTTCGCCGGCCTGAATTTCATTTCCGTGGATATTACCATCAACATAAACACCTGGTTTACCTGATGCTTCACCGGTTTTTGAATTATTAATGGTGAGCGCATAAATTTCGCGGCCTTCTTCGCTTTTACCAACAACTTCGAGTTTTGTCATTTCCGGATAAGCCTTGTTCAAAGCTTTCAGAGCTTCGTTAACTTCATCATAATTGTAGTACCTGTCGAAACGGAGCGGAATTTCAATTTTTCCTTTTGATTCTGATTTTGCAACGATTGCAAAGGAAATAAGCAGTGTAAATATGAGTATCTGTTTCATGATTAACCTCCGATTTTAATTTGTTTTTCAGTACTTCCGAAAATTGTTGATTCGATTTTGGCTTTGATTTCAGGTTTTTTATCCGACTGGATCATCCATGTCAGTTTTTTAACCGAGTTACCGCCAATCGCGCCAAGTGGTGTGCGTTTTATTCCTTCAAGAATTTTAATTTCGCCATCAAGAATTACCACTACCGGTGCGGGCTGGCTGTTTCGCTGGCCCATTGCGATTGGGTAGGGGAGATAACCTTTGTTTTCGATATACAGTTCCAACTTGTAAACACCGCCGCCGAGATCTGTGATTTTTTCATCAGCAATAGAAATTTGCGGCAAATTTGTTGAAAGCTGCAGCAACCACGGAAGTTGGGTTTGCAGTAAAGAGTCAATCTGCTCAGGTTGTGGTGTTGTTTCGAGGTATGGAATATAACCACCAATTTCAACTTCGCCCAACGTAGGGTGTTTGAAACTTTGCCACTGCACAAAACCTTTGCCTTCCCAGTCTTTATCAGCATACGCCAGTAGTGCTTTATCCTTTTCCCCAAGTTCACCATCCTTCTCCTTTTTCAGGCTGTTTTTCATCATTCCGGCCATTTGTTTCGGGCTGATTTTCCCAGAATTCATCATTTCCGTTACACTGCCTGCGGTAAAACGTTTGGGAGCATTGTTTGCTTTCAGGAATGAATTGATTTTTTCATTTCCCAAAGCAACAAATTCATCGGCGCTCATTTTTTCAACTTCTTCAAGCGAAACAACACTGTCGCCGGTTTTCTTTTCTTCCTTTACTTTTGACACTGTAAAAGGTTCATGCTGAACGATGGAACGCCCAAATGATAATACGCCCACAACTCAAATGAACCGTCTTTGTCGCCGGGAGGATCGAGTCTTTCGGTACTGATTTTTTTTGCTTCAAGGTATTTTTTTATAATCCTCTGAGAATTTTGTATAGAACTTTAAATCTTCATCAAGCGGGTTTACTGCCGCACCCAAACTCAGCATTCCAGCCACCATAGAGGGTGTAACTTCAGCACCTGCCGGCATACGTTGTTTCATCATTTCAATTACTTCATCCATCGAAAATGTTTGGTTTGGATCTGCATCAAGCATTCTTGCATAACGTCCGGGAATTTTAAAGTTTTGCAAATTGGCTCCACCTTTTCTTCCTCCTTTTGGTGGCGCTATGCAGAAATCGGAATTGCCAAGTGTGAAAACCATTGCGATTTCGGGCCTGTCGTAAATAAACCGCATTAAATTGTAAACTTCGGGTGTTTGTCCCGGCCACAAACCTGCCTCCTTTTTATTACGCGGGAAAAGGTGTGGAAATCCAATTCCGACATTTATTCCACCTTCGCCGTCTTCATTATACTGGCCGTCCTTATCGTTATCAATACCTTCGTCATACAGTTTGTATTCGCCTTTTTCGCCTTTTGTTGCATCGGCTTTAACCATAATCCGCGGGTCGTTTTTCGATACAATAAAGGTTCCTTCCAAATCTTTTACCCTCATTTGTGTAATGTATCCGTCGTCGTTTAAATCATCGTATCCATCTTCATTTACAGCTTCGTCAACGTCGTTGTTTATTTCGAAACCATTTACTGTCCGGCCGTATTTTGTTTTTGCAAAAAAGCCCGATGCTGCATCAGGATTAGGTTGTGCCAGAATATACCATTTCAGGTTTTTTGTGTATTGTGCCGAATCGAACAGCATTTTGGCGAAATAGAGCGCGCCTTCAGTTGAAAGCGGCACATTTCCCTCGAAATTGGCACCTACAAAAACCGCAGGAACTCCTTTTAGATTTGCCCCGATCTCCAGCACCTGAATGGTTTCACCACCGGGACTTGTGGCAAGATTGTGCAATTTGGTTTCAACCGGATTTTCCTTTTGCAGCTTTTCCAGAATTTGCCTGACTTCATTGTTCGGGTGATACTTATCGAAGGAGATACCCGGTTGTGCTGTTGCATGTAAGACTGAAAAAATCAGTAAGCCCAGCAACATAAAATTTAGTAGTTTTTTGACCATAGGATACGTCTTTTTTAATGGTTTCGTATTTAAAGATATCTGTTTTTCGTTCTAAGACTATTTCAAAAGCAGGTAGTTTAATTTCAAGTTGATTTGGTTCCGAAAATTACATTTTTTATTCTCATTCGTTTTCAATTGAGTTTAATTTTTTTGAAGTATTAATTTCACAATGCTATAAATTTTATTATTATCTGAATCAAATGATAACTTTTTGATATTGGGTTTCAAAGTTACATTTCGTTACTTTGGAAAATAGTTAAGGGTAATGTACCTGCGAAAAAATAATAATATGACAGATCAGTTCAAAAAAAGGAGAATATCGGTTCAGGTAATAAGTGTAGTTTTGTTTTGTTTTTGCAGTATTTTTTCCACTGCACAACAAACAGAGATCAGGGTTAATTTGGGTGGCTATGCTGTTGATATGCCAAAAAATGCGCTGTTGCTCAGCAAAGTATCATTCGACAAACCGGTTATGCAGCTGAAAAATGAAAACGGGGAAACTGTAAACGAATATCCCTGCTGGTTAAATAACAATGCCTGGCCTCCGTTTTCATATTATTACACGGTTGATTTTTCGGATTTTAAGGAAAAAGGGAAATATTATGTCGAACTAAAAGGCAGTGGAATTACAAGTAAAACATTTCAAATTGGGCCTTACCCGAAATGGCAGGAAGATGTAATTGCTTTTATAAGAACGCAGCGTTGTGGTTTTAATCCGCACACAAAACAGTTTTGCCACCAGCATGACGGACTGAGTTTTTTCGGTATCCGCCCCGATTCAACAAGGATCGACGCAACAGGCGGCTGGCACGATGCAGCCGATCAACTAAAATATTTGATAACAGGCAGCAACACAACTGCCCGCATACTGATGGCTTACCAGATGAATCCCGGCAGTTTTAAAGACGAAGTGGATGCAAGAGGTTTGCCCGGCGCCAATAATTTACCAGACATACTTGATGAAGCCAAATGGGGACTTGAATGGATTTTGAAACTGCACCCGACCCCCAACGAACTTTATCACCAGGTGGCTGACGACCGCGACCACCGCGGGTTTAAACTTCCGCACGAAGACAATGCCGATTATGGCTGGGGAACAAATAGTTTCAGGCCTGTGTATTTTGCAACAGGCAAACCGCAGGGACTTTCGAAATACAAAAGCCAGGCAACGGGAATTGCAAATCTTGCCGGTCGGTCGGCAGCCACGCTCACTTTGGGGTACGAGGTTTTCAGCACGATAAAAGGTTATGAAATATTTGCTGAAACCTGTCTGCAAAATGCAAGGGAACTTTATGCCATGGGCCGGCAGCAGGAAGGTTATCAGCAGGGAAACAGTTTTGGCGCTCCCTACCGTTATGAAGAAAATACATGGGCCGACGATATGGAATGGGCTGCAGCAAAATTGTATAAAATTACAGGGGAGAAAAATTTTTTAAAGGAAGCACGCACTTATGCCAAAATCATTAGAACCTGGTCGTGGATGGAACGTGACACAGCCAGTCATTACGAAATGTACCCATTTGTAAACATGGGGCATTATGCCTTTTGGCAGGTAGGTACAAAAACCGACAAACAGGAAATGGTTCAGTATTACGAACATAACCTGCAACAAATTCAAAAGAAAGCAGATAAAAACCCTTACGGAATAGGCCATTTATTTATTTGGTGTTCAAATAATCTTGCCGCGGCGGTTGCAACACAAGCCATGTTGTTTGAGGAAATGACAGGTTCACAAAAGTACCGCCCGCTGATGCAGAACCATGTAAACTGGTTGCTCGGATTAAACCCGTGGGGCTCGGCAATGATTACAGAAATACCTGAAAATGCGGATACGCCCGATGATGTGCACATGCCGTTTTGGGGAATCAACAAAGAAAAAATAAAAGGGAGTCTGGTAGATGGTCCGCAATGGACAACCATTCATGACAAGATGCTTCAAATTTCACTCACCGAACCCGATGAATACGCCCACTTACAACCCGACCACATAAAATACTGGGACGACTGGGCCGATTACAGTACAAACGAACCTACCCTCGATGGCTCGGCTGAATTATTGCTTATACTTACCTGGTTAAGTCATGAGTAGAATCCTCTTTATCCTGTTGCTTTTCCTGTTGTTTGACAAACAAACTGTTGCCCAAAATGTAACAGATCAGCAGGGCGCAGTGATCCGCACCGACACACTGCAGAAAAATATTTATCTCTGTTTTACAGGGCACGACTTTTACGAAGGTTTTGAGCATGTGCTTGGCGTTCTAAAAAAACACAACATAAAAGCCTCATTTTTTCTTACAGGCGATTTTGTCCGCCAACACACTGATTTGGTAAAAATCAATTGCAAGAGACGGGCACTATATTGGCGCTCACTCCGACAAGCACCTTTATATTGCGACTGGATAAAACGAGACAGTTTGCTGCACCCCGCCGAAGAGATAAAAGCTGATATACTGCATAACCTGCAGGCCCTTGAAAACCTTGGTATCAGTCCAAAGTACTTTATGCCCCCTTATGAATGGTACAACAAAAAAGTTGTGGATATTACCAATGAATTAAACCAGATAACAGTTAATTTCTCGCCCGGCACACTATCAAATGCCGATTACACAACACCCGAAATGCCAAACTATATTTCGAACACCGATATTTTGAAAAGCATTTTTGAATACGAAGCATCATTTGGAATGAACGGTTTTCATCTGCTCATCCACCCCGGAACAAACCCGCTGCGGAAAGATAAACTGTATTTTCATTTGGATGAAATCGTCACACAATTAAAGGAAAAAGGCTACAGGTTTGATATGTTTTAATTAACAGGAACCAAACTTTTATTTGAGGCTTCTTTTCCAATAATCAAGTTTTATAGCCCGCATCAACCTCGGTGCTTTTCTACAGGAAAGTACCCCGTATTCCGAAACTAATTATATTTGCTAAAACGTTGTGCACTGAGCACGAAAGACATAAATACTCAAAAATACTGAAGCATATCATGGACATAATTATCAAACCATTAACTCCGGAATTATTAAACGATTATTTATACTTCTTTGATAACATTGTATTTACTGATAATCCCGATTGGTCTGCCTGTTACTGCTTTTCATTTCATTTTACCGGCACAAATGAGCAATGGAATAAGGAAGGAAACCGATCGTCTGCAATCAGATATATCAACGAAGGGAAAATGTTGGGATATTTGGCCTATGCTGGTGATAAACCTGTTGGATGGTGCAACGTAAACAACCGGCAAAATTATGAGAGGTTATTAAAGTATTATGATTTAATTGATAATCCCAACGATAATGCATGTTCAATTGTATGTTTTTTAATTGATCCCGACTACAGGAGAAAAGGTATTGCCCAGAAAATTATAGAACAAATTTGTGCCGATTATGCATTACAAAATTATGATTATATCGAAGCATATCCGGGCAAAGGCAAATTATCATGCGAGGGACATTTTAAGGGACCACTTGAACTCTATGAGAAATTTGATTTTAAGATAGAAAAGGAGTACGATAATTATTTTGTTGTAAGAAAACAATTGAAATAACCACGGCACAAGCCAAAAGCAGCACTGCTTTAAAAGTAGCTCAGGCAAAATCCCCGCCCCGCAAACCAAATAATATTTACCGAACATTTGTTTCACAAAATAATTTTTACATTTGGCTTACAAATTCATTCTTAAACCAAACAAAATGAACAAAATATCCCGGCGGAAAACACGCTTTTCACAAAAGACAGGTTCAAACAAGAAAGTATCAATTACAGGTATAAAAACGTTACTATCTTTTTAATTCAGCTATAATCCGAGCTTTTATATGAATCATTTTTTAGAGAAAATAAAACTAATCGATCATTTAAGAACTGAATTAGATATTCAGAAAGAAGAATTCGTTAAAATCTTAAAAAGTAAAGTAGACGAAGGAGATTATGGATTATTAATTAGCGGATTTGACATATTTTCATCTAGCAAAAACGAGTTTAAGGGATACGTTGATTGTGATAAATTTAAAATAAGAAAACGCAGAGGCTTTTTTGATATAAATTTGAATATAGCAATAGCAAAGGGAAGTTTTATACACGACAAAGATAAATTAGTAATTACTACTGATATAAACAGTTTTAGTGGAATAATGATTGCTTTTTATTCATTTGCAATATTTATCTATTTAATGTTAATTATAAGTTTTTTCGCTTCGGAATTTAATGAAGCCACAACCGATGATCTACTTATAATACCTTTCATAATCATTCATTCTACTTTAATGTTAGGAATACCATACTTAATTATGAGAAGCAGTACAAAAAGATTAAAATATGATTTAGAGAGAGAATTTTATTATATAACAAAAAAATAAACGCAGTGCAGGTTGCCACCCTAGTTTCACGCTTGATTGCCCTCGTCTTTCGAACGAACAATCGCCCGTAGTCCGCCCCTTTGGTTACCTGCAAAACGTTTGCATAATTTAAATAAAGACAATTTCAACCATAAAAAACTATAAAACCAAAATATGAAAGCTTTAAACCTAATTTTATTCTGCCTGATTTTTGGCAATATTTTCGGACAGGAAATAACAGAAAAAGAAATTAAAACGGAAGTTAATGAAGTAACAGTTTTTATTGACAAAGCTCAGGTTGCAAGACACAAAACTGTTGAACTTTCTCCCGGAATAACAATTCTAAAATTCACAGATTTATCTCCTTTCATCGATTCAAAAAGTGTACAGGTAAAAGCAAATGGTGAAGTGACAGTTCTGGCTGTAAATCATCAGCAGAATTTTGTTGATAAACTTGAAAAATCAGAAGAAGTAAAAAAACAGAATCAAAACTTGATGAGCTAAACGATCAAATAAAACTGGAAGAAACTTACCTTTCTATTTTAATAGAAGAACTTACTTTTTTAAATGACAACCGGATAATTGGAGGGAAAAACAATGAATTAAATATTTCGACGCTTAAAGAAGCATCTGAATTTTACAGTTCTAAACTCACTGTTTTAAAACTTAAAGAAATTGAAAGAAATAAAACTTTGGAGCGTTTGAAAAAACAAAAGAACGAACTTCAAAACCAGCTGAATACATTAACAAGCATGAAAGAGTTTGCATCGGGTGAAATTTTAGTAAAAGTTCAAAGTAAAATTAAAACAAATGCAACATTCGAATTATCATACATTGTTGACAATGCAGGATGGTATCCGACATATGATATTCGTGCAAAAACCATTAATGATCCGGTAGAAATTATTTACAAGGCAAATCTCAGACAAGACACAAAAGTGGATTGGAAAAATGTAAAACTTTCATTTTCTTCATCAAATCCAAATTCATCGGGAGTTGCACCTGAACTTAAAACTTATTATCTCGACTTTTACAGTATGCCACCGGTTTATAACAAATCAATAAATCCAGTGAGCGGTCAGATTGTTGACATGGAAAACCAACCATTAATTGGCGCAACTGTAATGGTTCCCAAAACCACAATTGGAGCAGTAACAGATATGAACGGAAACTATTCGATTACACTTCCAAACAATGCCGAAAATTTAAGTTTTTCATTTATTGGTTTCAAACCTCAAACTTTGCCAGTTACAGGTTCAGTAATTAATGTAAAAATGGTTGAAGATGAAATGGCATTGGATGAAGTTGTTGTGATTGGTTATGGAAAACAGGAAGATGCAGATATGTCAGAACAATTTCAGGGCAGAGTTGCAGGTGTATCAGTAAATAAAACAAAAAGCCGGGAGGCAGAAAGTATTGCAATTCCTTTTGAAAAAACGGTAAATCAAACATCTGTTAATTTTGAAATTTCCAATCCTTATTCAGTTAATTCCGATAATAAAAACTATTCAGTTGATATGGCAGTATATCAGGTTCCTGCATTTTTCCAATATTATGCTGTGCCAAAAATTGAAAAAGAAGCTTACTTAATTGCAAATATCACTGACTGGGAAAAATATAATTTACTGGAGGGTGAAGCCAATATATTCTTCGAAGGAACATTTGTTGGGAAATCAATCCTGGATGTTCGGTTCGCAACTGACACTTTGCAGCTTTCGTTGGGTAAAGACAAAATGTAATTGTCAACCGCGAAAAAGAAAAGGATTTTGAAACAAGACAGTTTATTGGTTCTAAAAAGGAAGAATCAAAGTCATGGAAAACAACCATTAAAAACAACAAAAATCAGGAAATTAAAATGATTGTACTTGACCAGACTCCCGTTTCAAAATTTGAAGAAATTGAAGTAAACATTCAAAATGTTTCGGGTGCCAAGTTAAATAAAGAAAGCGGAGAAGTTAAGTGGGAGTTTACTTTAAAACCTATGGAGAAAAAGGAATTTGATTTAAAATATTCAGTTAAATATCCAAAATCGAGGAATCTGACAATAGAATAAAAAACTATGCTTAACAAACGCTCATCATTTCCCCTCTCAGCCCAATTTCATCACTTTGTTAACAGTATTAACGCAGCTGGCCGGAACTTCCTTTCCAAAAACAAAAACCATTTACAACAATAAAATGAAAAGAATTCTTTCAACCGGATTATTATTACTTCTGATAATAAGAGTTAATTGTCAGATTAATATTGCTGATTCAACAACACAGGTAATCGGATTTTGGGATATAAATGAGAAACAAACTTATTTGGTTTCAAATGAAAAACTGAAAATTCAGGAAGATGATACAATTTCAAGAGAATTTACAAAATATGAAGTTGACATTACCATTAAGGATACAATTGAAAATGGATATTTGATAAATTGGTTTTATCGTGATTATGAAGTTGAAACCGATAATGAGTTGATTAAAAAACTCTCATCGATAATTGAAGACATGAATGTTCAGATAAAAACGGACGATTTGGGAATCTTTGTTGAGGTCGTCAATTGGGAAGAGATAAGAGACTATATTATTAAAGGTACTTCCATGATAAAAGATGAACTAAAGTCTATTCCAAATATGGATAAGCTTGTTACACAATGGGAGAATATGTACAATTCAAAACAAGGGATTGAATCCGGTGCTATAAACGAAATTTTACAATTCCACTATTTCCATGGATTAAAATATAAACTGTGGGAGGATTATTCATACGATAATAAGTTGCCAAATATATTTGTAGGTGAGCCTTTTGATGCAAAAGTAACTTTTTGGCTTGATGAAATAAATGATGAAGATAATAACGCCATTTACAGGATGCATCAATCTGTTGATTCAGTTCAGCTTACGAATGAAACCTTTAAATACCTGGTAAAGATGGCTGAAACCATGCAGACTCCTCCTCCCAAAAGAGATGAATTTTCATATTTACACAGCGAAACGCGGACTGCATCCCGAATTCATGGTACAGGGTGGCCTATCTACTCGGTACAAACAAAAGAGACATCAACAGAAAATGTGATTCAAATTGATGAATGTATAATTGAATTAAAATAAAACTGTTTTTAATAAACTCCTCGCTCCCGCGCGGTTTAAATAGCATTTTTTATTAGTTCTTTCATTTCACACCGTTAACTACGATGACCTGCAGGTTCCTCTGTATTTTAAAACAAAAAAACAGCACGTTTGAAAAAAAATGAAGTTTCCGCCTGAATAAAAATATCATAAATCAACTATGGTCGAAAAATTTCAAAATAAATTCCGTATTCCATCCGCCCGTCTAAAAATTGGGATTATGGGTCAAATGCAATGTATTTTGTAACCATCTGCACCGCCCATCGTGAATGTTATTTTGGGGAAATTAAAAAGGGTATAATGGTTATGTCGGAAATAGGGCAAATTGCTCATCAATGTTGGAAGGACATTCCAATCCATTTTCCGTTTGTTGAATTGGGCGAATTTGTTGTTATGCCAAATCATGTGCATGGAATAATTATTATTGACAAACCGGATAATACAAATGGTGATGTTGTTGATATTGGTGGCGATAACGGTGTCGCATCCGTAGAGACGCAAAATTTTGCGTCTCTACCAATCAACAACCCAATCAACAACCCAATTAACAACGCCATCAACAACGCCATCAACAACCCAATTAACAACCCAATCAACCCCACCATATCGTCCATACAAACAATACCCACCACAACAACAGGTAACAAATTTGGGCCACAATCAAAAAATCTGGCATCAATAATCCGTGGTTACAAAATTGGGGTTACAAAATTTGCCCGGAATAACAATTTAAATTTTACCTGGCAATCCCGTTTTCACGATAATATTATTCGAAACGATGAGTCGTTTCAACGGATATCAAATTACATTGCAAACAACCCGTCGAAATGGACAGACGATAAATTTTTTAATAAAACATAAAATGTTTTGCTCAATGCAACCCTAAAACAATTAACCTGCTTGCAATTGCAGAATGTTGATCGTAATTCTCACATCTTTTTGTATTTTGCACAAACAACAGATGAATACCATTCTGTTGCAATTAGCCAACGAGTATCCGGCTAATCATTACAATAAATTGACAAAACATGAATTTAAAAATCAATCATTTACAGCATATCGGAATGCCTATTGTTGATCTTGAAATCTCACGGGTGTTTTATGAACGATTGGGTTTTCAAATGGTGATGCATTCAACGTTTATGCACGAAGGCGCACAAGGCAAGGTTTCGATGATGAAACACAAAGAAATAATAATTGAATTGTATCAAATGCCTGAACCTGAATTAACCAGTGTGAAGCAACGAAAAGATGGGCGAATTGACCACATTACTTTTGATGTTGATGATATTGATGAAACATTTTTACTGCTCAAAAATGAAGGTTATTCGGTTGTTGAAGACAAACCTGTTTTTTTAAACTTTTGGGATAACGGATGCAGGTATTTCAATATACTTGGTCCTGATGGAGAGCGATTGGAATTTTGCCAGATTTTATAGGAAATATTGAAAAAATGGAGATATTTCACAATCAATTATTCCATTTTAAAAATAATTATCAAGCGATAATTTATTTTGATTCTAAAATTATTTTAATTTAAACTGCAAATATAAATATTCAAATCGCTGTAAATTAACTTTTTAATATATTATTTCGAAAATTGTAAAAGAGAAATTATAAACCTGCTTCTCGTACAACAGTGAAATTGAAAAATTTTTAAAACATGTGGTAATTGATCCCGGAATTAGGAAAGATAAATATGAGTGACCCAGATTTTGAACCTGGGTAAAATAACATTAACTTGAATTCTCACAACCTAATTCAGACAAAAGTTTGAATGAGTTGGCAAAGAATTTAAGGACGGTTGATGCGAATTGTTGATTTAGTCAGCAATCAAATTCCCCGCTTCCCTGATAACTTTTTTAATTTGATTTTCAGTTAATCCAATTTCCAATAACAATAGCTTGTTTTCGTTTAACTGGTTACACAAAATGACACCTTTTTCAAGCAAAAACTGTTTCTCTTTTTTTGTAAGCGAAATTAACGAAGTAATGGGGTGGAGGCCGGTTTTATCAATCAGGCTTTTCAAACTTGTATCAGCCGGATAATCCCATGAAATTACAAGCAACCCTGCACATTTACCATAGTTTTCGGCATCATCACTAAAACGGGTATTGGTTACCACACCGCCACGGTATTTGATATCTTTTCCGTATTGCAATTCCCATGCGGCTTTTACATCAAGGTATCTCGACTGAATATAAAGTGGAACCTGAACGCTGCTTTTGTTTGGTTATCGCTGTGAAATTTGCATTCAATCATTAACATTTCGCCGGGTTTTCGTGCAATTACATCAACTTCATGCTGTACACATTTTCCCTGTACAATTACACCGGTTTCAACCTGGTAACCCAAGGTTTCAAATATCTTTCCTACAAATGTTTCAAACGGGAAACCTGTCGGACCCAACTCCATGATCGCATTTTTAAGCCGGTATCTACCCGCAATTTTAAGCGATTCCCTTTTCAGCAAATCAAAAGCCATTTTGTAGATTTCTTTTGTTGAAATACCATTATATATTTTGCTTTCAATTGCAGTGGCAATCATTTTTTGTTCACTTGGACCGGCACCGGCATTTTGAAGCGCCTGCTTTAGTTTTTCCGTATCGAAAAAAGCAGCTTCTCCGTTTCCTTTTATAACCTGAATTTGCATGATTTAAATGTTTTGGCTAAAGATAGGAGTAATGCAGGATATCCGTACATACTATGTAATCAATGTTGGGAATATTGGAAGGAGAAAACGCTTGAATGGCCCATAAGTGAACCACATTAGATACAAAGAATAAAACCGCCCCCCTACTAAACGATCCATAGTTACTTCCGAAATTGCCTCGCAAGCAAAACTTTATTTGTCTTTGGCTTTGGGTTACCGAAAATTGCCAAGAATCGGAAAGTACCCGCGCCAGGCCCGCGCAGAGGAAAATTAGGGAAAATTTTTTGCATGATTAAAATTGAGTTGATTGAAGAGGAGAAGCTGGTTGAACGGCAAATTGAGATTTTCCCTGTAATGCAAAGTTCTGGTTTTCAGAACCATCGTATTTAATTTCCCATTCAGTGCAAATCAAATCAATTTTATCATAATCAAGTGGTTTCGTTGAATGGAACGGAATTTCAATTTGTTTTTCACTTCCAGCCGGAATTTTAATTTCATTTTCAGGAATTTCGATTTGAAGCTGGTGGTGGTGATAAAAATTCAGGTTCAAAATCATATCTGTTTCTGATGGATTTTTGAAACGAAGTGCAAGTTTACCATTTGTAAATTTCTTGTCAGAACTACAAACTATAAGATGGTCCATTTTTGAATTCGCAATAAGTAGCTCGGCCATTTCCCGGTTTTTTGCGGTTGCCACATCGTGAGGCAAAATACCATCGAGTTTCAGGTTTGCCATAACCGGACCGTTGTTGGTCATGGTAATCCACGAAATATGGTCGAATTGTCCGAAAGCTTCACCAAGCAGGGCCGAACCAGCACCCGTTGTTGCAAGTACATAGTAGTTAGCGTTGTTTATTTCTTCGTGCCGGTAACGGTGTTCATGGCCTGCAATTACCGAGTGTTTGCGGTTTTGCAGGGCTGTTTGAATTTCCTGGAAGCGGCCGCCGGTGTCGTAAGTCCAAATAGGGTGGTGCATAAAAAGGTAGGTCCAGCGAACATCTTCATTTTCTTTTAAAGTTTTTAATACGAAATCAGTTTGTTCCCTTGTGAGGTTGAATTCTTCGTCATCATTACTATCCAGCACCAAAAACAAAACGTTTTTATAGTTGAAGCTGTAATAGCGTTTTCCATAGCGTTTTTCCCACTCTTTTTGCATTACCTTGTTGGTAATATCGTGGTTGCCGGGCAGATAAAAAAATGGCATTTTCAAATCCGATATAATTTGGTTTACTTCGTCCCATTGTTGTGCAATTTCTGCTGTGTCTGTTGTATATCCTGAAATCAGGTCGCCTACGCACATTACAAATTCGGGCATTATCAGGTTGATTTTTTCTATCCCTTTTTCAAAAATGCCCCTCCGCATCCCGCCATGCCGATCAGAAACTATGGCAAACTGAAAGTTGGATGGATCGTTGTAAAACTCGAGGTTAGTCCATGGTTTTAGTTTTGTGTCAACATCGGTTTTAAAATCTTTTTTTGAGGTACATCCTGATACAATCAAAAGTGAAGTAAAAATGGCAAAAAGCAAATTTCTGAAATTCATACTGTTATTTTTAAATTTAATTCATCATTTCTTATTCAATATTCTTTATTTTTTCTTCCAAGCCTTCCCCCTCCGGGGGAATCAGAAGGGGGCTTCTTATTCCAATTCCGATGGCGGCGCATCTTCAGGTGCCGATCCCCAGGTTTTGTTGGGTTTTGGACCCATTTCCAATTCAAGTGTTGCACCGTTCATCAGTTCTTCGTGTGTAAACCATGTTTTGGTTAATGGTTGCCCGTTAAATTTTGCCGACTGAATGTATTTATTCACAACTGAACATTTATTTGCCTTAACAGTAAATGTATTGCCATTTTCAAGGCTTACTTTAACTTCTTCAAAAACCGGACTGCCGATTGTATAAACTGGTAAACCCGGTGTTACAGGATAAAATCCCATTGATGAGAATACAACAAATGCGCTCATTCCGCCACCATCCTCATCACCGGGAATACCGAAAATATTGTCTTTGTACCAAACATCTAAAAGAAAACGAATCCGTTTTTGGGTTTTCCATGGTTCTCCGGCATAATTGTATAAATATGGAATATGGAAACTTGGTTCGTTGCCCATCGAAAACTGACCAACATTTCCTGTGGCATCGGGGAATTTTGCATAAAATGCATATTTGCTCCTGCCAAGTGGTTCGCGGTACAGCTGGTCGAGGGTTTTTGCAAACGCTTCACGACCGCCCATCAGTTTTATCAAACCCTGAATATCTTGTTGCACATGCCACTGGTAAGTGTATGCATTGTTTTCGTCATAATAATCGCGTCCACCCATTCCACCATCAAATTTGGGGTCGATATCAAGCCATTCACCTTTTTCATTTTTTGGCCACATCAGTTTTGTTTCCGGGTTGTAGAGGTTGCGATAATTGGCGCCACGACCATTAAAATACTTGTAATCATCTTCTTTTCCCAGTTCTTTTGCCATTTGTCCCAAAGCCCAGTCATCGTAACTGTGAGCAAGCGTAATCGCCACACTTTGCCTTTTTTCGAAACCATGTACTTCAGGGTAAGTTTCAGTTTCACCGGGAGCCAGCGCAGGAAAAAATCCATTTTCACGATAAAAATCATCAAGAGGAGTTTTTGGGCCATTCCGCCAGGGTAACATTGTTGCATCAGTTGCATTTTTTCGAATACCTTCATACGCTTTTTGAACATCGTAGTCGCGTATATTTTTACGGTAAGCGTCAAGAAAAACAATGGTTGAATGAAAACCGTGCATGGCAGGATTATCAGTGTAAAGTATTGGAAACTGGGGCATCCAGCCACCTTGTTCATACATATTTACATATGAATCAAGCATATCACTTTCCTTTTTTGTATCTATTATCATTCGCAATGGATGATGAACCAGGTAGGTATCCCAAACCCAATCGTCAACATAAAAGTCGCGGTCTGATTCATGGATTTTATGATCGTATGCACTGTAGTATTTTCCATCCTCACTAATGTATATCATACGTTCATAAGTTCTGTACAAAGCCGTGTAGAAACTGCGTTTTTGCGCATCTGTGCCACCTTTTACCTGAATTTTTCCCAGGGCATTTTCCCAGATTTCCTTTCCGCTTTCAACAAGTTTCTCAAAATCCCAATCCTGAATTTCATTCCTCAGGTTTTTTTCAGCCTGTTCGGCACTGATAAACGAAATGGCATATTTAAACTGAATTATTTTATTTTTACTTTCTGTGAAATTGAACCATGCAACAGGTTTTTCAACAGGCTGCAACGATGAACCGTTTTCATCAATTAACACATTTGGTTCAATATCGAATTCGCCGTAAACAAAAGCTTTCATTCCCTGAAATTCCTCTGTTCCGGTAAAAGATTTCGCTGAAACGGGTTTCCATTCACCTTTATTTACAAGGTTAAAACGAATTCTTTTTTCGCCGTTTTCAGGAAAAGTAAAACGAAAGAAACCCGTTTTAATACCGGGCACAAATTCGGTTGTAATATCTTCATCAATCAGGTAGGTTGAATAATAAAATGGTTTGGTTATTTCAAGCTGGTGATCATAGGTTTGTCTGTTTTCCAGGTTCCTGTTTCAATATTTCCGGTTCCGGGCAAAATGCCAAATAATTCGCCATTTCTGTGAGATGCCATTGTTAAAGGGAAAAAACTGATTTGGTCATCAATGTAATCGGCTCTGACAGGATGCATTCTGATCATCTGATTTGGCAGTTGCGTTGTTGGCCGGGTTGGCTGGAGTAAAATTCCCACATTGCCAATTGTTGGATCGACGTAATCAACAAGTGTGGTTTTGTCTTCACTTTTTTGGCAGGCATTCAGCAAAATAAAATGCCGAAACTATCATTAACGTTTTGGTTTTCATATTGATAAGTTTTATTTTTTAGTATTGAACCGTTTCATAATATCAGTCCAGGTTGTGATTTCAATATCATTGTCTTTAAAAAACTGTTTAATTTCCGGATCTGAAAACATTTGTGCTTCCCAGGCTCTTTGTTGTGCAGAACCTGTTATGCTTTTCAGGTTTTCTGTAAGAATTGAAGGGTGAAAAATGATTTCTGTAAGCCCGATTTTAATGACTGCACCAGTTTTATGAAATTTTCTTTTTTGTTTTCGTATGATTTTCCATCAGGTGCGCTTGTAAAATTGTCGAGTTTTGGCAGCGGATAAACTTCCAGATATTTAATCATTTCATTGTTTATCGGGTAACCGGCAGCGCGGTAATAGTCGGCAACATCTTTGTCCGACAAATCGATTGCATTAGCCGGAATATTATATTTTACAGCTGTTTCAAAGAAAACTTTTGCATATTCAGGCGAACCATACAAGGTTCCCATGTGCGTATCAATGTGTGATGGCCTCTGTCCCATTTGAATCATTTTATCAATTTGGGCATGTATTTCAATTTCCACCTCTTTTGGTGTGGCATGCATTACTACATCAGGAACTTCGTGCCACATTTTGCCTTCAGGGTCAATCAATCCGGGTACTTTTTCCGGATCGGTAATGGTTGTCCAGCGATATTTTTTCCATTCACTTGTAAGGGTGAGGTGAACTCCAATATCGGCAGTTGGGTGTTTTTTTACCCACTCTACCATTTCTTCTGCGTTTGGACAGGGCATCATTACTGCAGCCGACAAAACATCACCCTTTAGAATGTATGATTGAACCGCGATGTTTGCTTCTTCGCACATTCCGGCATCATCGCAGTGCAGCAATAATATTTTCTTTCCTTTTGTGAAACCGAGTTTTTCGGCGTTGGTAATTCTTTCCTGTGCTATATTCATTTTGGGGATCAATAAAAAAAGAATAAAAAAAAGAATAAGATTTACTGCGGTTTTCAAACGGAAAAATTGAATAACTAAATTTTTCATAAGCTTAAATTGTTGGTTTTTATTTTTCTAAATCTTTGTTTTTAAATTAATTGACTTCAATTAATCAATTCTGTTTTCTTATTTATTCTCCAAAAGATAAAAGTGTCCGTCTTCAGCGCCAATAAGCAATTCCTGAATTCCGTTTTTATCCCAGTCAACTAAGGTTGGAGAAGTTGAGTGGCCTGCCAGTATTTTATCTGAAAGTGTTCCCATATCTTCAAGTACAACCAATCCGTTTTTTGTTCCTTTATTCCGCAGAAAATTAATATTTACACTGTTTACAAGTATATCCAATTTTCCATCGCGATCCCAATCAACAATACAGAATTTTCTTCTCCCTGATCCACCGGCTTCTTTTGTGTTTAAACGTAACAAACCGTTTTCATCGTTTGTAAATTGATTGGTAAAAGTGCTGTTTTCTTCTGCAGTAAATATTCTTTGCCCGGGTTTTAATTTAAGGTTGCCGTTTTCTTTAAACCGCTCCCAAAAACACAAATATCCTTCATGGTCGAGCATGATTAAATCCATTAATCCGTCACTGTTCCAGTCGATGGCATAAGGAATTGTTCTCCATTGAGTAACAAGGTTTTTCCCTTCGGGGTTCCACCAGTTCCATGCTGGTTTTGGATTTGTTCCCATCCATTCAACTTCAACAGGTTTCGATTTTGTTAGTTTAGGTTTGTTTTTTGTGCCGGTATTTTCGAACCATTCTACTTTCCCCCAAATCGAATTGTAAATAATATCTTTTAATCCATCGCCGTTCCAGTCGGCAACCGACAGGGTAGTGTAACCCCATTTTTGTTCGGCGGGACCCTGAATTGACCCGTTTTCACCGGCCAGAATTAAAATGGTTTCTCCATCTGCTTCAAGATAAACAGGTTTTGCCCACTTTGGTGAACTTCCTCCTCCAAGGTTTTCAATAAATCCAATATGACCTGCCGTATTTCCGCAAATCAGGTCTTCATCTCCATCATTATCCCAGTCGGTGCTAAACGGCGTAACAAGTGCACCGAATTTTAAATATTCAGGTTCCTGCTGAATATAAACCGGAAGCTTAAAAACCGGACCGTCAATATCTTTTTTTCCTGTATTTTCAAGAAAGACAACACGTCCGTCTTCAATTCCAACAATAAGATCCATGTCGCCGTCCTTGTCTCAATCTGCTGTTGTTGGCACAATCATTTCAAGGTCGAGGTGAAGTATTTCGCCGTTTATTTTTATGAATTTTGGCGCTGCATATTCGGGTTTTGTGCGTGTTCCTGTATTTTCAATCCACGAAAGCCGGTCAACAAATTCGCCAATAATAATATCGAGATCGCCATCTCCGTCAAAATCTTCGAAATTTGCGCCCGAAATGCTGAAATTTTCAATCGGTTTTCCGCCTGCATTTATATGTACAGGTTTGGCATATTCGCCTGGTTTTGTTTGTTCAATCAAATAAACTGTTCCGTGCAAAGGGCCATTTGTCCACACCCCGTTTTTGTCGAAAGCATTGTCCCAACCATAATCGGTCCAGTCATCAATTGCAATAATTATATCAAGGTCGCCATCATTTTCATAATCGACATAACGCCACAAATTGAAACGTGGATCCTTGATTATTTCTGCAAAAAAATCCTTTGTAAAAAGTGTATCGGTTTTTGATAGAATGTTTTGAAAAAGCTGGGGTATTTAACGTTGGGGGTCATTGCCACATATTCACCATTTTCAACTGAGAGTTGAAGGTTTCGCTGACTTTTAGCAAGTTTAACTGGAGACTTCAAAACAGGATTTTTGCCACCGGTTGTATTTTCAAAAAACCACAAACCGTTAAATGGTTTATCGGGACAGTTAACAAGCAAATCCAAATCACCGTCTTTATCAAAATCCACCGCGAAAGGCCATGCCCAGAGCCCGACGCCCAAATCGGCTGATTGCAGTTCGGGGTTGTTGTATTTTATCCGTAAAAGATTGTCTTGTTTGGTTTGTGCAACTCCAATACAGAAGCACAGAATGGTTGTCAGCGTTAAAATTGTTCTCATTTGTGCCATGTTTTCAAATTAGTTTTTTATTGCATCGGCCACTTCGAATTTAAAATGGGTTTGGTAAGCAGTTTGTCAGGATTTACAACCACATGTTTTATCAGTTTGCGGTTCCAGGTATAAGTAATATGAATCATTCCATCACTTGACTGAATTACAGCTGGATAAGAATATTCACCATCCTGATTAGAATCGTTTTCGAGCAAAATCGCGGCTTCCCAGGTTAACCCGTCTTTTGAAACCGCCATATTTAAAATATTTCTGTCGCCCCAGGTTTCCGATGGTTTTATATGATTATAAACCAATACATGGCGGCCATCTTTCAAAGTTACTGCATCAGTACCTGAATTCGGATTTGGAAGATCAATGGGTTTGAGTTCTGTCCAACTATGCCCGTTATCTGATGAAAAGGCAGAAAGAATGTATTTATCTTTGCTGCGGCACAAAATCTGCAATTTTCCATCGGGATGTTTTAAAATACTGGGTTGAATAGCTGAAAATTTTTTGCCATCATTAATCGCTTCGGTGCGTTCCCAGGTAAGTCCGTGGTCGGGTGTAAATTCAAAATGAACCCTCCAGCCGTTATCTTCAGAACTTGTTGGACAAATCAATTCTCCGTTTGGTAAAAGTTCAGGTTTATTTTTAATCGGGCCTGCAATTCCTTCAGGCAACCTTACGGGGCGTGACCATGTTAAGCCATTATCGGTTGAAGTAACAAATTCACCCCACCATGTGCTTGGACTTGGACCTTCCTTGTAAAACAAAATTATTTCATCGCCATAATTGAAAAGTACAGGATTCCATGTTGGATAACGCAAATCTTTATGTTGAATTCCGTTTGCAACTTCCACCGGAATTGTCCATATACCGTTGGTAAACCGGCTAACCCAAATTCCAACGTCAGGATTTCTTTCGGCTGTCCCGCCAAACCACGCAGCTATCAATCCATCTTTGGTTTCGGTAATAGTTGAAGCATGACAACTTGGAAATTTAACATCATCGGCTTTATAGATAAACTCCGATTTAACAATTGCAGCTTCACTTGAAAATGGCTTCTGAGCAAATATTCCGTTTGAAATCAATATCAATAAAAGTAAAAAAATTGTTTTCATAATGATTTTTAAATTTTAAATGAAAAATATTAAGAAGTTTTGAATTGTGAAATTTTTCCTCGTTAGTTTTAGTTGAAATTGCCAACGATGTTATTATAATTTATTCCTTTTTATTGTTTTTACCAGCAAAAAGTTTCATTCCAATAAATCCAACAAGGAAAATAACCAGTGTTCCGAAAACTATAGTCAGGTTGCTATGAAACGGACTTTTGAATGCAAGCAAATTTTCTTCAGTAAAATAAAGCGGTGACAAACTCATCCAAATAATAACAAGAGCACCCACAATTACTCCAACAATTGCATCAATATTTCTGACTTTTTTCGATAGAAAAGCCAGGAGGAAAAGCCCGAGCATTCCGCCGCTGAATATGGAAGCAAGTGACCACCAGGCATCCAACACGCTTTCAACGCCAACAAGAGAAATGGAAATGATGATACCTAAAACCCCAAAAATTGCAGATGAAATGTAGAGTACTTTCATCGAATCATTGTTGTTTGCATTTTTATTGAAATATCGATGATAATAATCGGATAAAATAATGGTTGCCGTGCTGTTAATACTTGTTGAAACAGTGCTCATTCCAGCTGCGAAAATAGATGCAATTAAAAGTCCGGTAACTCCTTTGGGTAAACCATTTACAATAAAATATGGAAACACTTTGTCACCCGCGCCCGGAGCAGATAATTCAGCTGGTAACAATTGAGGCTGAGCTGTATAAAATGAAAAAAGTGCTGTGCCTATATAAAAAAACAAAAGCGAAACCGGTAAATACAAAAGCGCGCCAAACATAGCCGAAGATTTTGCTTTTTTAACCGAACTTGTGGTCATGTATCGCTGAACAAAATTTTGGTCGATACCATAATTCTGGAGGTTGATAAACAATCCATAAATAAGTACCACCCAAAATGTTGATTCTGAAAGGCTGGCGCCAAAACTTCCGAGACTGAATTTATTGTTTGCCGTAGCAATTTCGAATATTTGAGCAGGTCCTTCCGGCATCGAAAAGGTTAGAACTATTGCACAAACTATTGCACCAACAATCAAAACAATTCCCTGTATTGCATCGGTCCAAACCACTGCCTGAATGCCGCCCAGCATTGAATAAGCTGTAACTGCAATGCCGGTAACAATAATTATGGTTTTAATATTCCATCCAAATAGTGCGTTTAACGGCAATGCAAGCAATAAAAGAATAGCTCCTGTTCGCATAATCTGGGTTAAAACGTAACACACTGAAGCATAAATGCGTGCCCAGGTTCCAAACCTGACTTCCAGATAATTGTACGCCGAAATACTGCCTAAATTTCTGTAAAGCGGAACAAAGAACCTGACCGCCATAATTGCGGCAACTGGAATTGCAAAACTAAAAACTAGTGCATTCCAATTGGTCATATAAGCTTTTCCGGGGAGTGCCAAAAAACTGATGCTGCTAACAAAAGTTGCAAAAATTGACATCCCCACTACCCACGAAGGTAAATTGCCACCGCCGGAAGTGAATTGATCTGAAGTTTTGTTTTTAAAATAAAAACTGGCGCCAAATATCACATTTCCAAAGGTTATTATTATAAAAACAATAAGGTCAATTACCGGTAGTTTCATAATTTATGTTTTATTATTTATATAGGAATGAACTGGCTCCAATATATTCAATTCTTTTAAATTTTGTTTAATACGATTGCTTTTAACTTCGTCGAACTTACGGAAAGGCATGGCGACAAAATCGTTGCAAATTCCCATTGCTGAAAGTGCGCTCTTTATGGTTTTAATGTATTTGGATGAGTAAGAACCTACATTGTAGATTTTTTCTTCAATCTCCAACATTTTACTTTTCAGTAATTCAATTTTTTCTAAATCGGCATTAACCGAGGCTTCATAGAAATCCACAAAAGAGAAGGGAAAATATTGGCTCCCCTGCAACAGCGCCGTGTCCACCATTCATAACTGTTTCTGGAAGAAACATTTCAGTACCGGCAATAATTGCAAATTCGGGCGAATCTTTGAATTCTTCGATCATTGATAAAAGATACGGCAAATTTCCTGAACTGTCTTTTATACCAATTGCCCCAAGTTCTTTTGCCCTGCGGACTGTTGCCAGCGACATGTGCATTTTTGTACAACTGGGCATGTTATACATCAAAAAAGGCAAAGGGAGTTGCGGCACCAATTGTTCGAGGTAATAAACAAATTCGCTTTGCGACATAGGTAAATAATATGGCGATGAAATTACCAATGCATCGGCTCCCGCTTCTTTTGATGCATTTGCTATTTCCAACGAACCCTGCAAACAGGTATCTGTAATTCCAACTACTACCGGCACTTTTTGTCCACAAATTCGCAGGCAAGATTTATAAATTCTTTACGCAGCTTGTATTCGAGATTGGTTGCTTCGCCAGTGGTGCCCAACAGAAATATTCCATGCACACCACCATTTAGTAAATGGTCGATTAACTTTTTTAACCCTTTTACATCCAGCTCAGTATTGCTCAACAATGGTGTTACAATAGGCGGTATAATTCCAGTTAATGGTAGTTTCATAATTTTATTTGTTATGATGTTTTTGTGTGTTTAAACAACTTAACAAAGGAAAATCAATGCCTGTCAAAATGCTTATTGTATATTGGTTTTTTTACATTGAATTTTGACCACGATATTCGGAATTTCCTTTTATATTTGTTGCTAACGGTTAAAAAAGTACACTATGGAGTTTGTTTACGAAAAAATATTTGTTCCCAATAAACACTCATTTATAACGCGCCAGTTAAAAATGGATCCGAACTCCGAAAAAATCCATTCGCATAAAAACTTTGAATTAAACCTGATTACTTCAGGATCAGGACGACGGATTATAGGGAATCATATTTCGAGCTATACACCAGGCGATTTGGTACTTTTAGGGCCAAATATTTCTCATTGCTGGGAAGTTCTTGAAACCGAACATGACCATGAACCTGAGTGTATTGTTACCCATTTTTACGAAAATATTATCAGTTCTGATTTTTTTAATATTCCTGAACTTGAAGAAGTTGTTGAATTGCTTAAATTGTCCGACAGCGGAATTCTGTTTAAGGGACCAAAAACTGAAAAAGTAGCGGCTACACTCAGAAAAATGGTTGAGTTGAAAGGTCTTGAAAGATATATTGAACTGCTGAAAGTATTTAACCACCTGTTAAGAATTGAAGACAGGGAATTTCTTGCACTCCCGTCAGCAATGCCAAATTCGTATGACAAAGACCGCGATCAGATTGATAAAATTTACGAATATGTTTTCCAGAATATACAGGAAGGAATTAATTTGAAAGAGGCATCAAAACTGGTTTATATGGAACCAAGTTCGTTTTGCCGGTATTTCAAAAAGAAAACCAACCAGACTTTTATGGAATATGTAAAAAGCGTGAGAATTGGTATTGCTGCCAAATTACTTGCCGAAACCGACAAACCCATCACTCATATTTGCTACGAATGTGGTTATAATAACCTGGCAAATTTCAACTATTATTTTAAGGTGATCATGAAAAAAACACCTTAAAAAAAAACACTTAAATCTATATTTAGTATAGAATAAAAGCAAAGAACTTTGAAAATAGGAAAACCAATCATTTCAAGACTATTAATTGCTGTTTTCACTGGACTTGTAATTATAAGTTGTGACACGAGTAAATTAAAAAAGACTCCTATTGACAATTTTGTGGGTGTATGGGAAATACAAGGAAGACCAATGTTTAATGGAATCAAGATTAGAATTGAAAACAGATAAAAAAATTTGTTGAAAATTTGCTATTAACGAGAAATAGAATGTTTGTGAATTTGACATTTATTACAGGAATTAAGCAATCGTCCAATTATGAGTTCCTGCTTGAAAAAGAAAATCAGTGCATTGTTTCACTTTTGGAAAGAAAGTTTCGACTTGGTGAAACAGAGACCCAAATCAACAATAACTATAAACGACTGATGAATTAAAGCATTACAGTAGTATCCCAAAGGGTTTTAGTGAACAATTATTGTTGGCTAAATAGCGATTATAAAACGTTGTTGATTTGATATAATATTGATTTTGGATTTACAACATGGATTATGATTAAAATAAAAGCTGTCATTTTTGATATGGACGGGGTTTTGGTCGATTCCGAGCCTTTTCATATTCAAAATGAAAAGATGATGTTTAAAAAACTGGGGCTCGATATTTCGGATGAGGAACATGCCGGTTATATGGGAGCCGCCACCGATGTTATGTGGGAACAAATTATACGGAACAAAAAACTCAAACTTGATATTTCTGAAACGACGGCTTTAACAATAAAAGAGAGTCTGCCTTTTTTACGTTCATTACCCGAAATTGAACCTATGCCGGGATTAACCGATTTACTCGAAAAACTAAATGAAAATCAAATTCCGATGGCAGTTGCGTCATCTTCCGATCCCGAAACCATTGAAATAATGTTAACTAAATCAGGATTAAAAAAATATTTTAAATATGCAGTTAGTAGCGTTGAAGCGGGAAAAAGCAAGCCCGAACCTGATGTTTTTTTGTATGCCGCAAAATTAATGAATGTTTCCCCTGAAAATTGTCTTGTTATCGAAGATTCAAAAAATGGGATAAAAGCTGCAAAAGCTGCCAAAATGTTATGCATTGCCTATAGTGGAGCAAGTTCGGGAGAACAGGACCAAAGTCAGGCAGATATGCATTGCAGCCACTTTCTGAAATTGAAAAAAAAATATTGGATTTGATAAAAGATTAGAATAATGCCGGAAAAAACTTTACTCAACAAGTTGAAATCGGGGCAAACTGTTTATGGAACCTGCATCACATCAATTGCTCCAATTTGGGCAAAAGCAGCACGAAATGCAGGGCTCGATTTTGTTTTTCTGGATACAGAGCATATTCCGCTGGAACGCATGGAAATCGCCACTTTATGCCAGTTATATAATGCCATGGGAATTGCACCTGTTGTCCGAATTCCATTCCCTGATTCTATTAAAGCCTGCCAGATGATTGATGCCGGCGCTGAAGGAATTTTGGCTCCTTACATTGAAACCGTCGAACAGATTAATGAGCTGGTGGGTGCGCTCAAATTCAGACCACTCAAAGGAAAACGTTTAAAAGAGTTGCTCGAAAATCCGGATTCTATTCAACCTGAACTGAAATCATATCTCGAAAATTACAACCGTGGCAATATTTGCATTTTAAATATTGAAAGTATTCCGGCAGTTGAAAATCTTGACAAGTTGTTAAGCTTGCCCGGTGTTGATGCAGTTTTTATTGGACCTCACGATTTGTCGGTTAATATGGGATTACCTGAAATGTACGATCATCCTGAGTTTGAGAAAATGGTTTCTTGATTATTAAAAAAAATGCCGGACTAATAATATTGCGGTTGGAATTCATTTTTCAGAATCACCTGACAGGCAGGTAAAATGGTTGAAGGAAGGGGCAAATATCATTATCCACAGCTCCGATATGGCAATTTTTTCGCAGAAACTGGCTGCTGATATTCAGTTCATCCGCAAAAGTACCGGGAACGAAACTCATACTTCAACTGAAAAAATAAACATTTAATTAATTGGTTTTAAATGAATCGAACCAACATTTTTTATGCTTTCGCTTTGATTGCTTTTGGGGATGTTCAATTCCTGAAAGGACGAATTTAACATTCAGCAAAAATGCTGGTCGAATATGTTGTAAATCCTGTAAATATTGATAATAATAATCCACGTTTCTCATGGATAGTTGAATCTTCGGAAAGAAACCAAAACCAGTCGGCATACAGGATTTTGTCGCAACCAATAGAAAATTGCTGGCAAGTGAAAAAGCCGATTTTGGGATTCAGGTAAAATCAACTCTTCCGAAACAATTCAGCACGAACTAGCTGAAAATATGTTGAAATCAAACCAAAAATACTTTTGGAAAGTTGTAATTTGGGATGGAAATAATCGGGAATTTGCAAGTCCTGTCGCCAGTTTTGAAACTGCACTTTTAAATGAAAATGACTGGCAGGCTGCGTGGATTGGCGGAGAAGCGGGTTCACAAACTCTGCCGGAAAAAGGTTTTATTTCAGATAAAAAAGAGCAGTACAATTTACCCGATACGGTAATTCATAATGGAAATTCACTTTATTAAGAAAGGAAGTTCAACTTCAGAAAAAATAAAATCGGCAAGAGCTTTTGTAACCGGACTTGGTTTTTACGAATTTTATATCAATGGTCAGCGGGTTGGCGAAAATGTGCTGTCACCTGCAAAAACACCGTATCACAAATACATACTTTACGATACTTACGATGTAACTTCATTATTCAAAAAAGGTGAAAATGCAATGGGTTTTCATCTGGGAAATGGCTGGTACAATCCTTACAAAAAATGGTGGGCACAGTATCGCATGCAGTGGTTTGGTCACAAAAAAGCTATCGGTCAGGTTTATGATTTCTTACACCGATGGAACTTCAGAAATCATAAAAACCGATGAATCATGGAAGTTTTCAGATGGGCCAATCGTTTATAATTGTGTTTACGATGGCGAAATCTATGATGCCCGTTTGGAACAAAAAGGTTGGTGCGAAGCTGGTTTCGATGATTCGGGCTGGAAACAGGTTAGCATTTTTGAAAAACCGACTGCCAGGCTTGAATCGCATACAATGCCGGCTATTAAAGTAGTTCAGACTATAAAACCCAAAGAACTGAAACCATATGGAAACAGCCGTCTTTTCGATATGGAACAGAATTTTTCGGGCTGGGTTCGGATAAAAGTTTCAGGCGAAAAAGGGACAAAAATCAAAATCCGTTTTGCTGAAGATATTCACGACGATGGAACGATAGATGTATCAAGCAACGAAAATGCAAAAGCTACTGCCGAATATATTTTAAATGGAGAAGGAATTGAAATTTACGAACCACAGTTTACATACTTTGGTTTTAAATATGCCGAAATTACATCAGAAAACGGCTCATTTGATTTAAAGGATATAGAAGGTCGTGTGGTTCACACAGACAACTGTCAGATTGGCGATTTTAGTTGTGATAACGAATTGGTTAATAAAATTCACCGTGCCACGGTTTGGTCGCAAAAAAGCAATATGCTTGGTTACCCGATGGATTGTCCGCAACGTGACGAAAGACTTGGCTGGTTTGGCGATGCGCAGGTTACTGCCGAAGAAGCCATGTTTAATTTCGATATGGCGCAGTTTTACGAAAACTGGTTTGAAGGTATCAAGGACAATCAGAATGAAAAAACGGGCGACTTGCCCATTATTTCTCCGCAACCCTACATTTGGGACGAAGGTGTGGAATGGAGCAGTACCTATTTTACAATGCTTTGGCAGTATTACCAGGTTTATGGCGACAAACGAATTTTGACCCGGCATAATAATACAATGAAGCGTTACATGCAGTTTCTCGACAGTATTTCTACTGACTTTATTTTACCAATGGGCTGGATTGGCGACTGGGGAAGTCTGGTAAATGGATGGAAGGAAGGTCAGCCTGAATCGGTGCCAACAGCTTTTTATTACTGGGATGCCAAAATATTGTCAAAAATTGCAAAAGTGTTGAATAATGAAGGCGACCGATTATTTTACGAAAAACTGGCTAATGATATTCGCGCGGCTTACAACAAAAATATTTCAATTACGAAACAGGAAATTATACTGATGGCAGTCAAATGGCAAACGCTTTTCCGCTTTACCTCGGAATAGTTCCGGAAGATGCAAAAGATAAAGTTCTTGAAAACCTTGTCAAGGATATTGTAATTGCAAATGACAACCATTTAACGACTGGTGTTCTTGGAACGAAATACATGCCCGAAGCGCTTGCTATGTTTGGCAAAACCGACGTTGCATGGAATATCATCAACCAAAAAACTTATCCTGGCTGGAACAGCATGATGGAAAAATATACAACCGTATGCGAGTTCTGGACCCTGAAACAATCGAAAAACCATGTTATGATGGGAAGTATTGATGCATGGTTTTATAAATACATTGCCGGTATTCAAATAGATGAAACAAATCCGGCTTTTTCAACTTTTATCATTAGGCCAAATATTTTGGCCGGATTATCAAAAGCCGAAGGAAAAACAGAGACAATAAGAGGAACTGTTTCTTCTAAATGGAACCTGGAGTCAGGGAAATTTACACTGGAAGTGGATGTGCCGTTTAATTGTAAAGCCAAAATATTTCTTCCTGGGGAACAATCTGCTGAAATTACAGAAAATGAGATTCCGGTTAGAAATGCGCAAGGGATTGAATATATTGGCTATTCCGATGGTTATCATCAGTTGGAATTAAATTCAGGCAGTTATAAATTAGTTGCAACTAAAAAATAACTTCATAAAAATGGGCAACGAACAAAAATTTTCGAAAAATGGAAACTAAATTAAAATTATCGGAATTCTTTTGGCTCAATCAACCCAAACGCTTTTTGATTGAAAAGAGAAGTTTATCGATTTTAACTGAACCCGAAACCGATTTATGGCAAAGAACATACTATGGTTTTAGCGCATTAAGCGCCCCTGCTTTTTTAATACCGGTGGCGGGCGATTTTACTTTCAGCGTAAAAACTGAATTTGATGCCAGTAGTTTTTTATACGACCAGTGCGGAATATTAATGTATATCGACAACGAAAACTGGGTTAAAGTTTCGGTTGAATATGAAAACAAAAAATTCTCGCGATTGGGTTCTGTAGTTACAAACCTTGGTTTTCCGATTGGGCAACTACCGATATTCCGGCTGGAGTTTGGGAAATGTGGTACAGATTGAGCCGGCGAGGCCAGGATTTTTATATCGAAAACTCAGTAGATGGGAAAATCTTCAGACAAATGCGGATGATTCACATGCACAAACCAATCGACATAGCCAATATTGGTGTTTATGCATGTAGTCCGCTCAAATCAAGCTTTAAGGCATTTTTTACAAAGTTTAAAATAGAGGAATGTAAATGGCCTGTTTATGTATCACACAAATAATTATAAAGTAAAATGAAAAATTATATTGGTTTTATCTTTTTGTTTGGTGCAATCATAATTTCAAATGTTTCCTGTATTACTGAAGACCCGCCAAAAGTGGAGATTGTAAATGATTCGGTTTATTTTGATGAACCATTTATTCAGGAAGTACATAAGGCATACAAAGTCGGGGAAAATGGTGCAGATAACGAAATCAGGGATATTGCAACTGACAGGAATTCGAACATTTGGGTGACCACTGCCGGAGGTGTATTTTACAAACCTGCTGAATCTGAAAACTGGTTACCGGTGATTTCAGGAAAAGACCGTGGACCGGCTTATTCGGTTACAGTTAATTTGGAAGGAACAGTTCTGCTGGGAACCTGGAATGGTGTATATTCCTGGGCTGATGGAAAGTTGCAGAAAATGGAAGGTGTCGAGCCTCCAATTTCAGTTGTTTGTTCTGAGGGGGACATGACTTTTGCCCTCGGTCCTTACGGTATTTGGCAATTGGAAAATGGAATTTTTCAGAAACAGCCTTACAAAATTGCCCGTTCTGTACGTGATGCGATAATTGATGAAAATGGAACAATCTGGGTTGCCACCGATGCCGGTTTGTATGCCTGCAAAAATGGCGAAGCCGAGCTTTTTCAGGATGATTTGATAAGTTGTTATGCAAAAGCAGTTTCAAAAGCACCCGGCAACAAAATTTGGGTTGGTGTAATGGGTGGAGTTTCAATCCGAAACAATAAAAAGCTCGAAAAAAACCTGCTTCCAAATAAAGGTATCCCATCCATTTTTGTGAATTCAATTTCTATTTCGCCCGACAGCGTAATGTGGGTTGGCACCGATATGGGCGTGGTTCGTTATGCCAAAGATGGCTCACATTCTTGCGTTTCAGCAAACGTTGGCTGGCTGACAATAAAGTGAACGACGTTGCCTTTGATAAAGATGGAAATGCGTGGATCGCTACAGCCAACGGTGTAAGCGAAATCAAAAGAAACACTATGACACTTGCTGAAAAACAGGACTACTTTTATGATCAGCTTATGAAAAAACACATTCGTGAACCCTGGATTTGTGGTGTTTTACGACTTGAAACTCCTGGCGATACTTCTACCTGGCGAAATTCTGACGACGATAATGATGGAGAATATACAGGCGGATATCTGGCCATGGAAAGTTTCAGGTACGCGGTTACAAAAGATGAAGATGCGCTCATAAAAGCCCGGAAAGCTTTTGGTTTTTTGAGTTATTTATATGAAGTTACAGGAACAGATGGACTTTTTGCCCGAACTATTGTACCTGCTGACTGGAAACAGGTAAATGACGCAAACCGAACTTACACTGAACACCAGGTTGCCGATGAATTGGTTGCCGATCCGCGTTACAAACCTGTTGAAAAAAGATGGCATCTGTCGGCTGATAAAAAGTGGTTGTGGAAAGGCGACACAAGCAGCGATGAAATGGACGGTCATTATATGAGTTATTTTTCTTTTATGAATATGCCGCCACTGAGCAGGATAAAATCGCCATTCGAAATCATGTTTCAAAACTCACATCAGCGTTGGTAAAAAATAACTACAATTTGATAGATGTGGATGGAACCCACACCCGCTGGGGAGTTTGGTCGCCTGAGCAACTTAACCGTGATCCCGACTGGTCGTCTGAAAAAAGTCTCAATTCGTTTGAATTGCTTGCTTATCTGAAGTTTGCGGCAGCAATTACGGGTGACGAAAAATTTGAAAACGAATATCGACGATTGATTGACGAGGAAGGTTATTTGGAGAATGCCTCTCATTTAAACAATAAAAATCCGGCATGGCAAATCTATTTTGATCTGACAATGGAAGGTTATTTATTTCCCATTTTGCTGAAATATGAAAAAGATCCGGTGCTCAAAAAGTTTTATGAAAACCTGGCTAACGAATGGATGAAAAAGCAAACAGCGGGAGAAAATCTGATTAACAACCTAACATACGCGCTTGCTACGGGCAAAAAAGTAAATGTGCCGCAAACCATTGAATTTTTGAAGGATACACCACTTGATTTGGTTGACTGGACAATCGACCATACTTTGCGTGAGGATGTACAAATTGTGCGCGAACCCATTTTAGAGGAAGTTCAGATTTCGGAGCTTCCACCGGCAAGTATCCGAGCAACCGTGCGCTGGGATAAAAATCCCTGGGCAGCTGTTCAGGGCGATCCGCATCAAGTACGCGAACCTGTATTCTGGTTGTGGCCATACTGGATGGCACGGTATCTGGAAATTATAAAAGATAAAAATTAATTGAATATAAAAACTCATTGATTCATTGAGCCTTAGAGACTTTGTGGCAAACAATTTAAAATTATATACAATGAAAATAGTAAGTTATTTTTAGTTTTTCAGTTTGTTTTTTTAGCCTGAATATTTCAGCGCAAAAACATAGTGTTGTAAAAATTGGTATGTGTACCGATGTTCATTTACCAACCATGCACGATTCGGAATATCGCATCACAACATTTATTGATGCAATGAAAAAGGAGAAACCCGATTTTATTATCGAACTTGGAGATTTTAGCACACCTGAACCTCAATATGCCAAATATTTCGATATCTGGAATTCGTTTCCGGGCGACAAATACCACGTTATTGGCAACCACGAAATGGACGGAGGAACTACCCGCGACAAGGCAATTGAATACAGAAAAATGAAAACAAGTTATTATTCCTTCGAAAAAAACGGTTTTCAGTTTATTGTACTCGATGGCAACGACAAGAAAGATCCGGAAGTCAAAGGTTATCCGCAATTTATAGGACCACAGCAGGTTGAATGGTTGATAGCAGAACTGGCAAAAACGAAATATCCGGTTGTCATTTTCTCTCATCAGGGTTTGGCTCACTATGCCAGTGCCGACCAGGAATATGGTGTTGAAAACTACAGGCAAATCCAGGAAATACTTGAAAAGCACAATGCACAAAATCAGCAGAATAAAGTAATTGCCTGTTTTAACGGTCACACCCATTATGATTTTGCCGAAAGTATAAACGGAATCTGGTATATCACAATTACATCCATGTCATACCATTGGTTGGGCGACGATTACATGTGCATCCGATACAGCGACGAGGTAGATAAAAATTTCAAATGGATAAAATATACTGCCCCTTTTAAAGACCCACTTTATACGACTGTCGAAATTTCAACAAAAGGAACAATAAAAATTGCAGGTAAAAAATCAGAGTGGGTAGGTCCGACTCCCTGGGAATTGGGATACCCCGTTGAGTTGAAGAAATATATGCGGCCAGAAATTTCGAAAAGAAATTTGAAATTCAGTTTGAAATAAAATTAGTGGCGAGAAAATGAATAAGTGGCTTTTACCAATAATTTTGTTGCTGAATTTGCTCTCATGTAAATCAGAAAAGAGTGAATTCAATACAATTGATCTGCGCTGTGAGTACCTTGAAAATCCGGTGGGACTGGATATTTCAAATCCCCGTTTATTCTGGAAAATGGATAAACCGGCTCGTGGTGCAATGCAAACCGCTTATCAAATTCAAGCCGCTACTTCAATCAGTTTACTCGAAAAGATTCCACAGATTTATGGGATTCCGGGATCATAAATTCCGATCAATCCATTCAGATTGAATATAAGGGAAAACCTTTGCAATCGGGAATGAAAGTTTATTGGCGTGTTAGAATTTGGGACGAAAATAATTCAATTTCTCCCTGGAGTGAAATCGCCAATTGGGAAATGTCGCTTTTAAATTCAACCGATTGGTATGCAAAATGGATTGGTGCACCCGCAAAACTGACTTCCAATGAATTAAAATACGCTTCTCCATTTTTCAGAAAAGAAATAAACCTGAAGGGGAAAATCAAAAAAGCTCGTGCTTATATTTCGGGGCTGGGGTATTACGAACTTTATATAAACGGTTCGAAATCAGGCGATCATGTTTTATCGCCCAACCAAACCAATTACGACCGTCGTCAACTCGAAAAATGGGACGAAAAGCGTATTGGCAACATGAATACAACAGTGTTTTATGAAACCCATGATTTAACTTCAGCTTTAAAAGAAGGAGAAAACACTTTCGGTATAATTCTCGGGAATGGCTGGTATCAGCAGGCTGACCGGCCTGAAAACCCACAGTATTTATACGATTCTCCACGTTTAATTGCCCGGTTTGAGATTGATTACGAAAACGGGCAAAAAGAAACTATTTCAAGCGATGAAAGTTGGCTAACTTCTACCGGTCCCATTTTATACAACGGACTTCACTCGGGTGAAATTTATGATGCCCGGCTCGAACAAAATGGCTGGGCAGAACCTGGCTTCGATGACGCTGAGTGGTTAAATGCCGAACTTGTTCGTCCGCCCACTGGCAATTTAAAAGCACAAATATCTCCACCGGATCGGGTTACAAGAACCATTAACCCAATTTCTGTAACACAACCCGAAAAAGGAATTTACCGTTTTGATATGGGGCAAATGATTTCAGGTTGGGCACGACTTAAAATCTCTGGAGAAAAAGGCACAAAAATTAAGTTGGTTTTTACAGAAGAATTTGGCCCAACTTACGGGCAGACCGACACCTATATTTTAAAAGGCGAAGGAACTGAAATGTGGGAACCCCGTTTTACCTGGCACGCCTTCCGTTATGTCGATGTTTTTGGTTCTCCGTCAGAATTAACGCTTGAAAATATTGAAGGCAGGGGTGGTGAATACTGATGTTTCGAATGCAGGAACTTTTGAATGCTCGAACCCTCTTTTCAACAAGATTTTGAATAATTACCGCTCAACCCAATTAGGAAATATGCACGGTGGTGTACCCAGCGATTGTCCGCACCGCGAACGCAGGGGATATACTGGCGACGGACAGATTTCTGCACGATCGGCAATTTACAGCTTTGACATGGCACAGTTTTATACAAAATGGATTGGCGATATCAGCGACGGACAGAACCATAAAACCGGATATGTGCCAAACACCACACCCTATGATGATGGAGGTGGCGGTACTCCGTGGGGCGCGGCATATGTTATTATTCCCTGGAATATGTATCTATTTTACGGTGATAAAGAAATTCTTCGGCATCATTATTCAGGAATGAAACACTGGATAGAATTTATGAAAAATAGTCTGAACAACAACGGAATACTTGCCAATCAGGGACTTGGTGAATGGGTCCCGCCTGATATTGTTGAAATTGATGCTGATTATGTGAACTCCTCCTACTACTTTTGGTGTTGTAAACTGATGACCGAAGTTGCCTTGATTTTAAATGAAACCCGCGATGGAAATTATTTTAAAACACTGGCAATAAAAGCCGCAAGCGATATTGATAAAATGTACTTCAATTCGCAGGATTCAATTTATTCGGTAGGTCGCCAGGGGGCAAATGTTTATCCGCTGGGATTTGGTTTTGCAACAAAAGAAAACCAACCTGCTGTTTTTGAAAAAATGGTTAACATTTTACAAAGCAATAATTTACACTTTGATACAGGTATTTTGGGAACTCCTCTTCTGCTCGAAGTTTTAACCGAAAAGGGTAGGGCGGATCTTGCATATACATTGATGAACCAGCGTGATTTTCCATCGTTTGGGTACATGATTGAAAAAGGCGCAACAACGATATGGGAAACATTTCAGGGCGATGTATCGCACAGCCACCCCATGTTTGGCAGCGTAACACAGTGGTTTTTTCAGCATTTGGGAGGAATTGTACCCTATGAAACAAATCCGGGTTTCAAACATACAATCATTAAACCGTATCCGGTTAATGGACTTGAATTTGCCCGCACTTCTTATCCTTCACTTTACGGTTTAATCGAAACCGATTGGAAATTTTCAGGAGATGATTTTGAATTGAAAGTTACAATTCCTGCTAATACAACCGCTTCCGTTTATGTTTTATCTTCTGATGCTGGCAGCATAAGCGAAAATGGAAAACAAATTTCAGGTAATAGTTTTGTGAAATTCCTGCGTCAGGAAAAGTTATTTTCAGTTTATGAAGTTGTTGCCGGTGAATATTATTTCGTGTCGAAAAGTGCAAAAAAATTGCTGCCAAAAACAATATTGCCAACTCCTGTAATTGCTCTTGAAAACTCCTTTGCATTTACGAGTGATACCGTTGAAGTTGCAATTTCTACAGGAACACCGGATGCTTTAATTTATTATACAACTGATGGTTCGGAGCCAACTGAAAATTCAGGTGTTTATGAAAAACCAGTGTTGATTTCAAAAACTTCAACAATTAAAGCCAAATCAGTAAAGGAAGGTTTTATACCGAGCGCGGTTCAAAACAGTTTCATAGAATTTATTGACCCGGTTTTAAACGGACTTCAATATAAATATTATGAAGGAGAGTGGATGAAACTGCCCGATTTTTCAAAACAAAAACTTGTAAAAACAGGGACTGTTTATGAATTTGGCCTCGATAAAATTATCCCCACCAAGGATGAATTTGCACTTTCATTTTCAGGTTCACTTAAAATTGAAGAAACCGGAACTTATGAGTTTTTTATTCAGTCGAATGATGGCAGCAAATTCTTTATCGACAACAAATTGGTAATTGATCATGATGGTCCGCATGGTGCTGATATTGAGAAAACCGGGAGAATTGAGTTGACCAAAGGAATGCACCCAATCCGTCTGGATTATTTTCAGGCTGGCGGTGGAATGTATTTAAATGTAAAGTTTGCTGGTTCTAACCTTGAAAGACAAGAATTACCCGCAAGATATTTATTTAAAGAATGATAAAAAAATAAGACATAATATATGATATTTGATGTGATTTATGTGATAATCAGTTATTTTTGAAAATCACGTCAAGCTAAATTGAAACTACATGAAAAAAACATCCTTAAACGACATTGCTCAACAACTCGGCGTTTCAAAAACACTTGTTTCGTTGGTATTGAACGGAAAAGGCAGGGAGCACCGCATCAGTGAAGACGTTTGCAACAAAGTTCTGGCGCTTGCGGAAAAATTGAATTACAAACCAAACCAGATTGCAAAAGGGCTGCGAACAGGAAAAACAAATACAATTGGTTTGATTATTGCCGATATTGCAAACCCGTTTTTTGGTAAATTGGGACGCGAAATCGAAAAAGAAGCAGCAATTCTTGGCTATCGTGTGGTGTTTTGCAGCTCCGATGAAAATCCTGAAAATTCGGCAAAACAAATCGAAATGCTTCAGCAGGGCCAGGTTGACGGTTTTATAATTGCACCGCCTGCCGGTAGTGAGGATCAAATCCTTTCGCTGAAAAAAAG
Source organism: Draconibacterium sp. (assembly GCA_016705335.1). Lineage (GTDB taxonomy): Bacteria > Bacteroidota > Bacteroidia > Bacteroidales > Prolixibacteraceae > Draconibacterium. The sequence goes on along the minus strand of JADIYN010000011.1, from coordinate 65,561 downwards.
TAAAACTCCATTTGTTTTAATTGACCGTCATTTTCCCCGATATTGAAACAAATTACATTGTGGTTGACAACGTTCAGGCTTCTTATGAAGCTGTGACACATTTAATTAATAAAGGTTACAGAAAAATTGCCTGCGTAACACTCAATGTTCATTTAAACAACATGAACGAGCGCGTGCTTGGCTACAAACAGGCTTTAATCGACAACAACATTTTAGTTGATGAAGAACTGATAAAAATGATGCCGTTTTCACACGAAAAAGATGATTTGGTTGATGCTGTTAAACAGTTGGAACCCGGTAATAAAAACAAAGTGGAAGCTGTGTTTTTTGCGACAAGTAAATTGGGGATAATGGGAATTGAAACTATCCATTCAATTGGATTAAACATTCCGTATGATATAGCTGTGGTAAGTTTTGATGACCCTGACGCATATAAAATCAGTCAGCCTCCAATTTCTGCAGTTGCTCAACCTTTAAAGGAAATTGGACGTGAGTCAGTTAAGGTCTTGTATGAATTGATGAAGAACAAAAAAGATAAAGTTGAGGTTAAGAAAATTGTATTACAAGCAATTTTTATCCCTCGAAAATCCAGTGGTTAATTCTTTTTTTATATGTTTGCTAAACCGATTTAACAAAAAAATTTTATACACAACTTAATCTGTTATAATGCAAAAAGGATTTTATCTTGGGATTGATATTGGAGGAACAAAATGTGCCGTGGTTGTTGGCGATGATGAATTTAACATTCACACAAAAATCCGGTTTGATACGAAGACAAGTGAAAGAAATTATCAGGCTGTGTTCCGATTGTAGAAATATTCAGTAAAAAGTATGGTGTGCCTGCTGCCATTCAAAATGATGCAAATGCCTGTGCTTTGGCCGAATGGCTCATGGGCGCAGGTAAAGGAACTCAAAATATGATTTTTCTGACCTTTGGCACAGGCATGGGTTCAGGATTAATTTTGAATGGACAACTGTACGCCGGAACAAATGATTTGGGTGGAGAAGTCGGCCATTTAAGGCTGGCAGAAAATGGCCCGGTGGGTTTTGGAAAAGCCGGTTCGTTCGAAGGATTTTGCAGTGGTGGCGGAATTGCTCAGCTTGCAAAATCAATAGTTACTGAAAAACTTAAAAAAGGGTTTCAGGTTGGTTTTTGTCCCGAAATTGAAAATACCGGCAATCTAACTGCCAAATCAGTTGCTGAAGCTGCAATTGCAGGCGATCCCATGGCCTGAAATTATTCAGGTTTCGGCCGAATACCTGGGGCGCGGTCTCGCACTTCTTATCGATATTCTAAACCCTGAATGTATTGTAATCGGGAGTATTTATTCGCGCAACGAAATGCTCTTCAAACCTTACGTTGACAGGATTCTGGCGGAGGAAGCAATTCCTGCGGCAGTTGAGGTTTGCCAGATAAAACCTGCACTTTTGGGTGAATCTATTGGCGATTTTGCCGCTTTGTGCGTGGCTCTTAACGAAAACATTTTTAATCTGAATTTATGGAAAAATCAAGGTATATTTTGGATGAATTGCTAAATCGTTACACCAAATTAGATTATTTGGGAAATGCCTATTTTGGAAAGCAAGTGAATTAATTATAAAAACTTTCAATAAAGGGGGAAAGGTGCTGGTTTGCGGTAATGGAGGAAGCTGTTCCGATGCCGATCATATAGTTGGAGAACTGATGAAAAGTTTTGAAGGGAAAAGACCATTAAATATTTCACTTCAACAAAAATTGGAAGAAGTTTCGCCTGAACGCGGGAAAATGCTTGCCGAAAAACTGCAGCAGGGTTTACCGGCTATTTCGCTTACTGTTCATCAGTCGCTGATTACAGCAATTGCCAACGATATTCGTGGCGATGTAATTTATGCGCAACAGGTTATTGGTTGGGGAAATCCGGGCGATATACTGATTGGGCTCAGCACTTCAGGAAACTCGAAAAACGTAATTGACGCAATGATCGTTGCAAAGGCAAAAGGGCTGATAACCATTGGTCTGACTGGCGAAACCGGTGGAAAAATGAAAGATTGGTGCGATATACTCATTAATGTTCCTGAAACCCGGACTGCCTATGTACAAGAGCTGCATTTGCCAATTTACCATGCTATTTGTATGATGATTGAAAACGAAATATTTGGGTAGAAAAGAAAACGGAAGTAGGAATTCGAAACAAGCAACAAGTTATAAACCAAAAAATAAAACAAATGAAAAATTCAAATTCAGAATCAAAACTTTCAAGGAGAGTTTTTATCGGACGTACAGCTGCCGGAACTGCAGCTATTACAATTGCACCGGTTAGTTCAGTTTTTGGTAATTTGAACAGTCAGGTAAACTGGCCAGCTGGGGCTGAAGGCATTACTTTTCATATGATTGGTCATGCACATATCGACCCTGTATGGTTATGGCCTGGCAGGAGGGGTATTTCTGTGGTGCATAGCAGTTTCCGTTCGGCACTCGACAGGATGAATGAAACTCCTGACTTTGCATTTATTTCAAGTTCGGCCCAGTTTTATCACTGGGTAGCAGAAAACGATCCTGAAATGCTTGCACAAATTCGAAAACGTGTAGATGAAGGCCGCTGGAATTTTGTCGGTGGATGGTGGATTGAGCCCGATGTAAATATTCCAGGTGGAGAAGCAATGGTGCGACAGGGTTTGTATGGTCAGCAAACGTTTCAAAAACTTTTTGGGAAAAAGGCAAAAGTGGCTTTCAACCCTGATTCGTTTGGGCATACTTCAACTTTGCCACAAATTCTGAAAAAACAGGAAATGGAGTATTATGTTTTTATGCGTCCGGGACCACACGAAAAAACAATTCCTGCCGACCTTTTTAAATGGCAGGGACTGGATGGCACACAAATTACAACTTATCGTATTCCAATTAGTTACAACGATTCACAATCGGTTCGCAAAAGGACTGGGGATGTGTTGGAGCGCTTTCAGGGACAACCCATGAAAAATTATATGTCATTTTACGGTGTTGGCGATCATGGCGGCGGACCAACAAAAATAAATATCAGCTCCATTCTTGAAATGCAATCAGAAAAAGGTGCACCAAAAATTATATTTAGTACTCCTGAAAAATATTTTGCATCCATTGAAAAAGAAAATCCTCAAATTCCGGTTGTGAATGATGATCTTCAGCATCATGCCGTTGGATGCTACACTGCTGAGGCAGAAATTAAAAAGGAAATCGCCAGTCAGAAGCAGCATTAATAACTGCCGAAAAAATTGCAGCGATTGGAAATGTTTCGTGGGGCGCCGGTTACCCTAAAAATGATTTTACAACTGCCTGGCACCGGGTTTTGTTTTTGCAGTTTCATGATAGTCTGGCCGGGACTTCAGTACCCGAACATTCACAGGCTGCCCGCGAAGGTTATGGTTTTGCGCAGGATATTGCACACCAGGCTATTTACAAAGCAGTTCAGAAATTGGAATGGCAGATTGCAGCTGAAGACCCTGAATCACAATATTTTGTTGCATTTAATCCACATGCCTGGGATGTTTCTGAAATTATTGAATATGACTTTAATTGGGGATCTCAGCATAAAGGATCGCGTGTTGAAGATGAAAAGGAAATCCGCTGTTACACCAGTGGGCAGCTGGAACAACTGAAACCGGCAGTCGTAAAAAACTTCTTGCTGAGGTAAAAATACCGGCGATGGGCTATCGTCAGGTTCGGCTGATGGATGGCGATTCTCCGACGATTTCAAATCCGGTTGAAGCTGACGGAAATATTTTGGAAAACGATATGTTGAAAATTAATTTCAATAAAAACGGAACTCTTGCAATAACAGATAAAACAACCGGAAAACAAGTATTTACAGGAACGGGTTGCAGAGCAGTTGTTATTGATGATAAAAGTGATACATGGAGTCACGATATAAAAGCTTTTGACAATGAGATTGGCGATTTGGTGATGCTAAAATAATTGTACTCGAAAATGGTCCACTGCGCGCCAAAACAAGGTAATTTCAAATTGGGGTGATTCAAAACTTACTATTGACTGGACACTGCGAAAAGGTTCGTCAAATTTGGAAGCCGCCGTAACTCTCGACTGGCATGAAAAGTTGAAAATGCTAAAATTCTCATTTCCTGCAAATGTTGATTCACCTGTGGCAACCTACGAAACTTCATACGGGCATATTGTCCGCACTGCCAATGGCGACGAAGATCCCGGACAACGCTGGATTGATGTAACCGGAAAACAGGATGGTTCATCCTATGGTTTGGCGGTTATCAACGATGCAAAATATGGTTACAGCATTAAAGAAAATGACATGCGTATTTCGGTCATGCGGTCAGCAGTTTATGCCCATCATAACCCGCGCGTACTCGATATGGAACAAGAGCATCTATGGATGGATCAGGGCATTCACACATTCAAAATGTTGCTGGTACCGCATAAAGATTCATGGAAAGAAAGCAATATCGTTCAACTGGCAGAAGTTCTTGTGGCTCCGCCAATCAGTATTTATCAGGGAATTCATGGCGGGAAACTCCCAAAATCAGGTTCATTGCTTTCAACCGATAAACAGAATGTAATTGTTACGTCAATCAAACTTGCTGAAGATAATGACGATTTAATTATTCGCTGTGTTGAATCTGCTGGAATAAAATCGGATGTAAAACTTAATTTGACTTTTGCAAAAACGGAATGGAATGGCAGTTTTGGTCCCTGTGAAATAAAAACGTTGCGATTGCATAGAAGATCAAATAAAATAACTGAAGTGAACCTTTTGGAAGCGTAAAATCAAAGAAAAGTAAATGAGATGAAAAAGGAATTACTGGAGAAGATAATCAGCGAAATTAAATCGGTAAAAATTGCAGTTTTGGGCGATTTCTGCCTCGATGCATACTGGTTTATCGATGAATCGAAAAGCGAGATTTCCATAGAAACGGGACAATTGACAAGACCTGTAAAACAACAAAGATATTCGTTGGGAGGTGCAGGCAATGTAACGAACAACATTACCGCAATGGGGGTTAAGGATGTTCGGGCTTTTGGTGTTTTGGGACCAGACCCGTTTGGAACTGAAATGGTGAAGGTGATGAAACAAAACGGCATCAACCCAAAAAACCTGATTATACAGGAAAAAGACTGGTCAACACACGTTTACACAAAACCTTATATTGGCGACTCAGAACAAAATCGTATCGATTTTGGGAATTTCAACATACTTTCAAAACAAACTGCTGATAAACTTATTGGCAGCCTTGAAGCTGAAATTCCTGAAGTTGATATCATAATCATCAACCAGCAGGTTTTATCCGGAATTCATACCGAATATTTCAGAAGTCAGATTACAAAGGTTATTCAGCGTTTTCCAAATAAAATATTTATTGCCGACAGCCGCAATTACAGCGCTTCGTATAAAGGAGCTTACCGAAAAATGAACGACCTTGAAGCAGCAATTTTAGGTGGGTTTAAAAAAGACACAGATGATGTTGTTTTGTATTCAGAAGTAAAAGAGGCCGCAATTAATTTGTATAAAAAATTCGGAAAACCCCTTTTTATTACAAGGGGAGCACGCGGTTCGATAATCGTTAACGAAAATGGTGTTACAAATATTGACGGTTTAATGATCATTTCAAAAGTTGATCCGGTTGGGGCTGGCGACAGTTATTTGGCTGGGGCGGCATCGGCGCTGGCTGCCGGATACAGCCTTGAAATTGCTGCTGAAATTGGTTCGTATGTGGCCGGAGTAACGGTGCAGAAACTTTTTCAGACAGGCACAGCAAGTCCTGAGGAAATACTGAATATTGGAACTGACCCTGATTTTGTTTACAGTCCGGAACTTGCTGAAGATATGCGTCATGCCAAATACTGGAACAATTCAGAAATTGAAGTTATTAACGAATGGGTTCAGCCATTAAATATCAAACATGCCATTTTTGACCACGACGGCACAATTTCAACCCTGCGCGAAGGATGGGAACACATAATGCAACCCATGATGATGAAAGCAATTTTGGGCAACCAGTTTCAGGATGCAGACGAAGCGCTTTATCATAAAGTTTATTCAAGAGTTGTTGATTTCATTGATAAAACAACAGGAATCCAAACCCTTGTACAAATGAAGGGATTGGTAGAATTGGTTAAAGAATTCGGACTTGTACCTGTTGATCAAATACTGGATGAGTTTGGATACAAGGAAATTTACAACGATGAGTTGCTGAAGATGGTTAGGGAAAGAGAAGCAAAACTATCGCGAGGTGAATTGTCGATTGAAGATTTTACGCTGAAAAATGCAGTGCTTTTGCTTGAAAAGTTATATAAAGCAGGTGTTAAATTGTACCTCGCCAGCGGGACAGATGAAGTTGATGTGAAAAATGAAGCCCGGATTATGGGTTACGATCATTTGTTTGAAGGCGGTATTTACGGTGCGGTTGGTGATGTTACAAAAGAGGCAAAAAAAATAGTGCTCGACCGAATTTTAAACACCATAGGCGATTCGAAAAACGGACAGGTAGCAGCTTTTGGCGATGGTCCGGTTGAAATCCGAGAAACCCGCAAAAGGGGAGGACTGACAATTGGAATTGCCAGCAACGAAATGAAACGTCACAGCCTTAACGAAAGTAAACGTTCACGTTTGATAAAAGCCGGAGCCGATATCGTTATTCCCGATTTTTCGCAGTTGCCAAAGCTTTTGGAGCTGTTGAATATAGAAGAGTAAAAGTTCAAGTTCAGAGTTCAGAAAGTAAAAGAAATATGATCAATAATAATAGATTTCTCCTAATCCTCCCCTTCTCGTCTCGCGGAGTTAGAGGGGGCTTAAAAAACCATTAATAAATTAAAATCATCAAAATGCCCTATCCTAAATTCGATCGTAATTTGCTTGATGTTAAACATTTGAGCGACCGTAAAAACAAAGTTTTTATTAAAAAGGATCAAATTCCGGTAACTCAGCCACCAATAAATTTGACTGAAAAAGGAAATCAACTTATTGCAAAAACTGTTGAGCGAATCAAAAAAGCCATTGGACTTGAACGCTCTGTAATGTTGACTTTTGGCGCACACACAATAAAAAACGGAATGGCGCCAACTTTAATCGCTTTGATGAAGAAGGGTTGGGTAACGCATTTGGCCACAAATGGTGCAGGAGTTATCCACGATTGGGAGTTTGCATACCAGGGAAAATCAAGTGAAGATGTTCGCGAGAATGTGCAATTGGGCCAGTTTGGAATTTGGGACGACACAGGATTTTATATCAATCTTGCCATTATTATTGGTGCATTCGAAGGACTTGGTTATGGCGAATCTGTTGGGAAAATGATTTATCAGGAAGGTTTGGAAATACCGGAGATTTCAAAGTTGTATGAATTCTCAAAACAGAATATGGAAACAGATCCTGCTTTGGCGGCAGCTGCAATAGATCTGGCAGGTGCAATTAAACACTTTGATTTATCGCCGGGATGGATGAAAATTCCGCATCCGTTTAAACAATATTCAGTTCAGGCAAATGCTTATGAAATGAAGATTCCGTTTACAAGTCATCCAATGTTCGGGCACGATATAATTTACAATCATCCGATGAATCATGGTGCTGCAATTGGGCGCACTGCTGAAAACGATTTTCTGAGTTTCGCAAAAAGCGTAAGTAATCTCGAAGATGGCGTTTATTTGTCAGTAGGTTCTGCTGTAATGTCGCCCATGATTTTCGAAAAATCGCTTTCTATGTCGCAAAATCTCGAAATTCAAAAAGGAGGCCATATCGACCGGCATTATATGTTGATTGTTGATTTGGCTGAATCTGACTGGGACTGGGCAAAAGATGGAGAACCTCCCATGGACAACCCGGCGTATTATCTTCGGTACTGCAAAACATTCAACCGGATGGGTGGTGAAATGCACTATTTAACAGCAGACAACCGCGATTTTTTGCTGGCATTGTACCAGTTGCTAGAAATAGGAAAGTATTTAATTATGTGCTCGGTACTTTCCTAAAATTTTGGAACTCAAAGTTGTATAATTCAATTAAATTGAAAAATAGATAAATGAAAAGAGAAGCGATTTTTTTAACTTTCATTTTACTCGGATTTTTTATTCTTGGTTATAGTCAACAAACACAATACCGTGATGGTAAGCTACTTCGCGGTGAGAAATGGCAAAAATTTTGAACCTGTAGAAAAGGCGGATTTTTATGTGGCTGCCAATGGAAACGACGGTTGGTCAGGAAACCTGGATTCTCCAAATTTCGCTAAAACCGATGGTCCTTTTGCAACTATTGAAAGAGCACAAAAGCTGTTCGTGAACTAAAAGCAAAAGTATATTTTCCAAAAGATGAGCCTGTTGAAAAACGCTGGATTGGTTCGCCGCATCCATTTGGAAAAGGTCGTGATATTGTGGTTTATATTCGCAATGGAAATTATTCGTTAAAACAACCTCTGCTTTTTGAAGCTGCAGATGGTGGAGAACGGGTAGAAACCAATCTGCCCACAGGCGCATTCGAATACCATAAATTAAAAGATCATTACGTTACTTATGCTGCATATCCTGGTGAGAAACCGGTTATTTCAGGTGGATCAACTATTTCGGGATGGAAAAAAAACGGAGATATCTGGATAGCCAAATTTGATGCCGATACTGCAGCTATGCTTTTGGTTAATGGAAAACGACAGGTTCTGGCACGGACACCCAACTCCGGATATTTTGTTCCTCCTGCCATATCAAAATCAACTGATCTACTCCATTTTAATAAAGGTGAAATTAAGAACTGGGAGAATATGGAAGATAACCGGGTTATTATGCTTTTACGCTGGCACACCGGAATTAATTCAATTGAAAAAGTAGATGAAAAAGCGGGTATTGCAACTTTCAAATCGCCACAGGAAGGCGTTGTTATTGTTCCTCCGCGTTATTATATCGAAAATATTAAAGCACTTCTTGACGCTCCCGGTGAATGGTTTTTCGATAAAAACAAAAGAGAAATTAGTTATATTCCTGAAAAAGAAATTACTGATCCAAACCTGTTAATTGCTGAAGTGCCATCACTAAATCAGCTTTTGGTGGTTCACGGTAAAATGGAAAAACCTGTCCGTAATTTACGATTTTACGGGTTGACTTTTGAAGGAGCCACTTCGGGCGGTAGTGCAATCTGTTTCGAATTTTCGCATGCCTGTGAATTGGTTGAAAGTGAAATACGTTCATGCAATGGTACTGCACTTTCAATACAAAAAGGTTGTTATCAAACCAAAATTTTGGAAAACCGTTTTGAAACCATCGACAACGGCGGAATTTATTGCCAGGGTTTGACAAATCCCGGCGATGGACGCGATATTATTCGTGAAACAAATATTTCTTATAATGAATTTTATGATTGTGGCGGGATTAATATTTTTGCGCAATACACATTAATGACAACCATTTCGCACAATTATATCACCAAAACCCGCGGCAGATATGGAATTGACGTTGGTGGATGGGCAAATCAGGAAGAAGCAATTGACGGTGGTTACCTTGTTGAATACAACCATTTGGATGATGTTCAGCTTGATGCCGATGATTCGGGCGCAATTAAAACTGCCGGACTTACATTCAATTCGGTGGTGAGGCGAAACCTGATTCATGATGTTCATGCCGGATTTTTTAATGATAATGTTGGATTTTGGTTTGATAATATGTCATCAGGCTGGACCTCTGAGGAAAATATTTTTTACAATCTGGAACAGGGCGAAATGAAATATTGTGCTGCTTTACCTGAAGATAATATTTACCGCAATAACTTTAAAATTGAAACTCCTTCAAATAGTCCGGAAAAAATTATTGAAGGATTACCTGATTTTAAAGAAAGTAATCTGAAGATCGAAGTTTCTTCAAAAACGGCATCAGGAGCAGTTTTGGCGGGTAGTGTTGTAAAAGTTTCAGCAGATATTTTTAACAACGGTTCAAGCGGAATTGCATCTGTGCTGTTTTACAAGGATGGTAAAATTTATGAGGAAAAGCTTTTCCCTGTAATTAAAAATAATACACGAAAAATTGATTTTGAAATCCGACTTTATGATGAAAGTGAACATACACTTTCCATCGGATCAACGCCATATCAAACCATTAAAATTGAGGGAAACAAACCAGCCGTGGTATTTGAGGATTTTTTGCTTTCGGGCAATCGCATAATAAGTGGGGAAACGGTAAAAGGTTCGGCTAAAGCAACAAACCTTACTGCAATAACTCAAAAACTGGATGCAGTTGTTTATTTGGATGATAAAAAATCGATGAGTAAACCTGTTGAACTTCAACCCGGTGAATCGAAAACAGTAAATATCGAATTGAATGTTCCACCTGGTAAACACCTGCTTCGCATTGAAAATAGTGCTGTAAAGGAATTGACAGTTTTTGAAGCTAAAAACCTTGATATTTCAAAAATGAAAATTTATGAGTATTGCTCAGCCAAGGCAAAACCCTATGAAATTGAAGCTGACAATAAAACAAACAGGTTTAAAATAACTGCCGGAGGTTCAGATTTTTTTCATGCTGAAGATTCTTACGCAGCGGCATACATAAAAGGAATAAAAGGAGATTTTGTAGCAACAGTTAAAATCAATCAATTTGGAAATCGTACGCACGAATGGTTCCGTTCAGGACTTTTTGTGCGGAACGATATTTCCCAAAGTTTCGATGTTCAACCCGGCAGCAAGGGTTCTGTTTTGGTTTTTGCTACTCCGGGACGAGCCGGAATTGAATATGATGAATTTGCCAACGGTTGTATGCACAAAGCCAGCAGCACCAATCTTCCCGAAAATTCGCAAACCCCAATTTACCTGAAAATAGTCAGGCAGGGAAACACTTTTAGCGGCTATATCAGTCTGGATGCGAAAAACTGGATTATTGAACGCCATACTTCTGAAATTCCCGGTATTGCAGAATCAGTTGATTTGGGACTTGCCGCCGGAGGTCCTGATAAAAATCAATACTGGGTTGAATTTACAGACTGGAAAATTGAGGTGGCGAAGTAGAACTGCCTAAAAATGAAAAAGTGTGTTTTAGGTTAATAATGTATTCAATAACAAAATTTTACAATGAAAAATCGATAATAATAGTATTTATAATTTCAATTGCACTTATCATCACCAGTTGTGTTTCGTCCAAACAAAACATGGATGACTTTTGGAACTATTCGCAGACACGAAAATCAGATTTGCAATTGAGCGTTTATATAACCGCACAAACTGTACAGCAGGTTTTTAGTGTTGAAGCTGGCCGGAGAGAAGCTGTTTCAGTACTTCGATGCAACGGCATTTCGAAAGTGTATGTTGAAGTGTACAGACCGGGAATGGTTGTTACACCTGATTTACTTGAAAAAACTGTTGCATTTTTAAAAAAGAATGGTTTTGAAGTGGTAGGAGGAATAGCAACGCTTCCCGGAGGTGATGTAGGTGTCCTTCAACAGGGGCCATTAACCTGGTTTAACTGGCAGAATCCCAAAACTCAAAATGATCTGAAAAAGATAATTGAAAATGCAGCGCCACTTTTCGATACTTTTATTCTCGACGATTTTTTCTGCACAGCTGATACAAGTCAGGAATCAAAAACCGCAAAAGGTGACAGAAGCTGGTCGGAATACCGACGGTCGATGTTGACTGAAATTGCACAGGCAGTATTCATCAATCCTGCTAATGAAAAAAATCCGGATATTAAAATGATCATTAAATTTCCGCAGTGGTACGACCGTTTTCATGAGTTTGGATATGATGTTGCCACTGAGCCTGCATTGTTTGATGGTGTTTGGGTAGGTACAGAAACCCGCGGACAATATACCCAGCGATACGGATTTGTTCAACCCTACGAAGGTTTTATCAACTACCGCTGGATTTCAACTTTAGCGGGCGATAAAATCGGTGCTGCCTGGTTTGATCATGGTGATTGTAACGAAACCGATTTCATCGAACAAGCTTATCAATCGGTTTTGGCCGGGGCAAAAGAACTGGTAATTTTTAATTTCGATAGTTTTTTAAACGGGCATCCAGGGCACCATTTACTACGTTTGGATCTTGAGAAACTTGCTGATTTGGCCGCTTCTGTTTCCCAAAACCCGGTTCAGGGACCCGTTGCTTATAAACCTGCCAACAGCGATGCAGGTGCCGATTTGTATATCATGGATTATATCGGAATGTTTGGGATTTCGCTTGTCCCAGATTCAAAATATCCCGAAAATGCGTCGGTAATTTTTTTACCCACTCAAGCTGCTGCCGATTCCTTGATTACTGAAAAAGTGGAAAAATCAGTAAACGAAGGAAAGAAAATTGTTATGACTGCCGGTTTTCTGGCCAAAGTAAAAATGGGGAAAAACTGGCACAACTGGCTGGAGTAAAATATCCACTTGTTCAGGAGCAATTTCAAACCCAGGTAATTTTAAACGAAGGCAAAACTGACAGTCTGAAATTTCCCTGCAAACCGATTACCTGATTATCCCTGATAATGCTACTGTTTTATTGCAAACTGCCGGGAAAACAATACTCCTTTTTGGTACAAAATCAATCGAAAAATAGCATAAGTATAAATACACACACGTTTTCTCAAGCTGATTTTGATGCAGTAGGAGAGGTGCTTTTATGTCCCCGGCAATTGGGTTTGCTGGAAGTACCAAAGTTCTGGGCAAATCAAATTCGTTCTGTCTTTAATGTTAAAGAAAATGTGCTTTGGGATGCACCAACAAGGGTAACTATTCAGCATCTGTCAGATGGTAGTTTTGTTGTGCACAATTATAACCGGGAATCAACAGATATTTTACTAAATAATCCGGATGCATATCAATACTTTGATGGATTTACAAATCAGCCAGTTTCGGGCACTGAAAGTGTAATTGGTTTACAAATGGCACCCCGTTCCCGAATATGGTTTAAACCTGAAAGTTCAGAAGAAAATTAAAAATGGAAAACATGAATAAAGAGTCAAATAAAACCGGAATTGAAAAGAAAATTGTAAACCCGTTTTCACGTCGGTCATTTTTGCAATCGTCAGCGGCAAGTGTTGCTGTGCTTGCATTTTCTCAGTTTGGCTGTTCGTCAAAAACCAATCAAAATCAGCAAAAATCAGGGACGTCAACAATTCAGGGATTTGATGAACTATCGAATGTAACAGACCCGTACAAAGGTTGGGTTCCATTTTCCGAAAGAAAAATAAAAGTGGGTTTGGTTGGTTACGGTGTTTGCAAATTTGGAACACACTTTGGTTTTCAGGATCATCCAAATGTTGAAGTTGTGGCAGTCAGCGCTCTCATTCCTGAACGTTGCGCTGAAATGGCAAAAGTCAGCAAATGTTCCAAAACCTACCCTTCACTTGAAGAATTGGTCAAGGACAAAACCATTGAAGCCGTGTTTGTTGCCACCGATGCTCCAAGTCATTTTCGTCACTGCCTTGAAGTATTAAAGCATGGAAAACACGTTGCTGTTGCTGTTCCGGCAGTATTTGGTTCTCTTGAGGATGCAGAAGTATTATTTGAAACAGTAAAATCGAGCGGTCTGAAATATATGATGTTTGAAACTTCAATGTTCCGTGAAAGTTGTTACGCCATGCACGAAATTTATAAATCTGGCGGTTTTGGCGAAATGGTTTATTCTGAAGGCGAATATTATCATTATATGGAAACTCCAATAGACTCGTACAATGGTTGGCGAATTGGACTACCTCCGCAGTTTTACCCAACACATTCAAACGCATTTCATATTTGTGCAACGGGTGGTAGTTTTACTGAAGTATCGTGTATTGGAATGCCCAGTATCATTGACCATTTGAAACCCGAAAACAACATTTATAAAAATCCTTTTGGTACTGAAATTGCGCTTTTTCGCACAAGCGAAGGAGGAACAGCAAGAATGGCGGTAAGCTGGGACACACCCGGTGACGAAGGTGAACGGGGAAGAGTGCGCGGTCAAAAAGGTTCTTTTTATGAGAAATTTGAAGGTTTGGAAGTTTCTCTGCCAGATATAAATCGTCCACCACTTCCGCCCGGATTGCCGTTGGGAGGTCATGGCGGTTCGCACGGTTATCTTACAAACGAATTTATTCACTCCATTTTACAGGACAGAAAACCGCTCGTAGATATTTCAATGGCGCTAAACTTAACGGTTTCAGGAATTGTTGCGCATCAGTCTGCATTAAAAATGGTGAGCTGTTGAAAATTCCACAATACAGGTTTAAATAAATTTTAATTTTAAATAATGAAAAAATTACTAATCTTTTATTTATAATTATCTCCTTGAAATCTGTTTTCTTCATGCACCCAGGATTCAGGCCAGCCTGATTTCAGTAATGCTGTTATTCTTGTATCGCCCAATATTCAGGCCCCAATGAACTTGACTTCTGTTCAAATACTTACCGAAGAAATAGGTAAACGAACTTCGCTCGAAATAAAACAGGCAGAAAACTGGGAAAACAAAACAGTAATTGCTCTGGCACTTTCAACTGATAAAGAACTATTTGGTACTGCAGTTCCACAGCGCGAAGGAACCGATCTTCCGGAACTAAAAAAGGAAGGTTTTCGCTTGTTTTATTCAAAAGAAAACGGAAAAAAAATTCTTTGGATTATTGGCACCGATAAAAGAGGGATTTTGTTTGGAATTGGAAAATTTCTTCGGATTGCTGAAATGAGCGAAGGAACTTTAAAATTGCCTGGTGAAATTGAATTTGCAACTTCGCCTGAATATACAATTCGCGGTCACCAGTTTGGTTACCGTAATACAGCCAATTCATGGGATGCATGGACAGTTGAACAATTTGACCGGCATTTTCGAGAACAGATGCTTTTTGGCGCCAATAGTTTCGAAAACATTCCTTTTCAGGATGGGCCGCCCAGTGTGCACATGAAAATTCCGCGCGAAGAAATGAATATTGCGTTGAGCCGGATTTGTGAAAAATATGATGCCGATTACTGGATTTGGACACCGGCTTCCTTCGATTTAAAAAATAAAAAATTACGACAGGAAGAACTCGATAAACACGAGGCTTTTTATAAAGTTTGTCCGAGGTTGGACGGTGTATTTTTTCCAGGCGGAGACCCCGGAGATAATCATCCTGAAGATGTATTGCCATTTTTAGAAGAATTGTCTGCACTTCTTCATAAATACCACCCCAAAGCGGGAATGTGGATTTCATTGCAAGGATTTGAACGGGAGAAAGCTGAATATTTTTTTAAATACATAAATGAGAAAAACCCTGATTGGCTGGCAGGAGTGGCAAACGGACCAGGAAGTCCGCCGCTGGCAATTGAGCGCGAAAATTTACCAAAGAAATACAGAATTCGTTCTTACCCCGATCGTACCCACACGGTACGATGCCAGTTTCCTGTAAAAAAATGGGATCAGGCTTTTGCCCTCACAGAAGGTCGCGAATGTACAAACCCGCAACCGCTTTATTATGCCGAAATTCACAAAAATGATGCTCCTTTTACCGATGGATTTATTTCCTATTCTGATGGTGTGCACGACGATGTAAATAAAGTGGTTTGGAGCCAGCTGGGCTGGGATTCGAAAAGTGATGTTAAGAACATTATTACCGAATACAGCCGTTTCTTTTTTGGAAATAAAGTGACAGAACAGGCAACCAATGGAATTTTTGATCTTGAGCAAAACTGGGTAGGTTCGCTAAACGGAAATGAAATGGTTGGAAAAACCCTTGAATTGTGGAAAATACTTGAAACTGAAAATCCGCAACTGGCAGACAATTGGCGCTGGCAGCAACTTGTGATGCGGGCATATTATGACGCTTATGTTCAACAACGCCAGGCCTATGAAAAGGAGCTTGAAAAACAGGCTTATGAAATACTTGCAACAGCTAAAACTATTGGTACAGAAAAGGCAATGACTGATGCTTTGGCTATTCTTAACAAGGCAGAGACAGAACCTGTTGCGCAGGATTTAAAACAAAAAGTGGTTCAGTATTGCGATGATTTGTTCCATTCAATTGGCTTGCAAACAAGTGTTCCAAAATACAATGCTAGGGGTTATGAACGCGGTGCAATTCTTGATTTTATTGATTATCCGCTTAATAACCGCTGGTGGCTGGAAGATGAGTTTAAAAAGGTAGCCGAATTGAAATCGGAGGAGGAAAAAGTTGCCCGGCTGGAATTTATACGCAATTACGAAAATCCCGGCGAAGGCAGTTTCTATGATAATATTTCCAGTGCCGATGCAAAACATGTAATTTCTGAAACCGATGATGCTATTGATTATTTGTGGGAAAATGACGGTTTTAGCAGAAAAAGACTTTCAACCCAGCTTTTTCAGTTTTCGCCGGTTTTGCAATATAACGAGCTCGATCCAAATTCTGATTACCTGATTCGTGTTGCTGGATTTGGCGAAGCCTTGCTACGGGCAAACGGAGAAAGACTGAAACCTACCAAATACGAAAAGGGCTTCGAACAATTCAAAGAATTTCCCCTGTCAAAGGAATTAATAAAAGATGGAAAACTAAAAATCACCTTCGACAAGCCCGATGAAGAACACCTCAACTGGCGTCAGCAATCAAGAGTTACGGATGTTTGGGTTGTGAAACAATGAGAGAATGAGAGAATGAATGAATGAATGAATGAATGAATCTGGGTAGCCCTGGGTTTTAACATCGGGTAAAGAAAGGTGAGTATGATACCGTCCGCGACGAAGCCAATATTGAAAAACAGACCTTTTGGGGACAGAAGTATTAAAACAAATTCAAATTGAAAAGTTGAAGAAATATACAAGCCTGAAAGGCTTAAATATAAATAACCCGGGGTTTCAACCCCGGATAAGGAAAGGTGAGTATGATACAGTCCGCGACGAAGCCAATATTGAAAAACAGACCTTTTAGCGGACAGAAGTATTAAAATAAATTCAAATTGAAAAGTTGAAGAAATATACAAGCCTGAAAGGCTTAAATATAAATAACCTGGGGTTTCAACCCCGGGTAAGAAAAGGTGAGTATGATACAGTCCAGGACGAAGCCAATATTGAAAAACAGACCTTTTGTCGGACAGAAGTATAAAACAAATTCAAATTGAAAAGTTGAAGAAATACAAGCATGAAAGGCTTAAATATAAATAACCCGGGGTTTCAACCCCGGGTTAGAAACAGGAGAAGTACCTCGTCCGCGCACAAAGCCTGATTGAAAAAAAAACTTGTTGCGGACGAATTGAAAAAACCTCGATTAAAGGAAACGAAAAATGAAGAAACTTTTTCCCTTAAAAGGAATCGCAACCGTTTTAAACACCCCTTTTAATCCTGACAATTCTATCAATTTTAAAGCATTGAAAAACAATATAAACAATGCATTGAATGCCGGAGTAGCAGGTTTTCTTGTTCCCGCGATGGCATCGGAGGTTTATAAACTTTCAGAAAAAGAACGTGTTGCTTTGGTTGCCGCAGTTTTGGAGGAGGTAAACGGCAAAGTTCCGGTTATTGCCGGAGCCGGTGAAACTGACATTGTAAAAAGCAAAAATCTGCTGAAAAAATATATTGGGTTGGGCTGTAAAAATGTGCTTTTTCAAATACCATTTCAAAACAAAACACAATTTAAAGATCATTTTAATGAATTGGCAGAAACCGAACCTGATATGATTATGCTTCAGGATTGGGATGCAAATGGATACGGATTGCCTGATGATTTGATACTTGATTTATTTGAAAATGCGGATGCTTTTCGTTGTCTGAAAATAGAAACTGTTCCGGCAGGAATGAAATATTCACGTATTTTGGAATTGACAAACTGCCGGTTAAATGTGAGTGGTGGTTGGGCTGTTTCGCAAATGATTGAAGGTTTGAAACGCGGCGTACATGCTTTTATGCCAACAGGAATGCACTGGATTTACTGCGAAATTTACAGGTTGTGGAAATCAGGAAATGAAACCGAAGCAGAAAATCTGTTTCAGCAAATTTTACCTGTGCTTGCATTTTCAAACCAGCATCTCGATATTTCAATCCATTTTTTTAAAAAACTGCTGTATCGGCAGGGAATTTATCCTACACCAAATGTTCGACAGCCTATTTTACCTTTTGACAGTGTACACAGGAAAATTGCAGATAAATTGATCGATAAGGTAATCAACCTTGAAAAGAAAATTAAAGAGCAAGGAAAATAATATATGGATCATTCTCAACTAATCAGTTACATTGCCCTCGGAGCGCCAGCTACGCGAAGACCGGTAACTGGAAATCTCCCGTTTCTGCGACCCGAAATTGGGTTCACTCCCAACTGGTATCACAAATCAATAGGTGTTGATTTTAGTGAAAAATATCACTTAGATCCGGAACATCGCAAGGAAGCACTTTTGGCAATGAGGGAAGAAATAGACCGACGATTCCCGGAAAATAAAATTGGTAAACATGATGGTGGATCCCCGGACTTATTGACTGGATTATACGGAGCATGTTCAATTGCAGCTATCTACGGTGTACCTGTGCGATACGAAAAAGACCAGTGGCCGGTTAACGAACATGTGCACATTTCCAGCGAAGAAATGAATACTGTTCAAACACCTGATTTGGCGAATAATCAATTTTTTCAATCCATTTTAAAACAAGCAGATTGGATAGCTCAAACCGAAGGTAAAATTTACGGTTTTATAAACTGGCAGGGAATTTTGAACAACGCTCAGCGAATACGCGGACAAGAACTGTTTATGGATTTTTATATGAATCCTGAAGGAGTTAAGAACCTTTTGGAAAGTGTTTGTACAACAATGATCGATGCCACCAAAATCCTTCGACATAAACAAAAGGAAAGCGGTGTTGATTATTCATTTTATACAATTAGTAACTGCCTGGTAAACATGCTTTCACCAGAGTTATACAACGAATTTATTTTGCCATTCGACCAGCGGATTGCAGCAGCATTTAACACTATCGGTATTCATAACTGTGCCTGGAATGCCAATCCTTACCTCGATGATTATGCAAGTATTCAAAAAGTGGGTTATATTGATATGGGAATGGATTCGGATTTGGAAAAAGCAAGGTCACTTTTTCCAGAAACGCGCCGTGCAATTATGTACACTCCAATGGATGTAGCCAATAAATCAATAGGCGAAATCAAAACTGACATGGAATCGATTGCAATAAATTACGGTCCATGCGATATTGTGGCTGCCGACATTGAATTTGGAACACCCGATGAAAAAGTGATTGAATTAATTAAAATTTGTGATGAAATCTCTAATCAAAATCAAAAATGAATTTATAATGAAAAAAAAATATTTGCTGATAGTTTTTCTACTTGCTATTAACATTACCACTTTAAAAGCCCAATTGGAATCAGGTACTTATTTTCAGGAAATTAAAACTGAAGTTCAGTTACCCAGTGTAGCCGGAAATAACGTAATCAATTTGTTTTCAGTTCAAAACACACCAATTGCAGTTACCGAAAATGGTGTTTATAAATTGAATAATGGAAAATGGAGTGGGGAACCGATTGGCCACGGATTTCGAACAGCTACAATTGATTTGAAAGAAAATATCTGGCTGGCAACTGATAAAACCATTCAAAATGAAGATGGAGGAATGCAAATATCTTTGCCAATTTCAGCACAGAACGATACAATTCTTTGTATGTTTTGGGAAGATGAAAAAACCTTGCTGGTTGGCACTACAAATGGACTTTTTTCAAATGATGGTGATTGGAGCAAAATCACAGAAACCGAAGGTAAAAGGGTAAATTCTATTTTAAAAGATGGTAATAACTATCTTTGGCTTGCCACCAACGACGGACTTTTAAAAAGAACAGCAAAAGAATGGATAAACCTTGATGACGTTTTGATGTCAACCGGAACGAAAAGAAGTTATTTCAGTTTAAATAAACAAGGTCTCGCAAATGAGATTTTGTTTGGTGGATTATTTTCAGTTGGCTGCATTGCCGAAAATGGCGAAGACTGGATGTGGAGTGCCGCTGACGGATTGCCTTATGGTCCGGTTACTTTGATTCGGACTATCAACAAAACTTTTTGGTTTGGAACAGAAAAAGGAGCCATTAAAAAAGACGAAAACTGGCATTATTATCTGGGAAAACGTTGGTTGCCCGACAATAAAATAAACGACATTTTGCCAATCGATGACAGAAAGGTTTGGATTGCCACACCACAGGGAATCAGTCAGATTGAGCAGGTTGAAATGACTTTTGACGAAAAGGCCGATATTTATGAAAACGTAATCACTAAACGGCACAACAGGCGTGGACTTGTAAATATTTCACATTTAACTGTTCCCGGAGATTTGACAACAAGCAAAACAAAAAATGAAGACAATGACGGTTTGTGGACCTCTGTTTATCTTGCTGCCGAGTGTTTTCGGTATGCAGTTACAAAAGATTTAGAAGCCCGTGAAAATGCGATAAAAACTTATGAAGCGCTTGAGCATTTGGAAACCGTAACAGGAATTCCTGGTTTGCCGGCCCGTTCGTATGCTTTGGCTACTGATAGTGTTGAACAATCGCGTTCTCCGCATCCCAAAAAGTGGCGCCCTTCGCCTGATGGAAAATGGCAGTGGCTCGACGATACAAGCTCCGATGAAATTGTGGGACATATTTTTGCCATTTCAATATTTTACGATTTGGTAGCCGATGAAACCATGAAAATAAAAGTAAAAAACCTTGTTGGCCGAACTTTGGATCACATTATCGACAACAATTTTCATTTAATTGATTACGATGGATTGCCTACCCGCTGGGGTGTCTGGCATCCCGATTCAATAAATAATTCAACAAACTGGGCTTATGAAAAAGGACTGTATTCGCTTGAAATCCTTTCATTCCTGAAAGCTGCAACTCACATAACGGGAAATCCAAAATATGAAAAAACACACTTTACTGCGATATGCAAATGGAGATGCGTATTTACCGCTTTATATTAAAAGTCTGGAGCGAACCTGGGCAGTTTCGCAACCCGAAAAAATTCCGGCATGGAATATTATCACAAGTATTTTATTAGCAAAAGATTGTGATTTGAATGTTGCTTTAGATGAACTTCAGAAATATCCAATAGATTTAATCGACTGGAAAATGGAAAACAGTCACCGTTGGGATTTGCGCGGAGATCCGATTGTTGCAAGGGGAGGAAACCGGCAGGCAACCAAACCAGTTCCGACTCCTGAAAACGGAATTTTCAGGTGGAACACAAATCCCCGACAATTCGATGCCGGAACTGGTGGATTGCGTGAGGAAACCGGCACTTATTTTTTATTACCTTATTGGATGGGAAAATACCATGGGGTTTTGTAAGAAGGAAGAAGTGAAAAGGTAAAAGGAAAATTGTAAAAGGAAAAAGGAAAAAAGTAAAAAGGTAAAAAGGTAAAATTGCAAAATTGTTAAATTGCAAAATTGTAATTGGTAAATAGTAATTGGTAAATGTTAAATAGGATGTCAAAATTAAACTTGTTTTTTATACTGATTTTTTTGAATGTTTATGCATTCGGTCAAAACGATGTAATGGATACTGTTCGTATTGGTGAAATAGTTGTAACAACTCAACGCATTCCGCAGGAGGATTTTTTGGTTCCGTACAGTATCAGCCTGATCGACAAAAAGGAGATGGAGCATTTTACAAAGCGCACAACACCCGAAATGCTGATGAACATGGATGGGGTATTTGTGCAAAAAACAAATCATGGAGGCGGTTCGCCATTTATTCGCGGTCTGACCGGTAATCAAACCCTTTTACTGATAGATGGAATCAGGTTAAATAACTCTGTTTACCGTTACGGGCCAAATCAATACCTGAATACAATCGACATATTTACAATCGACAGGATGGAGGTTGCAAAGGGGACAGGATCTGTTCAATATGGCTCGGATGCACTTGGTGGCGCACTTCAGTTGTTTACAGCTGATCCGCTACTCACAACAGGCAAAAAGGAATGGCATGGCAACGCAACTGGCAAATTTATGACCGAAGGAATGGAAAAAACAGGTCGTGGCCAATTGCAATACAATTCCGAAAAAGTTGCTTTTCTGGGTGGCGGTACATACCGAGATTTTGGAGATCTTGTGGGTGGAAAGAAAACAGGCGTTCAATCTCCCTCAGGTTATAAAGAATATGCATTTGATGGAAAACTGCTTTTTGCGCTGAATAAAAACATTCAACTTACACTTGCCAGCCAGTTTCTGAATCAATCGCATGTGCCTATATATCACAAAGTTGTTCTCGAAAACTATGCGATCAACGAATTTCAGCCACAACAGCGATTATTAAATTATGCCAAAATGAATATTAATAGTTCGAAAAAAGCATTCGATCAGGTAAAATTCATTGCTTCGTGGCAACAAAATACTGAGAATACAACGACTCAAAAAAACAACACAAACCTGGTGCAGCTTGATAATAATCTTGTAAATACATTAGGTTTTGTTACTGATATTACTTCTGAATTTAGCAAAATCTGGTCGACAAATTCCGGTGTTGAGTATTATCATGACAATGTATCAAGCAGTCGTTTTGTAAACAGTACCGATAATTCAGTGCCTTCAGTTGAAAAAAGAGGCTTATATCCTGATGATTCGAAATACGGTAGTTTTGCGTTGTATTCGTTGCATCATTTCAGGTTCGATAACTGGGTTTTTGATGGTGGATTGAGGTTCAATGCTTTCAATATAAAAATAAAGGATGATGAATTGGGTGAAGTGAAAATTTCACCTGAAGCGCTTGTTTTTAATGTTGGAGCCATGTATAACCTAAACCGGAAAAATCATTTGTATGCCACAATCAGTAATGGTTTCAGGGCTCCAAATATTGATGATATGGGTACTTTAGGGATTGTTGATTTCAGGTACGAAGTTCCGGCGTATGACCTGAAACCTGAAAAATCATTCAATTATGAATTGGGTTATAAACTCAGCCTTCCAAAATTTCAGGCCAACTTTGCAGCCTTCTATTTAGATTTGAATCAATTGATTGCACGTACAAAAGTTGATGGTGATTCAATTGAGGGTTACCAGGTTTATAAAAAGGAAAATGTGGGAGAAGCTTATATAACAGGCGCTGAGGCTGCTTTTTCATGGGAAATTTCTTCTCACATCGATTTAAACAGCAGTATTTCTTATGCCTACGGGCAAAATGTAACCGACGATGAACCTTTGCGCCGGATTCCCCCATTTAATGGGAAATTGGGCGCTACTTACAGTTTGAACAAATTATTTGTTTCGGGTGAATTGCTTTTTGCCACAAAACAAGACAGACTTGCCGCCGGCGATGTCAGCGATAACCGAATTCCTGACGGAGGAACTCCGGGTTGGGAAGTGATAAACTTATTTGCCGGTTACCAGTTCGCATTTGTAAAAATGAAAGTGGGTTTCGAGAACCTGTTAAACGAAGATTACCGCACACACGGCTCAGGTATCAATGGAGTAGGGCGCAGTGCATGGATAATGCTGGATTTTAATTTTTGAAATACACCTTATAAAACCGAATAATGAAAAAAATACCTTGGTTTATCTTTTTATTTTTTTCAGTACTTTGTTGTGGTCAATCTGTTTTGCCGGGTAAATCAAAATCTCCCGAACAGCTTGAAGCCAATAATGGAACTATAAAAGTAAAATTTGATCTTACTCGGGGTGGCGCTATTTCATGGATTTCACTTTCCGGCTCCGACAGAAATCTTGTGAATATTGCCGATGAAGGACGTTATATCCAACAATCCTATTACGCTGGAAAAAGCATCGACAGAAAATCTGAAGGTCAATCGCCCAGTTGGTCACCCTGGGCCTGGAACCCAATTCAGGTGGGAGATGCATTTCGCAATCGTGCCAGAATACTTGATTACAAGCAAGGTAAAGATTCACTCCACGTGAAATGTGTTCCCATGCAGTGGGATATGAATAATCGACCTGCTGAAGCCGAAATGGAACAGTGGACGATTTTAAAAGGGAATGTTTTAACGATCCGAAACAAGCTCACTTGTCACCGCACCGATAATATTTATGGGGACAGCATTTTATGCGATCAGGAACTCCCGGCAGTTTATCCTATTTCAAGCTTGAATATCCTGTTTACTTATGTTGGTGAAAAACCTTTTTTAAACGAACCAATTGAGCAGTTGGAGGTAATAAATCTGGCCAGCGGTTTTTGGGGCAGATATGAAAATATTTCTGAAAATTGGATGGCATTTGTGGATGACAACCGGTTTGGAATGGCAGTTTACAATCCTTTATGTAAGCGCTTTTTAGCAGGAATGTCAGGTGTTCCGGGCAAAGAAGCTGCCGATAGTTCTACTTCTTATATTGCACCTGTGAAAAAAGAGATGCTCACAAAAATCTGCGTATATGAATATGAGTATTATATTGTAATTGGTAATCTCCAGGAAATGCGGAAACAGATTTATGATATTAAAATGGAATCAAGGAAATGAGAATAGCTTACACAGATTTATATACATTTAAAATTGCTTATATCACATTAATCGGACTTCTGTTTGCGCTTTGTACTCGGGCTCAACGGCCTGCACAAGGATCCGTGTCGGACAAAATTTATACCCCGGAAAAATTAGGTTATCAATTGGTTTGGAGCGATGAATTTGATGGAACCCAATTGGATTCTGCTAAATGGCGTGTGCGCGGAGTGGGGCCACGTGCAATTGCGTATGTTTCTGAAAAAGCAGTAAAAGTAGAAGATGGTTTGTTAAAACTTTTTGCCCTGAACGAAAATGACACACTTTTTGGAAGCGCGGTTGGAACGCAGGGTTTGTTTATGTCGAAATATGGCTGGTATGAATGCAGGGCGCAGGTGCAAAAATCACCTGGTGGTGTTTGGTCAGCATTCTGGATTCAGTCAACTGAAATTGCAAAAGGTGAAGACCCCGCCGTTTACGGAGCCGAAATAGATATCATGGAATGTTTTCGAAAGTTGGGCGAAGACATTATTTCACACAATGTGCATTGGGCCTACGGCCCCAACCAGAAAACAACTCATGGCTATCAAAGCTATTTGAAAGGAGTAGGAGAGGGATTTCATAATTTTGCTCTGGAATGGCTGCCCGACCGTTACATTTTTTATATCGATGGATATAAATTTTACGAAATCACAAAGGGGATTTCAAATATCGAAGAATATCTTATTTTAAGTATGGAATATCCCGGTAAAATCGAAGAAATCGGTAAATCTGTTTTTCCTGATGTTTTTTTGGTGGATTATGTGCGGGTTTATAAGTAGAAGTCTGAATAACTGAACTTTAATTATACGTTGAAGATACATTAATCATTAATTGGGTTTATTAAACGTTTTTATGTTTATGTTCATTAATTAAAATTACAACTTACAGTCTGTTGCAGTAAATTCATTTTATTAATCACATACATTTGGAAAGGTATCAGATTATTTATCATATTTATTGCTTCGGAATTTATATACATATTGAAATTAAAATGCTTTTCCAATTTATAGATGACAAGTCTTAAACAAAAAACAGCTGCCGGCTTAAAATGGAGTTCAATTGAAAGCTTTTCAAGCCAGGGCATTAGTTTTGTCATTGGAATTATTATAGCCCGGATATTATCGCCTTCGGTTATGGAATTATTGGAATGATCTTAATTTTTACCGAAGTTTCATCCGTATTTATAAACGGTGGTTTTAGTGCTGCTTTAATTCGAAAGCAGAATCGAACTGAAACTGATCTCTCAACAGTTTTTTACTACAATATTGCTGTGAGTTTGTTTTTTTACTTAATCCTTTTTGTATCAGCTCCGGCTATTGCAAAATTCTATAATTCACCAATTCTTACAATGGTTGTCAGGATTGTGAGTTTAAATATGGTAATTGGGGCATTTGGTGCAATACAAAGTACAATTCTTAATATAGCCATTGACTTTAAAACCCAAACAAAAATAACTGTAATAACATTGATTATTACCGGAACCATAGGAATATCAATGGCCTACAGTGGCTATGGAGTGTGGGCTTTGGTTTTCCAGGGTTTGGCATCTACTGTTATTTCAACGGGTCTGTTGTGGATATTTATTGGGTGGAAACCAAAATTTGTGTTTTCAATGCGATCGTTTAAAGAGTTATTTGGATTCGGTTCAAAACTCATGCTTTCAGGATTGCTTGATACAGTTTATAAAAATATTTACCAGGTTGTAATCGGTAAAAAATTCACTTCGGCAGAACTGGGTTTTTTTACACGCGCAAAAGGACTTGCACAACTTCCATCTTCGAATATTACAAACATTATTCAAAGGGTTACGTTTCCGGTTTTAAGTGAAATGCAGGATAATATTACGCAGCTGGGAAATAACTACAGAAAGTTGTTAAAAATGTCGGCTTTTATAATTTTCCCATTAATGATGCTTTTATTTGGGCTCGCCGAACCACTGGTAAAAATACTTTTAACCGACAAGTGGTTGCCTGCCGTGCCTTTGTTGCAGGTACTATGTTTTAGTTACATGTTTTATCCCATTCATGCTATTAACCTCAACCTTTTGCAGGTAAAAGGCCGGTCCGATCTTTTTCTGCGTTTGGAAATCATCAAAAAAGCATTAACAACAATTGTATTGTTTGCAACAGCGCCTTTTGGCGTTTTGGTAATGTGTTACGGTATAATTGTTACTTCAGTTTTAGCATTAATAATTAACACATATTATACCGGAAGGTTAATAAATATAGGATTCTTCAAACAGGTAAAAGATATTTTTCCAATTATGATAATATCATTTATAACCGGATACCTGGCTTATTTGCCATCCCTGATTTTAACTGAAAGTTATTTTCAACTTGGACTTGGCGGATTGTTGGGAACTGTTTTTTTTATAGGAATATCCTATCTTTTCAAATTCAGTGAATTAAATGAGCTGAAAGATTTTCTTTTCAAACAGAATAAAAAATTGTAAAAAACGATACTATGGATAAGTTGAAAAGCCCAATTTACGTTACAAAGCCTTCATTGCCTGACTTACAGGAATTTATGCCTTATCTCGAACAAATCTGGGAAACAAAAACACTTACCAATAACGGGCCTTTTCACAAGCAGTTGGAAAAGGAACTGGCCAATTTCTTGGCGTGCCCTACATTTCATTATTTGCAAACGGAACACTGGCACTTGTAACAGCTTTGCAGGTTCTGGGCATTTCAGGTGAAGTAATAACAACGCCTTACAGTTTTGTGGCTACTTCACAGTTTGTTGTGGAATAACATAAAACCTGTTTTTATTGACATTGAGCCAGAATTTTGCAACCTGGATCCGGAAAAAATAGAAGATGCAATAACTTCTGAAACCACAGCTATTTTGCCGGTTCATGTTTACGGAAATCCATGCAATGTGAAACGGATTGATGAGATTGCAAAAAAACACGGATTAAAGGTGATTTACGACGCGGCACATGCATTTGGGGTTAATTACAACGGACAAAGTATTTGCAATTATGGCGATATTTCGATTCTCAGTTTTCATGCAACAAAAGTGTTTAACACAATGCAAGGGGGCGCAATTATTTGTCATGATGCCAACACAAAAAAGCAAATTGATTTTCTGAAAAATTTTGGTTTTGCAGGCGAAACTACAATTATGGCGTGCGGAATTAACTCAAAAATGAATGAAATGCAGGCGGCTTTGGGTTTACTTCAATTAAAAAAATACAATGAAAACAATGAAAAACGAAAGGTAACCGATCGTTTTTACAGGGAGAATTTAAAAGAAATTAAAGGAATCTCCTTTTTGGCTGAACCAGAAAATACAGAATCAAATTATGCTTATTTTCCAATTTTTATTGATGAAAAACAATATGGATTAAGCAGGGATATGCTTTATGATAAATTAAAAGAAAATAATATTTTCGGGAGGCGGTATTTTTATCCTTTAATCAGTGAATTTCCGATGTATGAGGTATATGAATCAGCTGATTCGGCCAAATTACAAAAGGCAGGCGAAGTTTCGAAAAGGGTTATTTGTTTGCCTATTTACCCCTGACCTGGATTTAAAGGAAATTGATTTTATAACACGCTGTATTTCTGATTTTGGCAGTACCGTTTAATTTGAAATGTTGTATTCTGCAATCAGAAAATATCTGTTCTGTAACAAAATATTAATCTGATAATTTTAAAAAACTGAAAAAAATGTCAGATTTTGCATAAAAGACAAATTAGTATTAAAAGTAAACAAGAATGATTATTGCTTCTCACCAGCCTTATTTTTTCCCCTACTTAGGTTACTTCAGCCTGATTTCTGCTGTCGATAAATTTATATTTTTTGATACTTCGCAGTTTAACCGCAAAAGCTGGATGACGAGAAACCGCATTTTAAAACCAACCATGAATGATTTTCAATTTATTAATATCGGGACACAGCATACAACGTTTCAGGCAATGCTTCCTGAATGTAAGTTAAATCCGACCAGAAATGGAAGGATAAATTGATTGCACAATTGGGGCATTACAAAATAGAGCTGCCTTTTATGACGAAACTGTTTCGTTTCTTCAAAAATTACTTATCAATGATGAAGAAAACCTTATTGATTTTAATGTGTCGAGTACAATTTCTGTTGCTCGTTTATTAAAAATTGAAACGCAGTTTTTTCAACACACAAAAATTGAACATTCAGTTGAGAAAGCTGCTGAAAAAGGATTATGGGGAATGATGTTTTGTAATGCTTTTGGAGCAGATACTTACATCAATGCGCCTGATGGAGAAGTGTTATACCCAAAAGAAGAGTACATCCAGGCAGGTATTAAACTAGGTTTTATTCAACACAAACTTAATCCGTATTTTCAAAACAATGAAAATTTCTTACCTGCATTATCAATTATCGATGTTTTAATGTTTAATGGAGCTGAAAAAACCAGTGAGATGTTACAAGACTATACAATTAAATGGGTAAACAAATAAAATATGTCGGAGGTTTGTAGTATTCAATTCTGTATTAATATTTAAAGTTTTAAAAATGAGCAACAACCAATTTGATATTCAAATAAATTCGATGGAGGAAATAACAATCCTTGGATACAGTGGAAGTTATCTTTCATTGATTTTCGAATCTCTAACCGCACTTGAATATAAAGGCAAAATAAATATCATTATTAACGAAACCGAGAAACGAGCTGTTGCACCGTTTGCAACAAACATTCCGTTTACCGAAATTTTTTATACTGAATTAAAACAGGCTCCCGGCAAAGGATATACTTTTTGTAGTAATAAACCATCTACAAAAAAGTTTTTGCATCGGTTTTATCAGGATTTATGGAAAATTACCAGCAGTGAATTTGTTGATCTGATTCACCCGTCATCAGTTGTTTCATCAACAGTAACAACAAAGCTGGGATTACAGATGGAACCATTATCAGTAATTGCTCCTTATACAAAAATTGGATTTGGTGTTAATGTTGGCCGTAATTGTTCTGTTGGCCATCACAATATTCTTGGCGATTTTTGCTCAGTATATTTAGGCGCAAACCTTGCCGGTCATGTAGAAATAGGAGAGGGTACAACTATTGGTCCGGGTTGTACTGTATTTAGTAATGTAAAAATTGGAAGCAATACTATGATAGGCGGCGGAAGTGTTGTAACAAAAGATATTCCGTCAAATGTGCTGGCATTTGGAAATCCTTGTCAGATAGTAAAAAACATAACTTAAAATTTTTTATACAATGAATTTAATAATCAATTTTACCCCAACGGGAATGATTCCAACCAAGGAAATGACACCTCACGTACCTGTAACAGTTTCGGAAATTGTTGAAGATGTGCACCGCGCAGTTGAAATAGGAATAACAATGGTACACTTGCATGCAAGAGATGAAATTACCGGTGTGCCTACCTACAAAAATGAGATCTATGGTAAAATAATCGAAGGAATTCGCAAATATGCTCCCGAACTGATAATCTGCGTTTCCTTAAGCGGAAGAGGAATTAAGGAGTTTGCACACAGGGCATCACCTTTGCAACTTGAAGGAAATTTAAAACCTGATATGGGTAGTTTAACTTTAAGTTCACTGAATTTTAATAAAACTGAAAGTGTCAATTCTCCTGAAATGATTCAAAAACTTGCAATGGAGATGAAGAATAAAGGAATACTTCCCGAGTTGGAAGCATTTGATGCCGGAATGATTAATTATGCCAAATACCTTGAGAAAAGAGGGATTTTGGAAGCGCCCCATTACTTTAATCTTTTGCTTGGAAACATTGCATGTGCTCAGGCCGATTTACTTCACGCAGGTTTAATGGTGCGCGATTTGCCCGATAATTCATATTGGAGTTTTGCCGGAATTGGAAATGATCAGCTCATGATGAATTCTGTTGCAATTGCCGCTGACGGAGGAGTTAGAATAGGTTTGGAAGACAATATCTATTTCGACCAAAACAGATCGGTTCTGGCTACAAACAGTGATTTGTTAAATCGTATTCATGTGCTTGCTTCTGCAAACGAACGAAAATTGATGACGGCAAACGAATTAAGAACAAGGTTAAATCTTAATCCGGGAAACGGGAGTTACGGGCGTAAAATAGTCGGTGAGCAGTAAATGTTTTTTTAGAAAATCCTGTTCTGATTAAAAATTTCAAATTTGTTTATCATGTCTGAAATCCTTGTTAGTGTTTGTTGTTCGACATTCAATCACGAAAAATTTATTACCAAAGCACTGGATGGTTTTTTAATGCAAAAAACCAATTTTAAAATTGAAATTCTTATAAATGATGATTGTTCAGAGTATAATACTGTTTCCATTCTGAAAGAATATAACAAACTTTATCCCGATTTTTTTGACATTACCTTTCAATCCGAAAATCAATTTTCAAAGGGAGTAAAACCATTTGCTCAAATGTTGTTCCCACGTGTAAAGGGCAAATACATTGCTCTTTGTGAAGGCGATGACTATTGGACCGATCCCTTGAAATTGCAAAAACAGGTTGATTTTCTTGAAGAAAATAAGGATTATTCAGTGTGTTTTCATAAATGTAAAATCGTTGATGAAAATGATACAGAATTCGTTTCAGATACTTTTAATCATTTGGAAGAAAAAGATTATGTTGGAAGCGAATTGCTGGAAAAATGGTCGATACCAACTGCTTCGGTTGTGTTTAGAACTGAATATCTGAAGTACATTCAGAAACGTGCTGTAACACCGGGATATTTATACGGGGATACACCCATGTTTTTGACCCTTCTTGAAAACGGAAAAGCAAGATGTTTAACAGATAATATGTCTG
The DNA here is from genome assembly GCA_016705335.1 of Draconibacterium sp. Lineage (GTDB taxonomy): Bacteria > Bacteroidota > Bacteroidia > Bacteroidales > Prolixibacteraceae > Draconibacterium. Next base: position 34,481 of record JADIYN010000011.1, on the reverse strand, counting down.
CCTATCGAATACATTCAGGTGGAATTTCAAGAATTGCAAGTAAGAAACAAGTAATTGCATTATATACCCATTATCAAACTTTAAAAAGAGATTTTAATGGTAAGTACAGTAAAATTATGGCAAAAAATATAGGTGGCCATGCTTTTGGTGCGTCTGTGTTTCTTTTTAAGGAAGGACATTTGGTTAAGGGTGCAAAATTTTTATTCATTTCCATGTTTTACGACAGAAAACCAGTCACCGATTTTTTGCAAGAAAGTTTCTGAAGGGTTCTTAAAAGTGAAAAGTAAAAGGAAAAGATTTTACCACCATCGTAACAATATTTTAAATGTTGGCACGAATGTATTTTCTACATTTCATTTATTCGGTTTTTCCTTTGAAAGTAGCGTAAATCGCCATTGCATGTCCGTGTCCAAGTTTAAATTCTTCCTTTAACCAATTTACAATTTCCGTTGGTTTAACAGTTTTCAAAAGGTTTCCATTTTCCATGAAGCCTTTTTCTTCGGCTATTTTTTTAAAGTCATCAGGAGTTTTTCCTGTCTTTGCTTTAATGTTGTCAATGTAGGCCTGAAATGACATGATGTTTATTTTTTAATTGTTAATAAGATAAGCAACATAAATTACCCAAAAGATAAAGCAGAAAACCAGCAGTCTGTTGGCATAACCACCTAATGCAATAACACCTTTTGGTACTTCGGTTGGAGGTGGTGAATCTTTGTCCCAAGTCACACCTGCTTTTTTGAAGCCTTTAAACATGAGCATCATTGATATGCCCATTATAATTATGCTAATCCAGGTTGTATGTGCTACTATCAACGCATTTTTTTGAGTAATAATGCTTGTATTCAATAAATGATAAGTAAGGATTAACGCTGCGACAGGCAAAGGCGGAACTCAATGGCAAATGCCAATCCATGCAGTTTGTGGTTTACATCGAACAAACCGCCACAAATAGCTCCAATGCCCGAAATTGCAAGTAGAATTATTGCAAAGTATACCCAAAAACCCGTGATTATTTGAACTAATCCAATGGCAAGAAAAAGTGAACTCATTCCCCACATAAAAAAGAAGAGGGTAAGAATCCACTTGTATTTTCCCATTGCGTATTCACTCACCATTCGCCAACCGGGTTTAAATTCAGGACTTGCAAAATGAAGCGCCAATAAACTTAACAACGATACAACACCTGCTGTAATTGATAATATTGCCAAAATGTTCATGACTTTAAATTTGCGAATGAAGAATTAACTGGTTCAATTGTTCCAAACAAATCGTAATTCCTTGTTCAAATCCCATTTCAATAATTTTTTGCAGTTGTTCTTCTGTCGAAAAATTCATTTTAAATTCTACTCTTGTACCTGTTGCTGTAGTTGTAAATACGTTGCTTCCTTTTGAGACAGGCAATTCAGGATTCACTGTCCCATTTTCATCACAAAAAGCATCTTCCAAATGAAAATTCTTATGTACGTCAATTGACAAATAATTCATTCTTCCCCAATGTTTTTGGTTTTCAGGGCCAACCATAGCGTAAAGCCAGTAACCTCCCACTGAGAAATCCTGAAACTTTGTTTCTGCTCTCCACGGTGCAGGACCCCACCATTTGTCAAGAATTTCACTTTCAGTAAATGCTCTCCACACCAATGCTACCGGTGCATTAAATTCTCTTGAAACGAGAACTGATTTTTCTTTTAGGTCCTTTACGACCTGGGTTGTATTTGCACTCATTTTTCTTTTGTTTTTAAAGTTGTTAATACATTATCCAATTGATTGAATTTGGTTTCCCAAATTTTTCTAAACTGCTCTAACCATTTATCTATGTCTTTCATTTTTTCAATTTCAAGAGAGTAATATATTTCTCTGCCTTGATATTCTTGTTTTACTAGCTCACATTCTGTAAGTATCCGTAAGTGTTTTGACACCGCCTGCCTTGTCGTGTTAAAATTGTCTGCAATGGCATTGGGTGTCATTGCCTGTAGCGCAATTAGTGTAATGATCGCCCTTCTTGTTGGGTCGGCAATTGCCTGAAATACATCTCTTCTCACTGTTTTTTGTTTTAATATATGAAACCATTCAGTTGCAAATATACGTGCAACTTTTCGGTTTCGCAAATATTTTATCAAAAAAATAAAATTAAGGAATAAAATTCTACAAAGAAGTTGTCTGATTTGTATCACTTGAAATGATATTTAACTTTCCACTTTCGCGTAGGTGGACTTTTTATGATGAACTTTCCGGGTGTTTAAAATTTGTAAATGTTATTAAACAGGTTTTGGGGTGGAGAGTGGAGTGTAAAGGGCAGAGGGCGAGGTTTAAATTGAATATTTGTGTTTTATTTGTTGTTTTTCAATTCTTTGAGTTGGATTGCGGTTGTAAAAGAGTGGGAGCGGGGGGTGTAGTTCAACACAGAAAAATCGCTGGGTCGTGCCAACCGTTCATGTTTTAATTTATTAGCAAAAGTTATTATTCGATTAAGTTGAATTCTGTCATTTTCAAATCTTTCAAAATTTGAATCTGCATAGAATCAGGATTATATTGATTTATTTTCCAAACAACTTATCCATGTATTAGTTGTTTTAGGTAATATTCTAAATGCAATTGACGCATAACTCAAAGTTTGAAAGTTATAGTCAGCTTTAATAATTCGACCGTTAATTTTTAGATTTTGGTTAAAATTGAATTGAAGGTTCCTTTCTGTTTTATTTTCAATTTCAATCTTTCCATAAAACCATTCTTTTGAGGGTGAATATTTTTCTACAGTTGTTGAAATCTTTACTTCAGATGACTCTGAAGTTAGTGTTTTACTAACATTCCTATCAGTAAGAAAGTTTCCAGTCGATGTGCAAGAGGTTAGGAAATAAGAAAATCGTAAGTAGTCGTATATATATTTTTTTCATTATAATTTTTGCCATTGTTCTGCAGCTACACTCAGGGTGGGATTTTACCAATGAATTTTCTATGAAGAACTGCTTTTAAAAAAATTTATTACCTCTCAACGAAGCACCGAAACCCAGCTTGCCTAGTAACTTGCTTTTGTACGTTCAGTATTATTTGTCATTGGAGCAATATCACCCATCTCAAAATCAATAAAGCGATAAACTGTTGCGCTCTTACCATCATTGAAGTTGATTTTAGCAGTACACAAAAATGGACCATAGGCCGAAGTCGCTATTGCAAATCCATTACTTCTATCGGTTGTAGTAAAAATCTTGCTGCCCCAAAATTTACCAAAGTAGTATTCTACACTTATTACCTGTATGAGATTAGAATTCTTTTTAGGAATTAAATAAATCAATATTTCATATAATTGACCGTCTTTTTGTGATTTGTATAATTTATGAACTATCATCGCACCGCGATGTTCTGAATAGTAATTTACTCTTTCTATTTCTCTTAAACCACTGTTGTCAATTGTTGTCTGAAAGTGATTGTTTTTAATTTCTTGACCAGCTATAACTTTAAGTTCTTGTAATTCAAATGAACCAATTTTAATGCCAGCACCATGTTTAAGTCTATTTAACAGGGATGTGATGGCTGTTTTAATGATGTCCTTACTCAATAAAATAATTATGAGCCAAAAAATAATCCAAAGTAGATCTGGAAAAATTTTGTCCCAAGGAAAACTGCCTATTTGGTCTGATATATTAGTACTGTCTTTCATAATAGAAGATGCTTTTTTATAATGACTTACTACATTTGTAAACCCACAGTATGCTGCTATTTCGTAATTTCCAGAAATTATTCCTTGTCTGATTCAAATCGCTTTTTATGTAATGGAGTGTTTTGGGCCGTGATATTCTGTTCATAATGTTTGGTTTAAATTGAATGCTGTTTCAAATGTAAAAATTATTTCAATTTAAACGTGTGCTTAAAATATAATTGGCTTATTGAATGGGGTGATATGTTTAAAGTTGTTGTTTTTCCCTTGCAGGCTGCACCAAACCCGGTTACTTAAACTGTCACGCTACTTTTCTAATTACAATACCGCTTAATGATATTATAAGCGCCATAAATGCCAAGCTCACCTGCGCGACTGAGATCGAGCGCGCCACCTTCGAGGTCGTCCATGTAAATTTTTGTGAGGCCGCGGTTAAAATAGGCTTCGGCAAATTCGGGTTCAAGTTCAATGGCGTGGTTTAAATCTGCAATGGCAGTATTGTATTCGCCAAGCCTTATGTTTATGAATGCCCGGTTGAAATAGCCAAAAAAGAAAGCCGGATTCAGCGTTAATGTTGTTTGGTAATCTTCGAGAATCTGTTTGTAATCAAGTGCCGCGGGTTCATTGCTTTTGGCCTGCATTATCGAGGTTTTTTCTCCAATTTTCACACTCATTTCGGTATTTAATCCGGCAAGTATTTCAATTTCTTCGAGCATTTTATAACGGCAGTTTGCCCGCACAAAATAGGCTATTCCCTGTTTGCTGTCCATGTCGATGGTGCGGTTTAAATCATCAAGCGATTTGTTGTAGTCGCCTGTTAAACTGTAAAAAATACCACGATTCAAATAGTTGTGGCTACTTTGCTGAATCCTGATTTTCTCGTTAAAGAAGAGGATGAAATTTTCAAAAACTGTTTTGTAACCCGCATTCGATTTGTTTGAAATTGTGAAAAGCGGATCGTAATTGTTTTGTTCGTTTATTTCGTTTATTGCCGAGTTGTAGTACTGAAAGCGGTCATAATCGACAGCATTTTTCTCAAATGCCGAAATGATAAAAATGGGTTGCAGATCAATCACAATGTTCCTGTTTTGCACAAGTCCGTCATCGACTTCTTCATCATCACCCAGCAATTCGCGCGAATCTTCAATCATGAGATTTACACGCCGTTTGTCTCTTTTGTTATCGGGTTCATCATCATCAAAAAAACTTTTTTCCTTTTCATCGTTTTTTTCATCACCCGAAACGTTATTTTGCGCAGTTGCCGGATTTTGCTGAGTTTGATTGTTTAGGGTAGAATCCTGTGTGCTTTGGCCTGGCAATCCCGAACCTGCCTGGTTATTTTGCTGACTTTGGCCTGCCTGCTTGTTCTGGTTCGACAGTGGATATTTCTGGTTAAACGCCTGCTTTTCGGCTTCAATTCTCTGGCTTTCGATATCGAATTTAGGGTTCAGGTGGGCAGCAATGCTGTAATCGTTCTGGTAGCCGGGGAGTTTTAGTATTTCCTTTGCCATGGCACGGTTAAAATAGGCGCTTGCCATTTCGGGGTTTAACACTATTGCCATATCGTAATCCATTATTGCGCCACGGTAATCTTCAAGCTTTTGTTTTATTATCCCGCGGTTGTTAAAAGCCAGGGCATTTTTCGGGTCGAAATTTATGCTTTGGTCATAGTCGCGCAAAGCCGAGGCATAATCATTCAGCTCGAAACGTGCAATCCCGCGGTTTAAATATGCGGCTGCATAATGCGGCCTGATCATAACCACTTCGTTTAAATCTTTAATAGCGCCTTTTATATCGCCGCTCACAATTTTCGCGTTGCTTCGGTTCATCAAAGCGTAAGTCGATTTTGGGTTCACCCTGAGTGCCTGGTTATAATCTTCAATTGCACCTTCAATATTCTTTTGTGCCAGTTTAGCTATACCGCGGTTGTTGTAAATATTTTCATTGTCGGGGTCAAATTCAAGCGCACGGTTATAATCTAAAATGGCTTTTTTATAGTTTTTCAGGTTGTGGTATGCCATTCCACGGTTCATGTATGCCTGCGGATAAAAGGGTTTAATATCGATGGCTGTGTTGTAATCGTTAATTGCCCCGCGGTAATCTTCGAGCTGGTGTTTTGCAATTCCCCTGTAAAAATAGGCTTCGGCCAAATGGGGTTTGAAACGCAAAACAATGTTAAAATATTCAATGGCGCCGGTATAATTGCCAATTTGCGTACGTGTTTGTCCAACCCGCATGTAATGGTCGATGTTCATTTGTGCTTCTGCCTGTAAAATCAGGCAAAACAAAAAAAACAATATCGTGATTCTTTTCATTCTTTTTCAAACTGAGCTGACAAAAATAGCATTTTACATGTTTAGCTTCTGCTTTGATTAATTTTATTTAACTTTTACCCCAAAATACAGGATTTATGTGTGAAAGATGCAACTGGGGGAATACAAATCCCCTGATGATTAAATACCACGACGAAGAGTGGGGAGTGCCGCTGCACGATGACCTGAAACTGTTCGAATTCTTTGTTCTTGAAGGGTTTCAGGCTGGTTTAAGCTGGCAGATTGTATTGAATAAAAGGGAAGGTTTTCGCGAGGCTTTTGACCATTTTGACCCTGAAATTGTTGCCAGGTATGACCGGCAGAAAATGGATGATTTGATGAACAACACATCAATTATCAGAAATCGGTTAAAAATTGCCGCCTGTATAACCAATGCCCGCTGTTTTCTTGAGGAGCAAAAAGAGTTTGGCAGTTTCGACAGGTATATCTGGAAATTTACGGATTACAAACCCATAATAAACACGTTTACTCACATGTCGGAAATTCCTGCAAAAACACCGCTTTCCGATATCATTTCAAAAGATTTGAAAAAACGGGGTTTTAAATTTGTTGGTTCAACTGTGATTTATGCGCATATGCAGGCTACAGGAATGGTAAACGACCACGTGGTGAGTTGTTTCAGGTATCAGGAATTAAATTCAAAATAAAGATCAGAATTTGAACTTCTTATTTTTCCAGCCTTTAAAAGAATATAAACGGGGAAAATAGTAGTCCTTATCTTTCAATGAATTCATTTTGTAAAAAAAATGAAAAATTAGCGATTGGGAAATTTTATTTTCTATTTTTGAAAGCCATCAAAAAGAAGTAATTAGAAAGGATTTAAGAATGAAATTGCATGTTACTATAACTGGATTTTTTGCAGTAGTATTTACAGTTGCAGGTTTTGCCGGAAACAATGTAAAAGGAGATAAAACAGCCGCCGCTCCGGCATATGTTTTTGAAGAAGAAATTATTTTGCCGGCTACTTCGGTAAAAGATCAGTACAGAACCGGAACCTGCTGGTCGTTTTCAACTATTTCGTTCCTCGAATCGGAAATGTTGAGACTGGGAAAACCTGAAGTTGATCTTTCTGAAATGTTTGTTGTTCGGCACACCTATTCTGAAAAAGCAAAAAGATTTGTTCGGTTACATGGCGAACTTAGTTTTTCGGCTGGTGGGGCTTTTCACGATGTAACTAATATAATGTCGGAATATGGAATTGTTCCGGAGTCAGTTTATTCAGGTTTGATAGATGGCCAGAAAAAACATGTGCACAACGACATGGATAACGCTTTGGTTAATGAGGTAAAAAGTATTGTAAACAGCAAGGAGATTGACTTTCAAAAAGTTTGTAACGAAACTGTTGATTCAACGCTTAACAATTACCTTGGCGAAATCCCTCAAAGTTTTGAATATGAAGGGAAAAATTATACTCCTCAAAGTTTTGCAACCGATTATGTGGGTTTGAATATGGACGATTATATTGAAATTACTTCGTACACACATCATCCGTTTTATTCAAAGTTTATACTTGAAGTGCCCGACAACTGGTCGTGGGATGAATTGTATAATGTTCCGTTCAATGAGATGAATGAGATAATTGATTATTCGCTTGAAAATGGTTACACAGTAGCCTGGGCAGCCGATGTAAGTGAAAAAGGTTTTGCCACAAGTAACAAAGGTTTTGCAGTTTTGCCTGTTGCACCGGCTGAAAAAATGGACGAAACGGAAATCGCAAAATGGCAGGCAATGACCGAAAAAGAAAAAGACAGGGAATTATATAAACTTGATAAACCAGTTAAAGAACTCGAAGTTACCCAAGAAATGCGTCAAACAGCATTTGATAATTACCAAACTACCGACGACCATGGGATGCACATTATAGGCATGGCAAAAACCAGTGACGGGAAAGTTTTTTATAAAGTAAAAAATTCATGGGGCGACTATAACAAATTCGATGGATATTTTTATGCTTCGAAACCTTATGTTGAGTATAAAACTATGTCTCTGATGGTTCATAAGGATGGGGTTCCACCGGCAATCCGTGAAAAATTAAAGCTGTAATGATAAGCCCTGCAGAAAAATCTGAAGGGCTTTTTTTTTATATTTGGAATCCAATTAAATTCGTTGTTATGATAAACCGGATATGCTGTTTCTTAATCCTTTTATTCCCACTATTCATAAATGGACAATCGGCAAAAAGTGAATGGAGCTGGTGGAATGAACTTCATAACTGGGAAGAGGGTGACCCCGGATGGCGAAATTATATTAAAATTACACCCGGATATTTAGGCCCGAACGCATTACCTGTACCCGAAGTAAAACGGGGTATTCTCAATAAAAAAACCGAGTTTGAAATAACAGCTTCAAGCCATTTTTTAAAAGGTGACCCAACCCAGGATATTTCAGGAAGAGTTTTTGTTCCGTTTGCGCACAGCCGCATTGCAGTTGAACTCTACGGTGTTATTGTTGAACATTTTGCTTTTTCAGAAGAAATAAGGGATGAACGTTTTGCCCGTATTAAAGATGGAAAAGGTCTGGCAGCCGGCGATTTATATTTCAGCACACTCATTCAACTTGTTAAAGAAAGAAAGTTCCCCAATACTTTGCTTCGGATGGCATGTAAAACTGCATCCGGCAACCAGTATCAAGGCGCCCGAAATGCCGATAGTCCTGCTTATTTCTTTGATCTCAGTTTTTCAAAGAATTTAGGAAAAACTGAAACAGGTTTGTTTCGCCCATTCGGACTGGCAGGATTTTACAGCTGGCAAACCAATGATGAACTGAACCTGCAAAACGATGCATTTATGTATGCACTTGGGTCTGATTTTGAGCGAAACAATCTGTTGTTGTCTGCTTCGTGGTCAGGTTATTCAGGTTATAAAAATGAACGCGACAAACCAATGCAACTCAATTTTGAATTGCGAAAAGATTATAACAGAAAGGCTTTTAGAATTCAGTACACACACGGTTTGCGCGATATTGAATACAAAACAGTAAGGGTTTCCTTTATCTGGAAATTGAATCCAGTGATTTAAATCCTGTTTTTTATCATCCGGTTTTGGTTAACTTTGTTGTTTCAAAAAAACAATTCTTTCTGAAAACAAAAAAGTTGATATAATGAAGAAACTTTCGCTTGTAATTTGTGTATTTAACGAAGAAGAAAACATAAAACCACTTGCCGGTCAAATAATTGCAGCCCTAAATAATATTAATTTCGAAGCTATTTTTGTCGATGACGGTTCAACAGATAAAACCCGTGAAGAGATTGTCAGTATTAACGATGAGCGTTTTGTTCTTGTTGAATTGAAACGAAATTATGGTCAGAGTTCGGCGTTGCAGGCAGGTATCGATCAGGCACAGGGCGAATATGTTGTTTTACTTGACGGCGATTTGCAAAACGACCCTGCAGATGTACCAATGATGCTGAAAATGATGGTAGAAGGGGAGTGGGATATGGTAGCCGGTGTGCGGGCAAACCGCAAGGACGGTATGTTTCTGAGAAAAGTTCCTTCGAAAATTGCCAATTATATGATAAGGAAATCAACCGGGATACACATGAAAGATTTGGGTTGCACCTTAAAAATATTTACAAACGAAACCATTAAAAGTATTCATATTTACGGGGAATTGCACCGTTACATTCCTGCTTTGATTGCTTTGGAGGGCGCCACAAAAATTACCCAGGTTGATGTAAACCATAGACCACGCGAGTTTGGCAGTTCAAAATACAATTTAAGCCGCACAACCCGCGTAATGAGCGATTTAATTTTGATGGTTTTCTTTAAAAAATATCTTCAGCGCCCCATGCACTTTTTTGGTGCTGTTGGAATCGTTACTTTGGGAATTGGCGTACTGATTAATTTATACATGTTTATCCTCAAAATACTTGGTCATGATATTTGGGGAAAACCGTTGTTATTACTTGGCATTTTACTCGTTATGGGCGGAATTCAGTTTATAACCATCGGAATTATTGCCGAATTACAAATGCGAACTTATTTTGAATCGCAACATAAAAAACCGTACAGAGTAAAACGTGTTGTGCATACAAAGAAAAATGTTAATCTGAGATTATTTTAATTCTGTTCTTTTTCAACGGTTTGTGGCGTGAAAATTGAGTGTGAAAACCGGATTAATTAATTTCGTTAAAATCAAAAATCATGAAAAAAGAAATTCTGTTTTCCATCGTTTTTTCGTTTGTTTTGATGTTTTCGTTAAATGGCGCTGCACAGGAAAGGCTGATGAGCGGTCGTGTTTTTACCTTCGACAGTATTCCGCTGATAAATGCAAGTATTGAAGTAAAAAGTTCAAAACAGGTTGTTACTACCGACACGCTGGGTAATTTTTATGTTTCGTGCCTGCCCGATGACGTTTTAAAAGTTTCGGCCAATGGTTTTGTGTCGGATAAAGTTAAGCTTAAGTCAAACACAAAACTGGCTTTGATAAACCTAAAACTAAAACCGGGAGATAAGAACCGCGAAATTGCAATAGGTTACGGACATGTAAAAGATTCAGAGAAATTGAACGCAGTTGCAAATTTAAACAGCGGTGATATGGATTTCTCACAGTATTCAAACATGTATGAACTTATCCGAGGCCGTTTTGCCGGGGTACAAATCATTAATGGTGAAATTATAATCCGTGGGCAGAGTTCAATAAACAGCAGCAGTGCAGCTTTAATTGTTGTTGATGGGATTCCAACAAGTAACAGTATATTGAGTTCTTTACCTCCGATACAGGTAAAAAGTATCAATGTTATTAAAGACGGCAGTTCAGCAATTTATGGTTCGCGCGGTGCCAATGGCGTTGTTTTAATTGAAACAAAAAAGGGCGGCGATAAATAGCAAAATATTCAAATGTGATTATTCGCTTGCATCCATTGTTTTTAACCTCAAATATATTTTACGCAAATTATTTTTGTGGAAATTTTATCCGAATTATTCGTCCAATAATTTATGTTTCTATGTGAATACAAATAATTTGCATTTACGTTTACTTACATGACGATAACTTTTTACACCATGATATTTTGCAATTTAAGGTTTGCTCTGGCAAGCATTGCGGCCTGTCTTTTCTTTTCTTTTACTGTAAATGCACAACCTTCAGGGCAGCATCAGTCTGTTTATGACGGATATATTGACAGCGATAAAATTATTCTTGTTAAAGAAAGCAAAGACCCTGTTTTTATGAAGGGATATTTTGTTGTAAACCGCGGAAAAACAATTGAAGATGTCCATCCTTTTTCAATCGATTTTTCAGGCCGCAAACCATTTTTTCAATCCGATCTATTTACCGGCCCATTGAAACAGGCAACAACTGATACAACACAAATGAGTGGCACTTTAAAGCTGATGAATAAAAAGAAACGCTTTCTGTTTTTTCGTACAAAGGCTGTGTTTGATTTAACCCTTCGTCATGCGGAAAATATAAATCCAACAGAAAAATATAAGGAGGAGGTTTTTAACGACATTGAAGTAAAAAGCGATATTTTATACGGAAAAGCTTTAGGTTACTGGACACATTCTCCATATTCCGATGACCCGTATGTTGTAACGCTTGGCAAAGGACTGATAAAATCATTTAAAGATTTGCAACCGCTCGACTTAAAACTCGATTTATACTATTCGAAAACAGATTTGTTTAAAAACCGGCCTTGTGTTTTGCTGATTCATGGCGGCGCTTTTTACATTGGAAGTAAAGAATCGGTCTGTGAACAGGCGCTTGCAACTTCTTTGGCCAAAAGAGGTTATTTTGTTGCGTCAATCGATTATCGCCTAGGTTTCAAACCCACACCTGCCGACATTGAAATGAGCGCTTACCGTGCCATTCAGGATGCCCATGCAGCATTGCGTTTTCTGGCACATCATTCTCCCGGCCTCGGAATAAACCCAAACCAGATCTATGTTGGAGGAACAAGCGCGGGTGGTGTTGCTTCTCTCAATGTTGCTTTTATGGACAATGACGAACGACCCGCAAGAATTCTTGAAAATGAAAAGAAAGGAACGGTTTCGAAAATTGAGGAATCGGGAAATAAGTTTACAGAAACATTTACGATAAAAGCAGTGGCAAATATGTGGGGCGCCGTTTCCGATCTGAATCTGATTGATCGTGACGAAAAAATCCCTGTGTTATCCATTCACGGAACCCATGATGATGTTGTTCCTTTTGAATATGATTTCCCATTCCGGAATTCGCTGATGATAAACCGGATGATAATGGATAAAATGTATGGTTCAAAATCAATCCACGACAGGTTAAACAGCGTTGGAATCCGTAACCGGCTTGTTGCACTTCCCGGCATGGGTCACGAGCCTGAGCTTGAAACCTATAACAAACTGAACACTTATATTGACACATTGACTTCAAATATTTCAGCTTTTTTTTATGAAGAAACTGCTCCGGCAATTCTGTTGCCGGCCAGCCAGCTCTCGGTTAACCCAAACGCGTCGTTAAAATCAATTTATTACGAAGTTTCAAACGGAAAAGCTATTGAAGTTATGGCAGAAGGAGGAGTGAAAGCAAACAGCAATCCTGCCGATGCAACAGTCATCTGGTTTTCAAAAGCCGAAAGCCGAAAACTTAAAATAATTTCAACAAATCAGTTTGAAGCCTGGAGCATAAATGAATTCCCGGTTACAATTGTTCAAAGTGACATCATTGTAAAATCCCGATAGTTACACGTTTTCTTTTTTCCCCTCCTTTTCTTTCAAGGAGGGGAGTGGGCGGGAATTGCGGGAAGAAAGGGGTGGTTTATACTATTTGATAAATTCCAATTACTCCACCATATTATTCTTATTCCTGAAATGCGAAGGTGTTACCCCTTCCTTCTTTTTAAAAATATTACTGAAATAAAAAATGGATTGAAAACCCAGTTCGTAACTGATTTCCTTAATGCTTTTATCTGTTGATACCAACATCTCTTTTGCCCGTGTAATGCGCAATTGCAGGTGATATTGCCCAGGTGAAACGCCTGTATATTTCTTAAACATTTTCCTGAAAAAAGAGTAGCTGACATTGTGTTTTTCAGCCAGTGCATTCAAATCTATTTCTTCACCTGTATTTTGACGCATTTCAAACCGGATAGACTCAATTATTCTGGCAATGGGTTTACCTGAGAAATCCCTTTGTTTTTCAAACGAAATAATATATCCAAGCAATTTATGACCATTCCTGATGCAATTTGCTGATACCCGGGTTGCTCTTTCTCCACAAGGTCAAAAATCTTTAAAATGTATCAAGAAACTCTTCTTTTATCCCCAAATTAAAAACAGGTTCATTGGGCGAAAACTGTGGCGCCGAAATAAGTTTTCGTGCCATTTCACCATCAAAACCAATATAGGTTTCTGTCCAGCCGGTTTTCAGGTTTGGTTTGTACCGATGCCAGACACCGGGAAATGTAAAAAAAATACTTCCCTTTTTTAACTGAAAAGTTCCATGCCTGTTTTCCAGTATTCCTGCGCCTTCTGTAATAAAATTGATTTGAAACTCATTTAAAATCCGTCCTTTTTCCCATGTAAAAAAATACTCCGACGGATGGTTTGGCGACGGATAATCAACATTGGGAAGTACTTTTGCTGTACCTGCCACATTTAAAAACAAGCCCCAGTTTCCGTCTTCATCGCTTATGGTTAAATATTTGAATTCGTTATTGATCATTTCATGGTCAAAAAGTGTAAATTTTATGCCAGAAAATGTATTGTTTTTGCATATTTACAAATATATATTTGTTTCCTTGCAGGTGAACTAAATCAAATAAAACAAATCAAATAAATTAAACGAGTATGAACGTTATTCTAGGAATCTTATTCCACTCTTATGCCCTACAATTGGGTACAAAAGTGGCGGTGGGAAATCTACTGGATCACTGGTGGAATTTTCTCGTGGCTTATTATGCCATTTCTTGCCGTGTTGTTAACAATTCCCGACTGGCAGGGAATTCTGCAAGCTTCAAGCGGCAGTGTTATTCGCAATACATACATAATGGGCTTGCTTTGGGGGATTGGCGGACTTACTTACGGACTGGCAATCCGCTATCTTGGTATGTCGCTCGGAAATTCGGTTTTGCTGGGTATTACCTCTGTTGTTGGATCATTAGGGCTTCCAATCTTACGCAACGTTCCCGGTATTGCTGATATTATTCCTGCCGGGCTCACCTTTTCTGATCTGTTTGGCAGCACCGGTGGCCGAATTGTTATTCTTGGCATTTTGATCCTTTTGGTTGGAATTATTCTCAGCGGAAGGGCAGGAATAAAAAAAGACAAGGATTTGGGCAGTATAAAAGAAGGTGTAAACAGCGAGTTCAGCCTGTCGAAAGGTTTAATGATTGCAATTGTTTCGGGTGTGTTGAGTGCTTTTTTCAGTTTTGGTATCGATGCCGGAAAAGAGATGGCGTTTGAAGCCAGATCGCTGGCAGTGGCTCAAAACTATTCTTTCCTGACTGAATCGGAAGGAGGTTTTAAATACCTGTTCGAAAACAACATTATTTTCTTTGTAATTCTTTGGGGAGGTTTAACTACAAATTTCATTTGGACTACAGTACTTATTCTCAAATATAAAACAGCTGGCGACTTCGTTGACAAGGAAAACACCGTTGCTGCGTAATTACTTATTCTGCGCGCTGGCCGGAACTACATGGTTTCTTCAATTCTTTTTTCTACGGAATGGGTGAAACAAAAATTGGCAACGGCGCCAGTTCGTGGACCCTGCACATGGCCACCATCATACTGACAGCCAATCTATGGGGTTTCTACCGAAAAGAATGGAAAGGTGTTGCAAAGAGTACTTACAATACAATTTTGATCGGTATTGGCGCAATTCTGCTTTCGGTTATTGTTATTGGCGTTGCCAAATGGCTCTATCCTGAATTAAATGCACTTGGATAGAAGAAAGTTGGGAATTGGAAGAAGGTAAACATTCAATAGTATAAGGTCATTGAAAAAATGTAAATGATATCTGATTCCAGAAATTAAATTATAAATAGAATTTTATCCTCCCCTTGGTTAGAGGGCTTTAAAAATGAATCGATTAGCTTTAAAATGCACCTCAACAAGGGGCAAAAAGAAGAGTACATAAAACGCCACAACGAAATCTGGCCTGAACTAAAAATACTTTTAAAGGAAGCCGGAGTTAGTGAATACTCTATCTTTTTGGATGAAGAAACAAATACACTCTTTGCTTTTCAGAAAGTAAGCGGCGATGGTGGTTCGCAGGATTTGGGACAAACCGAAACCGTTAAAAAATGGTGGAAATTTATGGCGGACATTATGGTAACCAACCCCGACAATTCGCCGTTAACAACAAAATTGGAAGAAGTTTTTTATATGGAGTAAAAATCAAATCAACAAAAACAAATAAGAATGAAACGAAATCAAATTTGGGTAAATTTATTTACAATCGTATTAATGTACAGCAGTTTTGCTGTGTTTGGTGCAAAAACTACAACTGTAATTGATCTGGTGTGCGAGTATCACACAAATCCGGTTGGAATTGATATTATGAAACCCCGGCTGAGCTGGAAAATACAAGTCATTTTTTAAGAAAGGATTTTTCGGTATCCAAAAAAATCAAAACTGCCCGTGCTTATGTATCAGCATTAGGTTTATATGAACTGTATTTGAATGGGAAAAAAGTGAGTGATGATTTGTTCACACCAGGCTGGACAAGCTACAAAAATCACATTCAATATCAAACCTACGATGTAACATCGATGGTTGAAGGAAATGATAATACAATAGGTGCAATCCTTGGCGATGGCTGGTATCGCGGAAATATTGGTTTTAAAGGGCAGCATAACTATTATGGTGACAAGTTGGCCTTAATTGCCCAACTTCACATTGTTTATACCAACGGTTCAAGAATAGTGGGTGGTTACCGACAATAGCTGGAAAGCAACAACTGGCCCCATTGTATTCTCTGACATTTATAACGGTGAAACTTATGATGCACAGATGGAATTAACAGGTTGGGCATCTAATAGATACGATGATAGCAGTTGGGGAAAAACCAGTGTACTCAACCATTCGAAGGAATTGTTAGTTGCACCCATGGGTGCGCCAGTGAAAGCTATTGAGGAAATAGTACCACTGAAAATAATTACAACACCGAAAGGTGAAATTGTTTATGACCTTGGTCAAAATATGGTTGGTTGGGTACGTTTAAAAGTTAGAGGCAAAAAAGGCGACGAAGTGATAATTAAATTTGCAGAAGTATTGGATAAGGATGGTAATTTTTACACCGATAACCTGCGGGCAGCAAAAGTAACTAACAATTATATATTAAAAGGTGGTAGCGATGAGACTTATGAACCACGATTTACTTTTCATGGATTCAGATTTGTGAAACTCGAAGGTTTCCCGGGAACACCAAAACTCGAAAATATTACGGGAATTGTTATTCACTCAGACATGAAACCTACGGGTGAGTTTAGTTGTTCAGAACCACTGATCAATCAACTGCAACACAATATTCAGTGGGGTCAGAAAGGTAATTTCCTTGATGTTCCAACCGATTGTCCTCAACGTGATGAGCGATTGGGTTGGACAGGTGATGCACAGGTTTTCAGTCCAACTGCAGCCTTTAATTTTGACGTTTCTGCATTTTATACAAAATGGTCAAAAGATATTACTGCTGACCAGCTTTCCAATGGCAGGCTGCCTCATGTTATCCCCGATGTTTTAAATGGCGATGGCGGCTCAACGGCCTGGGCTGATGCAGCATTGGTAGTGCCTTGGAATACCTATCTGGCTTATGGCGACAAACGAATTCTGGAGGTTCAGTATCCAAGCATGAAAGCGTGGGTGGAATTTATGCACGGTAGGGCTGGCGATGACAATTTATGGACAGGCGATGCACATTTTGGCGACTGGCTGGCATTTGCAACAAACCGTTCAGATTACACCGGCGCAACTACCGAAAAAGATTTGATTGCAACAGCATATTATTCATATTCAAGCGGATTGCTTGCAAAAATTGCAAAAATATTGGGTAAAAATGATGATGCTGCAAAATATACATCGCTATCTGACAACATTAAAAAAGCATTTGTAAATGAATTTGTTGCACCTTCCGGACGTTTGGTTTCACACACTCAAACAGCTTATTTGCTTGCAGTTGCATTTGATTTACTTCCCGCTGACCTTGTATCGAAATCAGCCGCTTATCTTGCTGAAGACGTAAATAAATTTAAACACCTGACAACAGGATTTGTAGGTACTCCGCTGCTTTGCAAAACTTTGTCGGCACAGGGTTATGATGAACTCGCTTTTATGTTGTTGAACCGGAAAGAATACCCGTCGTGGCTATACCCGGTAACACAGGGCGCAACAACGATTTGGGAACGCTGGGACGGACAAAAACCAGACGGAACTTTCCAGGATGTTGGAATGAACAGTTTTAACCACTACGCTTATGGCGCAATTGGCGAATGGCTTTACACTTATGTGGCTGGTATCAAAATCGATGAAGAAAACCCGGGATACAAACATTTTTTCCTGGCTCCGCATCCGGGTGGTGGACTTACAAATGCAAATGCAACTTTCAAATCAATTCATGGTGAAATAAATTCAGCATGGAAAATTGAGGGTGGAAATATGGTTTATGAAGTTTCAGTTCCATCAAATACAACAGCTACAGTAATTCTGCCTTCTGCTTCCATCGATAAAGTATCAGTAAATGCCGCGGCTTTAAAAGATGATAAATCGAAAGGTGCACAACAAGTTGGGAAAACTGTAAAACTGAATTTGGGTTCCGGTAAATACGCTTTTAGTTATGCAATTACTCAATAATTATAAGTTGTGTAATCATTCAAAATATGAAAATAATAAGTTTTGGATTTTGAAAGATTTTGTTTGATACGAAGGTTGAACAAATTAAATAAGGTCTGTTTTGAGAATAAAAAATGAGGATATTTCTTATTCAGATGAATACGACTTATCAGCATGCGACCCCGATGGTTATCGGGGCTGACAATGTCAAAAAACAAAAACAAATAGCTGAAAATAAAAGAAAATCAACCTTATCTCTCATAATAAATAAAGTAGAATATTATAAAACAAAATAAAAATGAACAAAGAAAGAATTGGAAAAGCATATGAATTGGCCAGGGAACAATATGCAGAACTTGGTGTAAATACCGATGATGTTCTTGCAAAAATGAAGGAAATTGTAATTTCCCTTCATTGCTGGCAAACCGATGATGTTGAGGTTTTGAAACGCCTGATGCAAAACTTTCCGGTGGCGGTATCCAGGCAACCGGAAATTACCCTGGCAAAGCCCATACAATTGCGCAGGTTCAGGCTGATCTTGAAAAAGTTTTGGAATTATTACCCGGAAAACAACGCTTAAATCTTCATGCCAGTTATGGCGATTTTAAAGGAGAAGTGGTTGATCGCGACAAAATCGAAGTAAAACATTTTCAAAGCTGGATTGACTGGTGCAAAAAACAGGGAATCGGAATGGATTTTAACGCCACATGTTTTTCGCATCCGCGCGCTGCCGATGGTTTTACACTATCGAGTAAAAACGAAGAAAACCGCAAATTTTGGGTAGAGCATGTGAAACGTTGTCGCGCAATTTCGGCAGAAATCGGTAAACAGCTTGGCACTCCGTGCGTTCACAACACATGGATACCTGACGGTACAAAAGATACTCCAATTGACAGGAACGGATATCGTACATTGTTAAAAAAATCGCTTGATGAAGCAATGGCGACGGATTATCCAAAAGAGCAGATGAAAGATGCAGTGGAAAGCAAACTTTTTGGTATTGGCGCCGAGTCAATGACAGTTGGCTCGCATGATTTTTACCTTGGTTACGCAATCAAAAATAACAAACTGATTTGCCTTGATAACGGGCATTTTCATCCTACAGAACAGGTTGGCGACAAAATTTCATCGTGTCTTCAATTTCTTGACGAAGTGCTGCTCCATGTTACTCGTCCGGTTCGCTGGGACTCTGATCATGTTGTAACTTTAAATGATGATATTCAGTTGATTGCATCAGAAATTGTTCGAAATAATTTCATGAGCCGTGTTAAAGTAGGGCTCGATTTTTTGATGCTTCCATCAACCGCATCGGTGCATATGTTGTAGGAACGCGTGCTGCTCAAAAAGCTTTTATGATCGCCATGCTCGAACCCACTTCAACTTTACTGAAATATGAGGAAGCCGGACAAAACTTTGAACGGCTTGCATTGCTGGAAGAACTGAAAACAAAATCTTTCGGCTCGGTCTGGGATTATTACTGCCTCCAGGAGAATGTTCCGGTAGGAGAGGAGTACGTATCTGAAATTCAGCAATATGAAAAAGAGTTCTTACTAAAAAGATAGGAACCATTCCATTTTTAAAAAAGGATACTACAGGATGAATTTCATTCCAGGGTATCCTTTTTTGTACCTTTAAGTTCGATATCAAAAAATTGGAAAATGAGAAAATTAGATACAAAACTGATGCATCCCCGCGACCAGATAACGATGATAATCGACAAAGTTTACCGCAGTGGATTAACAACAACTTCCGGCGGAAATATTTCAGTTATTGATGAGAACGGGGATGTTTGGGTAACACCTTCTGCCATCGACAAGGGTTCATTGCGTCCGTCCGACATTATTTGCGTAAGAAACAACGGAGCAATTGAAGGGCGGCACAAACCTTCATCGGAATACCCGTTTCACATTGCAATTTACAAAGCCAGGCCTGATATCAAGGCGATTTTGCATGCGCATCCGCCGGCATTGGTTTCGTTTAGTATTGTTCGTCAAATTCCAAATACAAATGTAATTCCGCAGGCAAAAAATGTTTGTGGCCCAATTGGTTATGCAACTTATGAATTGCCCGGAAGTGAATTGCTGGGAGAAGTAATTGCTACCGAGTTTATAAAAGGATTTAATGCAGTAATTATGGAAAACCACGGAACTGTTGTGGGAGGAGAGGATTTGGGAGATGCCTTTCAACGTTTTGAAACACTTGAGTTCTGTGCCCGGACAATCATAAATGGCAGCACAATCGGTAATCCGAATTATCTGACAGATGCGGAAATTGAAGAATTCGAAGATCAGATACCTCGATTATTGCCCGAGATGGAATATGTGGAATATCCTTCAGATGAGAGAGCAATCAGGGAAGAGATAAAACGGATCGTCCATCGCCTGTGAGCAGGGTTTGATGATCAGCTCGTACGGAACAGTTTCGGTGCGCTGGCGGAATAACGATTTTTTGATTACTCCGCCAAATGTTGCACGCTGGGATATGCAAAACGATGACATTGTTCAGATAAAAGATGGAAAACGGGAAAAGGGGAAAGTGCCAAGCCGCTCGACCTGGCTTCACCAGGAAATTTATAAACGAAACCCGCATGTAAATTCTATTATTCTGACACAAACACCCTATTTGATGGCTTACAGTGTGACAGCCCAAAAAATGGATGTACGCACAATACCCGAAAGCTGGATTTTTCTGCAGGATGTACCAAATGTTCCGTTTGGTTCGCACTTTGCCGGAAAAGAAACAATTTTGAATATGCTTTCAAAAAATACTCCGGCAATAATTATCAATAACGACTCAATTCTTGTAACAGGTGACAAGTTACTGGGGACTTTCGACAGGCTTGAAGTAGCTGAATTCAGTGCAAAATCGCTGACAATGGGCGCTTCTCTGGGTAAGTTAATTCCGATAAATGCCGGGCAGATTGAAGCACTGAGAAAGAGGTTTTTGGAGTAAGAAAACAGTATTAGTTCTCATTTTTTCAAGTCAAAAGAGGGTAGGGGTTCCTCCCCTCAAATCAACAGTTTTTTCGAAATATTGCGGGTGTTCTGCCATCATTGCACTCAGTTCCTGGTAATGGTAGTAAAACCGTAATTCCCGGATCGTTTTCGTACTGCAAACGCGGGTTTATTTTTTTTATGGGCCTTGCTTTTAATTTCTCCGAATCGAAAGGTTGAAAATAGGTTTTGATTTCTTCGCTGCTCAATTTCGGATCAAGCCATCGCAATGCTTTTTCGGGTTCAATAATAAGCGGCATGCGTTTTTTTGTGTTGTGTACCAATTCCATCAATTCGTTGGCCCGGGTGGTAAGAATGGCGTAGGTATGAATTATTTCACCTGTATGCTTGTCGGTAAATTTCTCCCAGATTCCGCCAAATACAAACATTCCTTCATCTTTTAGCGAAACATAAAACGGGTATTTTTCAGCGTTCTTTTTTTCAGGATTTTTATGGCGCCATTCGAAAAACCCGCTGCATAAAACAAGGCATCTTTGTTTTTGAATTGCATTCTGAAATAAACGGCTTTCAAACAGGTTTTCAGCTTTCGCATTTAAAGTATTGTACTGGCGCAAAAAGCTGGTAGCATTCTCTTTTGAGGTTGTAACTGACGGAACAAATCCCCATTGAAACATTTGAATTATTTCCGGATTTTCATCAGAAATTACAGGCATTAACGGAAAATCAAATCCTTTTACAAACTGTTTGTCAGAAAACAAACTGAGTTGCTTTTCGCTTACAATTCCATTTTCAATGAGGGCTTTTGCATTTGTTTTAACAACGGCGTAATAAAAACACATATACTTAAAAGTTCAAAGTTTAAAGTTTAAAGTTTAAAGTTCAAAGTGAAATTACAAATAACAATAATCAAATTTATGCTTTAACTTCAATTATCTCTTTCCAGTTGGTTGTGTAACGTTTTGAGAGTTTTTCCTGCCGCAGTTTCCATTCTTTTCCATTTCCCTGAACGGCTAGTTTTACCTTGTCGCGACCAAATTCATAATTCAGTTTGTCAATGGCATGAAACAACTTATGTTGCTTTTTTCTGTCGGTTTTATCAAAAATATTTCCCTGAATCTGAGCTTCATCCTGCAATCCTTCAACAATTACACCCGCTTTTTTATACTGAAATTCGGGTTTAAAAATCGCATTTAAACATAGAATGGCATATTTCACCAGTTCAATGTTATCATTGGTAGCCACAGGTAATGAAATTGTTTTGCTTATATTTATTTGCGGCTCATTTAAATTAAACGGATCAGAGTGTATAAAAATGGTAAGCAGGTTTGCAACAGAATTCTGTTTTCTTAATTTTTCGGCGCACCTGACTGAATAAGTAGAAACGGCTTCAGTTATATAAATCAATTCTGAAGTTTTCTTTCCAAACGCGCGGGTTGTTGCAACAGCTTTTTTGGGAGGCACCATCAATTCAAGTAAAATGCATGATTCGCCAAGTAATTCACGTTTTATTCGCAGGCCCATTACTTTCATTTTAACGCGCAACCAGTTGTCATCAAGTTAGGTGAAATCAAAGGCTGTTTTTCATTGTTTTGAAGCAATAATTTTGTGTATTGTCCGCCAATTCCCCAAACTTTATTAATTGGTGTATTTCGGATCAGTGCTTCTGATTGTCTGTTATTTTTAATGATAAAAATTCCACCGGTTAGTTTTGCAGCTTTGTTTGCAATTTTTGCCAGGGTTTTTGTTGGGCCAATTCCAACAGAAATCGGAATTCCTGTATTCCTCCTTACCGTTGTGCTTATTTTAGTTGCAAGATCATCCAAATCACCTGTAAAACCTGATAAATTCATGAATACTTCATCAATACTGTATATTTCAATTTCAGGAACAAAGTGAGAAAGTTTCGTTACACGTTCCGACATGTCGCCGTAAAGCGTATAATTTGATGAAAAAACATGAACGTTATTTTCTTTGAGGAATTTACTTTTTTTAAATGCCGGTTCGGCCATTTGCAGACCCAGTTTTTTTGCTTCTTCTGAACGCGCAATTATGCAGCCGTCGTTATTCGAAAGTACAACCACTGGTTTTCTGTTAAGAACCGGATTAAAAACCCGTTCGCATGAAACGTAAAAATTATTGCAGTCAACAAGCGCAAACATTGCCTTTATTAATGTTTTTTGATTGTATAAGTAACTACGCCCCAAATGGCAACTTCATTTTCAGGTCTTATTTTAATGGGCTGGTAATTATTGTTTTCAGGCATCAGATAGTATTGATTTCCAGCTTTCTGAAGTCGTTTAACAGTAAATTCACCATCAATTAAACAAACCACAACCGAACCATTTACAGGAGTTTTTGATTTGTCAATTATAAGCAAATCTCCGTCAGTTATTCCGGCCAATGTCATTGAATCGCCTCTGACACGGGCATAGAATGTAGCACTTTTGTTGCTTATTAATTCTTTGTTTAAATCGAGCCTTGATTCAGAATAATCGTCAGCAGGAGAAGGAAATCCAGCCGAAACAGTAGCTTCAACCAACGGCAACTGGATTGAAATATTTATTGCAGGATCAATAAATTTTATTTTGACTATATTTTCGTCAGTTCTCATTGTATCAATATAAGAAAAAGTAATGTTGATGAGCAATGAAAACCAGAATTTTAAAATGCATTTTTGCTATAACGGAACTGGAAACGCTGTTTTTATTGTGTTGAATAATTGCGTTGTTTATGATGAGGAAAACAGCTAAAATCTGTAATTAATAGTTTGAAATGTTTGTCTTATAATTGATATTATGTTAAATATAATATGTTATTAAAAAGGAGAGTGTTAACCCTCCTTTAAATTTGAATATTATTACAGACTTTTTATTTTGTCTAACACTGCATTGTATTTATCCATATCCTGCAAACGATAATATAAGTTTTTTAATGATTCCAAAACCATTTTGTCGTCCGCCTGAAGTTCATTACATTTTTCCATGTATGGCAGAGCTTGTGCAAACCATTCGTCAGCCTTTTTTACTTCAGCATCATATTTTGCTTTTTCATTTGCCGGAACCGCATTTGCAACCTCAACCTGTTGAACTCCTTTGTTATAATAAAGTGCACCTAAATTGTAATAAGCATTAAAAAATGTAGGGTCAATTTCCATCGTTTTTTTATAGGTATCGATGGCTTTTTGTTCCTGGCCTAATTTTTCAAATAATGCTCCCTGCGCAAAATAATACCTGGGTTTAGTTGGATCTTGTGCAATTGCTTTTTCAAGGTTTTTCAGAGCTTCATCCGTTTTGTCGAGATCCATATAAATCTGAATCATACTTTCAAGTATTGCATTGTCGTCCGGATATTTTTCATAACCTTCCTGAAGTGCCTGTAATGCAGCAGTTGTATCATTCATCATCTGGTAAGCAGCGCCAATTAAACTGTAAGTTTTTGCACCGTTATAACCATATTTTGCAGCATCTCTGTAATATTTAATGGCTTTTTCATAATTCTCTGCATTGTAGGCTGCAAGGCCGGCATTAAAGATAATTACTGTATCCACTGCGTCAGGATTATCCGATTTAACAATTGGCATATTATTGATTTCAAGAATTTGCTCGAAAGATGACAAAGCTTTGTTGTAATCTTCAACTTGAAAAGCATTAACAGCCTGATTTGTAAAATCGTTTGTCAATAGTGTTAATTTAATTTTCACACTTTTGGAATCACTTCCTTTAGTGTCCAACTCCATTGACTTTTTATAAGAGTTTAAAGCTTCAGTAAGTGGGTCGGCACTAAGTTTTTTGATATTTTCATCGGTTGACTGACCAATAGCCTGAAATATTTCACCCCTAACTTCCCATGTTTTTGGCCATGGAATTGATTTTTCAGCTTTTGGGTTCGATTCATCTATCGCTTCTTCAATTGCGGCATATGCTTCAGCAATTTTACCTGCATCTTTCAAGCTTTGTGCAGTTGTAACTTTGCCTTTTTGAGCAAAAGTTGCTGTGAATGCAAGCACTAAGGCTAACAGAATAATTGTTCTTTTCATTTTAAATGGTTTTTAAATTTTGCTACAAAAATATACGATTAAAATATTTATTTCAAAAAAGATAATTAAAACTAACTGTTTATTTTTATTCTAAATTATTTTCAACTTCCCCTTCAACATCTTCGCCTTCAATACTTTCATCTTCCGGCGGCACTACTTCCGATGGTTCAACATTTACCCTGGCAACCGAAGCAATCCTGTCCTCTCCTTTTAAATTTATTACTCTTACACCCTGTGTTGCTCTTCCGAGTAATGAAATTGAATTGACTGTTAATCTGATAGTTAATCCGTTTTCAGTAATAATCATTAAATCATTGTCATTTGATACACTTTTTACAGCAATCAAATCACCGGTTTTTTCAGTAATGTTGATAGTTTTTACTCCTTTCCCTCCCCTGTTTGTTATTCTGTAATCTCCAATTTTAGATCTTTTTCCATATCCATTCTCAGATATTACAAGTATATCTTCACTTTCATCCTGAACACAAACCATGCCAATCACTTCATCAGTTGGGCTTCCAAGGGTTACACCCGCACACCGGAGGCAGTTCTGCCAATTGCTCTGACTTTTTCTCGTTGAAGCGAATTGCTTTTCCTGATTTTACCGCGAGCATTATTTCGCTTTCCCCATTAGTTAAATGTGCTTCAAGCAGCCTGTCGCCATCTTTAATTGTTATAGCGTTAACCCCATTTTGCCGTGGACGTGAATAAGCTTCGAGAGTGGTCTTTTTTATTGTACCATTTTTTGTTGCCAAAATGATATAATTATTATTTATAAATTCTTTGTCTGCCAATGTTTTAACATTTATAAAAGTCAAAACTTTATCATCAGGTTCAATGTTTAATACATTTTGAATTGCACGACCTTTTGCAGTTGTGGTTCCTTCAGGAATTTCATAGACTTTAAGCCAAAACACCTTCCTTTTTCAGTAAAAAGAAGCAAAGTATTGTGCATGGAAGCTATAAAAATATGTTCAAGGAAATCTTCATCCCGGGTTGTACTACCTTTTGATCCAATTCCCCCCCTACCCTGTGTCCGGAATTCTGACAGCGGTGTTCTTTTTATATAACCAAGGTGTGAAATGGTAATGACCATATCTTCATCGGCATAAAAATCTTCAGGGTTAAATTCTTCTGCATTTGGCACCAATTCAGAACGTCTTTTATCCCCAAATTTTTCTTTAATTTCAAGAAGCTCATTTTTTATGATATCCATTCTTAAAGTAACATCAGCAAGAATTTTCTTGAAATGTTCAATCTGAGCCATAATCTCTTCGTACTCTTTATGCAACTTGTCCTGTTCGAGACCGGTTAATTGTCTCAATCTCATTTCAACAATTGCACGAGCCTGTAAAATCGCTTAACTGGAAGCGTTCCATCAATTTCTCCCTTGCTTCATCAGGTGTAGAAGAGGCTCTTATTATTGCAATAACTTCATCTATATTATCACTGGCAATGATTAAACCTTCAAGAATATGCGCACGTTTTTCAGCCTGATCCAACTCGAATCTGGTACGACGAATTACTACTTCATGTCTGTGCTCAACAAAATATTTGATTAAATCTTTTAGGTTAAGTATTTTTGGCCTGCCATGAACAAGCGCAATATTATTAACGCTAAACGAGGTTTGTAAAGCTGTATATTTATATAATTGATTTAATACTACATTGCTCATGGCATCGCGTTTAATATCATACACAACGCGCATACCATCCCTGTCAGATTCATCGTTTACATTCGAAATCCCTTCAATTTTCTTATCGTTAACCAAATCTGCTGTTTTCTGAATCATTTCAGCACGGTTAACCAAATATGGAATTTCAGTAACTACGATTTTTTCACGTCCACCTTCGTTTTCGATATGAGCTTTTCCGCGAATTACAATTCTTCCGCGACCTGTTTCATAAGCGTCAACAACACCCTGATAACCATAAATAATACCGCCTGTTGGGAAGTCAGGAGCTATGATTATTTTAATTAATTCCTGTATATCAATGTCATTGTTATCAATGTATGCCGTAATAGCATTAATTGTATCTGTTAAATTGTGAGGTGGCATATTTGTAGCCATTCCAACTGCAATACCCGATGTTCCATTAATTAGTAATTGAGGAATTCTGGTAGGTAAAACAGTTGGTTCACTTAACGATTCATCGAAATTGGGTTGAAAATCGACAGTATTTTTATCTAAATCTGCCAACGTTAATTCAGCAATTTTAGCCATACGTGCCTCTGTGTAACGCATAGCTGCAGGACTGTCACCATCTACAGAACCAAAGTTTCCCTGCCCGTCAATCATTGGATATCTTAACGACCATTCCTGGGCCATTCTAACCATTGCAAAATATACCGATGAATCACCGTGTGGATGATACTTACCCAGTACTTCTCCGACAATTCTTGCTGACTTCTTGTACGGCCTGTTCGAGAACATCCCCAAATCGTGCATCCCATATAAAACCCGGCGATGAACCGGTTTAAATCCATCACGAACATCGGGTAATGCCCGCGAAACAATTACTGACATAGAATAATCTATATAAGCAGATTTCATCTGCTCTTCTATATTTATTCTAATAATCTTTTCATCTTCAATCATTTATGTCTACTTTTATAAGAATTATTTCAATATTGAAAAAGACCCACAAAAATAGTAAAAATCATTGGTGAATAGGCTATTTTTTCAACTGATTTAACCACAGCATAACGATAAGATATTAACATTACAACTGTCAATAATTCAGTGTTTGGAGGTGATTTTTGATAACTTCTGACAAGAATTTTGGCTGAATAGGGTATTTTTGAGTAATTTAGTAATTTATTTTTTTAGGAATAGATTTTGTACTAAACACAAAAAATTTGATAATTAAATATATGGATTCACAGTTTTCACCAAGAATTAAAGATATAATCGGATATAGCAGAGAAGAAGCGGTGCGTCTGGGAAATGACTATATCGGGCAGGAACATCTGTTTCTGGGTATTTTGCGTGATGGAGAAGGAATGGCGACAGATATTTTGGAAAACCTCGGTATTTCTCTGGCTGAAATGAAAGAACTAATTGAAAAAAAAGATTAGAACTGACAGGAAAATTGACATGCAGGCCGAGATTGTAATGTTGAAGTCAACTGAAAAAAACATTAAAACTTGTATATCTCGAGGCACGTTCATTTAAAAGTACAACAGTAAACAGCGGACATTTACTTCTTGCAATATTAAAAGACAGCGATAGTATTATTACGCAACTTTTGGTTGAGTTTGGGGTTAATTATTATATGGTTAGAAATCAAATTCAAGATTACAAAGAAGATATTGAGGCAAAATCAGATTTTCCGGAAGGGGAAGATGATGATGCTAACGATGATTTTACAAAAGGTCCCATGAGGCAACAGCCAGGACAGAAAAAAGGTCCAAATTCAAAATCTGATACACCTGTATTGGATAATTTCGGAATAGATATTACAAAGCTGGCAGAGGAAAATAGTTTAGACCCGATTGTTGGACGTGAAAGGGAGATTGAAAGATTAGCCCAGATTTTAAGCCGAAGAAAGAAAAATAACCCAATTTTAATTGGAGAACCCGGAGTTGGTAAATCGGCAATTGCTGAAGGACTTGCGCTTCGGATCATCAATAAAACAGTTTCGCGGATTTTGTTTGACAAGCGCGTGGTTAGTTTAGATATTGCTTCAATTGTGGCAGGTACTAAATACCGAGGACAGTTTGAAGAAAGGATGAAAGCAATTTTAAACGAACTGGCCAAAGTTAACAACGTCATTTTGTTTATTGATGAAATTCACACAATTGTTGGAGCAGGGGGTGCTACAGGATCACTGGATGCCGCTAATATGCTAAAACCAGCATTGGCGCGTGGTGATATTCAATGCATTGGAGCCACTACTCTTGATGAATACAGGCAACATATTGAAAAAGATGGAGCTTTGGAAAGAAGGTTCCAAAAAATAATGGTTGATCCTACTTCGGTGGATGAAACCATTGAAATATTAAACAACATTAAAAGCAGATATGAAGATCACCACAATGTTATTTACACAAAAGAAGCTATTGAAAGTTGTGTAACTCTCACCGCAAGATATATCACCGACCGCTATTTGCCTGATAAAGCTATTGATGCCCTTGATGAAGTTGGTTCTCGCGTACATATTTCTAATATCAATGTTCCGGAAAACATTATTAAACTGGAAGAGAAGATTGAAAAATAAAAGATGAAAAATTGCGGCCGTAAAAAGTCAGAATTTTGAGTTGGCTGCCAACCATCGGGATAAAGAAAAATTTACTTGCTGCTTGAAAAGAAAAGGAAAACTGGGAAAAAGAATAAATCACAGGGAAACAGTTGATGAACATAAAGTTGCCGAAGTAGTTGCCATGATGTCCGGCATTCCGGTTCAACGCATTGCGCAAGCAGAAGGAAAACGACTGATGAACATGGCTAACGATTTAAAGAGTAAAGTTATTGGACAGGAAGAAGCAATTATTAAAATTGTTAAAGCAATTCAACGAAACAGAGCAGGTTTAAAAGACCCTAATCGTCCGATCGGATCTTTCATTTTTCTTGGCCCAACAGGAGTTGGGAAAACACAACTGGCTAAAGTACTTGCTACTTATCTTTTTGATAGTCTCGATTCGTTAATCAGAATTGACATGAGCGAGTATATGGAGAAATTCTCGGTTTCAAGGATTGTTGGTGCTCCTCCGGGATATGTTGGTTATGAAGAAGGTGGTCAGTTAACTGAAAAAGTAAGAAGAAAACCTTATTCGGTGGTACTTTTGGA
Source organism: Draconibacterium sp. (assembly GCA_016705335.1). Classification (GTDB taxonomy): domain Bacteria; phylum Bacteroidota; class Bacteroidia; order Bacteroidales; family Prolixibacteraceae; genus Draconibacterium. The sequence goes on along the minus strand of JADIYN010000011.1, from coordinate 4,971 downwards.
TGAAATTGAAAAAGCGCACCCGGATGTTTTTCATCTGTTGCTTCAGGTGCTTGATGAAGGACGCTTAACTGACAGTTTGGGCAGAAATATCGATTTTAAAAATACGATCATTATAATGACGTCGAACATTGGGTCACGCCAGTTAAAGGATTTTGGCCAGGGTGTTGGTTTCAATGTTAGTAAAACACCGGAGAGTGAAAACGAAAACGCCAAGTATGTTATTCAAAAAGCCTTAAAAAAGGCATTTGCACCTGAATTTATTAACAGGATTGATGATGTGGTTATGTTCAATCAGTTAGATAAAAAACAGATTCATAAAATTATTGATATTGAAATAAAGGATTTGTATAAACGGGTTGAGTCGTTAAATTATAAATTGAAAATTTCATCAGCTGCAAAAGATTTTATTGCCGATAAAGGTTATGATCCGCAGTTTGGAGCAAGACCATTAAAAAGGGCAATCCAAAAATACCTTGGAAGATGAAATGGCTGAAATTATTATTAAGGCTTCGATTACTGAGGGAGACACAACTTGTTGGTTGTGACAAAAAGAACGAAAAATTACAAATGCGAATTTTGGCAAGCAAAAAAGAATTAAATAACTAAAAGAAAAGCCTGATTTTCAGGCCTTTCTTTTGTTCTTATATTTTATTACCATTAAAGTAATGTCGTCGGTTTGTTTTATTTCACCCTTAAATAAATCAAGATTATCATTAACCTCATTTATAATTTCTTCAGATTTCATAAAAGCTGATTTTTGAGAACTTGAAATAATCGCTCAATTCCAAAATTCTCATTGTCAGTACCTTGTTGTTCTGTTACTCCATCTGAGTACAAAATAATTGTATCTCCGGGTTTTAATTTAATTTTTGATTCTTCATAAGTTCTGTTTGGATATAATCCGAGTGGCATTCCATGAGACTGTTTGACTGTATATAATTCATTATTAACTTTTTACTATTTTTCCGGTGTTTTAATCTGCCGTTTGATTTTTAATAATGGTTTGTGCAACACTCATAAAAATGCGGCGGAAAGACCTTTTCCGAAACATCCCCAATTGAGAAAAACAAATTATCCTTTCCAGTAAAAAAAATCAAACAAATCACCACTTACAATTCGTGCTGGTTTATATATTGCAAAAAGGTCTATATCTTTTCGTTCCTTAAAAATAGTAAAGTCGGTGTTTATAAGGCTCATTTGAATCTCTGATGCCTCCATTAAATCCAGTGTTCTCTGAGAGTTTAGTACTTCTTCCTGGCGGTGTTCACTTTCAAATTTTTCATACCATGATTTTAAAAAATCAAGACTTTTCGAAACCAATTCAACTTCATTTCTTGTGTTAATTTCAATTCGCCATTTGTACTGCTGAATTTTTTGTTGAGTTGTTACATTACTTAAGGGTAAAATCAATTTGTTTGAAATATAAGTTACTATGAAAAAATAACCAAAATACCCAGTACTGCAAAAAATAACATTCTAAGTACCAGTAAATAAAGTGGAACAAATAATTCATCGTAAGGAATCACAAACATTAAAGTCCAGTTGGTTTCAATAATTGGCGTATAATAAACCCAGCATTTTTTATAATTCAATTGTTCAGGGTATGCAATGGTTGTACCGGAAATTCCACTGTTTAATAATTTAAAGACTCCTAAACTATCCAATGAACTCACATTGATGGGCAAACATATAAATTCCTGTTTAAAATAAAATCCTTGTTTGGGTGTGTTAAATATGTGCCATCCTGAGCAACTATAAATGCATAATTAAACTGGCTTTTTGATCCAATTTTCAAATTTTTAATTGAGTCGTTTAACTGTAGTAATGATAATTCTGATATGACAGAACCAACGGTAATTAATTTATTATCTTTTCCCTGTATTTGTATAGGTGAATAATATGAAACAATTTGTTTGTTGTTTATTTTGCATACAAAACTTTCTGTCCAGGTTGGAACCTCGTTTGAAATCGCCCTGTCAAAAATTCGTTTTTCATGTTCACAATGATAAATAAACTGATTTCCCTCCTGGAAATATATCGAATCTTCATCACTTAAAAAATAATAGTTGTGGTAATTTATGTTTGGGACAATCGAATCGATATTGATATGAACCGCATTTATAAAAGGGTATTTTGAGATTAGTTTTTTTATAAAATATTCTGTATCATCATGTTGAGCAAAATATACAACCTGTTCTGATATATTTGAAGTTATTTCTCTAGTCGATACTAATTGTTTTTCAGCCAGCATTAGCACCTGAGTGCCCACAGTTGTAGCTTTGTTTATTATATTATTCTTTAAAATCTCACTGTTAAAATAAAAGGCAATAATTATAAATGCCAAAAAAACGCCCACAACAGCGATAGAAATATAAATACTCAATCTGTAAGCAATTGATTTATTCAACATAGTTGATTCCTCTTCAAATAGAATTCAACAATTTAAGCAATATTTTTGAGAAACAACATACCAAACAAAACTTAATGAAATTGCTCATAAGCTAATTATTACAAAGTAAAAAAGCTGCCAATAAATGACAGCCTTTTGAATATTTTGGTATAACAAAAAATTGATTTATTAATTTTATGGAGAATATTATGTATTCATTGCTCCACAAACAGTAATAACCTGCCCGCTGACATATGACGATAATTCGGATGCAAGGAATACTGCAACACCGGCAACTTCTTCAGGAGTTCCACCGCGTTTTAAGGGGATTGATTCTTCCCATGCTTTGCGCGCATCTTCAGGGATTTTAGCTGTCATTTCGGTAATAATAAACCCGGGAGCAATTGCATTTGAACGAATTCCGCGCGAACCCAATTCACGTGCAACAGATTTAGTGAAACCAATAATCCCGGCTTTTGAAGCTGAATAGTTTGCCTGACCCGCATTTCCGCTAACTCCAACTACCGAACTCATATTGATGATTGAACCGCTTCGCTGTTTCAACATTGTTTTTTGTGCTGCTTTTGTAAAATTGAAAACTGATTTCAGGTTTACATTAATAACCATGTCCCATTGTTCCTCGGTCATTCGCATCAATAAAGTATCTTTTGTAATCCCGGCGTTGTTTACAAGTGCATCAATCCGACCAAAATCGTTTACTATTTCGGCTACCACTTTGTCCGTTTCTTCAAATTTGCTTGCATCAGAGGCATAACCTTTTGCTTTAACACCTAAAGCGCTAAGTTCAGCTTCAGTTGCTTTCATATTTTCATCGGCAAAAAGGTCGGTAAATGCGACATTACAACCTTCCTGTGCGAATTTAATTGCAATAGCTTTACCAATTCCACGGGAAGCTCCGGTAATAATTGCTGTCTTTCCTTCAAGTAATTTCATTTTATTTTCAATTTTATGAGTTTTCAACAATTCGGCAAAAATAACAAATTATGCGAAATTGAGTTTTAAAATAAACCTGATCGGGATGCTTTGTTTAAACTCACATTTTCTCTGCTCTTATCAAACCTCTGAAATATGGCGCAGTCATTTGTTTGTCGTAATAAAAAAGCATATAACCATCTGAATGTGAAATATTAAATTGGTAGTGTTTCAATAGCAAGGAAAATTCTTTTTCATCGTTTTGTTTATGATAGGTACAAATTGCCAGTTTCAATGATTTTTGTTCTGAAAGGAATTTTTTACAACCATCCAATAAACGCGACTCTGCACCTTCAACATCTATTTTAATAAATGTTTCTCTCCCATTTTCAACATTCAAATAATCATCAAGTTTTGTATTTGAAGAATCAGAAATATTACTGACAAATTTATTTACAATCTCAACTTTATCCTTCCAGGGTTCAAATGTTGCATTTAGTGGTTCAATCCATTCTTTATCGGCCTCAAACAGAATAATTCGCGAGGCTTTTTCAACCACACTTAAAGCAAAATTACCTTCAGCTGCGCCAACGTCAACAAGTGTTTCTCCCATTTTAAACTCAAATTCATTCGTCAGATATCGGTGCGGGCTGCGGATATCCTGTTCTTTGGAAAGCAAATTATACAGGTCTTGAATCTTTTTTGTGCCCCATCTTTTTTTAAAATAGAGTCTTTTCCCATCCATTAAAACATATTTTAAACCCTTCTCCATATCATCAAAAACTTCAATGTTTTCAGCAATATATTCATCCTGAAAATCATACGGAAAAACTACAATTGGATTTTTACTTAAATAATTAAGAACCGAAGTAATTTCAGCAGACGGTGGTTCGGGTAATCCTGCATAGTATTTCTGAATTGATTTGGGAAGATTTTTGGCAAGTATTCTTTTTCTAATAAATTTTGGAACCACAATCCTATATATCTGAGAAGTTAGCTTATTCATCTTCTGTTATTTTCAATGCAAATTTTAAAGCTGCAAAGCTAAAAGATTGCCCTGATAACACAAAACCTTTATTTTACCAAAAAATGAATTACAATGCCATTCTCTCATATAAAAATCTTTGTTTTCTATTATAAAAGTGGGCAGGTTTTAGAATTGGATTCAATGTATCAACCACTCATGGCGGGTAATTCATTGCTTAAGGCAGATACTGGATTTACAGGCGATGATACAGGTGATAACATATCACATAAAAACAAGTATTACAGTGAATTAACTGGAATTTACTGGGTTTGGAAAAACACCAGACAGACGGTTTCAGGTGCTTGTCATTACCGACGTTATTTCACAGCACAACCAGAGCCGTTTTTGTACAAAATAAAACGATTGTTGTATTATCCGGCTGGTCTGTACAAAAAACGGTATGGCCTGATTTATACAAAAAATACTGATCTTTTTATCAATCGGGTTATTGATCAGAATGAAATTCAATCGTTACTTCAAAAATATGATGCTATTTTGCCACAAGCCCGAAAGATGAAATATTCGGTTGAAACTCATTATAAAAAGTATCACAATATCAGTGATTTAAATCTGGTCGAATCTATTTTAAAAGAAAAGTATCCCACATTTGGCTTTAAGCATT
>JADIYN010000010.1 GCA_016705335.1 Draconibacterium sp. | reverse complement strand
CTGTTACTGTTCCGTTAACAGCAACATTTTTTTCGCTTACGCCAGAACTGTTATGTGAAATATTTCCGGATAATGATCCAACTTCTGAACTGTTCATTCTAACGTAAACAGGAGTTTCGGCAACTGATCCTCCGGTTTGAACAAGTGTCAGTGTTGATCCAAATCCACTTCCACCCGAAGTTGAAATTTCAAAATCTGTTGGCGCTGTAATTACAATATCTTCGGTCAGATTAATTCCTGAAACAGTGTAGTTTTGTTCTGCCGAGGGTGTTCCGGGCTGGCTGCTAAAGTTATTTAAAGGAATACCCGATAATATGATAGTTGGGACTGCGGAAAGTGTATAATTGATTACAAGAAGCGGTGCATTTTTCGGGTTCACCATCCCATGATTCAGCAACACGTTGTCCTGTACCTTCAATTAAATACACCATTGCATTTCCACTTGTCCAACCTGCTCTGTTTACTATTTCCTGTGCAATTGAAGTGATATCAGGAGTTTGATGTTTAACGTTTACTGTTGGCCAATCTTCAGGAGACCAATTCACCGAAGCTGACGTTTGATTTCGACTTGAAATATCATTGACATTTTCAGTGAAAGTTGCCGGATTATCAGCCGCTTGCCCAAGAATCCTCAGATTACATGGATTTGTATTTACTGTTTCATCAGTTTCAAATTCGATATAAGCGCTCAGAATATTTGCTCCTGCCGGGATTTCAACATTTTGGAAACGCATTCCAACAATCTGATCTCTGTTATAACTACTGTCATGAATTAATTCCAGATCAGAACTTTCTATATCGATGGAGCCATCATCTGTATCTTCTTCTGAATCATCAGTACTTTGGTTCACTCTAACACTAATGGTTATTTCATTCGGGACTTCTTCGGCAGTACCGCTAACAGGCACATTTCTGGTAGTTGCACCATCACTTGTATGTTCAATATTTCCTGTTGATGTTCCTTCTGTAGCACGGTTAAACTGAACATAGATTATTGTTGAAGCTACAGTACCATCAACTGGAATTAATGAAACATTAGAACCGTATGTACCACCGTCTTCTTTTATCAGGAAATCTGCAGGTGCAGTAATTACAATATTTTCGGTTAAATTGGAACCTGAAACTGAATAACTCTGTTCTACAGATGGAGATCCGGGTATAATATTGAAAGGAGTTAAAGAACCCATAATGTTTATGGCAGGAGATGATGTTTCTTCTTTTAACATAAAAACGCTGAATCCATAACCATTTACATTGGTACCCTGTGCCTCTGCACGGACTTTAAAGTCACCGTCTGCTCCCGGTTGTATTCCAGTCCAACGAGCCACACGTCCCTCACTATTCTGACCACCATTAAACCAAACGGATAAATTGTTGACTTCAGTTACCCCAACTGAACTTGCATTGGCTGCCCCTTCTAAGTCAGAAATGGTAAACATTGAATTCCGTGTATCATAGGTTGATGTTCCACCCTGTCGTGCAACCGATGTTACAAAAGTGTATTTTTTGGTGGGGTTTAATCCTATAAAAGTTAAATCCATATACCAACCACTTGCCGTACCATTATTAACACCAGACATATCTGTAAAAGGATAAAAAACAGAATAAGCATCAGTACCTTCAGGAGTGTCATCGCCTGCGGTGGTAGTTTGCATCGTTCCACTTTTAACCAGATTTGCTGTTACTCCTGTAGATTTGCCAGTAGCCTGATCCAGCAATATTGCATCGCCCGTGTAATTGTATGGGCTTGTGGTAGAAAATCCAACACTTGTGATATTAGATTCTGAACTTAAGGGAGATGCACAATCGTTGTATGCAGTCCATCCCACTGGTGGTACTATTGCTTCACCATTTACAGCCACATTTCGGGTTGAAGCATCGGTGCTTGTATGAGTTATATCGCCTGAAGATGTTCCTTCCGTAGCCCGATTAAATCGCACATAAACCGGTGTTGAAACCACTGTTCCTGATATTGGAGACAGTGAAAGCGAAGAACTAAAACCGCTTCCGCTGTTAGTTGAAATTTCAAAATCAGCAGGTGCATTTAATATTATCTCTGCCGTCAAATTCGTGCCTGAAACAGTATAACTTTGTTCAGCCGAAGGTATTCCAGGTTCACTATGGAACATATTTAAAGATCCTGTTGTATTAATGTTCGGGCCTGTACTTGCTTCCTCCTGAAGCATAAAAACGCTTAATCCGTATGCCTGATAATTACTCGGATAATCAGCTCTAATTGTGAAATCACCATCAGTACCTGTCTGAATTCCTGTCCATCGTGCGACATAACCATTCACCGAATTATAGCCGGTACAAAAGGAGACGGATTCATTACTAATTACAGTTACTCCATCAGAACTTGCATTGTTTGCAGCAGAAATATCTGAAATTGTATATCGGGAAATTCTTGCGGTATAACTTGCATCTGCCCGGTTGGCTGTTGTTACAAAAGTATAGGTTTTAGTTGGGTCCAGTCCTGATATCGTCAAATCGATGTACCAACCTGATGAGCTTCCATAGTTAACAACTCCCACTAAATTTGCATTACCGTTAAAGATGTTGTATGCATCAGTACCCGAATTAGTGGCAGCTCCATTGCTTGTACCTAGATTTGGAGAACCATTTGATGTGAAAGTTGCTGTCACACCAGTTAATGTGGCACCTGTATCAAAGTTTTTCAAAGTACCAGTACCCGAAACCCCAAGGATGTTTGTTGTGTTGGTGATTGAATTAGTTCCTGAGCAGTCATTATATGCAGTCCATTGCGCATAAATGCTGCTATTTATTAATAGAACAAAAACGAAAAATAATTGCACGAACCTTGTAAAAGTTTTCATGATAATTTCCTCCTTATAATATTTTGTTTTATTCGAAATCACATCCTCCACAGGACATTACATCCGACCTATATCCTGCAATTCCTAAAGGAAACTGAATAGAAATTCCAACATCATAAGAAAGGATTATCAATGCATCGGTTGAATTGATGGTTCCATCTTCATTTACATCTGCCCGATTCATAGGACAGAAAAAAGATGTATTTAATCCCGCATCACATGATAAAATGATTAGGGCATCAGTCGAATTAACTGTATTATCATTATTTACATCTCCGAGTTTAATTGTTGTTGCAGTAAATATTGCTGTTATGGTTTTATCTGAATTTAATGTCACTGTTGTTTCGGGTGAATTTGTATTGGCAACATCTCCTTCCCAATGATCGAAAAAATAGCCAGAGTTTCGGGTTGCTTTTATTGTAACAGAAGTATTCTCTTCATATATATGAACACCGGTTGCCGGCAAGATCGATCCACTCCCCGACGGAGAAACAGCCATTGTTAAACTATGCGTTGGTGCAGAAGAACCTGGCAGAATAGTGTAGGAATGTTGAACGGTGCCTGTAGTATTGCTTGATGTTATATATTCAACAGTTGCTGCACCCGGTGTTACTGTAACTTTCAGGTGTCCCGGACTAGCTAAGACTCTTTCTGTATATTCATTACTTTCGCTGTAATAATTGAAATCCAATCCTGTACTGGGCCTGGGAAGGCTCTGATAAACAATGTCATCCCGAACTTCATAAGCATATTGATGATCATGACCGTGAAAAAATGCGCTAACACCATTATCAATCATCAGTTGTCTTATTGGATCATCATCTTCCCTGCCAGGTCTTTTTGTATCCCAACCCCAGGTTACACCATCGGCATTATAACCTCCCCACTCATATTGGTGCGCAGGTACAGCCCCACCGCGTACATAGCTTTGTGTACCGCCAACCATGTGATGGGAAAACATAAATTTATATTTGGCATTGCTGTTTTCAAGTGTTTGTTTTAACCAATTATACTGTTGTTGACCTAAAGTCCAGTTCCACTGATCGCCACTTACTGTTTCATCATTACTTTCTCCGGCTGTTGCACCATAAGGATTAGTAATAGTATAGTGAAATGGATCAAATACAACAAATAAAGCATCTCCCCATGTCCATGCATAATAATCTTCTCGGTATTGATCACCATAAGTTGTTGCATCAAGAACGGTAAGCGGATCTTCATTCCCTGAGTAAAAGTCGTTTGGAACAGGAGTTGGATAATATAATTTCCTGGCTTTAACACTAGCAGTAGCAATACTAAAAGCGTCATCGAAATTCCAACCCTCTTCATTTTCGTGGTTTCCTGATGCAAGAAAGATTGGAACTGAGTGACCGATACCATCCATATATAAAGGTTCCCGTTGCGCTAAATATGCATTATTAACTGTTGTCTGACTATTTGCGTTGTCAACCATGTATGTGTCGCCAAGATCGAGATGGAAATCAGGATTTTCATTTTTGATGTTTGTTATGGCATTCTGATACTGTGTATTATACATTGCATGTGAATCGGAAATGATAGTGAATGAAAAATTACTTCCGGGCGACCGTTGTGTCCTGAATGAGTGTTCTTCTCTTTCTACCCAGTTTATTCCATCATCAGTACTGTATTTCATTCGATAGTAGTATTTTGTATTTGGTTGAAGCCCGCTAATAACAATTTCTTTTGGCTGGCCGCCGGAAGCTGATGTTGTAGCTGATTGGCCTGTGTACACCCCCGGTGATGTGCCATACTCATAAAAAAGCTGATCAATATCAGAAGCCGGAACCACATTTATTGTTATTGATTCATTTGTTGGTTTGCCCAACAATTCAGATGCTGTAAAATCTACCTGAGATTGTATTGGTAATGCCTGGAAAATTACAATTAGGGTCAATAAAAATTCAGTTAAAATGGTTTTCATAATTATGGTTTTTTTTGATAGAATTTTAGTTTTCACAACCCTCACATGGGGTAACATTGGGTGGAAGCCCTTCTTCTCCAACAGGATAAGAAATTGAAATTCCAACGTCATACGAAAGAATAATAAGAGCATCAGTAGAATTAACCTTTCCATCCAGGTTTACATCCCCACCATTTATTGGACAAAAAGCAGATACATTCAACCCAGCATCACATGATAAAATAATTAAAGCATCGGTTGAATTAACATTGTCATCACTGTTTACATTACCTAATTTTCCGGGTAATGCGGCTTGGAAAACTGCAGTAACGGTTTTATCAGTATCCATAGTGATCTGACAAGTTGCAGCACCAGTGCAAGCACCTTCCCAATGGTCAAAGAAATTACCCGGGGATGCAGATGCAGAAACTGGCACAATTACACCTTCAGAATATGAATGTACTCCTGTTCCGGGATTTGTTGTGCCAGCCCCAACAGGGCTAACTTCCATGGTCAGGTTATGATTAGTAGTTAGTGAGTTTGGTTCAATTGTATATGAATATTGAATTGCCCCTGTTGAATTATTTGACGTAACATATTCAACTGTAGTCAAAGAAGGATTAACTGATAAACGAAGATGTCCTGCGCCGGGTAACATTTTTATAGTAAAATCATCGGCTTCACTGTATATACCTGAAAAACCTGATCCAGCCATACTTGGAGAAGGAACTTCCTGGTACACAACACCATCAAGTTTCTCATATACATATTGATGATCATGCCCATGGAAATAGGCACTTACACCATTTTCCATCATTATTTTATGTATCGGATCTCCCCAACCCGGACGATGTGCCTCGAATTCATCAATACCATTTGCACTTTTTCCGCCCCACTCGAAATAAGGTGCTGCCCCGGCACCACCACGCACATAACCCGGACCTACACCCGAAACCGCAGTTAATATTCCACCGGTAACCTGGTGAGAAAAAACAAATTTGAATTTGGCATTGCTGTTCTGAATGGTTTCCTTAAACCAATCATATTGCGTTCTGCCCAAGGTCCAGCTCCATTGGTCTCCTGTAACGGGCTCGCTGCTTTCTCCTGCGGTAGGAGTATAAGGCAAGTTCATTGTGTATTGAAAAGGATCAATTACAACAAATAATGCATCTCCCCATGTCCATGCATAGTAGTCTTCACGATATTTATCCCCATAGGCTACTTCGTCAATAGCTTCCAATGGTTCAGTATTTCCAGTATAGAATTGATCAATATTCGGATTTGGAGTTGGATAGTACTTTTTTCGGGCTTGCACACTGGCAAGAGCAATACTGAAAGGCGAATCATCAAAATTCCAGCCTTCTTCGTTTTCGTGATTTCCCGAAGAAAGGAATATTGGAATGGAATGGCCAATAGCGCCCATGTATAATGGAGCTCTGTAATCCATATAATCCTGATCAACTGCACTTTGTGACGTTGTGTTATCCGGCATAAATGTATCACCTAAATCTATATTAAAATCGGGCTGATCATTTTTAATATTTTGCATTGCCTGCTGATGCGCAGTATTCATCTGGTGATGTGAATCAGAAGTAACTGTAAAAACAAATGAGCTTCCAATTGCCCTTTGAGTCATGAAGGAATGTTCATCGCGAGCCTGCCATTCACCGCCTGATACACGGTATTTCATTCGATAGTAATATCGTGAATCAGGTGCCAGTTCTGTTATTACAATTTCGTGCGGCACACCACTGCTGGCAAAAGTTGAAACTGACTGATTACTGTAATTTCCAGATGCAGTTCCATATTCATAAAAGATTTCAATGTCTGAATCGGGAACAACATTTATTACAATTGAATTGTCAGTTGGACAACCTAATAGTTCCGGTCCGGAAAATTAACTGTTTGAGCATTCAAATTAATTACATAAAAAAATACACCAATAAAATTTAGAATTATTGCCAGATTTGATTTCATTTTGAGTAAAGTTTAAGTTTAACATAGTTGATCATTTTTGGTTAAGTTATAAATGAAAAAAAACCCATTTACACTTTATTAATTACACTATGTACAATTTGGCACAATGGTATATAACCACAACTTTACTAAAATGCTGATTTAATGGCGGTAGTAATTTCAATTAATTCTTATGAATTAATTTTTAATAAAAAAAACAAATTAAATGAAGCGGTTTTTATAATCCCTATTTTTATCTCTCAATAAATCTTTTACATTTTCCCCAATTAAAAAAACTGCTTAATCAAATTTATAACTTTAGAATCAAAAATCCTATAGAGCAAATGTTTGTTAAGCAGAATAGAAAATACAGAAAAATATTATATAATTAAATATCTTTTTATATTATTATGTTCAAAAATACTTTAAACATTGACCCTATAGTTAAAATATTTTCAATTTATTTTATACAAAACACCTAAATACTTTGCAAAAAATAATCTCAAAATATGCTGTTAAACATATAATATCCAATTGCTTATTCAAATTAAATTTTTAATGGGCATTTTCTGAATTTTTACTAAAATCAAATTAATAAATTACATCTAGGTAGTTAATCTCATATTCGCCGAACGGTACAACATTACATTCAAAATTTATAATGAAATTCAGTATACCAACCATAGAAACCAGTTTATGCATTTCACTTTTATTTATCATAAAATCTATTTCTTATAAATATTTTGGCAAATAAATTAGATGTACGTAAAAAATGATTGATCTAAAAGTTTAAACAACATATAGTTACTCATAGAATAAGAATAAACTACGCAAATAATTTGGAGAAACAGGTATAGAAAGTTACATTTGATTATATAAAACGAGTTCTTTGAAGAGAAAAATATATTTCCGCATTAATTCATCATTTGGTAAACTCAACATAAAAATTTGAACTGAGAATGCTCTTAAAAGTCGCTAAGACAGGCCTTGTAGTCCCGTCTTAAGGCGGGGTGAGTCGAATTGACCGGTGGAAGTCCGATCGGCTGGGCGCTCAAATCCTGTTACATCGGGGTTTTCGCAAACGGAATTGATGCGGATTTTTTTTGTCCTTTTTTCAATTAATTTATATTAATAAAAAAGCAACCTAAAATGGTTGCCTTTTATATCAGATTTCTAATTTCTACTGGATTTTAATTTTGCCTAAAAACCCGCTATTCCTAAAATTATCCAACTACTATGTTTATTATGCGTTTTGAAACGATAATAAATTTACGTACAGTTTTTCCGTCCAACCATTTTGCTGTGCGCTCATCAATCAACACGGCATTTTCAATCTCAACGTTTGACAGATCAACTGCCAATTCCAACATAAAGCGTGTTTTACCGTTGAAAGAAACCGGATACTCAAAAGTATCTTCCTGTAACAGACTTTTATCAACTACTGGCCATGCCTCATAAGCCAGGGTTTTTTCGTTACCATACATTTGCCAAAGTTCTTCAGCCAAATGTGGTGCGTAGGGTGAGAGTATCTTTGCATAAACCTGAGCAGTCTCCTTTGTTATTTTTCCCTTTTTGTAAGCAAGATTATTAAATACCATCAAAGCAGAAATTCCGGTATTGAATTTTAAATGTTCAATATCGAACTCTACTTTTTGAATTGTTTGGTGAAGCAGTTTAGCTGCTTCTTTATCTTCTGTACCTTCAACAATATTTGCAGGCTCGGCAAAAAAGCGGTAAACACGGGCTAAAAAATTGAAAACACCTTTTACACCATTTTCTGCCCAGGGTTTCCTTTCGTCCAATGGGCCCATAAACATTTCGTATAAACGCAATGAATCAGCACCGTATTTTTCGATTACATCATCCGGATTTACCACGTTTTTCAGAGATTTTGACATTTTAGCCACTATCTGTTTCAACTCCTCACCGGTTTCAGTATGGAAATATTTTCCATTCTTTTCCTCCACAAGATCAGAGGAAACTTTTGCTCCCGTTGCTGCTTCGTAGGCAAAAGCTAAAATCATTCCTTGGTTAAAAAGTTTTTGAAATGGTTCGTCAGTGGAAACTATTCACAAATCGAACAAAACCTTATGCCAAAAACGTGAATAAAGTAAATGAAAAACCGCGTGTTCAGCGCCACCAACGTACAAATCAACGGGCATCCAATATTGTTCTTTTTTAATGTCGAAAATATTTTCAGTATTATTTGGGTCGATGTAACGAAGGTAGTACCAGCACGAACCAGCCCACTGCGGCATTGTATTGGTTTCGCGACGACCTTTTCTGCCATTTTTATCGGTAACAAGCAGCCAGTCATGTGCATTTGCCAAAGGTGATTCACCACTGTCACCCGGTGAATATTTTTCCATTTCAGGAAGCTGCAAAGGTAAATCTTCATCTTCGACTAATGTAACTTCACCATCTTCCCAATGGATTACCGGGAACGGTTCGCCCCAATATCGTTGGCGGCTGAACAGCCAATCGCGTAATCTGAAATTAACAGTTGCTTCACCAATATTTCTAGATTCCAGCCATTTTACAGTTTTTTCAATTCCTGCAGTTTTGTTCAATCCATTAATATCCAATCCTGTTTCAGTGCTTGCTGAGTTTATATATTCGCCGTCTTCGGTCCAACAAGCATTTCCAGCTAAAATTTCTTCCCTGTTTTCGGCTTGTTTTGGATCAAGAATGCAAATTACCGGAATGTTGAATTCCTTTGCAAATTCAAAGTCACGAGTGTCATGCGCCGGAACTGCCATAATAGCGCCAGTTCCGTAACCCGTTAAAACATAATCGGCTACCCAAATCGGTATAAGCTGATTATTGACCGGATTAATCGCATACCGCCCAGTGAAAACCCCGGTTTTTTCCTTTGCCAAATCTGTTCGGTCCAAATCCGATTTTAGTGCTGCAGCATTTATATATCTTTCAACTGCCTCTTTTTTGTCGGCAGTTACAATTTCGTCCAGCATTTTATGTTCCGGGGCAATAACCATGTAAGTTGCACCAAATAATGTGTCAGGACGAGTTGTATAAACCCGGAGTTTTTTGTTTAGTCCATCAATTTCAAAATCAACTTCAGCACCTGTCGATTTGCCGATCCAGTTACGTTGCATATCTTTTACACCGGTTGGCCAGTCCAAAGTATCCAGACCCTGCAACAATCGTTCACCATATTGAGGAATTCGCAACAACCATTGTTTTAAATTTTTACGAATTACCTGGTTGCCGCATTTTTCGTGAGCTCCGTCAGTCAGCACCTCTTCGTTTGCACAAACGGTTTTGCATGAATCACACCACCAAACCTGCGCATTATCGTAATACGCCAGGCGTTTTTTGCCAATGTAGGTTTTTACTGCTTCAATTCCATTAGTTTTAATATTTTCAGGAATGGGAAGTTCTGAAATTGGCCGTCCTTTTTGCAATTCATCATCAAACCATGTATTATATAACTGTTTGAAAATCCATTGTGTCCATTTGAAATATTTTGGGTCGGTGGTATTAATTTCACGATCCCAGTCGTAACTTAAACCAATGGCTTTGATTTGCCGGCGGAAATTATCGCAGTTTTTTTGCGTTGTAATTGCGGGATGTGTCCCTGTCTGCATGGCATATTGTTCGGCAGGCAATCCATAAGCATCATAACCCATCGGATGTAAAACGTTGAAACCCTTCATACGTTTGTAACGACTCAAAATATCGGTAGCTGTATAACCTTCTGGATGACCAACATGCAAGCCTGCACCCGATGGATATGGGAACATATCGAGTATGTAATATTTTGGTTTCGAGTAATCTTCCTCAGTTTTAAAGGTTTTGTTTTCTTCCCAATATTTCTGCCATTTGGGCTCTATTTCCGCAAAATTGTAATCCATTTTATTTGAATTAAATGTAGTTCTGAATTTTAAAGGCGCAAAGATAGAAAAATGATTTACAAGGTTTGAGAATTAAATGGGCATAAAAAAGCATCAAAAGTGAACACACTTTAAAATTTATTCTGATTTTAATATAGCTTAGTGTTGTTATTAAAAAATCATTCAACATAATTTACATTTTTTTGTTTGTTAGTGTGTTGTATCTGAAAAACTAAAAATTCGTATATTCAAAACTTTTAAACATATTGGAAATGAACAAAGAACACTTTATCTCAACAGTAAAAACATCATATACATTCAAAGGTGACTCGATCTTAGTTGGATCAGCAGTGTATAATAATGATTATGAAACTGATGCACAAATCAAACTTCCGCTTAAAACCTTTAATCGGCATGGATTGATAGCGGGAGCCACCGGAACTGGCAAAACAAAATCGCTGCAGTTGATTGCCGAAGATTTATCCAATGCCGGTGTTCCGGTTTTGGTGATGGACATAAAAGGCGATTTGAGTGGTTTGGGTGCACCGGGAACCACAAACCCGATTATAGAAAAACGCGAAAAACTAATCGGGATGAAGTGGGAAGGAAAAGGTTTCCCTATTGAATTTTTGAGTATTTCTGACGAACCGGGAGCCAAAATGAAAGCTACTGTTTCGGAATATGGCCCGGTTTTACTTTCGAAAATCCTCGATTTAAACGATAATCAAAGCGGAGTTTTGTCGATGATTTTTAAATACTGCGACGACAGAAACCTGCCACTACTTGATTTCAAAGACTTAAAAACTGTATTAAAATATGTGCAGGACGAAGGGAAAGAGGATTTTAAAAAGGAATACGGATATATTCAAACTTCGTCCGCAGGTTCAATCATGCGTTCAATTATTGCGTTAGAACAGCAAAATGCCGACGATATCTTTGGTGAGCCTTCATTTGATGTGTTCGATTTGATGCAGAAAGCCAGCACGGGCGAAGGCATAATCAGTGTTTGGCGCTTAACCGACATGCAAACAAAACCAGCTCTTTTCAGCACTTTTATGCTTTGTTTGCTTGCTGAAATTTTTGAAAAAATGCCCGAACTGGGTGACCCGCAAAAACCTGAATTGGTAATTTTTATCGATGAAGCACACCTTATTTTCAAAAATGCTTCGCGCAGTTTACTTGATCAGTTTGAAATGACAATCAAACTCATCCGCTCGAAAGGTGTAGGCGTATTTTTTGTAACACAATCTCCAACAGATATTCCGGCAGCCATTTTAGGACAACTCGGCACAAAAATTCAACATGCTTTGCGCGCTTTTACTGCAAAAGACCGAAAAGACATTGTTACTGCATCAGAAAATTATCCTTATTCAGAATATTACAAAGTTGA
Source organism: Draconibacterium sp. (assembly GCA_016705335.1). GTDB lineage: Bacteria > Bacteroidota > Bacteroidia > Bacteroidales > Prolixibacteraceae > Draconibacterium. Next base: position 108,461 of record JADIYN010000010.1, on the reverse strand, counting down.
AGAATTGATTACCCAATTGGGGATGGGTGAAGCATTGATTTCTACACTCGATGAAAAAGGTCGTCCCACGGAGTTGGTACACACGATGATGCGTCCGCCATTTTCCAGAATGGACGTTTTAACTGACTATGAAATCGGGCAGATTCTAAAATCATCGAACATTAGCAAAAAATACAATATTGAAATAGACCGCGAAAGCGCATATGAAATTTTGCAGGAGAAAATTGCCCGTGCAAACCAAAGGGAAGTAGAACAGGAAGAAAATTCAGGGACATTACGATATGCCAACGATTACGAAAGACCCGCACCGGCGCGCCGTGTAAAAGAAGAAGAATCTGGTTTCGAAAAGATAATGAAAAGCCCGGTTACAAGGTCAATTGTTGTGGAAGTTACCCGTGGAATTCTTGGTGTTTTGGGATTGAGATCAACATCAAGGTCAAGGTCTACATCAAGATCGCGAACAAGGCGGTAGCAAACAAGGACAAACCACCCTTTTTTATATCGCTCTTTTCGCAAATGTATCACCATCGTTTACATTTCCTGTTTCAAATCCTTTTGAACCATTTCATACGTTGCGCCGAAGTTCCGTGTGTAAATGAATCGGGCACAACGTAACCCTGCGATTGCTTTTGAATACGGTCGTCGCCAACTGCTTGTGCAGCATTCATTGCTTCTTCAATATCACCATCCTCCAGAATGTTTTTCATTCGTTGCGCATGGTATGCCCAAATTCCTGCATAAAAATCGGCTTGTAATTCCAGTCGCACGTTTTGATCGTTAAACTGTTTTTCACTGACCTGCCCGCGCAACTGGTGCACCTGATCCAGTACGCCCAACTGTTTTTGCACATGATGCCCAACTTCGTGGGCAACAATGTAGGCTACGGCAAAATCGCCTTCAGCACCCAAACGATCCTGAAGTTGTTCCAAAAAGTTAAGATCGATATAAACTTTTTCGTCGCCGGGGCAATAAAACGGACCGGTTGCAGCTTGTGCAAAACCGCATGCCGACTCGGTGGCAGAGCTAAAAAGTACTAAAGCAGGCTCGCGGTAACTTAATCCAGAATCTTCAAAAAGCTTGTGCCATACATCCTCTGTGTCAGCTAAAACAACACTTACAAATTCAGTTAACTCCTGTTCATGCGCAGTGGGCTGGTAATCGGTTGGTGTTTCGGTGTAACTTTGCTGGTTTTGCATCACATTCATCACCTCCGAAGGGTCACCACCCAAAAGCATAACAATTAATACAATTACGATGGTGCCAATACCACCGCCAATTCCAACTTTCCGACCGGAACTCATGCCCCGCCGATCTTCAACATTTGAGCTTTGTCTTCTACCTATGTACCGCATTTTTCATTTACTTTTTAGTTCAACATAAACATTAAAAACCAATCTTTAAAATTTGTTCAAAAAGCAATTAAAAATAAAAATAATTACCGACTATGTGAAATTGAGTTTTCTACATTTGTTCAGGTCAAAAATTCCTGTAATTAAAGATCAGGCAGATTTCAAAAACAAAAATCGAAGGCATAATTTTTGTTAGCTGCGACCGAAATATTTCAACAAATTAAAAACCGGGTTGTGAAGACATTATTACTCTCCTTTTTGATCTTATTTTCCTTGTTTCAAATAAAAGCTCAAACAATTCAGGTCGTTAACGGAAAACAGGTCAGCCAATTGAAGGAGTGCTCCTATTTACCAATACTTTCTCGACACAAACCGATAATTTGGGAAAGGCCAAGATCGACAATTTTTCTTCTGATGACCAAATTATTTTTAAACATTCGTCATATTCCAAATTTCAAACTGAAAAAGCAAAAATTATTAAACAAGGGAAAATAGTGTGGCTGAACGAAGATCCGATAAGGCTTGATGAAATAGTAGTTTCGGCAAACCGTTGGGAACAATCGAAAGCCGAAATCCCAAATAGAATTGTTACAATAAGTGCTTCAGAAGCAGAACATTTGAATCCACAAACCACGGCTGATTTGGTGGGAACCAGTGGCGGCGTATTTGTTCAAAAAAGCCAGATGGGTGGCGGAAGCCCAATGATTCGGGGATTTTCAGCAAACCGGATTTTACTTGTGGTTGACGGATTGAGAATGAATAATGCCATTTACCGAAGCGGAAACCTGCAAAACATTATTTCGATTGATGCCAATTCGATTGAAAACACCGAGATTATTTTTGGCCCCGGTTCTGTAATTTATGGAAGTGATGCGCTGGGTGGTGTTATGAGCTTCAATACCTTAAAACCAAAACTTTCAACCGTTTCAGAAACCGATTTTTCAGGAAAAATTATGAGCCGGTTTTCGAGTGCCAATATGGAAAAAACTGTTCATGGTACATTTAATTTTGGCGGAAAAAAATGGGCTGCACTTGTAAGTTCAACCTTTTCGGGTTTCGATGATTTAAAAATGGGTTCGAACGGTAGGGATGAATATTTGCGTCCTGAATATGTTGTGCAGGGTGGTTTCGATGGAACAGATAAAATTGCAAAAAGTGCAAACCCAAAAATTCAGACTTACACACAATACAATCAGTTCAATTTTCTTGGAAAACTACGCTTCCGTCCATCCGAAAAACTTGAAATCAATTTGACTGGAAACCATTCGCAAACCTCAAATATCCCGCGGTATGACAGGCTTATTGTTTATAAAAGCAATAAACTCCGTTATGGGGAATGGTATTACGGACCTCAAATATTAACACTTTTTTCGGGGCAAATAAAGTATGAACAGGAATGTGTGCTTTTCGATAAATTAAGCCTTCTCACCGGATTTCAGAAATATACAGAAAGCCGCTATGACAGAAGCCTCAACAACCCTATCAGAAACGGACGAAAGGAAGATCTTTCCATATTTTCAGTCAACCTTGATTTGGATAAAATAATTGACAATAAAAACGAACTTTTTTATGGTTTGGAATCATATCTAAACAATATTAATTCGGCAGGTTCAACCCTGAATTTGCTGAGCAATGAAAGCGAAACCATTCCTTCAAGATATCCCGACGATTCGAAATATGGCAGTTTTGCAGGCTATTTATCATACAAACTAAAATTGAGTAAAAAAGTCGTTCTTCAGGCAGGATCGAGGTTTACGCACACCTGGCTAAATGGTGATTTTAAACCCGAAGATTACAATTTTCCATTTGACGGGTTCGACATGAAGAACTCTGCAATCATCGGGAATTTGGGAATTGTTTGGCACCCAACTGGTGAATGGCAGATCAGTTCGAATTTGTCATCGGGGTTTCGTTCGCCCAATATCGACGACGTAGCAAAAATATTTGATTCGGAGCCGGGAAATGTCGTTGTTCCCAACCCCAATTTAAGACCTGAATATGCAAGAAACATTGAAATTGCCATTATCAGAAGTTTTGCAGGAAAAGCCAGTGTTGAATTTACCGCCTTTATACCAATTTGAAAGATGCAATGGTGCGACGTGATTTTACATTGAACGGACAGGATTCAATAATGTATGACGGAACTTTAAGTAAAGTTGAAGCGCTTGTAAATGCAGATGCTGCCGATATTTATGGCGGAACAGTAGCTTTTGAATATCTTTTCACAAACACGCTCCGCACCCGAAACGACTTTACAATAACTGATGGCGAGGACTCTGACGGATTTCCGGTAAGGCACGCTCCTCCCCTTTTTGGCAGCTCACACCTGATTTATGAAAACCAAAACTTTTTGCCGATTTGTATGCTAATTACAACGGCAAACTCGATTTTGATGAACTCGCACCTTCTGAACAGGATAAATCTTACATGTATGCAACTGATAAAAACGGAAACCCTTTTTCGCCTGCCTGGTGGACACTCAACCTGAAAATCAACTATAAACTTTTGCCGCAGGTTGTTTTGGGAGGAGGCATTGAAAACATGCTTGACAAACGATACAGAACATATTCCTCAGGAATTGTTTCACCGGGGTTGAATTTCATTTTTTCGGTGAGCGCGAGGTTTTGAGGAAGAAGGGCAGGGGGGCAAAGGGCAGGGAGTAAAGAGCAGAGAGCAGAGGGCAGGATGTTGGTAGCCGGTAACAAGAAGCAGCAGTTGTGCGACAAGGAAATAAATATTCGAACAACATTTAAATACTAAAATAAAAATAACAACGTTTTAAAGTCCTGAAGGCAAAATTTTAATCATTTTAGTTTATTTAATTCGGTATTGCCTTCTGAAGAGGGGTAATTAGCAAGCCCCTCTTCTTTTTTGGCAAATCAACAATTATCATGTTTTGCGGTTGTAGAGTTTGTATATATTCGCAATATGATTTATCACAAAACATTCATTCATAAAAAATCGGACACCTGGGTGGTTTTTGTGCACGGCGCAGGCGGAAGCAATGCGGTGTGGTTTAAACAATTACGCGATTTTAAGAAGCATTTTAATGTTTTGATAATCGACTTGCGCGGTCACGGGAAATCAAAGGAACATTATTCAAAAGAAGAGATTTACAAGTTTAACGAAATTGCTTTTGACGTCATCCAGATAATGGATCACTTAAAAATACAAAAAGCGCATTTTGTCGGAATTTCATTAGGTTGTATCATAATCCGCGCTATCGATAAACTTGCTCCGGGCCGGGCAGAATCTATCATTTTAGGGGGCGCTGTTATTCAATTCAACAAAAAAATAAACGGTTTGCTAACAACTGCCAAAATTGCTCCAGTCAATTTTGCCATATATGTGGTTATACAAAATCAACGCATGGATTTTAATACCTTCGAAAAAAACATGCACAATCGCGCAAACTTTTTATTCAGGAAGCTTTAAAATTGGGGAGCCTCGAATTCAAAAAGTGGTTACGAATGACATCGGAAATTAAAGAAAACCTGCAGGAATTCCTGATAAAAGAAGCATCTGCTCCGGTACTTTACATTATGGGTGACGGCGACCACATGTTTTTGCCAATGGTAACAAACCTTGTGAAAAAACATATCAATTCAAAACTCGAAATAATAAGCAACAGTGGCCATGTTTGCAATCTCGATCAGCCCGAAATTTTTAATGAACGGTCGATTCAGTTTATAAAAAGCATTTCACCATCGGTTTAAAATCTGAACACCTTGCATGTAAAACAGTGATTGTTCGGAAAAACCAGTTTACTACTATATCGAAAACCAGTATGAAAGTTTAATCAGAAACACATTGTGCGGTTCGACACTGAAAAGCCGGCTCATTTCGTTTCCATAGTCAAAATTACCATCTGACGCGCTGCCGGTGCGGCCTTGCGACCAAACAAAAAACATTGTAGAGCCAGGCAAATATTCCCAGCGAAGCACAAGATTTGAGTTGAATTGTCTGAAATTGAAGTTCGGATTATCAAAAGAGTAATCATTAATTCCATCCCGGTTTTCATCAATAGCATACAAATTTTCAGCTTTAGAATAAGCAATTTCATTACCTGAAAAAACATGATACCGGTTTGCAAAATCATCAGCATCGGGATCAGTAATTTTTTTAAACTCAGCATACATTCCGGCTGAAACAAATGGCTGGCCGTAATATTCGAGCGAAAGTTCGGGCGTAAAGGTGTAGTTCAGCCTGAAAGTAAAACTTACTATTTTCTGATCGATTGTGCCAAACAAATATCGCGGATCCTGATTCATTTCAGTAGTTGAAACATATTGCAGGGTTTTGTTTATGCTTGTTACTTCAGGTTCAAAAGAAACAGACAAAGCATTTATGGGTTTTGCATTAAACCCAACCCAGTAAGCCTGGCTGCGCTCAACCTGCAAATCACCGAAACCCTGGTAACTTCCGGCAAAAAATGCAATTTTCTTTGACTGGTCGGTGGAAAGGTTTAAATTCATTTCGGAGCCTCCGGGCATTGTAAACGACGGTCCGCCACGCAACAGGTTTGTCGAAATGTTTTCACTTTCACGGGTGAAGTTTCCATTCAACCGCCAGCGGTTTTTAAACTGCGAATTAAAGTTTGTGTTTGCATAAACGCCCAGCAAATTTCCCGAAAAGTTCCAGTACATCCAGTAATTTGTGTTTAAATAAAAATTGTTGAAAATTGAAAATGGATTGCGGACATAATATGCCAGCCAACTCCCGTGATGAATAACATCGGAATATCGCATGTAACCAATGTCGTTAAATTCGAAACCGGGCGACCGCAATGTAAAGCTTGTTTCAAACTGTATTTTTTTCTGACTGAAGCGGCCAAATCTGAATGTACCACCATAACCGGCAAGCGAAGTTCTTGTTGAATCGAATGTAATATAGTCAGCATCAGGGCGCTGATAATATCTCGCGGATGATGTTTGTGCAGCAATTATTGCATCCTCTGTCCCTTTAATATAGCTGAATTCACCATTTCCGTTTATATACCAGGTCCGCTCGTTCCAGTTGTGGTTAAAATCAATTCCGCCGGTGTATGCATCTGTTGGCAGATAATCGAGTGCCGGATTTGTAATGCTTCTGTTTACTGCCGAAAAAATTCCACCCAGCACGGTTTCACCTTTATTAAAATCTTTCTGAACCCGGCTTACAAAATAATTTGTCAATGGCTCAACCGATTCTTTTCTCCGCTGCCATTGTTATCAATCTCTGCCATTTCGTTTGCAGTAACACTTTCCAGAATTCCGACAGACAAACCATTTTTTGTTTTCCCCGAAAGTTTAAGCGCACCTAAAATTGTTGTGGCTTCCGGAACCTCGGCATATTCGTTATCTCCAAGTTGCGGATAATAATGAGGTGAACGACCGATTCTTCTTGAATAAAACAAATTATCTCCGCCCATATTATGAATCACAATTGTGTTTGAAGGTTGAAACTGGTAAATATTTTTTCCTTCAACAAAAAACGGTCTTCTTTCAGAAAAATAGGTTTCAAAAGCTGTCAGGTTTACTTCTGAAGGGTCGGCTTCAACCTGTCCGAAATCGGGGTTGATTGTAAAGTCAACTGTAAAATCGTTTGTAATTGCCACTTTCCCGTCGAGACCGGCAGAAAAAGCGCTTTTTTTCCCGTCCATAAACGGATTTCCTTCTTCTTTTTCAAATCGTTCGGTTCGTGCCACAACATAAGGCATCAACTCAATTTGCCGGTTTGGTTTTATTCCTTCAATTCCGTGTAATTCGCCATATAAATGAACTTCTCCGGGCGAACCTTTCGGAATAAACTGCCAGATGGAACGCTCCTCCAGCCTGAATATTCTTCTTTGAACCTGGATTCCCCAAATATGCGCTGCCTTTTTTCCAAAACGAAGCTGGCTGAATGGTATTTTCATTTCGGCACACCAGCCTTCATTATCTATTGAAGTTTTCAGATACCAAATCGGGTTCCAGCTTTCGTCTTCACTTTGTCCGTTTTGAGTTATCGCCTCATCGCCCTTTGTTCCTGACGCCATTGCAGTAAACGAAAAAGCTGTTTGCTGATCATAATAACTGTCAATATTTATCGAAACCATATCGCCGTCGAAATGATCCCTTCGCGAAATCCTCCGGCTGATTTTTCCGGGTTCGTTATCAAAAGCCCGAATAAACACATAAATATTATTGTCATCGAAAAGAATTTTAAAAGCGGTTTGTTGGGCAGGTGGTTTGTTTTCTTCGGGTTGAATCTGGGTAAAATTGTTACCCACTCCACAAGATTCCAGCATGAATCATTCATCAATCCATCGATTTCGGGCGCTGATGTTGCAAAACCTGTTTTATAGGTTCTTTTCTCCTGAGTTTGTGAATTAGCGGTCAGATAGATATTTATCAAAAGAACTGAGCAAATAATACGCGGCAGATATTTATATAGCATAAAAAGTCAGGCTTATAATTTTAACAAAAGACTATGCTTTTTTAAAACCGTTACATCAATCCGAAAATTTAATTTGAGAATTTAACTTTTATCACAGATTTCAACGTTTATTCCGCCCCACCACTTCGCTTTATTCCCTAAAAAAAGTTAAAGAAGTAGGGTTTGAATTCTCATATCTGTATTAATGCTAAAAATTCAATCTTTTTAATATTATGAGCAAAAAGTTATTCTCTCTTTTAATTGCATTTGCCTTTGTGCAGTTCATTTTCACTTCGTGCAATGATATATTGAATACCGATGATGAGGAAGAACAGCAGGAAGAAACTAAAACTCCTGACAACGAGGAAACTATTGCCGAAGCTGAAGCAAACAACGGCACTATTCATGACGATCCGACGGATTACATTTGGAACAGTTCCGACTTAATACAGGTGCTGTTAAACGGGACTTCGGTTAGTGAAAATTCTGAAAAAGTAACCGTGGAAGGCCAAACGATCACAATCATTTCAGCAGGAAGTTACAGTTTCAGCGGTTCGCTAAACAACGGGCAAATAGTGGTAAACACCAAAGACGAAGCATTGGTTCGCCTTATTCTTAACGGAGTGGAAATAACAAGCAGCAACAGCGCTCCTATTAATATTAAAAGCGCATCGAAGGTTATTGTTTATCTTGAAGAAAACACAAATAACACACTAGCTGATGGTAGTTCATATATTTATGACGATACCGAGAATGAAGAACCAAACGCAACCATTTTCAGCAAAAGCAACCTGACTTTATTTGGAAAGGGTACTTTAACAGTGAATGCAAACTTTAATGATGCCATAAACAGCAAAGACGGTATTATAATTTCGGGCGGGACTTACACACTGAAAGCCACAGACGACGGCATCAGGGGAAAAGACTATCTGATTGTAAAAAGCGGAACTTTTGACGTAGTTACAGGTGGCGATGGTTTTAAATCGGATAACGATGAGGACGAAACCGAAGGTTACATTAACATTGACGACGGCACTTTTACCATTGCAGCAAAAGGCGATGCTATTGACGCTGAAACAGATTTAATGATTACAACAGGCGATTTCAACCTCACTTCGGGCGGTGGGAGCAGCGGCTCCATTTCGGCCACTGCATCGGCAAAAGGTTTGAAAGCCGGGGTAAATATTATTGTTGACGGTGGAACATTTGACATAAAATCTGCCGATGATGCAATTCATTCAAACGAAACAATAGCGATAAATGGTGGAAATTTTGTTCTCGATTCAAAAGACGACGGGGTTCATGCCGATTACGACCTTACAATTTACGATGGCGATATCGACATAAAGAAATCTTACGAAGGATTGGAAAGCGCCAACGACAACATAACCATAAATAAAGGAACAATACATTTGGTTTCATCCGACGATGGGATAAATATTTCCGGTGGTGGCGATAGCATGGGTGGTCCTCCCGGACAAATGGGTGGTTCTGCTACTTCAGGAAATTACTTTTTATACATTAATGGCGGCTATACTTTTGTGAATGCAAGCGGCGACGGACTTGATGCAAATGGTTCAATTGTAATGACAGGAGGTACTGTAATTGTAAATGGACCAACAAACAACGGCAACGGCGCATTGGATTACGATGGAACTTTTAAACTGACTGGTGGATTTTTGGTTGCAGCCGGCAGTTCCGGAATGGCACAGGCTCCCGGTACGTCATCAACCCAGTATATTGTAGCCGCTGTTTTCAGTTCAGCAAAACAAGCCGGCACTTTGGTAAATATCCAAAGTTCTGACGGAAAGGAAATGCTCACATTCAAACCTGAAAAAACTTTTCAGTCGCTTGTGTTTTCTTCAGCCAATTTAACAAAAGGCACAAGTTACAACTTCAATCTTGGCGGCAGTTCAACCGGGACTGTAAATGATGGACTTTTTAGTGACGGAGTTTACAATTCAGGCAGCAAATATGCAAGTTTCACAATTTCGGGAGTTGTAACAGTTGTCCGATAAAAACAAAAAACAATTCTCTTGAAATTTTAATAATTTTAGGGTAAAAACAATCTCGACTGTATTATAAACAAAGGCGGGAAAACATAGGATAATTTATTGAATATTAGTTTAATGCCGGGAATCGACAAAAGTGGATTTATAGAATTATTTAACGAAATGTATTCGCCTGTGAAAAACTATGTCTATTTCAAAACAGGCGATATTGAAATTGCCGACGACATTGCGCAGGATACTTTTATGAAAGTTTGGGAGAGAAAAGGGGAAATTCGGATTGAAACCGTGAAACCGCTGTTATACACAATTGCCGGAAATTTATGTAAAAACCGTTTCGACCACAAAAAAGTGGTTATGGAGTTCAGCAATAATTTCACGACTGCGGAAAACACGGTTTCTCCCGAATTTGAAATGGAATTGAAAGAATTCGACGAAAAACTGCAGCGGGCAATTGGAGAGCTGAATGAAAAAAACAGGGTGGTTTTCCTGATGAACAGAATTGACGGTTACACCTACAACGAAATAGCCGAAAACATAGGATTAAGTGTAAAAGCCGTTGAAAAAAGGATGAAAAATGCACTCGATGATTTGAAAAAAACAATAGCGTATAAAATTTAAAGGAATTTTACCATGACAAAAAGGAACAATTCCAATCAACAAAAAATATCCCCAACTGAATTCAGGGAGATGAATACCGGGGAAAAAATATTGAAAATTACTGAAGGCTTTGAAACACCGGCAGGAATGTCAACAAACGAGGCGTTGGACAAAAGTACTCTCAAAAATTGAAAACAGCACTCCGGCAAAAACTCGAAAACTCACCTACTATTTAAAGGCTGCAGCAGCAGTTGCAATTTTGATTCTTGGATTCATGGCGTTTCATCCGTTTTATCGAAAAGTAAAATGGTTACGGAAATGGCCGAACAAACCACATTTTCGCTACCCGACAAATCGGTTGTGGTAATGAATGCCGATTCGAAAATTACATGGAACAACAGAAAATTCAGCAATTCTCGCCACCTCAGGTTAAACGGTGAGGCATATTTCGATGTTGAAAAAGGAAATAAATTCGTTATAGAAACAAAAAACGGAACGGTTGAGGTTTTGGGAACACAGTTAAACGTGTTTTCGAGGAATAACGAATTCAGGGTAAGTTGCATTTCGGGCAAAGTGCGGGTAGCATCAAACAACAGCGAACAAATAATATTGCCGGGCGAAACCGCCGAATTAACGCCCAACGGAGTCACCAAAAGCACTTTACAAAACCCCGGGAAAGTTGCAGCCTGGCAACAGGGAATATTTTATTTTGAAGATAAACCAGTAGTTTCTATTTTTGCCGAACTGGAAAGACAATTTGATGTTTCGATAAAATTTAATGGCATGGAAGACCGTTTCATAACGGCAACTTTTTCGAACAAAAATTTAAAAGAAGCATTGGATATTGTTTGTATCCCGATGGATTTAAAATATGAAATTGAAAACAAAAAAGTTACTGTTTACGAGAAACCTAAATAAACCACTCGTTTTACTATTTACTATTTTGTATTTTTTTTTCTTCTCATTTCCTGCATTTTCACAGCAAATCAAATTTACTTTCAAAAACACTTCTTTAGCCGATGCCCTTGTCGAAATCTCAAAAAAAATGGATATCCGTATTTCATTTGACTCGGGGCAACTTGAAAAATTAAACATAGACAAAACCATCACGGGAAATACAGGCAATGACTTGCTCAGTGAGGTTTTGGAAGGGACGAACTACACTTTTGATTACAAATTCGAAACCTTTCTTATTTTCAAAAAAACTGATTTTGGCAAACCTCAATCAGTAAAAGAAACAACATTTACTGGAATTGTTTTTGACAGAAAAACGGGAGAACGATTGCCATATGCAAGTCTTTATTTATGGAAAAAAAACGTAACTGTCTCCACCACTGTCGACGGCACTTTCAGCATCAGGCTGACCGATTCGGTAAACAACATTTTACAGGTAAAATATTTGGGTTACTATTTGCTCGACACAGTTATTAATCCGGCAAACGCAACAGATTTTTTAAGTTTCGGCCTTAGTGCAAAGTCAGAAAAACTTGCCACAATTGATGTAACGGGAGAAAAACTTGAAATGGTAGATTTTAGTAATGATGCAGGCCAATTGACGATAAACCCGATAAAATTTGCTGACCTGCCCAATTACGGAGAAACTGATGTTTTCAGGGTTTTGCAATTGATGCCGGGAATAAGTTCCTTCGAAAATTCGTCACAACTGAATATTCGCGGAAGTTCTCCCGACCAGAATTTGGTGATGTTCGACGGGTTTACTTTATATAATCTCGACCATTTTTTTGGACTTTTTTCGGCATTAAACCCAAACGTAATCAAAGATATACAAGTGTATCGCGGAGGTTTCGATTCGCGTTATGGCGAACGTGTTTCAGGAATTGTTGACATTACCGGGAAAACAGGAAATCAGCAGAAACCTGAATTCTACGGTGGCATAAATTTAATTAGCGGAAACTTAACAACAGAAATCCCTGTCAGCAAAAACTTACATTGGTTGCAGCCGGCCGGCGCGCTTATTCCGATGTATATTCGAGCTGGTTTGCCGATGCACTGCTTGCCGACAAATTCGGGCAAAACCAACGTTTCCCCAACCCGATCGCAAATGCAATTACTCCCAAATTTTATTTTAGCGACTACAACCTGAAATTAACTTTCACACCAAATCAGCAGGAAAATTTTTCTTTCAGTTATTACGGCGCAAAAGACTATTTAAACAGCTCGAACGTAAATACAAACGACCGGGGTGAAATGGATACCGAAGACATTAATAAATGGGGAAATTACGGTTTTGGAGCAGCGTGGAAAAAACAATGGAACGCAAAATCGTTTACAAATTTGCAAATTGGACATTCAGGCTATTTTAACGATTATTACAACAACACTATTTTTACACCGGTTAATTCTGCTACGAACCCTCCCGTCGTCATGACCGAAGAAATCAATGAGGCGAATGAATTAAGCGACTTTTTTGTTTCGTTCCAAAATAAATATTTCTTGAACCAAAACAACCTGATTGAATATGGTTTGACGGGAAAATACAATGAGTTTTCGTTTTACAAAGATGCAACGCGCGACTTTATTTACGACAATCTGAAAAGTTCGGCATTTTTATATTCGCTCTATTTTCAGGATAAAATCAATGTCGGGAAAAACATTACGCTAAAACCTGGCTTGCGCACCAATTATTATGGAAAAATCGGTAAATTTTATTTCGAACCCCGTTTTGCGGCCAATTTAAAAACCAAATCGGGTTTGCTTTTCAAATTCTCAGCCGGCAGGTATTATCAATATTTAAGTAAATCGGCCACCGAACAGTCTTTTGGATACAACCGCGATTTCTGGATTTTGGCAGACGGAGAAATAAACCCCGTAATTTCGTCGAACCATTTTATTGTTGGAGCAGGTTACGAAACCAAACACCTTTTTTTCGATGTGGAAGCGTACTATAAAAACGTGGACGGGTTGCAGGAGTACCTGTTTTTTCAAAATCCGGCGGATCACCAACAACCAGTTCCCGGAAATGGTGTGGAACCCAACCCGGGTTTAAGCCAGTTTATTTCAGGAAACGGTAAAGCAATCGGAATCGATTTTCTGGCAAAATACGAAAACCCTAATTTTTCGAGCTGGTTTGCCTATTCGCTGAGCAAAGCAAGCCGCCGGTTTGATGAAATAAATAGTGGAGCCGAGATCCCGGCTTTGTATGACCAAACCCATCAGATAAAATGGACAAACATGTATTCAATTAAAAAATGGAATTTCTCGGTAGTTTCCATTTACACCACCGGAAAACCCTACATTAAATCATCGACAAAGGAAGATAATTTTAACACCACACGCGTTTACAGCCGTCTGCCTGATTATTACAGAACCGACATTTCGGCCAACTACAATTTCAACATAAAAAATGTAAACATAAAACCCGGCCTGTCGGTTTTAAATGCCTTCAACACAAAAACTACCTCGATATTTATGTGCGCGAATTCAATTTCGAAAACAACCAAATTAGTGAAACCACGCTGGTTGAAGCACAAAAACTATTGTTTAATTTCTTTTTGAATTTCAGGTTTTGAAGGAATTTTTCACCTTTAACATATATTAAGCAAAATTGACGCCTATTTTTTATGGTTTTTCCCGTCATAGCTGTATTACAAAACATAACAGGAAACGAAACAGAATTTCAGAAACAGTAAAAAATCCGGAAAAAACCATGAATTGTATAGTCATTAAAAAATTGCAGGAGGCTTCTACCCTGGTTGATTACATTAATCTTGTACCCTATCTTGAACTGACCGCGGTGTGCAACTCGGTGTTTGAAGCGTATGAAATATTGCAAACAGAACAAATTGACCTGATATTTTTGGATACCGACTTTCCTAAAATTTCGGGAATAGAGTTTATTAAAAGCCTCGGGAACAAGCCTTTATTTATTTTCACCTCTTCAGATGCTAACCTGGCAATTGAAGGTTTTAACCTCAATGCCATCGATTTTTTGTTAAAGCCATTTTCGTTCGAACGGTTTTTGAGGGCAACAAATAAGGCGTTCTTAAATTTCTCGGTTCAGGAAAAAAGAACATTTGCCGAACGTGCCAACATTGATAAACCGGGACAACTCAATGATTTTATGCTGGTTAAAGCCGATTACCAGACACTAAGCATTAAACTCGATAACATACTTTATATTGAAGGATTAAAAGACTATATAAAAATTTACACATCAAAAAATGCCAAACCAATTGTTACGCTGAATTCGTTGAAAAAACTTCAGCAAAAACTTCCGAGTAACAGGTTTTCGCGGGTTCACAAATCATATATTATTGGTCTTGAACATATAAAATCAATAAATAAATCACAGGTAATTATCAACGATAAGTATATTCCTATTGGCGAAAGTTTCAAAAACATATTTATTTCAAAAATGGAGGATATGAAGATTTAGTAGATTTGTCGTTTCAAAAATGCAACCTCGTTTAAATTGAACCCGAGTTGAAATAAAACATATTTTTCACGGATCAAATGATTTGATTTTGTGCCGTTTGTTCCCAGTTCAAACCCCCAGTTCACTTCCGATAATTTCCCCGGCAAAGGTATTGCAGCGCCAAAACTCACACTTCCGCCTTTTATAACTTCGCTGCCCAGTTTCAGGTACGAAGTTTTATAATTCACACCAAGGCGGTATTCCCAGTTTTTGTAAAACGAATTTGTAACCCGGGGTTGCCAGGGTTTAAATGCCGAACCCATTGAAAAACTGTGGGAATCGACAAAATCCTGGCTTTGATTTGGATATTCCACCCCCGACCATTCCTGAAAATTATAGTCCATTAATATTTCATACCTGCCTTTTTTCCCAATGCCAATTCCCGCTCCAAAAATTGCCGGAACAGTTAAATAATCGGTGTTATATTCCTCGCCTCTGATAACCGATAAACTCTCGTTGTAAACTGCCAGTATGTGCCTCGATCTCAGATTTTGTTTATTGCTATAAGTTAGCCCTGCTGAAAAATTTGTATTTCCTGCAGCAAATGAATATCGCATTCCGTAATCAAAATACAAGCTTTTCAAATAATCCTGCCTTTTTATGATAATAGCCGGTACATAAGTGTCTTCAACAATATTTTCTTCCTGAACAAGCGAGCCAAACATAAATGAAGCATTTACGCCAACCGACAGGTTTTTAAAAATCTTTATTGCATTTGAATAATAAAACTGGCTGATTCCGCCACTGCCTTTATAAAGCGAAGTATATTTTGAATCGACTCCTTCAACATAATTTTGGGTTGCAACTGAATAGCCCACCGAACTAAAAGGTACCATTCCAAAAGATCCGGCCAGCCATGAATTGTAGCGAAAACCAAGTGCCACATATTTTATATTTCCTGTATAACCTTTTTGAGTAATATCGGAAGTTTCAAGCTGATAATTTTTCCCTTCAATACCAAACTCAACAATAATCCGTGAACTGTCGATACCAATATATGAAGCAGGATTCAGACTGTTTAACTTATTTCCTGACTGATAGGCAATTCCTGCCCCGCCTAAATTCTGGGTTGCTCCAAAACCTTTGTTTTGTATTTCGCCAACCCCAAAAATTGAATACGGTGAAATGGTGTTTTGCGCCTGAACCGCCAATCCATACAAAAACAAAGTTATTGCTAATATTTTTTTTGCCATTTTTTTCTCCTTATCAGTTTTTCTGAAAGTCTTTACAAAATGAAGTTTTCACTAATTGTAAAAAATGTAGTATAATTTTAAAGTTGGTTTAAAAGCCATTCCGTTACGGGCATCAAAAGCAACACGCTTAAGTGTGCTTTTTGCAATATCGTCGGTAAAACTCACAAGAATTCCATTTTCAGGGTTTACATAACCATCGGCAAATTCATTGATAAAATAGTTGGTTAAATCAAACTGATAGGATGTATTTTCCCCGTAAACCTCATCCAGACTAAAATCAGCATAAACAGTTTCTTCGCTTGTGTTAACAACAGCCGCCCCGAATTGATTATATTTATCAGTATTGTAAAGAATAAGTGAAGTAGGCAATTCTATTGGTTTATAAAGGCTACCAACAGGTTTTAACACCAATTCGGCTCTGTAGAGTATATTTCTGAAACCCATTTCAAGCATCCTGTCGATTCCCGGAAAATCAAGTCGGGTAACCAACCCTGTTCCGGCTTGCAAAAAAGCCATGTTACCGGTTGAAGCTGATGATAATTCTTCGCGCTGGGTTTTTATGTTTTCAATAAAAGTTCCGGTACGGTCGGCTTCAATGTGGTTAAAACACGTATTTGTTGCATACAAAGGGAATTTATAGCTTTTTTCAATTCGTGTTTCCCCAATATAGTGGGTATATAATATCATGTTCACAAGCGTGTCAACACTTTGAAACGAATAAATGCACGAGTTTTTTGAACCCGGTTTTAGTGCGATTCCCTTAAAATATTCGACAAATTTTCCGGAAGTTGTGATTTCGCTAGATTCGTCTTTCATCAGGTTCATAAAACTTATGCCTAAATCATCATTTAACCGAACAGTTAATAAGGTCTCAGTATTTGGACGCGGATAAAACTGAAGTGATCCGATCGGGGTTTCGTCGCACTGAAAAGTTGAAGTGTTGTATAAGTAATTATCATCGTTCAGTTCAATATCATCGGTTACCCTGAAAACATTCAGGTCCTGAAGCTGCAATGTATCGCCGTAATATTGACTGGAATAGTTCAGTTCCAAAACCAATGAATCAAAAACAGCTTCGGCATTTATCGATTGTTTTTCTGGTGAACCCATCTGTAAAAAACTTTGGGAATTTATGATTCCCATGCTTTTATCGGAATATTCACCTACAAGGATTTCACCTGTCCCCGATGTAGGAATTGAATCGACCAAAACAGTTGACATACTTACAGTAAATGTGTCGATAATTACAAAATTGGTTTGAGAACTAATAAAGTTATCACCGATATTAATTTGTGTCAGATCGTTTTCATTGGCGCACGATGCAACCATGCATGACAAAATGGTAAAATACAACCACTTCATTATATTCATTTGTAGTGTTTCAAAATTCATTCGCCAAATGAAATGAACAAAATCCGTGGTAAAAAAAATGATATACCAACGTGGAAGAAGTATCGACAATCAAGGGGAATATCGTTTTTTTAAAGTTCGTTAACGGTAAAATCAAACTCTTTTCTCAACACATTGAATTCAAAACGATATATTTTGCCTGTTCATCTATACATTTTCTCGAATGGTCTAATATCTTTTTTTCGGATAGGCAAGACCAATAGGTTTGCCCCTGCAATTCAAAAAATATAAAATTCAAATAACTACAAAATGAAAGTTTATTATCAAATCCTTCTTTTAATATTATTCTCATTTTCAATTGTTTCATGTGACGACGATGAGGATGAAGATTTAATGGGCAACTGGTCTGAATTATCAGATTTTGATGGTGTTCCGCGTAGTGATGCGGTCGGTTTTTCAATTGGCGACAAGGGTTACATTGGAACGGGATACGACGGAGATGACCGCTTGTCAGATTTTTGGGAATATAGTCCATCACAGAACTTCTGGACACAAAAGGCTGATTTTCCGGGCGTGGCACGAACAGGCGCAGTTGGTTTTGGCATCGGCGATAAAGGTTATATTGGAACCGGTTACGACGGCGACAATAAAATGAGCGATTTTTATGCCTACGATCCCGCAACAAATACTTGGGAGAAAAAAGCCGATTTTAAAGGTACTGCCCGTTACGGAGCCGTGGGTTTTGTAGTTGATGGCAAAGGTTATATGGGATCAGGTTATGACGGCAACTATTTAAAAGATTTTTATGAATACTCACCTTCAGCCGACACCTGGACACAAATCGTTAGTATTGGCGGTTCAAAAAGGTTTAATGCCAACTCTTTTGTGCTCGAAGGCAAAGGCTACGTAATTTCGGGCCTCGATAATGGCAGCTATTTATCCGATATGTGGAGCTATAATCCCTCAACAGGTTCGTGGACCGAAATGAGAGAAATTTATGATGCTGACGATGACAATACTTTCGATGACGATTATACCTCAATTGCAAGGATCAATGCAGTTGGACTGGAAATAAACGGGAAAGGTTATCTGGCAACAGGCGGAACGGGAACTTTGCTCAGCACCATTTGGGAATATGACCCTGCAACCGATTTATGGACAGAAAGAACTGCCTTTGAAGGTTTAAGCCGCACAGATGCAGTCGGGTTTAGCATTGGGTCGCGCGGGTATGTAACCACAGGACGTAGTTCAAGTTATTACCTTGACGATATCTGGAGCTTTGACCCAAAAGCAGAATATGATGAAGACAATTAAACAGGCCATTGTTCCTGTTGCGTTTTTTGCACTTCTTCTTATTCTGGTTTTTAAAATCGCTTTCAAATCGATTAGAAATGAAATAAACCCGCCGAAACCTGCGGAAACCGGATATACGCTGGAAACATTTCAAACTGGCGAAAACGGTTGGGGATACAAAATCTGCAAGGATAAGAAACTGATAATCAATCAGGATATTATTCCGGTAATTGAAAAAAAGGTTGCATTTAAAAGTGAAGCAGATGCCCGCAAAACCGGGAACTTTGTAATTGAGAAATTAAAAAAGAACCAACTCCCAACGCTTTCCCGAAGCGATTTGGCGGAGTTGGAAGTAAAAATGTAATGTTTTCGAAAAATTTGGGTGTGTATAACAATTTAATACTCAAATGTGTCTAAAGCCAAGAATTGTAACAAATTATAGAAACTGTTAAACAGACTGGACACTTTATGCTGGGATTGAGTGAGGGTAAACTTGGGCTTAGCCCTGTTTAAGGCTAAAGCCCGATAACCCAGCAAAACCCCGAAGCTTTACCCAAACGTAAAAACCACCAATCCGTCGGTAAAAACTCCCCGTTCTTCTATTTCATTTCATTAAAAACTGTGCCCGTTGTAGCTTCGAACCATTAAAATTAATATGGTTATGGAAGCAAAAACAGTTTTATTATTCAAAACAGCAATTATCCTGATTTCGCTGAATTTCCCACTGCGGATTGTTGCCCAGGAAAACAATCGCACCCAATGGTCGCTTACCGAATGTATCGATTTTGCACACGAGCAAAATATCGAAGTGCGGAGCAGCATTCTTGGCATAAAATCGAACGAAATCAGTTACAGCAATTCAAAATCGCAAAAACTGCCATCGGTAAATGCGGCAGTTTCGCAAAACTTTAACTGGCAAAAGGGCGAGGATGCAACGGGCGCAACAACCGGTTATTCGGGAAACAGCAGCAACAACTACCAGGTAAATTCAAGTGTTTCAGTTTACAATGGTTTCAAACTGAACAACAAAATTAAACAGGCTGAAATAGAACTTGAATATGGAAAATACAATTCTGAAACCATAAAGGAAAACGTGAGCCTGCAAATTCTGAATGCATTTTTGCAGGTTTTGTATTCAGAAGAACAGGTAAAAAATGCCGAAAAGCAGATTGAGTCAACAACAGAACAGCTTCAACTTGCCGAAGAAAGGTTGAACCTGAGCATTATTTCACGGTCTGATTACCTTCAGGTAAAATCGGAACTGGCAAGTGAAAAACTCACTTTGGCAAATGCAAAAAGCAACTTCGAAATTGCAAAGATTTCGTTGATGCAGTTAATGGAACTGCCCGTGAGCAAGAATTTCGACATTGTGCGGCCCGACCTTGAAAAAGAACTGAACCAGATGCGCGAACCCGATGCACTTACAATTTACGAACAGGCTTTGGGAATAAAACCACAAATAAAAACGGCGGAATTGAACAGGGAAAGCGCGCTTTACGATGAAAAAATTGCACGCGCCGATTTGTATCCTTCGGTTTTTGCAAATGCCGGTTTGGGAACGGGTTACTCAAGTTCTTTTTCGGGACAGAATTATTTCAGCCAACTCAATAATTCGGTAAATCCGTCAATCGGACTTTCATTATCAATTCCGATTTTTCAGAAAAACCAGGTAAAGAACAACGTAAAACAGGCACAAATTGCAATCGAAAATGCCGACTTAAACCAGATTAACGTTAAAAACCAGTTGCGCAAAAACATTGAACAGGCCTGTGCCGACGTAAGCTCAGCCCAAATACAATACGAAGCCGGAAAAGAAAAATTTGATGCAACAAATGAATCATACCTGCTGGCTGAAGAAAAATTCAAAAACGGGCTGATCAATTCTGTTGATTTTCTTGTGATTAAAAAAACACGTCAATTTTGGCAGAAAGCGATTTGCTGCAATCAAAATTCAACCTCGTTTTCAGTTATAAAATCCTTGATTTTTATGCCGGGATTCCAATTTCACTTTAAAAAAACAATTAAAATCATAAAAACATGAAAAAGAAAATTATCATTATTTCCATTGTGGTTGTGGCAGTTCTTGCTACTGCATTTTATGTATTTAAACCAAAAACGGTGGATGCAAGCAAAATCAATATTGAAACCGCCACTGTTTCGATGGGAACCATCAGTAAAACCGTAACTGCCACCGGAACACTCGAAGCAATTACAACAGTTGAAGTGGGAACGCAGGTTTCGGGGATTGTTGAAAACCTTTATGTCGATTTCAATTCGTATGTAAAAAAGGGGCAGTTGCTGGCAAAACTCGATACAACAAATTTAGCTGCAATGATGGACCAAAGCCGGGCAACCCTCGACAATGCCAAAGCCGAACTCGAATACCAGCAAGCCAATTACGACCGCCTCGCCCCGTTGCAGGATAAAAAAATGATTGCACAGTCTGATTTCGATCTTGTGCTTTATAACCTCAACAAAGCAAAAGCCAGTTACAACAACGCGCTTGCACAACATAAAAAGAACAAAATCAACCTCGATTATGCATTTATCCACTCGCCAATCGATGGGATTGTGCTAAACCGCGCGGTTGAAGAAGGACAAACCGTTGCCGCTAGTTTTAATACGCCAACACTTTTTACAATTGCCAACGACCTTACCCAAATGCGGGTTGAAGCCTATGTTGACGAAGCAGATATTGGCGAAGTAAAACAAGGACAGCGTGTTGAATTTAAAGTGGATGCTTACCCCGATTTAACTTTTGAAGGAACTGTAACCGAAGTGCGACTCGAACCAACCGTTACAAACAACGTGGTTACCTACACAATAATCATCAGCGCACCAAACCCCGACTATAAACTGATGCCTGGAATGACTGCAGAAACAAGTATTTATGTGCTCGAAAAAAAGGATTTACTTGTAGTTCCGAGCAAAGCGCTTCGTTTTACACCCGACCAGATTTTGCTGATGAGTTACATGAAAAATCAACCAAAACCTGAAATGCCAGAAGGTGCAAAAAACGGTGATATGCCGGGTGCAGGAAATATGGAACCTCCAACAGAAATGGCCGGCAACAACGCGGGAAAAATGGTGTGGGTAAAAAGGGATTCGGTAATTCATCCTGTCCCTGTGCAAATTGGGTTGGATGACGATATTCACACAGAAATACTTGGTGGACTGAAACAGGGCGATGAAGTAATTTTATCAATGGAACAAACGGCATCGGCAACAGTTGCAAAAACTGCCGCAAGCAATCCGTTTATGCCAAAACCACCTGGAGCAAATAAAAAGTAATTGCGGGGCAAAATCTTGTACAAAATTTAAATCGAATTGAAATGAATAAAGCAATTATAAAAGTTACGGATTTACGGAAAGATTACCATATTGGCGAAGTTACGGTTCATGCATTGAGGAAAGTTGACATGCAGATTAATGAAGGCGATTTTGTAGCTATTATGGGCGCCAGCGGATCGGGAAAATCAACAATGCTAAACATAATCGGCTGTCTCGACAAACCAACCGATGGCGAATATCTGCTCGACGGCGTAAATATCGGCAAGCTGAACCGCAACCAATTAGCGGGTTTGCGCAACAACAAACTTGGGTTTATCTTCCAGTCATACAATCTTTTATCGCGCACCTCGGCTTTGGAAAATGTGGAATTGCAACTTTATTACAACTCGAAAGTAAAAGCAAAAGAACGGCGGGAAAGAGCTTTGTTTGCGCTTGAACAGGTTGGTCTTACGGACAGGATGCACCACATGCCAAACCAGTTGTCGGGCGGACAGCAACAACGCGTTGCCATTGCCCGTTCGCTGGTGAATGATCCGGTTGTGATTCTAGCTGACGAAGCCACAGGAAATCTCGACACACGCACTTCATACGAAATTATGGAGCTTTTCCAAAAAACTGAATGACAACGGGAAAACTATCGTGTTTGTAACTCACGAACCTGATATTGCGCGGTTTATGAAAAGCAATATAATTTTTCGCGATGGCCGCATTCAAAAGGAATCGCTGGTTACCAACCGTTTTAATGCAAGCGAATTAATAAAAGGTTTGCCTGTGGAAATGGAAGAAATGAATTAAAAAAAGAGTAAAATGAATTATACAAATCTTACAAAAATTGCAACCAACGCACTGAGGCGAAATAAATTCAGGTCGATACTCACGATGCTGGGAATTATTATCGGCGTTGGTTCTGTAATCGGGATGCTTTCCATCGGGCAGGGTTCGAAAAAAAGTATTCAGAATCAGATTTCAAGCATGGGTTCGAACATGATTTTTGTTATGCCCGGTTCACAGCAGCGCGGCGGTGTAATGATGGGCAATTCAAACGCAAAAACACTTACACTTTCTGACGTTGAAAAACTGAAAAATGAAACTTCTTATCTTTCCGCGATTTCGCCGCAGGTAAGTTCCAGCGGACAAGCAGTGAATGGCAATAAAAACTGGCCAACGAATATTACAGGAGTAAATGCCGAATATTTGTCAATTCGAAAATATGAACTGGAAGACGGACGTATTTTTTCTGACAAAGAGATAAACAGCCTGGCAAAGGTTTGTATTGTTGGGCAAACCGTTGTTGAAAACCTTTTTGATACGAACGTTGATCCGGTTGGACAAACCGTTCGCTTCAGTGGTATCCCGTTAAAAATTATCGGGGTGCTGAAAGAAAAAGGGGAAAACTCGATGGGACAGGATCAGGATGATTTGATACTTGCGCCTTACACTTCGGTGCAACGCCGGATTTTGGCAATAACACATATTCAGTCAATCAGTGCATCAGCGGTTAGTGAAGATAAATCGGAAGCGGCAATCGAAGAAATTACAACAATTCTTCGCCGTGAACACAAACTGAAAACAGGAGATGATGATGATTTCCATGTTCGTTCGCAGGCCGAAATGATTGAAACTTTTTCATCAGTAAGCGATATGTTAACCATGTTGCTGGGCGCAATTGCAGGCATTTCGCTCCTGGTAGGCGGAATTGGAATTATGAATATCATGTTTGTTTCGGTTACCGAACGCACCCGCGAAATTGGGTTGCGCATGTCGGTTGGTGGACGTGGAAACGATATTTTGATGCAGTTCCTCATCGAGGCGGTTTTGCTAAGTATTGTGGGCGGAATTATCGGGATTTTATTTGGATTGGTAATTTCATATGTTGCCACAAGTTTGCTCAGTTTCCCTTTTGTAATAATGACAAATGCCATAGTGATTTCGTTTCTGGTTTGTTCTGCAATCGGTATCTTCTTTGGTTGGTATCCTGCTAAAAAAGCGGCAAACCTCAATCCAATTGATGCATTGAGACATGAATAAAAAAGAAATTAAATGCCGAAGATATTCTAATGAATAAAGCCAGGAATTTCACTAAAAGAACCGTAAATGCTGATAATCATGACGGCATAAAAAAACCCCTTTCGGTTTAAGAATATCATTTGCCGTTCACTTCAGTGAACGGATAATTATTTTAAGATTCTTGGGGTTTTAAACCTAATTAATTTTAATATCAAATAACATTACCGAACTTTAAAAACAACAGATATAATTTCGCTTTTTGATTTTTCGGTTAACTTTGATTTTCAACAAAAAAATGGATTCAAGCCTGAAATAAAAATGAATACAACAATACATAAAAACCGTTCGCTACCCTTGGTTCTGCATACACTGGCCTGGTTGCTGCTTATTATTCTGCCGCAACTCATCATTAACCGTTACTGGGGAAGCACAAAACATGTAGCCTGGGGTTTTTATCTTGGCGCAACTTTGTACGGGATTATCTTTTATGTCAATTACCTCTGGCTTGTGCCGCGCTTTTATTTAAAACAAAAAAGGGTTATTTACTTTGTTTCTGCCACATTAGTAATTGTTGTTTTATATTTCTTTTTCATAATAGTAAATGAACAGTATTTTCATAATGCCGAACGCGAAAAACAAATAGCTGAAGCATTTGAGAAACTGATGAAAGACAATGTAATCCCAAAACCCCCGATGAAACAGCTACAGTTGTATTATTTTTTACTGATTTCGGTTATTGTAACCGGATTTTCCATTGGGTTACGCGTGATTGAGCAACACACCGCCAGCGAAAAACGCCAGAAAGAACTTGAAAAGGAAAAACTCAATTCGGAACTTGCATTTTTAAAGAATCAGGTCAGTCCACATTTCTTTTTCAATACACTCAATAATATTTACTCGCTGATTGAAATCAATACAAAAGATGCGCAGGAAGCAGTTTTAAAACTCTCTAAACTAATGCGTTATTTGTTGTATGAATCGGAACACGGTAAAACCAACCTCAGCAGCGAAATCAGTTTCATGTCACATTATGTTGATTTGATGAAACTCCGGCTATCGCAAAAAGTGGAACTAAAAGTTGATTTTCCACAAGTGGAAAATAATATTGAAATTCCGCCGCTTCTGTTTATTCCGTTTATCGAAAACGCCTTTAAACACGGCATCAGTTATCGCGAAAAATCGTTCATACATGTTTCGATGACAGTTGAAAACAACAAAATTAAATTTAGCTGCATCAACAGTTTAGGACAGGCAAGTGATAAAAACACAAACGAAAATCATTCGGGAATTGGCCTTGAAAATGTAAAGAAACGGCTGAATTTACTCTTTCCCGATAAACATACACTTTCGATTGAAAAATCGGATTTAGAGTATTTGGTTTTGCTTGAAATTGAAA
This sequence comes from Draconibacterium sp., assembly GCA_016705335.1. Taxonomy (GTDB): domain Bacteria; phylum Bacteroidota; class Bacteroidia; order Bacteroidales; family Prolixibacteraceae; genus Draconibacterium. The sequence goes on along the minus strand of JADIYN010000010.1, from coordinate 83,142 downwards.
TAAACCAATAAAAATGATACGAACAATTGCCATTGATGACGAACCGCTCGCGCTGCAACTGGTAAGCGGCTATGTTCAAAAAACTCCGTTTCTGGAATTGATTGCAGCGTTCGACAATCCACTGGATGCTATGGAATTTATAAGTGGAAACCCGGTTGATCTTATCTTTTTAGATATTCAAATGCCTGATTTAACAGGGATAGAATTTACACGGATACTCGAAAACCGCCCCAAAATAATTTTTACAACTGCTTATGAAAAATATGCACTTGAAGGATTTAAACTTGAAGCCGTTGATTATCTTTTAAAACCTTTTAGTTATGAGGAATTTCTAAAAGCTGCCAAGAAGGCTGAGAAATTAATACGACTGGAAAAAGCTGAGCATCAGGAAATAATTGAAGCCAACAACGAATTTCTGTTTCTGAAATCGGAATACAAAATCCGCCGCATCAATTTCAACGAAATAAAATACATTGGAGGATTGAAAGATTATGTAAAAGTTTTTCTTCAAAACGAAGACAAACCAATCCTTTCAATCAACTCACTAAAAGCGCTTGAAGCCAAACTGCCCGAAGCCAAATTTATGCGTGTCCATCGTTCGTTTATTGTCAACCTCGAAAAAAATTGACACAATTGAACGCAGCCGGATTGTTTTCGGGAAAGTTTTTATTCCTGTAAGCGAGCAATACAAAGAAAAATTCCAGGAGTTTTTGGATAAGAACTTTTTATGAGGAATAATTTAAACCACACAGGCTCATAGTTTTTCTTCTGTGTTCTATGTGCCTATGTGGTTAGTTTCTTTCTTCAATCCAAATGAAAAACCTCTTCCATATTTGCCCACCACTCACCTTCTTTTCGGTTTTCAACTGGTTGTTGCATGGGTTCCATAACTGCCCACCATTTTTGAGTGGTTTCGTCGGCGGCCATTTTTGCCATGTCGGCAGCAAAATCGGTTCCGTGATATTCAAAATAGGCAAATAACTGGTTGTCTTTATGGAAAATTGAGTAGTTGCGAATGTTGCACAGCGTTATCATTTTTAGCACTTCGGGCCAAACCGCTGCATGGTATTTTTTGTATTCTTCAAAATGTTCCGGTTTCACACCGATAATTTGTCCGTAACGTTTCATATTTAACTTTATTAATTTACTTAAACTTTGGTATTATTAAACTCATTTACTGCATCATACATAGCCAAAATATTTTCAGGCGGAACATCAGGCAAAATATTGTGAACGGTATTAAAAACAAAACCGCCACCTTCAGAAAAAATTTCCATTCGTTCAAAAACCTGTTCGCGAACCTGTTCCGGAGTTCCGTTGTTTAGCGTACCTACGTTTTCGATGCCACCACCCCAAAAAGTACAATCCTTTCCAAATTCTCTTTTCAGAAACTTAGGTTCCATTCGATATGCATTGGTTTGTACCGGGTTAAATATTTCGATTCCGGCCTCAATCAAATGTGGCATTAAAAGTGAAATTGAACCACAGGAGTGAATAAATGTGTGCATTTTGCTGTGTGTTTTCACATAATCGCACAACATTTTATGACGGGGTTTAAATAAATCGCGGTAAATACAAGGATCCATAAAAGGTCCTGAAGTCATTCCCAAATCGTCGCCAAAACGAATAATATCAACAATATCGCCTACTGCGTTACATACTTTATCGAGTGTTGCCAAATGGCGGATCATCAAATGATCAAGCAATTTTTCAACATTGTAGGGGTCGCACATTAAATCCATCAGAAAATTATCCATCCGCCGCAAAAAAGTTCCCCATTCAAACAGATTGCATCCACAAACAACTAGCAATGCTTTATCCGTATTTTTCCTTAATTCAATTGTATTCTCCCCTTAGTTTTTGCCAGAAATCATCTTCCCCAGCGTGGTCCCACGGACTGTGAGCATCTCGCGCCCACATGATTCTGCCCATTTCAGCATCCAGATTTTCATATGAATCGGGATAACCATCAACATAAGGAAAATAAGTCTGGTCGAAGAAAGTAGCGCCAACCGGCATTCGTGAAAGCATAGTTTTACCGTCGTAATCAAAAGTTGCGAATGAACCGTCATTCATTTTTACCGGGTTAAACCATTTGGGGTAAAGGGCTGACGCACCGTTTGACAAAGTCGTTGGTTTCCATTCGGTATGTTGCGTGTTAAATGTCCTTCCAATATCCAGCACATCAACACCAAACCTGTCGAGCAATGACATATCAGGTTGTGCGAGTTGCTGCACCACATCGTAAATCTGAACCGGCAAATCCTGTCTTCCGATATGTTTTACCAGGTTGCTGTATGCAATTGCTGAAATACCCGAACTGGGTGTTGCACTCAAATCAACAGGAATCCTGTCGGGTGTTTTGTGTGCGATTGCTGTTAAAATCCGATCTCTTGAAGTTACCATATTTTCGAGTTTAAAGTTGTTACGGGTTGCAGGTTACGGGTTGCAGGTTAAAGGTTACAAATCTTGAACTTGAAACGCTGAACTCTGAACTCTGAACTGTTTTATTCCGAGCCGCTAATTCCAATCATAAAAGAAGAAACAATTATAATTACCAACGATAATATCATCAGGAAATAAACTTTTTTTGAAGTTCCTTTCCATTCTCCCCGAATAAGTCCCCAAACCGTTGCAAATACAATTGTCAGTGCCATTAAAATTCCCCATGAAGTAAAAGTAAAAGGACCCATTTTGCTCTTTCCCATTCCGTAAAGGATAAACTGACTAAACCAAAGTAAACCAGCCAAGATTCCAAAAGGTAATTAAATACCAGCACTTTACTATTTCGGCTTTAACGTAGTTTGAAAGTGTTTTATTCTTATTTCCGAGAAAACCACACCAGAAAATTGTAGTTACAAAAGTTCCTGAGAAGAGAACAACGAGCAGTGGCATCATTGTAAAAAGTGCATCAACACCAAACCCGGCGGCGGTAACGGTTATCGGCAACCCGCGTTCGAATCCCAGCGACATTGCCGAACCTGTAACACCAACCAGCGCTGCAGCCAAAATTCCTTTTACAAGGTTGAATTCGCCAACACTTACTTTTTTGGCAGATTCTGAAACCTGTTTGTCTTTAATAATACCAGACCAGGCTGAAAGCGCTATTCCAGCGCAGGCAACAATAACACCCCAAATCAGTAACATACCACCCTCTTTTTGGAGCATCAATTCAAGTCTTCCATCAAGAACTGGTGGAATTAAAGTACCGATTGCCAGCATTAATCCGAGTGAAAGCGCATATCCAAGTGATAAGCCCAGATAACGCAATGCTAGTCCGAAAGATAGATTCCCAACACCATAAACCATACCCAGCAGAAAAACGGAAATAATTGTTTGCGAATCTGTTTTGCTGATAATTTCCAAAAAGTTAGGAGCAAATACAAAACATGCAAGCAATGGAAAAATAATGTAGGCTCCAGTACTAAAAATCATCCAGTAGGTTTCCCATCCCCAACCTTTAATTTTTCCGAAAGGAACGGCAAAACTGCCCGATGAAAAAGCTCCTGTGGCGATCAGTAATATTCCGAAAATAATGTTAAAGTTCATGTTGAATTTTTGATTCAGTTTTAGGTCGTTCTTTATTTCCTAAAATTAAAGAAATTATTCATTTTGAAAGTTAAAAACTGAAAATCCTAAAATCTGAGGAGTGTCAACCGATTCGGAAATCTTCAGACGAAGAGCTGACATTGGTTCTTTTGCTTTAATTCCTAAATTTTGCCGTCAACCGGTAAAGGTTTATTATTTAACAGGCTTGTTTTTTCAACCAGAAGGATGAAGAAACAAAAGTTCGCATAAAAAGAAAAATTAACGGTTTTATAAGCATTAAGGCCAAAATAAAACTCGGTTAAAAAATTTAAAAGCAGTGCCGGATCGACCTTTTAATTTGGTTAAATTTCTATTTATTCTTCGCCGGTTCACCAAAATATTTGTTCAAAATATACTCAGGTTGGTGGATATCGGCTTTTTGTTTCAGTTTTGTGTAATCGTAATCCATCGGTAGAATATTGGAGGGATTCAAATTGATCGTGTCATTTGATTCAACAACCCATTCTTTTAATAAATCCATCATTTCATCAACCCTTGGTTTTTGTTCGGGCAAAGAGGCCAGGTTGTTTAATTCCAGCGGATCACTTTTTAGATTATACAATTGGGTAAAATTTATTTGCGGATAACGAATTAATTTCCATTCATCGGTTCGCACTGCACGCACAGTATTTCTATAGGCGGTAAAAAGTGAATTGCGAACTCCAGCTTTTTCGCCTTTTATTACCGGCATCAGGTTTTTCCCGTCAATTTCTTTTGGAACAGGTAAAGAACTGGCTGCACACAATGTTGGAAACAGATCATATAAATAAACCAACGCATCATTAACTTTTTCTTTCGGAATACCCGGCCCTGAAATAATTACAGGCACTTTCACTGAGTGTTCATACAAATTCTGTTTCCCAATTAAACCATGACTGCCAATTGCCAGGCCATTGTCGGCAGCATAAACTATTATCGTATTTTCAAAAAGGTCTTTCTTAATTAATGTTTCTACAATTTCACCAACTTTATCATCCAAATGAGAAATCAGTGCATAATAATCGGCAATTGAAGCCTGAATGATTTCAGGTGTGCGTGGCCACGGGGCAAGATTTTCGTCTCTTATGGCAAGTTCATCGAAAGCAAAAGGGTGGAGTTTTTTGAAATTCCCGGGAACAGGTATCGATTCATCGGGATACATTCCAATATAATCAGGTCGTGGCGAACGCGGATCGTGCGGAGCAGTAAAAGCAACATAACAGAAAAACGGTTTGTTCCTGTCTCCGTTTGCATATTCATTGATAAAACCCATTGCGGCTTCAGCAAAAATATCAGTTGAGTAGCCTTTTGATTGAGGTTCACCCAATTTACCATCGGCTCCCATGTCGCGAGCCGGAACGTTAAAATGATCGCTCATTCCACCCAAAAACACATTTTTGCCCTTCTGAAATGTAGCTTCAAAAGCAGACTTTTCGTTATGCCACTTGCCAGTACCGAAAGTTACATATCCGTATTCTGAAAAATATCGGGGCATGGTTTGAACTCCTGCCAACCGGTCGTGCACATTAAACAGACTTTTACCACTCATCAGCATTGCCCTGCTTGGGGCGCAAATTGCACCGTGATGCCCGCCCATTACATAACTGTTTGAAAACCGTACACCGCGTTCGGCAAGCTTGTCGATATTGGGTGTGTGTATGTACAAATTTCCTGCACACCCCAGTGCATCAGCACGTTGGTCGTCGGCAAAAAGGAAAAGAATATTGGGTTTGTTTTGTGCCTGTCCGTTAAAAGCAATACTAAACAATACAAGCAAAATTCCGGTAAACAGTTTGGTTTTTGTTTTCATTGTAAAGTGATTTAAAATCAGTTGCTATTTACATATTCCTAAATCGAAGAAAAAATCAGGTTACTCCAGATTGATCTTACTGTTTTTAATAATATTTCTGTTTTCTTCTGAAAGTGCAGAAAACGGAACCGGCTGATCCTGCGGCCTGATCTGCTTTTGATTGATCACATTAAACAAGCTCCAGTTTCGTGTACTTCCAGATTCAGGTTCTTTCGCTTTCAAATCATAGCGGGTAAAATCAATAACCAAGGGTTCAGCATCTTTCTCAAAATCCCGCAAAGTTGCCAGTCTGAAAGTTTTATTCATAAACCATTTGATTTCCATGTTTGCATCAGAACCGCCAATTCCCGAACCTTTTTCTTCAAAACGGTAATCAAAAGAATTCTCTTTAAAATGTTCTCTCCAAATCAAACCAAATTCACCCTGGGTAATAAATTTAACGTCGGGCCATTGTTTTTTTATTTCACTTAACCACGCCGTCAAGCCTGAAACGTCAATGGGAAGACTTAATTCCCAGCAATTAGTGACCCATGCAAATTTGTTGAGATCAAAACCACTATTGAAATGAATGGCGGATGTGTGCATCATTTCTTTTAAACCTGTTTCCTGCCCATGATTTCCAAGGGTTTCAATCGGGCCAACTCCCATTCTGCTGTTAAATCCATCTGCAAAACCCTCTCTTCTTCCAGCCAAAAAATCCACCGACCAACCATCCAGATTCACACAATCAATAAAGTCTTCAGAACTTTGTGCCGGTTTGCAAAAATGTTCTTTCGACGGATAAAAAGGGTAACAAACCGAACCTTCCCCATCCTGATTATCAATGGCATACTGACTCCAGATATTTCCCTGACACACGTGAATACCTTCCTTTTCAGCCAAAAACTGTTGATTTTTTGATGACAAAAACCTGCAACCACGCTGTTTGGCCGGTAACCATTTCCAACCAGTTCCGAAACTTTTGCCAATCCATCGTGCAAATCTTCGTTTACCTGTTCGGTTGAATTATACGCGTTTGCAAAATAAGCACCTGGAATAAAAGTTATTTCATCGCCATATTTTGAATGGTATGCTACAATAAGTTCACGGATTTTTGTATAGTTGAAAGTTGTGTCGTGCAATGCCAGCCAGCTAAAAGCCCAGGTTATTTTTGCTCCCGGAAATCCTTTTTCAATTGCATCTCTGAACTCAATAACTCTATCGGGAGTATGCAGGCTTCGTTCATCTTCACCTTTATTTTCAAATCTTGAAACTTCAATCTGATTTACTCTTATTATTGAATTGAATGTTAAAAACCTGTTTTCCATCAACTGAGTTCCTGTCTCAGCCTTTTTTTCATTTTTACATGATGAAAATGAAAAAAATAAAAGGAATATAAAGACTACTGAAAGTGTTAAATTCTTCATAACGTTATATTTAATCCATTGATTTTACTCCTTTAACTGGCTTTGCTTCTAGTTGGTGCAAATCGAAAACCACAATTTCGTTTTTCCCTTTTTTCAGAAATGGTGAAGGGCAATACAATTGAAACTGCGGCCCGATATTCCAGTAACGACCAAGGTTGTGGCCATTTACCCAAACCACGCCTTTTTCCCATTTGCCCATGTCAATATATGTATCTCCCAAATTTGTCAGTTCAAATTCGCCTTTAAAAAAGTTGCCGGGTTGAGTGGATTTTGTAGTTGAAAATTTTAGTGTTTTCAAATAATCTTCATCAAACGGAAGTGTGAAAATCTCCCAGTTCATCAATGTCATTCCGTTAAGTGAAACACGGTCGGTGATTCCTTTTCTGTCGATCATATATTCGGCAAAATTCAGGCGTCCCATGCCTTCAACCAAAATATCGAGTTGGGGATTTTCTGTGGTTGACCCGGGCAGATCGATGATATTTTCGGCTTGTGCGCGATCGAGTTTTCCAACATATTTTCCATCAACAAAAACAGTTGCATAATCGTGCAATTCGGTAATCCTTAGTTTGCCTTTTTATGCCCGATTAATTTGGTTCGATATAAAATAAACCCTCCTTTTTGCCCCAACATTTCCATTGGTTTTGGTTGTGGCGAAATAATAGCTTCGGGTAAATTATCCCAAACTGCGGCAGTTGCGTTTAAACTGATTTCAGGAATTTCAATTACCGGCATCGGGGCCGGAACTTCAGGCAATTTTTTACCTGACGGAAGGTAAGCTGCCAATAATTTGCGCATTTCGTCATATTTTGGAGTAGCCTGTCCCATTTCATTGATCGGGGCATCATAATCGTAACTTGTAACATCGGGCTGGTACTGGGTTGGACTAAAAGCATTTGCACCTGCCCAGTAGCCAAAGTTGGTCCCGCCATGAATGACATAAAAGTTAAACGATTTTTTATTGTCCATCAGCCATTTAACATCATTCTTTAAATCCTCAACACCCGGACGCTGCCATTTTTCGCCCCAATGCGTGAGCCAGCCCGGGTATAATTCGCTGCAAAACGACGGAACATTTGGGTTGGCCAGAGTTGCCTGTTCAAAATCTTTTGCATTGGCACCTGGGTCTAAACCGATTGCTGCGTCAGGCAATGAACCGGCTTCAAGCATAAAAGGTGTTGCACCGTCGGAAGTATAAAACGGCACTTCGATACCACATTTTCTTCCAGACTTCCTGAAGCCATTTCATGTAGGTGCGGTCGTTCCCGTAGCTTCCGTATTCATTTTCAATCTGAACCATCACAATCGGTCCGCCTTTAGTTACCTGCAAATCTTTACCTGAATCGCCAGCGTTTTATGTAACGCTCGGCAGCAGCGGTGTAGCGCGGATCCATACAACGTACTTTTATATCGGGAATTGCCAGCAAATACGAGGGAAGACCACCAAAATCCCATTCAGCACAAACATAAGGACCGGGACGTAAAATCAGGAACATACCCTCGTCCTGAACCAATTTTATAAACTCAGCAATATTGTGGTTTCCGGTTTGAAAATCGAAAACACCCTGTTCAATTTCGTGATAATTCCAGAAAATATAGGCCGCGATCGTATTGCAACCCATTGCTTTTGCCATTTGAATGCGGTGTTTCCAGTATTCAGCAGGTACGCGGGCGGGATGAATTTCGCCCGAAATTATCTGGAATGGTAAGCCATCAAGCAAAAACTCTGTTTTTGAAAGTGCAAAGGAATGTTTGCTGTTTTGACTAAACAGATTCACATTCAGCATCGTAACTATTAAAATGGTTGTTAAAAGTTTGTTCATGGTTCAAGTTTTTTATTCATTTTATTAATCTGATATTTCAAAATATTCTTGAATTTCAAAATTGCAAATTATATACTTTAATCCTGTCTTTAAGTTAGAAAATGGAATGATTCTGAAAAGCTGAAATTAATTAGAAAAGAGAAAATATCCTTTATTCTTTCCCCCAAATCAATTTTCCCAATTTGATGATGCTGTCACAATCGGCCTGCCGGTAGGTGCCGGTTTTATCGGGCGCGGTGGAGAGCAGAATATTACTGCCACCCCTTTCGAAACTTTGTGCAATGTATTTGTACAGGCTGTCAACCGGGTAAAACTGACTTTGCGGATAAGTAAACCAAACGGAGCCTTTCATTAAACCATTGCCCAAAGAAAGGGTATCGAACCGCTGCGAAGTGATTTCGTATTCAAACGGCAGATAATAACCTGCGCCATCAACAGTGCGGGTTGCGTTGTGGCCTGTAACCGGTGGAATGCGTTCTTCGCCGTTAACAATATCGGTAGGGAAATAATTGATTTTGGTCCCATCCTGAACGTGTTGATTAAAATGGACAAACGTTTTGGGGTTTTTGCTTTTTAGCAGATTATAGGTTTCCTGCGCGGTTAGGGTGGTATCTGCCCAGAATTGCATGTCGAGCCAGAACTCAAAGATTTCGCCATAACTTTCGGCCAATTCGGTTAATTGGGCAAGAATAATTTCCTTCGGTGTTTTTCCTTCGAGTTCAGCGTTAATCACCGGATTCCAATCTGTCGGATTCCAGTCTTTGCTTCCCCACAAACAGTAATAAAAGCAGGGTTTTATGTCGTATTTGCGGCAGGCATCAACAAAAAGCCTGACAACATCGTTTTTAAACGGACTGTTGGCCACATCGAATTGAGTAACCTGACTGTCCCACAAACAAAAACCTGAAGTATGACGTGTTGTCAATACCGCATATTTTACTCCCGCTTTCTGGAAAGTGGTCATTAACGTATCGAAATTCAGGTTTACAGGATTGAAAACCATCGGGTCGGTATTCTTCGAAAGTTCGACTTCGATGCAGGTATTGTCGTTAAAATGGACAAATGCACCAAATCGTAGCGCTTCCCATTCTGCAATTTCACTGGTTTTTTGACTGGCAGGCGTGTATTTTACAGTTTTTTCCTTTTGGACACACGACACAAAAAGAAACATTCCCAAAACTAAAAAGATGTAATTTTTTATCATTGGAGTAGTTTTAACCAATTTATTCATTTTTTATATATAGGTCGTTATGATTCTGATTATTGACCTACTTAACCTCGAAATTATCGAACTCCGCAAAATTGTAACCCGAGCCAATTCCCGCAAGTCCATGCGAATATTTCTCATCGGTAACTGATATTATTTCCTTGTTGTTAACCCATACCGATACAGTTTTACCCCTTAGGTTTAACGAAATATGATGCCATTTAAATGCAGGAAATTTGGCATTTCCTGAAGAAATAATCTGATTGCCGGCATGCAGCACCCAGTTATTTCCTGTATTAATCACAAACGTATATCCTTCCGGAAAATCACCGCCTCTGTGCATTTCCATTACACGACCCAATAATTTTGCATACCCGGTATTCTCAGTAATATTTACGTCAACGTGCACTTCATAATCGGTCCAGGTGGTGTCGCCAAGTACTGTTGTAACGGCAGGATTCATACCGGTTTCCCACTCTATTCCCTGCTTATCCAGTATCTGTTTTAAGCATTTGCCTTTCCCGTCCTCTCTTTCAGTAACCTCGAATGCACCTGCCTGATCCATGAAGTATTTGGGCAGTTTTCCAATGGTTTCCCATTCAAAATCTTCGCGATAGGGAAAGGGGAACGGTTTATCTTCGGGAACCGGATAATTTCCTTTGGTCTGACCAATGGTTGTTGTAATCGAATAACATGATTTTCCATCCAATTTTATGGTGAATTTGTTGTTTTTTATTTTTATGTCCGGCAGTTTTTCAAACTCACTTTTACCACTTGTCGATTTCCAGACATGCAACAATTTATTGCCTGAATTCACACCCAAATCGAAAGTGACGGTTTGAGAAACGGTCGTATCAACCGTTTCGACTATTATACTGAAGTCCTTGTTATCAGGCGACTTTAGGGTAACGTAGCTTCCCTTTTCAAGATAACCGCAACCTGAATCCACATATTTCCAGCCGGGTTCGGTAAACTGAGTGGTGTGTGCTGCAGCCCAAATACAGGGTTCAACATCGTAATAACCCGACCAGGGTGTGTTGGCGGTCATTAACCCGGAATTGGGCAACGACAGGCTGTTGTAATACGAAGTAATCAAACTCCAGGTGATGTTTTTTGTCATGCGCCCTTCAATGTAATCGCGATTATACATTTTAACAAGGTATTCAAAACCAGTCCAGTCGCCTTTCCACGGACCACCTTCAGCATTCCACACCGGGATATCAAAACTTTTGGCATTTTCGCTGCTGTTGTATGCCCTGTCGCGCTCTGTATAGTGATCGCCGATCACATCAACCGATTTCCTGAGTTCCTCATCCAATTTCATATCGTCGGCAATTTTCCACTGCGTACCGCAGCACAAATCGGCAGCAACCAGTTTTACTTCGTTCAAACCATTTTCATTGAGCGCTTTCCGCAGGTTTTTGATAAACTCAATGTCGTACATCCGTTCGTTCCAGATTCCCGTGTAATCGATTTTTAGATTGTGATATTTTTTTGCTCCTTTAATGAAAGCAATAATATAATTGATGTTGTCCTGAGAGTAATACTTTCCATCGCCAATCCAGCCGGGAGCGCCCCATTCGAGGCAGTCGAGATAAATAGCCGGATTCCGCTTTTTTGCTTCGGTCATCAGCCACCACTCATAACCACGCTGAAAATATTCAGGTTTCGGGTTTTCGAACTCTTCCCACGTGCGTGCGTGACTTGGTTCCGTTCCGCATGTTGAGTTAACATCGCCACCAATTTCTACTTTCAGATGTTGCAGGCTTGCCCCGAATTTTGGTTTAAACAGAAAATCAAGAATCTGGCTCCGGTAAGGTTCCTGATATTCCATTAGCAATTTGGATGAGGCCCCTGCACTCAACGCTCCGATTCCTTCATAAATTCGGCCTGTCCCTTTCAAATCGATATTTACAGTTTGTCTTTTTTCTATTTCATTTGTTGCCGAAATAAAAAGACAAAACACAAGTAAAACCAAAGGCATTAATTTCTTCATCACAGATTTTTTTTGAATTAATAAGTCAGCATTCTAATGGTAACATTTCCCGCCGATTCAGGTGTCTGACTTTTAATCTTCAGCCTTAGTATGGTTGGGAATTCGTCAAGTGTCTGTTGGGAACGTGTAATCCTGAATGTGGAACTTTCCTTCAGAAACTCAATAGTACTCTTTTTTTTGTTGCCATACATTTCCATTTCCCAATCCTTAAATTCGAGCCCCGGTTCTTTGGAATTATCTGTTGCAGCAAATGTAACTTCATACTGTCCGACCCTTTGCACAAATTTTGTAAGATCAAAACTCATTTCCTTCCAGCCGGAATCACTGAAAGTATTGCTGTCCCAATTGGCTATTTCAATGGCAGGTTCATCGGGTTGATCGGTTGCGTTCTTTCTTAATATGCCATCGTAGAAATTGCTTTGATCCTTCCTGTTTTCAGGCTCCAGACTTACGCCTTTTACGTTGTAAACGGCAAAATTGGCAATCAGCGGTTTAGCTTTTGTATTTGTAAATGATGCCCTTATTTTCTCCGTTGTTACCGGAGCGAAATAACAAATTCTTTTTGACCCTATCGAAGTTCCGTTAAAGACTTCTTTCCATTGTTTGCTTCCATCCATTATTTCTATCGAAAAGCCGAGTACCCTTTGTCCCATCGCAATTTCTTCCTGCAAAATAACATGATTTATTTCCGTTGGATTTGAAAGTGTCAACTCCAGCGAGTTTCCCTTTCCGCCGGTTTTCATAATGGGAGAATCAAAACGCCTTTTTATCTCATTTCCAAAGGCTTTATAAGCAGCCACGTGCGATTCGGGAATCAATCCGGTTGTGTCGGGAGTGGAGTTCAGAAGAAGAACAGCTCCTCTTCCGGCGGATTTGTAGTAAATATCCATCAACTGTTCAGTTGACAACAGAAGGCTATCCGTATTCGGAGCCCAAAACCATTTGTGTCCCCTGTTTTTTAACAATGGCACATCGATTTCAACCGGGGCATACACATCGCCAAAAGGATTGGATTGAATGGCAGTGGCAACACCTGTTTCCAAATCTTTGCTGTTGAACGTGTACCAGTTTGAAAATGGTGCATAACCGCTTTCGTTGCCCACCCAACGCAAATTGGCTTTTGGTCCCTGCAGAATTACCGCGTCGGAAGCGTACTTTTCGAGAATATCATTTACATTGATATTGCAACTGCCGTCGAACCAAACTTCGCTCACAGCGCCGTAATTGGTTAAAACTTCTGTCAGTTGCTGACGAAATACTTTGTTGTAGCCTTCCTGTTTGGTCGAATCTTTTGTAATACCGCCGCTTCCAATGCCCGCACCCCAGGTTTCGTCCCCGGGATAAACATAAATACCCAAATCCAAACCGTATTTGTTGCACGACTCCGACAACTCTTTGAGTACATCGCCTTTCCCTTTCTTCCAGGGTGTATTTTTTATTCCATAATCGGTTGAATTTGTTTGCCACCAGCAAAAACCGCCGGTATGTTTGGCCACAAAAAGTATCAAACCAGCATCCCACGATTTTGCCACTTCGCACCACTGATCTGTGTTTAATGCAATCGGAGTGATCCGGTTTAATGGAGTGGAGTGATTGTCGTACTCGCGGCCCTGCCAGGTGGCTGGATCAATGCAGACAAACATTGTTCGTTCATAATTCTGCCATCGCAACTGGGCTTTATTCGGCAACGGGATTGTCAGGTTTTTTTCAGCATTTTGTTCACTACAACCAGAAAAGATAATTGCCACCAAAATGATTGGCAGCGATTTTCGGGAGATTTTATAGAAAATGTCTTTTATCATATTCTATTATTCGATTTTAATTTGTCAAAAAACCACAACCTATTCAGGGTTGAAAAACAATTGTCTCCCCTTTTACTGTCTGCATTTCAACGATTGACGATGAAAGTGACTTTTTGCCAGCGGCAGTGGAAACAGTTCCTCCGCTTTGCCAGGGTAAAATAATTTTTAACAATCCACCTTTTTCACTTTCAACTTTAATCACTTCGATTTTTCCGTCTTTCAGTTCGCCACTGACTAAAAAAGCACCAACAGCCCTGAGATTGTGGAATTCTGCATCCTTATTCATTGGCCAGTTGGGGAAAAGGCGGATGGTCCCGTCGTAACTCTGCATCAAACATTCATTTATCACTACCGGCAATCCAAAGTTTTCGAACCAGATTCCCATTTTATCCATGAAACCATAATCCGATAAATCGCTGTAGCGTCCGTGCACCTGCATTACCCGATCGGAAGCAGCTCCGTTTGGCATTAAACTGTAATTTACCTGCCGTTTAAACCTTTCCAAATCGAGCATGCCAATTCTCGCGGCTTGCAGATTGATAAACACCAAATCGTTTCCTCCTTCATTTTGCATATTGAAAAATGTATTTTTCAGTAGTTTCATAGTTTCAGAATCAGAATGCAATCCGTGATCTTCACCTGGGAATACTGTAAATAAGGCATTTGGAACATTGTAAACTACCTGGTCGTGTTCATCGGGAACCGAAACAAGTACTTTACCATATTTATCAGAAATAGCAGTAGGATAATCAGGAAACCGGGATAAAATCATGTTTACATTGGTTAACAATTCCTTCTCACTTGCCTCTTGATTCAAAACTTTGGCAGCTTCAATAAAAGCTTTAAAAATGAATTTGGTGAGCGATAAATCTACATTGCAATCATAATTATATTTAAATCCGGGGCGCAAACCGTACAATTCGGGTGGAACTGTGGGGAAAATATGGAATTTGTCATCGTTCCATTGCGGGCCGCTGGCTTCGGTACGTTTCAAATATGCAACAAGGAATTCAACCGCAAGTTTCATTGGTTCATAGGCTCTTGATTTAAGAAACTCAACATCGCCTGAATAAAGGTAATGCCACCACAATCCCTGCACAGTCCAGGGAGTTTCGGCAATCTCCCATCCCCAGGTTGGAACAGGGTAAGCAACCATGTTCATTTCTACCGGGTAAGCGCTGTGAGGAAAATATGCACCTGGTAGTTCATAATACTCTTTTGCCCACTTTTTACTAACCGGCACCAGCATTTCCACAAGTTTTACATAAGACAAATTCTTTTCGAGGTGATTGCTGGAAAAGGTTGCCCAAAAAGGTTGCTGCGTGTTGTAATTCATATGGTAATCTCCATGCCAGGCAGTGCCAATGTTGTTGTAACTCCAGTTGGCAAAAAGTCCGGGAGGGGTTGCTTCCTTTTTAGTTGCACAATTCAGAAAATAAAGATTGTGATACCACATTCTTTCGAGAAACTGATCGCTCAACTTTACTCCTGACTTATTCCAGTATTCCTTCCAGATTTTTTCATTTTCATTGAAAGTGACAAAAAAACTATCGGGTTTCGGGGTTTCCAATTCTTGAATTTCTGTTTCAACCACACTGTTCAATCCTTCCAAAAGCGAAATGTACCCGTTGAAACTCACTTTATGTTGAAAAGCTGCTTCCAGGTTAGCCATTTGCTGAAGGTTGCCATCCCAGTTAATCCGCGATCTTTTTCAAGCGGACTATTCATATTTACTGTCAACCGAAAAGCTTTATCTTTTGGATGACCTTTTTCTCCGTCATATTTTTCGGGTTCTTCATATGGCAAAATCTGTCGGAATGATAAAACTCCTTTTTCGAGAAGCTCATCGGTTTTTGCTTTTGGAAATTCTTTTGGAGTTGAAGGATCAGGCATTACACGAACCCGGTCAAAAATATTTTCACATAGATTTCCCTTTTCGTCCACTATTTGCATCCAAAGTTTATCTTCTTTCATATCGGTGAAAATTTTCAATGTGCGCTTTTTATTCTCACTTGTCATTAAATAAACTTCACACAATCCGTTGGAAATATCGAGTTTGTGTCCAATCATTTCTGCATTTCGACGGTCGAATCCCAACAAAACCGAACCACATGGAAAAGGCCTTGGATAGGGTTTTCCATAATTTTCAGCTGTCATTTTACTGTACTCTGCATACCAGGGATCATCAGTGAGTACCTTCAACGAATCGGATAGTGATTTAACTTTATTGAAAACTTCTTTAAAAGTCCCAATTTTTTCACGATTGTCTTCTGCAATGCGAATATCCCAAACATTGTTATGCCCAAAATAAATAACAACTGCATCTGGTCGGGTGGTTACCACCACTCCCATTGCACCATTTCCAAGCAGTGCTCCTTCAAAAAAACCGGGAGCTGGTTTATCGGAAATAATTGGGTGAAGTTTTGCCTGTTTGAAGGAATCAAAATTGCTTTGCCCTATCGAGGGCAATATTCCAGAAAGTAAGAAAAGTATCAGGAATAAAAGATTAAAAATTGGCTTCATTGATTGATTTTTATTTAAATTTTTATGCTGGCAGATTTAAAGGGTATTTCCCGTATTCACGAACCAGTTTTACTATGTAATCATATGTTTTGCCTGAAACAGCGCTCGAAACAGAGTGGTCTGACTGAAAAATGAAACCTCCTCCTTTTGCCGCCTGAAGTTTCCGAAGAATATCACGCTTTATTAAATCTTTGTCTCCGGTTTCCCAAACCTGTATATCGTTGTTGCCGCAATAAGCCAGTTTGTTGCCGTATTTTTCCTTTAAATGCACAGCATCCAATCCGGCTTTTACTTCCAGTGGATTGTATGCATCCAGACCCATTTCAATAAAGTCTTCCAGGATCAGTTCAACATTTCCGCAGCCATGATAAATAACCGGTAAACTATTGTCGTGACATTCGTCAATCATGGCCTTTACCCATGGTTTAAAATACTGCCGCCAGTAATCGGGATCGAAAAGCATTGTTTGTTTGAATGCAACATCACCCCAAATAACCATTCCGTCAAGTAATCCTTTGGCTGCAAGTATTTGCGCTTTCATGCTGTCGAGGTAAAATTGTCCAATCCTGTTGTTTTGTTCACCCAGTTCATCGGTATACATTCCCATCCAAAAAAGAGAATTTTCCTGTCCGATTAAGCGAGTAAGGCATTCTGAACATTCAATTATACTTCCATATACAGGAAAGTCGGGATGTAGAGATTTAACAGTTTCAATCCATGCCGGAGAATTTCGTTCGAAACCATCACCAACACCTGCAATTTGGTTATCGCCCGCAGAAAAGAACCGACGTGGGTCTGCCGGATCGTCAAAAACCAAGGCTTGCAATTTTTCAATGGAATCGATATCAAACGACATAAATTCGGGCATCGGAAAATCGAAACGTTTTCGCAGGGTCGCCAAAAACCCGGTTTTTACAACCACTTCCTTTTCATCTTCCCGAATCGTTTCGAAAGTTCGTATAAACGGATCCATGTTGGGAGTGGTTACAATCCAGTCGAGGTCGTAATAATTATAAGGACTGACATCATTTGAAAGTCCCAGTCCTTACGCCAGCGACTTATAAAACTACCCCAAAAAAAATCGCTGATGGGTACCCTGTCGGGTTCTTTGTGTCTGAGCGCTTTATTCATGCGGTTCAGCTTTGCCAAACAATTTTCGGTTCGTTTCATGTTTACTATGCTAATTTTTGATTGCTTTATTGATAGATATTCAGCACTACCGGCCCAATCAATCCTGATTTAATTGAGCCACGATACCTTGTTGGAATAGAAGTATAATTATTAGCCAGCGTATTGTATATCAACACCTCAACTTTATTCTCACCCAATTTTGCGAGTTTTGTAATATCAAATTTCCAGGGTGGAGCCGGTTTTATACCCGCACTTTTCCCGTTTACAAATAATTCAGCCGATGAAACCAAAGCACCCAAATCAATTTCCAGTTTGTGCTGCAAATCTTCGGTATTAAGCCTAATGGTTTGGCGATACAAAGCTCCTCCCGAATAAGCCCGAAGACCATCAATTTCCGACCAGTCTCCCAGTTCAATTATTCCTTTGCCACACTGTTGTTTTATATATTCAGGAAAAACTGCCCCTCCCCGAAAACCAGGTAAATAATCTATTTTAATGACAATCTGAGAAGTTTCAGGTTTTACTGATTTTATTTTCACAATATAAGCGGTCAATCCATCAGGTTGTCTTTCTCCGGCAATTAAATTCTGTTGAATTCCATCATCCCAAACCGAAATTTTACCATAAGCTGAAAAACCAAATGATTGCAGTGCCGGTGCTGATTCAAAAGCAAATAATCCGGATGAAATTTTGATTCCATTCCAATCGAACGGAAGAACTCCATAATCCTTGTACCAGCGCATTGAAACCTGTTGTTTTGCAGGAAAGAAACATCGGGGTAACGAAAAGTGATATAAGTTTCACAGGCTTTATTATAAATTATCAAAATTGGGTTTGCTCCTTTATTCAGCTTAACCGAGGATGAATTGACGTCCGTTTTTGTGCCATTCACAAATAATAAAAATGGTTTTTCATCTCCGGTTAAAAGTTTAAAATCTTCTTCACCGGGTGCGATAACTGAAGTGAATAAAATGTAATAATTTCCTTCAGGTTCGGGTTTTCGGAATTTTGAGTGTTTTTCCTCATCAATAGCACCTAAACGGATAAAATTGTCATACATTTCGCCTTTCAGTCCATGATATCCCTGATGTCCGTAATCACCTTCAACACCTGTTTGCCATGAAAAATCATATTCTTCCCAATGAAATGTTTTTCCTGAAACGAGAACTTTTTCTCCCACGTTTTGCGGAGTCATTTTTAAGATTTCTTCTTCGGAAGGCAAGTCAGGTAAGGCCCCAAGTTTTAGAAACTGAGCTCCGTTGCCACATGTAACCAGTTTCCAGCTATCGTTAAAATTGAGAATTTCACCTTGATAATCTTTATTTTCAGAAAAATGTAACTGGCGAACCTGTGCACCCAGCATTTCGTTGAAGGCCGGTAGCTGGTAATCTCCCCATTGATTATCCTGTGAGGGTTTCAATTCAAACTCCCATTGATTCCCAAGGTCCGTTTGTTTGAGAAGTTTTACTTGTGATAAAATTTCCATCGAATTTGCCGGAATTGAATTTTCCGAATCAAAAACTAAAATCTGAATTTCCTTTTCGCTCAATGGCAAAATTACTTCAGTTCCTTCTTTGGTTTCTTTTGCAAATTTCTCAATTGAAACGATTTCTCCATTCCAGGGATTCCAAAGTTCAGGCTTTCCTTTTGCATTAAAAAAACATTTGCTACCTGACGGGAAATTGTAAAGTGCATAAATTTCGCGTTTTCCAATCGTGCGGTGCATTACATAAGGTCTTTCTTTTATTTCGGTAAGAATTTTAAAGTTGGGTGTGTATTTTCCTGAAATAGCCGAAACAACCGATTCAGCATTTGAAACCTGTATCAGATTCTGACTTTTTGTAAAAATGTTGTTCACAAGTTTTGCGACTTCCGGATCATTTGCTCCATTTTTTTCAGTCGCTTCCGGAAGATTTCCAATGTTTACAACGATTCCTCCGGCTTTTTTAAATTCCTCTATTTTTTGAAGTGATTCAAAGCGAATGGCCTTCATCGACGGAATAACCAAAACCTTATATTTTTCTCCTGAAACATGGAGTTCCATATCAGTAACTACAGACCGACCCAACGATTCGAAATCGATAAAATCAAAGTCAATTCCGTTGTCATAAAGTTGTTCTCCTGTTTTAAAAGCAGTATTCACCGATTGATTTCCTTCCATTCCGGCAATCACAGGTTCAACCGGATAGATAACCGCAACATCACACTGATGAACTCCCTGCGATAACAGGTACGACAAGCGTTCAACACTATTCATCAACGGGTCGATTTGTTGCCAGTATGGCATTCTGAAATGGTTGTCTGGGGGCGCCCATTCCCACCAGCCGCCTTTTGTGGAATAGTATAAACCATGAAACGAAAGTAGGTTGTAACCTGCCACGAAATTGGCAAAAATGGCATCTGTTACATCTGCCGAACTTGTTCCCCAGCCACTGCTGTGAAAGCCTTCAAGCCAAACCCGCGGTCGTTCATACAAATGCGAAATGGAAGCGGCAACCTTTGCCTTTATAATATCCTTTGAAAGAAATGGCTGGTCGGAACCGGGTCCCTGATTCCAACGCTGGGTGCGAAAATAATCGCCAAACTCGGCAACATCTCTTCCCCGGCCACCGTGGTCGCAACCAAAAATCAATCCCCGATCCTGATGCCACTGATAAACCGGTTGGAAGAAATTTTCTTCACTCAGACTCACAATTACATCGTTGTAATCGAGCCTGATTTTAGGAGTTATATTGCCAACCGGGACAAAAAGAGCATCAAGATATGGGACCACCTCATACCCTTTTCTTTTTTCGAATTCATCAGCGAAATAACGATTCCACAGGTTTCCGCCAACCCTGAAATTCAGTTCATCAGAAAAAAAGAAATTTAGTGCTTTTGAATTTTCTCCAAGTGCTTCCTCAAATTTTCCAAAGAAATATTTATTGTATGCCGCTCCGCTTTGCGGGTGCATTGGATCGTATGACGGAATAAGTGTTTCGGAATAAACACAAACCACTTTTCTTTTTTCATTTCCAAAATCATAATTCAAAATTCCATCTTTTATTACCGGAAGCAGGTTTTCTCTTGTTTCTGAAACTACTGAGCTGTCGGGATTAATTTTAAAACTTGTTACGGTAAGCATGTTTTCAGGAAGTTTCCAACTACCTTTTCCGGAGAGAATTTTACCTGAATTTTTAGCTCAGAGCCATTGAGTTCAGGATTCTCTTCGATAGCTTCATCCATCGAAAATCCTTGTCCAATGCCAAGCGTGTAATCACTCAGGCTCACTGTCATTCCCCGTTTCTGAGCTTCAGATGCAAACCATTTAAAAAGCGCCCACCATTTTTCAGAAAACAATGGGGGTTCACTAGGACGTGACAATCCATAAGTAATTCCGCCTTTATCGAGGTGACTGTAATTAATTTGCAGACTGGAAATTCCTTTATCCTGCAACTGGTTCAATTGCCATTCGATACGTTCGCGGGTAAGTGTATCGCCCTGCCACCAATAGAACGGCACTTCTCCATAACCTTTTGGAGGATTGATAAATCCCGGGAGTACATCAAGTGAAGGACTTCGGTCGGGATAACCGGGGGGCAAGTTGTTTTGTGCGTTTGATGCAAAAGAGATAAACAGAATGAGAAGCAATATTTTTCCAACTTTTGATATAGTTTTCATTGCCATTTTACAGCTTAGGTTCATGATTTTGTATTTTCATGAAAGTTGCAATTTTTTTTGCAATCAAAGAAAAATTGAAGAGTTCGTTTTTAACCTTCTTTTTACAGGTTTCTATTTGCCGAGCAAAGAAAGTCGAGTTAATAAAGCAGGAGGGATGCACCTTTTATTTATTTCTCATTTTAAACCCCAGGTTGAACAAGCTGTGAAAATGAATTTGACTAACCTGCATTTATGCCAGGGGAATAATAAGGAAGACACCTTGGGCTTTAGCCCTAATTATCAGCGTTTAGGGCTAAAGCCCATAGAATTCTTTCACTTTCATCCTCCGGCATGAATGCCGGAGTTAGTCAGGAAAAATTTCGCTTTCACACAGTCTGTGTAACCGGGGGTTATTTGCATGAAATTTCTTTGTGATTTTTCTTAATACTCAGTCCTATGTACCCAATTTTATGTACTATTTATATTCCAACCACGCCGTTGCCGTGCAATTTTTATCAGCAATAAACCGTATCCATCGCGCCTGAAAATTTTCAGAGAACTGGTGTTTAAAAGTTTCGCCCGGTTTTACTGTAACTTCTTTATACAACATCCAGGGTCCGTGACCAATGGGTTCAACTTCAATTCTAAATGTTACCGGCTGACTTGAATCATGCGAAATCTCAAGACTTTTTTTATCATAAAAACCTATCAAATACGGGTCGGAAGGTTCGCCGGCATTTACACCTGAATTTTTCCATGGCCCGCCGTGACCGGTTGGTTTGCCCAAAGACCACAAATCGTCAATAACACCAAGCCAAACTGCGGCTAAGCCATCATCGGAACGGACAATATGTTCACCTGCATTTGCATCAGAGTTTAAACCTGTTATTACAAGCATTCCACGATAAGAAGCATAATCATGAATCCGGAAATTGTGCGATGCAATCGGCCTGATTTTGGCATAACCATCGGCATTTTCAGCGGGTAGTTCGTAAAAAGTGCCGCAACAGTTCAATAAATCGCGTTCAGTAGCCACTTCCCGGTCAATGCGAAGTTGTGCAGTGTTTGTTAATTGTCTGTACAAATCATTTCCCAGTGGTAAGCGCCAGCGACGGTTTTTATCATCGATGACCAAAACTGATGATTCTTCAATTTCAATTACATTTTCAGGAATAGCAAATTTCTCTTTGATAAAAGTGTTGGTTTCGGGATCGTTTTTCGGTATGAGATTCAAATTTTCATCCAATTCGTAATATCCGGTTTCGCTTGTTAATCCATCCTTAAAATGAAAGGTGGAAATTCCCAAAGCCCGGCGATCGTTTCCAAGTCCGTATAAAAGCCCGCCCAAAACATCCGTTTCACTTGCGTCAGCAATTCCATCAAACATTTTTGCAGGTGAAAACACGTTGATCAACGTCAGTATAATTAAAACTTACTGTTGCAATTGTATTTGATTCCGATTTTACCCGAATCCATTCACCTGATTCATCTTCCGAAAATTCAACATTTGCAGCCTGCCCAGCCTTAACTGATACGGTTTTCAGCAGCTGCCATTTTTGATTCCCGGTTTTATCAACTTCAAAAGTAAAAGCTACATCTTTACTCCCCGCATTTTTAATCCATACTGAACGTTTTGTCCATCCGGCAAATAAAAATGGTTCAGAAATTTCGCCGGCATTAATTTTTTCGTTTAACCAGATTGAACCGGATGCAGTATTTGGCCCCAGCTGGTCGGGTTTTTCAGGAGAAGTAAACCACAGATTTGAGTTCGATTGTCCGGGACCTTCAATATTTCCCTTCTGTTTTCTTTTGTTCAGAAATTCCTTGTTAGCCGAATCATCGCAGCCAAAAACCAGTTGATCGTTCCAGCGGGTAAAATCACCAATCACCTTTAAATAGGCTGAACGCGGACGAATTCCGACAGAATTTTCAGCAGAGAATGTGCCTGGAAACCGCCAGAACATACCGTGCATTGTCATTAAATAATCAGGATTTCCGTCGGTTCCAATATCGCGGATTCTTGGCCACTCGGTGTTCCAGCCATGCGCACCGTCGTAACTGTGACTGGCTTTTGGCAAACGGTAAAAATTCCAGCCCGTTTCAGGATTACGAACACCTACCAAAACCGATTTGTGGTCCCAACCAGTTGCCCAAATTGGATCGGTTTCAGGTTTACTATTTCCATAAATTCCTCCTGGACCGGTAACTTCAACAAACTGGTTGCGGCGCACCATTTTCCAGTCTTTTCCATTCCATTCGGCCAAAACTCCTGCTTCCACATCAAATTTCGAAAGCGCTTCCTCCGAGGCTTCTCCGTTGTTTGAATAAACCAATACACCCTGCCCTGAATACAATCCCTTTCCATGAGCGCCCGGAAGTGTGGCATTTGCGGGATTTACTTCAGTGTCAACGTGATCAACCCTGTTTCCCTTTACATTATTTCCATCTTTATATAATTCGGTTACTTCAAATGTTTTTACATCAACTTCATAAAATCCCTCTTCCATTGTTCCGTAATATATTTTTCCTGCCGGATCAAATAAATGCCTTGCATTTCCTGTTAGTCTGCCCTGCATTTGTGAATATGGAATTACATGCACATTCCGCGCAGAATCGATGATATAAGGACCAATAAAAAGTTGATTGCTCTCTTTGTGGATCATTCTGTTCGCGGGAGTTCCGCCAATACTTTCCCCGCGGGTAATTTGTTCCAGATTTGGGGTAATTTCGTATAATTTATCCGACGAACCCAGCGGAAGGTGCGGTCCGTAAGTAATTACCCATAACCTGCCGGCCCAGGGAACAACGGCGCCTGTTCCACATTCGCCCTCGTTGTTGTAATATGCCAGACTTGGGTAAATTCCACTCACCGACCTTGGCATTTTATCATTTTTTATTTGCAGGTTTGCAGCCTGTAAAAATCAGGCCTGACAGGAGAATTAGTAATCGCTAATTTGTTCATTTGGTTTATTTTATGGTTTTGAATAAATACTTATAAAATTGCTAATCATTTTTATCTTTCTTCGTCTTTTCCTGAAGTTCCTTAAATCCGGGAATTTCGAATTTTTGATAAGCGCCGGCAATTAACTCCTGTTGTTTTTTATTTAAATCTTCAAACATTGTAAACACCAATGGCAGAAACACTTTGGCTGCTTTCTCTTCATTTGTAATCTGGTTCAGAAATATACTTTTACTGTAATCGTCGAGGCCGGAAAGAGCTGCAAATTGTTTGTTCAGTTCAAAACTGCTAAATGGCAGTGGTGCTTTAACAATAATATAGGCTTTTATTAAAGGCACACTTTTTTCAATTACTTCAAAAAGCAATTCAGAATAAATTTCAAAATCTTTTTCTGACATTTTTTTCAATGCAAAAAGCTGAGTTTCATAATTGGCGGATTGCAGCAACTGACGGGCAATTGATTCTGAATAAATATTTTGTGTAAACTGAGTCATTTGGTTTTTAATCGTTCCGTTTACAAAATGCCAAAGTGTATAAGAGGAATAAACTGCCCCTTCCACAACCGAGTTTTTAATAGTTTTTGGCGTTGCGCCTGTAACTGCATCTACCACATTTGATTTAACTTTAACTGATTTGTCAACCAGTTCTTCCTTGTTAAGAATCCGGAGCATACTATTACGGTTTTTAAGAATCTGATCCAGTTTAAGATAATCAGCTGGTTCGAACTTTAAATGATCAAATTTGGTTAGCGGTTTGCCCGGTATTGTATCGAAACCAGAGTAATTGCCGGCTAAATCCCAAAAAGTTTTATAACCACATTCGCACAAAGTGTATCATCGCAAACAGGCATGTTTATTTCGGCTTTGTATTGATATGGAATTTGATCTGAATTTGTGCAAATATTGATGACATTTTCAACTTCAAACTCTTCGGAAATAAAATTAAAAGCAAATTTACAGGTATCTTCCCTGTGCTGCGAAAAGGTTGTCAGAGGAACAAAAGTTACTGAAAAAATTAAAATGCACAATTCCCGAAAACGCATCTTTTCTATTTTTGATTTTCAATCAATTGGAGATACTCATCAAGATAAGTTGTGTACACATCCCGTGGATTGGCTTTGTGTTTCATGCAAACTGAGGCAGCAATTCCAACAGCCGCGCCCATTTGTCCGGTGGTACGCATTACCCGTGGACCGCCAAGACCAACGTGCGAACAACTGAAATTTCGACCTGCCATAAACAGGTTGCTTATATTCTTTGAATACAAACTCCTGTATGGG
Organism: Draconibacterium sp.; assembly: GCA_016705335.1. Taxonomy (GTDB): domain Bacteria; phylum Bacteroidota; class Bacteroidia; order Bacteroidales; family Prolixibacteraceae; genus Draconibacterium. The sequence goes on along the minus strand of JADIYN010000010.1, from coordinate 58,000 downwards.
ATATCGTACAAACCGGTTTTGTAGAACATGGCTTCCGAAATAAAGTTCGGATCATTCTGATCCAGGAGATTTATCTGGTAATGCACATCAACTTCGCGTTTCTCAAAAACTACTGCATCTTCAAATGTTGTTGTGTCTTTGGCATCGTTAAAAGTGAAAACATGATCGCCAACCAACCTTCGTGATTCGCGTTTCCCGAGCAAATACGAAACCCATTTCAATTGCAAACTGTCGGCTTTTTGTTGTTGTAATTTATTATCGATTTTGCCAAAATTCGCCTGGTCGGTACTCAGGTTTTGGGCAGTTTGGTTTTTGTAGTTGTAAAACGAACCATAAATTGCACGGAACATGTGGTCGCGAATGGTTTCAGCATCTTCAATCTGACTTAAATCATTGCTCGAAAACTCCCATTGCCACTCTCCGTTTTTTTCCGCGTAAGTCCCTGAAACGTCCATCGCCCAGGGAACTTCAGGGAAAGTAACAGGTTTTCCTGCATTTTCGGATCCCCACAAAACTGAAGAACCCATTACAAAATTATCGGGAGTTTCGGGGCTCCAAAGTAAACCGTGTGCATCCCAGCTTTCGTTGTATTTCGAAGAAGCTTCCCTGCCGTAATTATATTCTGCTCCCGCCCAGTAACCAATCCAGCCATCTCCGGTACAATCAACAAAAAGTGGCGCTTCAAACCTGATTTGCTCTCCGCTTGAAGTATTTCGTGCATCAACCGAAGTAATTTTATTGTTTTCAGCTGTCGCAGCATAAGCCCTGAAATTCAGAAAAAGCTCGATATTCTTATATTTATCAACGTTCGCCATTCGTCTTTGATCTTCTTTCAATGCATCTGCCGATCCATTCGGATAATGTTCGGTATCAATCATTTTCAGAATACGTTCAAACTTCCCGTAAATTCCAAGGGTGTGAACACGGATTTCGCCACTGGCATTTCCGCCCAAAACAGGCCGGTCGTGAATCAGGGCAACTTTCATTCCTTGTTCCGCTGCCGCAATGGAAGCTGCAGTTCCGGCAATTCCTCCACCTACAACAACAAGATCGTATTTCACCACTTTTTGCGGAATTTCTGATGCACCGGATTGAGCCAAACGCCACTTTTTAAGTGCTTCTTTTTCAGTTGGAAGCTTCTCATTTTCTTTTAAAGTACAGTAAACTGCATCACAACGACCTTCAAAACCTGTTAAATCCTTTAGTGTAAGTGTCGTCTTTCCTTTTGAAAGCTGTACTTTTCCTGCATATTCCCAATTCCACTCTTTGTTTTTGCCAAGTTCATTCTCCAGATTTCTGCCGCCAACTGAAACTAAAAATCTACCGGGAGCATCCCAGTTTCCGGGTGCCCAGTTTTTGGTTCGAACCCAAACATAATATAAACCGGAACTTTCAACTTCTATTTCGGTTTGTGCATTTTTTACCGGAATTCCCATTCCATGAGCCAGCAAATATGGTGAACCCATTTGTTCTACAAATTGTGGATCGACAAACCAGCCGCCTTTATCGGTGAAACTTTCGGCTTCGATAAAAATGGAAGAGTTTTGCGAAAGAACTGTTGATGATAAGAAAATTAAGATTGATAAAAATGTAATTCTGTTCATATTATATTTGAAATTTATGGTTGACTATTTAAACGTTAATGTTCCTTTTTCTCAAAGATTCCAAATACATTAAAATCTTGTTTCGTATTATTTCTATTTATAATTTCAGAAAAACAAAATAGGAAGAATTGTAAAAAAGAAACGGTAATTTAGCATTTATTTTAATAGTGAATATGATTCCACAATTAGACAAACTCAAAAATAAAACTTCAGGCAATTTCTTTTTAATGGCCGGACCCTGCGCCATTGAAGGCGAAGAAATGGCTTTGGAAATTGCAGAGAAAATTGTTGCCATTACCGAACGATTAAAAATTCCATACATTTTTAAAGGTTCGTACCGAAAAGCAAACCGCTCGCGAATTGATTCGTTTACAGGTATTGGCGATGAAAAAGCATTGAAGATTCTGAGAAAAGTTGGCGAAACTTTTAATATTCCAACTGTAACAGATATTCATACTGCCGAAGAAGCTGTAATGGCTGCGGCGTTTGTTGATGTTTTGCAGATTCCTGCTTTTTTGTGCCGACAAACCGATATTTTGGTCGCAGCTGCCAAAACCGGGAAAGTTGTAAATATCAAAAAAGGTCAGTTTCTTTCGGCAGAAGCCATGAAATTTGCTGTTGACAAAGTACTTGAAAGTGGAAATCAAAATATTATTCTTACAGAACGGGGAACAACTTTTGGTTACCAGGATTTAATTATTGATTATCGCGGCATTCCTGAAATGCAAAAATTCGATGTGCCGGTTGTTTTAGATATTACACATTCTTTGCAACAACCCAACCAGGCTAGCGGGGTTACCGGCGGAAAACCTGCCTTAATTGTAACTGTTGCCCGGGCAGGAATTGCAGTTGGCGTTGACGGCATTTTTATTGAAACGCATCCAAATCCGACAATTGCAAAATCTGACGGTGCAAATATGTTACGGCTGGATTTACTTGAAGAATTGCTGGAGAAACTGGTGAGAATAAGGAAAGCTATTAATGCATGAATGAAGGAATGATTAAATGCATGAATATCATTGTTTGAGGTGTTTTAACTAATTTTTAATGTAAAAAGAAATATAACTCAATAATTCAATGAAATCATTTGAAAATATTGCGAAAGAAATTATCAATCTGGTCCACAATGGAATTCAAATTGTTGTTACCCGAAGAATTGATTGCCCATCGAAGGAATTCGCAAAACCGAACCATCAAACAAATTGTTGGGCATTTGGTTGATTCGGCTTCGAATAATACACACAGAACTGTTCACCTACAGTATCGCGAAACACCGCTTGAGTTTCCGAATTACGCTACTTTTGGAAACAATGACCGGTGGATTGCTATTCAAAATTATCAGGAAGAAAACTGGGCTAACCTGGTTCAACTCTGGAAATTTTCGATTTTGCATTTTGCACATATTATTCAGCAAATTAATCCCGAAAAAATTGATAATGTGTGGTTTGGAGGAGAAGATGAGAAAGTTACACTAAAAGAAATGGTTGAATATTTTTTACCTCATTTGAAGTTACATTTGAGGGAAATTGAAGAATTAATAGAAAGCCCCTCCCCAAAGGGAGGGAGCTAGAAAAACAATGAATATAAATCAACATAGACATTTTTTAATATGAAAAACAGAAGATCATTTATTAAAAAAGCCGCTGCCGGTTTAACTTTGGCAGGCTTAATTCCACTAACAAAAAACGCAATGGCAGGAGAAGTTAAAATTACAAGCGCATTGATTCACCATGTTTTTTTCTGGTTGAAAGAACCAAAAAATGAAACACAAAAAAAACAATTGGTAGCTGCCTTAAACGAGTTACTAAAAGTTAAAACAATCAGGATGAGCCATGTTGGATTTCCGGCAGGAACAGAAAGCAGGGATGTGGTAGATCATTCCTATTCGGTTTCATTCATGGTAATGTTTGATAATCAAACCGATCAGGATGCGTATCAAATTGATCCGATTCATCTGAAATTTGTGGAAGAAAATTCGCATTTGTGGAACAAAGTTGTGGTTTACGATTCGGTGGACTAATAGGAGTTCTGAGTTTAAGGTTTAAGGAAGAATTGAGGTGTTATTATCCATTAATGGAAGAACAAATACGCCATTATTATCGCAGCAATAAATCCGGCTAAATCGGCTATTAAACCGCAAACAACAGCGTAACGTGTATTTTTTATTCCAACCGAACCAAAATAAACTGCAAGTATATAAAAAGTAGTGTCGGCTGCTCCCTGGATGGTACAAACCACGCGGCCTACAAACGAATCGGCGCCATAAGTTGACATTGCATCGACCATCATTCCACGGGCGCCACTGCCGCTTAATGGTTTCATTAAAGCGGTTGGTAATGCTGGTGTAAATTCAGTATTAATTCCAATCAGCTGAAAAACCCAGGTAAACCCGGAAACCAGCCAATCCATTGCTCCCGACTCACGAAAAACCCCAATAGCAACTAAAATGGCGATCAAATATGGAATGATTTTAATAGCGGTTTGGAAACCATCTTTTGCACCGTCAATAAATGCTTCATAAACATTTACTTTTTTAACGACTCCCATTCCAATAAAACTTACAATAACAGCAAATAAAATAAAGTTACTTGCCACGCCTGATATTTTAGTAATCTCAGCTTGTTCGAGTGTGGAAAAGTACCAGATCAAGGCCACAATAAATGCTGTTAAACCACCAATATACGAGAGAATTACTTTATCGAAAAGATTGATTTTTTGATAAAGAGCCACAGAAATCAGCCCGGCTAAAGTGGAAAAAAATGTGGCAATCAGAATCGGGATAAAAATATCGGAAGGGTTGGCTGCTCCCATTTGAGCGCGGTAAACCATTATACTTACCGGAATAATCGTAAGTCCGGAAGCATTCAAAACCAAAAACATAATTTGGGCATTTGACGCAGTTTCCTTGTTGGGATTGGTTTCCTGCATCTCTTTCATCGCCTGTAATCCCATTGGTGTTGCCGCATTGTCGAGGTTGAGCATGTTTGCGGCAAGGTTCATCATAATTGGCCCGTGTGCCGGATGATTTTTGCCTAGTTCAGGGAACAACTTGTTAAAAAACGGACCTATCAATTTTGAAAAAACAGCAACTACCCCGCCTTTTTCCCCAATTTTCATGATGCCCATCCAAAGGGTTAACACACCGGTCAACCCAAGTGAAATTTCGAAACCGGTTTTTGCCGTGTCGAAAGTAGAGTTCATCATAGCCGGAAACACTTCTACATCTCCGAAGAATATCAGACGAACAAGGCCGATGACGAAAGCAGAAAGAAAAAAGAAAATCCAAATGTAGTTAAGTGCCATTAAGAAGTCCCTCCTGACTTCTCCGTCAACTGACGGAATTGATAAGAATTATTAATTTTAACAAGCCACCAAAATAATAAAAATTGGGCGACATAACAGCCTGCTTCAAATTTAAATCGACTTTATAAAAATTTTGTAAAGCATTTTTTTCAAGTTTTATATCAATTCAGATAAAAACGTATTATACTTGCAAAATTCATAAAAAAGAAGATAATCATGAAAGTAGTTTTTTATTGGATTTTAGCAGTTATAATAACTTTTGCTGCAATTATTTATCAGCGTAAAACAGGACCTACCTATGACAAAAAAACACAAGTTACAATTGACAACCAAAACTACAAATTCAAACTTGTCAGAAGTCATGGCGGTACAACCGATTGTAAAATACAATTGGGGATGCCCGACAAAAATGTAGGCGGTGTTCTTGAATACAAAAAATACCCAACTAAAGATGAATGGACCCAGGTTGAACTAAGCCGTGAAAATGACCTTTTAACTGGAAGTCTCCCAAATCTGCCACCAGCCGGGAAATACGAATACAAAATAACTTTAAAGAAAGGCGATCAGAATTTTGAACTGAACCAGGGAAAACCGGTTATTATCCGCTTTAAAGGACATGTTCCTGAAACAATTTTGTTTCCACATATTTTCTTTATGTTTTTCGCGATGTTTTTGGGTAACGTGGCTGGAATCATGGCACTTTTCAAGTACAAAAAATTTCGTTTTTATACCAATATTACAGTAATTGCCTTATTTATAGGAGGGATGATTCTTGGCCCACTTGTACAATTATATGCCTTTAACGAATTATGGGCAGGCATTCCGTTTGCCTGGGATTTAACAGACAATAAAACACTTGTGGCATTTTTGTTTTGGGTTCTTGCCTTTTTTATGAACCGCAAAAAGAACGCCCGGTTTATACAATTATCGCTTCAATCGTGATGCTGATTGTTTACTCAATTCCACACAGTATGTTTGGTTCTCAACTCGATCCTGAAACAGGAGAATTATTCAGGGTTGGATACAATTGTATTTGTAAGAATGAGTGAGTGATTGAGTGAATATTGATTTTAAAGAACCGTTCTTTCTGAATTTACACAGAAAGAACGGTTCTTCTTTTTTTGAGAAATTTAATTTATTACTATTGGTGAAGAAAGTTTTTCAGCCTCTTCTGTAATATATTTTCTGAAACCTTCTTCGGTTTTCCATTGCTCTTTATCAAGTCCCCAAACCGAGAAAAAAATGTTTTGCCGGTACTTCACTTTTACATTTCTGACCGATATAATAGGTTTGTGGAAATGATATTGCTAAATGCTTTGGGAACCACTGTTTCGTAACCGAGTTAAAAAAATCGATATCCGTGGTACGTCCTGTTTTACCTGATTCGGCAAGGGGAACAATCACTGCCATTCCCAGTTCATCTTTATTTAACGACTGAATATCGTGAGTTCCGATGCACTGAAAATTGCCAGCCTGAAATTCAAATGGCTCACGTTTTAACATGCTTGTAACAATTCCCGTAACAATCTGATCGTTATCAGCACAACCACTAAATGTTACATCCGATTCGAACCAGTATTTCCCCGGATAAATTGAAATTCTTTCAACTGCTTTCAGTTTTTCACCGTTTACATCCACCCGAATAACGTAACTCAAAAACAGAGCGCACCGGACCTTCAATAATCTTCTGATATTCATAAACTTCAGTCGAACCCAAACGGTAAAGCGAATCATTTTTCAGGATAGCCAGGCCGCCCGAACCCAGTGAACTTCCGCAATGTAAAACATCCATTCCCCAGTCGTTTAAATTGTGGTAGCTCCCCATTTCGGGTGAACTCAACTTATCTAAAATCATCCCGGGTTTTAGCTTTCCAAACAAATCTTTCACATTACGGCAATCGAAATAATTGCGGAAAGCAATTTTATCATTTTCCCAACTTACACTTTCTGCCTGTGCAATTATCTCAAAACCATCGTTACACGGCAATGCGCGATAATTGTCAACTTCCTTGTAAGTGCCATCTTCCTGTATTATCGCGAGTCTTAAATTTGTTCGTTTATCAAATTCAGGATATTCATCTTTCGGTATAAAATCAACTTCAATTTCTTTGGTCTCATTGGCTGAAAAGTCTATTAAAAAAACAACTTCATCCCAATTTCCATCTCCATCCAAATCATCAGCCTGGCCCGGAAGTATCTTGTCTTTTTCTAATTTGAAAACAGGCAGTAATCCTTCTTCAAGAGTAACTTTTTGCGCCAATTGTTCTTTTGTTAAAATCAGTACTTCGTCTGTACGATCCACATTCATCGGATTGGTAACAGTAACTTTCGCTTCTTTTTCGCATGAAAAAAGCACGATTGAAATCAGTAAAATCAAGGTTGTTCTCATTTTATTCAGGAATATCGTTTTCACCTTTAACATATCCGAAATTGGCAAGAATTCCGCCATCAACATAAAGTACATGGCCATTTACAAAATCGCTGGCTTTTGACGCCAGAAAAAGTGCTGCATTTCCAACATCTTCAGGTTCGCCCCAACGACCTGCAGGTGTGCGTGTCATCACCAAATCATTAAACGGGTGGTTTCCTTCGCGAATTGCGGCAGTTTGTGAAGTAGCAATGTAACCAGGGCCAATTCCGTTAATCTGAACATTATATTTCGCCCACTCGCAGGTCATGTTTGCAGTTAGTAATTTTAAACCACCTTTTGCCGATGCATAGGCTGAGACTGAATTACGACCGTAAACACTCATCATTGAACACATATTAATGATTTTTCCTGAGCGTTTTGCAATCATTTTTGGCGCAACTCTTTTTGATATAATAAGAGGCGCTACAAGGTCAACATCAATTACCATTTTGTAGTCAGAAATTGCCATGTCAAGTATCGGGATTCGCTTGATAATTCCTGCATTATTTACAAGAATATCAATGTCTCCCAATTCCTTTTCGATTTGCGAAATGCCACGATCAACATCAGCTTCATCGGTAACATTGAATTTTATTGCATAAACATCAATTCCAACTTCGGCATATTCTGCTTTGCAGCTTTCAAGTTTTTCGTCGGAAATATCGTTTACACATATTTTTGCACCAGCCTGCCCAAGTACTTTTCCGATTGCCATTCCAATTCCGTGGGTTCCACCGGTAATCAAGGCAATTTTCCCTGTTAAATCGAATAATTGTTGTATCATTTTTTTAGTGATTATTTATTAGTGATTAATGATTATTTGATGCTGGATGCTGGCGTATTGCATCTTACGTCTTGATTCCTGCACCTTAACATTCAGTCTATTGAACTTTAAACATTATACTTTGAACTCTGAACTCTGAACTACCTAAGTTCCGTTGGTTTTATCGCATCCATATCTGTATAATCAAGGTTTTCGCCAGCCATTCCCCATATAAAAATGTAGTTACTTGTTCCTGCTGCTGAGTGAATCGACCAGTTTGGGGATATTACTGCTTGTTCGTTTTGCATCCAAATGTGCCGGGTTTCCTGTGGCTGCCCCATAAAATGACAAACCGATTGTCCTTCAGGAACATCGAAATAAAAATAAACTTCATTCCGGCGACTGTGTAAATGTGGAGGCATAGTATTCCAAACACTTCCCGGTTTTAATTCTGTCATTCCCATTTGAAGTTGACAGGTTTCAACAACTGTATTAATCAATAATTGGTTGATAGTCCGCTCGTTTGAAGTTTGCAATGATCCCAAATGCAGTTTATTAGCCTGATCAAGTGTAACATGTTTTACCGGATATTCTTTGTGAGCCGGTGTTGAGTTGATATAAAAATGCGCTGGATTTTCTGCGTCATCCGATTTAAAAATTACTTCCTTTGAACCTTTTCCAATATAAATGGCATCTTTAAAATTCATTTTATATTTGGTACCATCAATAACAATTGATCCGGCACCGGCAACGTTAATAACCCCAACTTCACGCCTTTCGCAAAATAAGATGCTTTCAAAGGTTCAATTGGCAAGTTTTAAACTTCTTTTAACGGAACTGCACCACCTACAATGTAACGCTCAATAATTGAATAAACCAATCGTATTTTACCGGGGTCCATAACTTTTTCAACAAGAAATTCTTTCCTTATCCTTTCAGTTTCATATTTCTTGAAATCATCGGGATGGTAATTGTACCTTTCTTCGTAGATTGTTTCCATAATATATAATTGTTTAAATAAAATTTAATTTTGTTGCTGATTGGTACATTTAATTTCAACGCTTTTTACAAAAATAAAAAAGTTTTAAAGAAACCGCAATCGATTGCATAAATTAATATTATTATATATTTTTGAGTATAAACTTATAAACTATGTCAAACCAGGCCGAAACCACGATTCATGATATTGCGAAGAAACTAAATCTTTCAGCATCAACAGTTTCACGTGCGTTAAACGACAATCCGGTAATTAGTGAACCTACCCGTAATTTAATAAAACGTATTGCCGTTGAAATGGGTTACCGTCCGAACACGCTTGCTGCCAACCTGCGAACAAAACGTACAAATACGATCGGAGTAATTGTACCTTTGATTAACCGGCATTTTTTTCGTTGGTAATTAGTGGGGTTGAAGAAATAGCATATAACAGTGGTTTTGCTAATATTTCCCAATCGAACGACAAATTTGAAAAGGAATCAAAAATTGTGCAGGCCTTGTTTGCAAACCGCGTTGACGGTATTATACTCTCCATTGCAATGGAAACTAATTCAGTAGATCATCTGAAATTATTCTCTGAAAGAAATATTCCAATTGTTTTTTTCGACAGGATTGTTGATGAAATTGAAGCACACAAAATTGTTGTTGACGATTATGGCGGCGCATACAGGGCAACCAAACATTTAATAAGCCAGGGAGCAAAAAACATAGCTCATATTGGCGGTCCGTTACATTTGAAAATTTACGAGTATCGCCAAAAAGGATATTGCGATGCTTTGATAGAAGAAGGTTTGGCAGTAAACCAATCATTAATAGTTAACAATAGCCTTTCCAGAGAAGAAGGAACTTTATCAATTCAGAAATTACTTCAAAATGATATTATACCAGATGCCATATTTTGTGCAAACGATACAACCGCTTTAAGTGTTATTATTCATTTAAAAGAAAAAGGAATTAAAGTACCTGATGATATTGCCATTGTTGGTTTTAGCAACGAGCCTTTTTCAGAAGTGGTCACTCCTTCGATAAGTACTGTGAAACAACCGGGTTTTATGATTGGCCAAAAAGCAGCTCAACTTATCATTCAGCAAATTTTGCATAACAATGATAATTTTGACTACAAAACAATTGTAATGCCCACTGAATTGGTAATCAGAGACTCATCAAGAAGATTTTAAAATAACTGCGGATTTCAGGTTCAATGCTAAATGTTTTGTTTCAAAAGTTTGTACCAGATTCCTGCTTCCAGAATTGTGATATTTCTGATTTAGAATTAAATAAAAAAACCTGGTTGTTATTCAACAGCCAGGTTTGCATTTTTTATCTTGTCCAGATTATTCGTCAATCGAAATACAATCAACTGGGCAAACTTCAGCACAAGAACCGCAATCGGTACAAAGATCGGCGTCAATCTTATAGATATCACCTTCCGAAATTGCATCTACCGGACATTCATCAATGCATGTACCACATGCAATACACTCTTCAGAAATTTTATATGCCATAATAGCGATTTTTTAAATTAAACATTCGTTTTCGCAAAAGTAATAAGATTCAATAAAACTCAAACCCAACGATTCCTATTATTTCGACATGTTCACAATTTTAAAACATATCTAATTGATTTACTGATTATTAATCAATCATCACAGTTTGTAGTTTGGAAAGATTCTTTTTTGTTATTTTTGACACATTATATTATAATATACTATGAATCTGGAGTCGTTATTAAAAGTCAATCCCGTTTTGCTTGCACTGTTTGCGGCACTTTTCACATGGGCTGTTACTGCAATGGGAGCTGCAATGGTTTTTTTCTTTAAAAAGATAAACAAGAAAGTGCTAAACTCAATGTTGGGTTTTGCTGCAGGGGTAATGATTGCAGCCAGTTTTTGGTCGTTGCTTAATCCTGCAATTGTTATGTCAGAAGAAATGGGAGTTACTCCATGGATTCCGGCAGTTGTTGGATTTTTGGCAGGTGGCGCATTTTTATATGGAATTGACAGGATTTTGCCCCACTTACACATGGGATTAAAAATAGATAAAGCTGAAGGTATAAAAACCAACTGGCAACGAAGTGTTTTGCTTGTTTTGGCAATAACTCTTCATAATATTCCTGAAGGATTGGCTGTTGGTGTTGCTTTTGGGGTTTTGGCAAGTAACCCCGAGATTGGAGCACTAACAGGTGCTGTTGCTCTTGCACTGGGTATTGGGTTACAAAATTTTCCAGAGGGTGCTGCGGTTTCAATACCATTGCGCCGTGAAGGTTTTTCAAGATTGAAAGCCTTTAATTATGGGCAACTTTCAGGAGCAGTTGAACCAATTGCGGCTGTAATTGGTGCTTATCTTGTTATAATCATGCAACCGATTCTTCCTTACGCACTTTCTTTTGCGGCAGGAGCAATGATTTTTGTGGTTGTTGAAGAATTAATTCCTGAATCTCAAACCGGACATGAAACCGATTTATCCACTATTGGCGCTATGCTTGGTTTTGCAACTATGATGCTGCTTGATGTGGCTTTGGGGTAGTAAAGACTGATTGAATGAATGAGAGAATGAATGAGAGTGAGAATGAAAAATGGTTATTAAATAAAACTGGTACTCTGAACCCGAAACCCTGAACTACATAATCAAACCTTTTTTATTATTCTGATAGTAATTACAAACCTCTGTCAATCCACAAATTTCACATTTTGGTTTTCGTGCGATACAAGTATATCGACCATGTAAAATCAGCCAATGGTGAGCTTTTGCAATTAAATCTTCAGGAATATATTTTATGAGTTGAAGTTCGGTTTGAAGTGGATTTTTAGCGCCTGTGGTTAACCCAATTCTTGCTGCTACTCTAAAAACATGTGTATCAACTGCCATTGCCGGTTTATGAAAAAATACTGATGCAACTACATTTGCTGTTTTCCGTCCAACTCCCGGCAATTTTTGAAGTTCATCCACATCATCCGGAATTTTACCATCAAACAATTCCATTAGTTTCTGTGCCATCCCAACCAAATGTTTTGCCTTGTTATTTGGGTACGAACAGGTTTTTATATAATCGAAAACTTCTGCAGGATCAGCAGCAGCCATTTTTTCAGGCGTAGGAAATCGTTTGATTAATTCAGGTGCAATCAGGTTTACACGTTTATCGGTACACTGTGCCGATAAAATAACCGCAACAATTAATTCAAAAGGATTATCATATTCGAGTTCAGTTTCAGCAGCTGGCATTTCCTTTTGAAAATACCGGATAACAAATTCAAATAAACTTGCCTTATTCATGAAATATTTAATTTTTGCAAAAATAGTTGTTTATTTTTTAATCAAGTTGTAACAAAAAGTCATTTCATTTGTCTTATTGATGCTATCCGATTATTATTTCTAACCCATTAAAAAGAAATAGTTTTAAATTAGCAAATTAAACAGCAATAAAAGTCGGAAAGAGTTCCGGCTTTTTTTTACACTACCAACGTCTCTGTATCCTTCTTTCATCTTTTAACTCTTTACTATTTTTATATCTTCGCCGCTGCATTTTTATTACAACGATTCCTTTTATAAATGAAGAAATTCAAATATTTTCTAATTCCAATCATTATAATAATTGCAGTAATTGCATTCTTCTTTCCGTCAATTATTGACAAACCTGTAGCAACTAAAAATATTTTAGAAGAAATGTTGGAAGTTGATCATTCCAAAGAAATACAGGAAGTTTTAACCAAATTTGACAGCATATATAACGCAAATATTCTTGAATCGGGCGCTGTGGGCGGAGCAGTGGTAATTACATATAAAGGTCAGATTGCCATGTTAAAATGTTTTGGTGAAAGAAAAGCCGGAGAAAACAGCCCTGTTAATGAAAACACAGTTTTTCGGCTGGCATCAGTTTCAAAATCTGTTACAGGAGTTTTATCAGGCATTCTGGCAAGCGAAAATGAAATAAACCTTGATGATAAAGTGGTAGATTATTTGCCAGGTTTCAAACTTAGATTGCAGGAAAATACAAACAGCATTACAATCAGGCACTTGCTCAGTCACACCTCTGGGTTAGTTGCTCATGCTTACGATATGATGGTTGAAGATAAAGTACCACTCGACCAGATTATACAAAGATTAAACGAAGTTGAAATTGTGTCGCCACCCGGATTGATTTATGCCTACCAAAATGTAATGTTTAGTTTATTAGATCCGATTATTGCAGCAAAAACACATAAAAGTTTTCAGCAAAATCTAAATGAAAAAGTTTTTAAACCATTCGGTATGAAAAACGCATCTTCTGATTTTGAATCATTTCAGCGCAATGAAAACAAAGCTTTCCCACACCAAAAAACTGAAAGCGGTTTTGCTGCGTTGAACCTGAATGACCGTTACTACATAACAACACCCGCCGCCGGTATAAATGCAAGCATCTCTGATTTAGCACATTTTCTAATCGCCATTTCAGATAAAAATGACGATCATTTTTCAAATGAAGCCCGCAAGATTGTATTTACACCTCAAATTGAAACACCGTTAAAAAGAACATATTACAAAAACTGGGACAAAATCGATTCAAAACAATATGGAATTGGCTGGAGAATAATCAAATATAAGAATCATACCATTGTAAATCACGGTGGTTATGTTTCGGGTTACCAAAGCGAGATAGCAGTTTGCGAAGAAGATGAAATAGGAATTGCTGTTCTTACCAATTCTCCAAACAGTTATTTTTCAATGGCTGTGCCCACTTTTTTCAATTTGTATTTTGAATTTAAAAACACACAAAAATCTAAAAACACAGTACTGGAGCATTCGCCTTTAAGCAAACCGTAATACCCGTATTACCAAGTTTGCAAGGTTTGTATCATTCATTTTCTATTTTTGCCTAAAATTATATATATGAAACCTTTCATTCAGGGAGAAAACCTATCGAAAAGATGGGGAGAATTAATGCTTTTTGAAAACATTTCGTTTACTGTTTTCGAAGGCCAAAAGGTGGCCCTGATTGCCAAAAACGGCACAGGTAAATCAACGTTGCTCGATTTACTGGCAGGAAAAGAAACGCCCGATACAGGATTAATTACGCTTACAAATGACATTAAAATTGGTAATTTCGAACAAATCCCCAAGTTAAACCCCGACCATTCCGTTTTGGAAGAGATTTTTACTTCGGACAACGAAAAACTTAAAACTGTCAAGGATTTTGAACTTGCCATTTCAGAAAACAACCAGTCGAAAATTGCCGAAATATCATCAAAAATGGATGAACTGGGTGCATGGGATATTGAGGTTGAAATCAAACAAATTTTGACTGAGTTAAAAATTGATCTCCACGACCTGAAAATTTCAGAACTTTCAGGTGGCCAGAAAAAACGGGTTGCCCTGGCTAAAGTACTTATCGACAAACCTGATTTGCTTATTCTTGACGAACCTACCAACCATCTTGATTTGGAGATGATTGAATGGCTTGAGGCCTATCTGGAAAAAACAAAATCAACACTTTTAATGGTAACCCACGACCGTTATTTCCTTGATCGGGTTTGCAACGAAATCATCGAAATGGAGGACAGTCAAATTTACCGTTACATGGGTAATTATTCCTATTTTCTTGAAAAAAGAGATGAACGGATAGAAATGCAACAGGCTTCGGTTGCAAAAGCAAAAAACCTACTACGCACCGAAATTGAATGGATGCGCAGGATGCCCCAGGCCCGCAGCCACAAAGCAAAGTACAGGATAAATGCCTTTTACGACCTGAAAGAAAAGGCATCACAAAAACTTAACAACGACACCGTTAATTTGAATGTCAAATCATCGCGGCTCGGAAATAAAATGGTGGAACTTGAAAACGTTTCAAAGTCATTTCCGGGTGCGAAGTTGATTGAGAATTTTACATACAAATTTTCACGATTTGAAAAAGTCGGGATAATTGGCAACAATGGTACAGGCAAATCAACTTTTTTGAATCTGGTAACACAAACACTGATACCCGATTCAGGAAATATTGAAATAGGTCAAACCATAAAATTCGGGTATTACCGACAGGATGGTATTAAATTCGATTACAATGAAAGGGTAATTGATGCGGTTACAAATATTGCCGAGTTCATTACATTCGAAGATGGCACAAAAATGACAGCTGCTCAAATGCTAAACTTCTTTCTGTTTCCGCCTGATACACAATACAATTACATCGAAAAACTGAGCGGTGGCGAACAACGAAGACTTTATTTATGCACAGTGTTAATGGAAAATCCGAATTTTCTGATCCTTGACGAACCGACAAACGATTTGGATATAATGACATTAAATGTGCTTGAAGAATATCTGAAATCATTTGCAGGATGCGTAATTATTGTTTCGCATGACAGGTTTTTCATGGATAAAATTGTGGATCATCTGTTTGTTTTTGAAGGAGATGGAAAAATTACCGACTTTCCTGGAAATTACACCATTTACAGAAACAAACAGCTGCAAGACCTTGAAAATGAAAAGGCAAAGGCGCAAAATCAGGCAAAGAAAAACCAACCTGAAAAGATTCAAATTACAGATGATTCAAATTCAATACAAAAAAGAAACTGACTTTTAAGGAAAAAAAGGAATTTGAATCAATAGTAAATGAAATATCCGAATTGGAAACAGAGAAGGAAACGTTGGAAACTTCAATGAATTCGGGCACTTTACCGCATGATGAATTATACCGGCAATCGGAAAGACTGGTAAAAATTAAGGAACTGATTGACGTGAAAGAGTTACGCTGGCTCGAACTGAGTGAACTGATTTAAATATTTCACTTCACAGAACACTGTTTCAACTAAATATCCTCAAAATCTACTTTTGTATAATTTGAAACAGGTTCTTCTTCGTTTTTTGAATTCAGCGGTAAATCTTCAGTAGCAGTTTCAACCTGATTTTCATTAATATAACCGATGATTTCCTGCAAACATTCTGCAAATTTTTCGAAATCTTCTTTGTATAAAAAGATTTTGTGTTTTTCGAAATGAAAATTCCCGTTGTCTTCGAACCGTTTTTTGCTTTCGGTAATTGTCAGGTAAAATTCATCGTTCCGGGTACTTTTAACATCAAAAAAATAGGTCCTCTTCCCTGCTCTAACTACTTTCGAATGGATATCCTGATTGAATTTGCTATCAGAATTCCTCATTTCCTCCTTATTATCAACACTTTCCATCCTGATTAATTTTGGTTTTTTTATTAAGTTCCGAATTCAAAAATAAAAAAATTATTCTCAATGTATTGAATTACAGTTTGAAAACAATGGATTTAGATTAGTTTAAATTCATTCTAAAGGTAAACCTATTTACAAGGATTGTTTTTTGTAAAAAAAAAGGGCTGCAAACTTTGCTACCCCTTGAAATTTATTTTGATTATTTTAAAGACAGGCTGAATAATAATATTCTGTTTTTCAGTTTGAGTTTGTGAATTGGGATTTTCCTTTTATTTATAAATTTCCCCTTTTGCCGAAAGTAAAGTATTTAGCAACAACGAAACCCTTGTCATTGGTCCAACTCCTCCCGGAACCGGCGTGATATAAGAGCATTTTTCGGCAACTTCTTCAAACAAAACATCGCCTTTCAATTTCCATCCCGATTTTGTTAAATCCGATTTAACGCGTGTAGTGCCAACATCTATAACCACAGCTCCTTTTTTTACCATGTTTCCTTTTACAAATTCGGGGACACCAATGGCCGCAATTAAAATATCGGCGTTGCGGCAAACTTCCTCCAGATTTTCTGTGCGACTATGTGCAACTGTAACTGTTGCATTTACAGCTTTTTGCGACATTAACACGCTTAACGGGCGAACGACAATATTGCTGCGCCCAACAATTACACAGTTTTTACCGTTTGTTTCAATTTTATAGCGTTTTAGCAATTCAACAATCCCAAACGGGGTTGCCGAAACATACGATGGCAAACCAATTACCATGCGTCCAACATTTGCCGGGTGGAATCCGTCAACATCTTTTTTCGGGTTAATGGCTTCAATTACTTTCTGTTCCGAAATGTGTTTTGGCAATGGCAACTGAACAATAAAACCGTCCAAATCATCATCGTTATTGAGTTCTTCAATTTTTGCAAGTAACTCTTTTTCAGTTACATAATCTTCATACCGAATCAGCGAAGATTTGAAACCAACTGCTTCACAATCTTTTATTTTATAGGCAACATAAGTTTCGCTACCTCCATCATGACCAACAAGAACTGCAGCCAAATGCGGTGCTTTTCCACCATTATTAATGATTTTTTTTACTTCTTCAGTAATTTCCTGCTTCATTTCAGCAGCTACTTTGTTCCCGTCAATTAATATCATATTTTGAAGAATTTGCCGGAACCAACTTTAAACGGAAGTCCAGTTTATCATTTTTCAAACTCTCCCGCTTCGGGGAGTTAAGGGCTTCCTAAAACTTCTTTCCCTGATTTTGCATTCCGCCCATCATGTGCTGCATATTTTTACCTTGCGAAACCATGCGCATCATTTTCCGTGTTTCCTCAAATTGTTTGAGCAAACGGTTCACTTCCTGAATATTAGTCCCCGAACCTTCGGCAATCCGTTTGCGGCGTGTGCCGTTAATAACAGCCGGATCTTCGCGTTCTTTTGGAGTCATCGAATATATAATAGCCTCAATATGTTTAAATGCATCATCATCAATATCAAGATTTTTCATGGCTTTGCCCATTCCGGGTATCATTCCCACAACATCCTTCAGGTTACCCATTTTTTTGATCTGGTTAATCTGCTTCAGAAAATCGTTGAAATTGAATGTATTTTGGGCAAGTTTCTTTTGAAGTTTTCTGGCTTCTTCCGAGTCAAATTGTTCCTGTGCTTTTTCAACCAGTGAAACAATATCTCCCATTCCCAAAATCCGGTCGGCCATACGATCAGGGTGAAAAATATCAATAGCATCTAATTTTTCACCGGTTCCCACAAATTTGATGGGCTTTTCTACAACTGCGCGTATTGAAAGTGCTGCTCCGCCCCGTGTATCACCATCGAGTTTGGTAAGTACAACGCCATCAAAATCAAGTCTGTCGTTAAACTCTTTGGCAGTATTTACAGCATCCTGGCCAGTCATTGAATCAACAACAAATAATATTTCATCCGGATTCACCGCGTTTTTAACAGCAGCAATTTCGTTCATCATTTGTTCGTCGATCGCCAAACGACCTGCAGTATCGATAATAACAATGTCGTAACCTTTGCTTTTTGCTTCCTGAATTGCTGCTTTCGCAATTTTCACCGGATCCAGGTTTCCATCTTCAGTATAAACAGGAACATTTATTTGTCCACCCAGCACTTTTAGCTGTTCGATTGCGGCCGGACGGTAAACATCGCATGCAACAAGCAGCGGATGGCGGCCTTTTTTGCTTTTCAGCATCAATGCAAGTTTTCCGGAGAAAGTAGTTTTACCGGAACCCTGCAAACCTGCCATTAAAATTACAGATGGCCTTCCTTTCAGGTTGACATCGGTAAATTTGCCTCCCATTAACTCGGTCAGTTCATCTTTAACGATTTTAACCATCAATTGCCCTGGTTTTACAGCAGTTAAAACATGCTGCCCCAATGCTTTTTCCTTTTACATCGTCTGTAAATTTTTTGGCAATTTTAAAATTTACGTCGGCATCAAGCAGTGCACGGCGAATATCTTTCAGCGTTTCCGCAACGTTAATTTCGGTGATGGTTCCCTGCCCTTTCAGCAGTTTAAATGACCTGTCCAGCCTGTCGCTTAAATTCTCAAACATTGTTTTAAATCTTAAAAAATGAGGTGCAAAAATACTGTTTATAGTTTAAAGTTTAAAGCTAAAAGTTTAAAGATTAAGGAAAAAGTTTTGGTTCGGGAGTGTCCCAGATTTTAACCTCTATTCAGGTCATCGCAGTTAAAAACCGCGACACCTGGGATAACACAAACCGTTGCACTTTTTAAAAACTTAAATTCCTTTTCTTTTCTATTTTTGCAATAAAATACAAAATTATGAACACCATAATTCTCGATATAATCTCCCAAACACTTGGTATTAAAGTGAACCAGGTTACCAATACAATAGGTTTGCTGAACGAAGGCGCTACAGTCCCGTTTATTTCGCGATACAGGAAAGAACGCACAGGAAGCCTGGATGAAGTGCAGGTTTTAAATATAAAAGAACTCAACGAAAAATATACTGAACTCGAAAAAGAAAGGAAACAGTATTAAAAACTATTGATGAACAGGAACTTTTAACACCGGAACTTAAAAACCGGATAGAGAATTGTTTTGATGCAGTTGAACTGGAAGATATTTACCTGCCCTACAAACCCAAACGCCGCACAAAAGCTACAATTGCCAAAGAAAAGGGACTTGAACCACTGGCAAAAATTATAATGAAACAGTTGGAACGGAGTATTGAAACAAGAGCAGTCTCGTTCCTGAATGACCAGGTAAAAACTGTTGCAGATGCCTTGGAAGGAGCACGCGATATTATTGCTGAATGGATTAACGAAAACGAAAAAGCCCGAAATATTGTGCGCCGCGGATTTGACAACAGCGCCGAAATCACATCAAAAATCATAAAAGGCAAAGAGGTGGAAGCCGAAAAATACCGTGATTATTTCGACTGGAAAGAACCTTTGAAGAAATGTCCGTCGCACCGTTTACTGGCCATGCGCCGTGGTGAAAACGAAGGATTTCTGCGGGTTTCAATTACTCCCGACTCAGATAAAATACTTGAACATTTAAACCGTTTTTTTGTAACCGGATTAAATACCTGTGCCGATCATGTTGAACTGGCAGTAAAAGACAGCCTGAAACGACTGATCCAACCTTCCATAGAAACCGAGTTTGCCAATCTAACAAAAGAAAATGCCGACGTTGAAGCAATCCGTGTTTTTGCTGAAAACCTTCGCCAGCTTTTGCTCGCACCACCGCTTGGGCAAAAACGGATTTTGGCAATCGACCCAGGTTACCGCACAGGTTGCAAAATAGTTTGTTTGGATGAGCAGGGAAACCTGCTTCACAACGAAACCATTTACCCGCACAAACCACAGGAAGAGTTTAAAATGGCTGCCAAAAAACTGAGCTCGATGGTTGAAATGTATAAAATTGAAGCAGTCGCAATTGGCAACGGAACTGCAGGCCGTGAAACCGAGGCTTTTATCAAACGCCTGCATTTTGATCGTGAATTGCGGGTTTACGTTGTTAGTGAGGACGGTGCTTCGGTTTATTCAGCATCGTCTGTCGCGCGGCAGGAATTTCCGCAATCTGATGTTACAGTGCGGGGTGCAGTTTCTATAGGCAGAAGATTAATGGATCCACTTGCAGAGCTTGTAAAAATCGACCCAAAAAGTATTGGCGTGGGACAATATCAGCATGATGTTGATCAGAAAAAACTTAAAAACAGCCTCGATTCGGTGGTTGAAATCAGTGTAAATTCGGTTGGAGTAAACCTGAATACAGCCAGCAAACATTTGCTTACATATATTTCAGGATTGGGACCAACATTGGCAGAAAACATTACCAATTACAGAAAAGAAAATGGGCCTTTTTCATCTCGTGAAGAGTTGAAAAAAGTAGCAAGAATGGGGCCGGCGGCATTTGAACAATCTGCTGGATTTCTTCGTATTCCCGGAGCAAAAAACCCGTTGGATAATTCAGGAGTCCACCCCGAATCGTACAAAATTGTAAAACAAATTGCAAAAGATTTGAAATGCGAAATCAGCGATTTGGTTCGAAATGAAACATTGGTTTCTCAAATAGATTTTCAGAAATATGTTACTGCCGAAGTTGGTTTGCCAACACTAACCGATATTAAAAACGAACTTTTAAAACCCGGTCGCGACCCGCGAAAACCAATAAAGGTTTTTGAATTTGCCGATGGAATTTTTTCAATAAATGATTTGCGTGAAGGGATGGAACTCCCCGGAATTGTTAATAACATCACCAATTTCGGCGCATTTGTCGATTTGGGAATAAAGGAATCGGGATTGATTCATGTTTCAGAAATGGCCGACCGTTTTATTTCTGATCCCAATGAAATTGTAAAACTTCAACAACACATTAAAGTCAGGATAAAGGAGATTGATGTGCCAAGAAAAAGAATTCAGCTATCGTTAAAAGGGGTTCAGCAGTAAGATTTTTAAAAAGAGTGAGGGTTTCACTTTGAGTGAAGCCCACTTTTACCGCATCGCCAAACCAAAATATTTCTTACAAGCGGATAAAAATTTTGTTTTTATAAAGGAAATAACATATATACCATAACATTGCTGCAATTACTGCGGTTGAAATAATAATAATTGTTACTTCATTTGTCCAACCGAAAATCCTTGAAATAAACGGAGTTGTCAGACTTCTGAAAAAATTACGGAAACTGCCAGCCATCAGGTAAATAAACAACGGATTCATACCAAAACCGCAAAAAACATCGGAACTTTTCTGAATTGCAATACATCAATAAACCAATAAGATATTCCCATTCCGATTAAACACCATCCACCACTGACAATAATAAACGAACTTGTGCAAATGTGTTTAATAATTGGAATGTAGGGGCTCATTGCAAATCCAATAACTACGCCTGCAGTTCCAATAGATAAAAGTGTGATTATCTTCCTTTTGGGCGACCAGTCATTTTTTAAAAGCATGCCAACCAGAACACCCCAAATTGTATGTGCAGTGGTAGGAATTGCATTAAACGGCACCCAATCTCCATGCTCAATGCTTCCTGTGAGCATCATATCTGTCCACGATCCAAAATTTTCACCTGCTACAAATGCATGGTTAAATCCTTCAACCGGCCAGTACCTGTACAACAAATCTGTAATTAGAATCAATGCAAACGAAATTATTAGCTGCCACTTTATTTCAAATCGCATGATCAGAAAAGCAATTAAATAAGTAACAGATAACTGGGCCATAACATTATTGAAGTTGGAAGTTGTTGCACTTGAACTGATTGCCCAGCCAATTACCAGCAGAAAAAAACACCTGGTAAGAACATGGTAAAATGTTTTTTTCCAGCTGTCTCCCCTTTCCCATCTTCGCGATAAGGAAAAGGCATGGCAACCAACTATAAACATAAAAAAGGTTGAATCAGATCCCATGAATGAAGTCCTTCCCAGGGTACATGCGTTAATTGTTGCTGAAAAAATTAATTACAGCACCACTTTTTCAGGATCAAGTTGTGAGAATAATCCTTCTACTCCGCCAACCAGCATAAACATGGTAAACCCACGAAAAAAATCGATTGATAAAATGCGTCCCTGTTCTTTGGTAAGATTTATAGATTCACTCATTTGGTTTTGTTAAATAGGTTATTTAATATTTTGTGCCAATTCACTATTCAAAATTATAATGAATCCTAAAACCCTTAAAGCCAACTAAAAGCAGTTTTTACAGATCAAGAAAAACAAAGAGAACAATTTTCAGAAAGTAACTACAGGAACTATAAAATTATATTTCCCCACTAACTAATCATCATCTTCTTCACTCAACTTCTCTTCATTTTCAAACTCCTTTTCAAGGAATTCTTCAGCAGCTTCCAACAGGTCAGAAATCATTTCTTCATCACCGGGTTCACCATCAATCCAGTGTACATCCTGGTTGCTCCAAAAATCATCAATATCCGATTCAACTATAAACCGTGGCATTTCGGTGTGGACTACAAAAATTGTATCGGGCGTTTCCTGAGAATTGTCGGCAAGTAAAAATTTTGGTAACATGGCTTAAATTATTTGTTATTATATGCCACGAAAGTACGACTATTTGTTACTCAGTTTTTAGGTTTATAAAAATAAAATAGAACTTTTTAGCAAATAAATTTTCCGCAGATGAGTTGTTTTCGGTTTCACCAATTTTATCAAACAGTAAATTGAACAAAATTAAATCCCAACTTTTTAAAATAGAATGCTATTTTTAGCAGAAATTATAGCAACAACCAACTTTAATGAACAAAATCAATGACATTCTTTCTTTAATCGACGGTTACATTGGCGGATCACAGTGGTTTGTTTTTTTACTGCTCGGTACAGGTTTATTTTTTACTATTTATTTAAAATTTCCTCAGTTCAGATATTTAAAACCCGCATTTCGCATCGTTCGTGGAAAATTTGACCGCCCCGGTGATGTTGGCGATACCTCCCACTTTCAGGCATTGGCAACTGCTTTATCAGGCACAGTCGGAACCGGAAATATTGCAGGTGTTGCGCTGGCCATCCATTTGGGCGGACCGGCAGCTCTGTTTTGGATGTTGGTTACAGCGGCAGTCGGAATGACCACTAAATTCGTGGAAGTTACGCTTTCACACAAATACCGTGAAATTGCACAGGATGGTTCAATTTCGGGCGGACCAATGTATTACATGAAAAACCGGTTGAACATGAAATGGCTGGCTGTAATTTTTGCCGTAGCAACTGTTTTGTCTTCGTTCGGAACCGGAAGTTTGCCTCAAATAAACAGCATCGCCAACTCGTTGTACGAAACAGCAGGCATCAATCACATGCTCACCGGTGGTATTCTTACCGTTTTACTTGCCATCATTATTATTGGCGGTATTAAGCGAATTGCCAAGGTTACCGAAAAGCTTACTCCATTTATGGCAATTGTATATTTCATTGGTGCGCTTGGCGTAATTCTGTACAATTACCAGAATATTATTCCTTCGATAATGGAAATTGGTAGCGACCTTTTTACTGGTACTGCCGCTGCCGGAGGTTTTCTGGGTGGAAGTGTTGCGTTTGCTTTTAACCGCGGAGTTAACCGCGGTTTATTTTCGAATGAAGCAGGACAGGGATCGGCGCCGATTGCACACGCTGCAGCCCGCGCCCACGAACCTGTTTCTGAAGGACTTGTTGCACTTTTCGAACCTTTTATCGATACCATTATTATTTGTACACTCACCGGGTTGGTAATTCTATCATCAGGTGTTTGGAAAGAAAAATTTGAGAATAAATTTCAGGTTGCTGACCTTGTTGTGTTGAACGATACTTATTCTGATAAAAACGAACAGGACGTTGACAAACTATATCATTTTCTGGCGAAAAAAGCTGATTTACCTTTATTTTCAGGCCAACTCAATGTGGTAAACGGTATTATTGAAAATCAGCCAACAATGATTCATTCACGTTCGGTTGCCGAAGAAGTAAAAGTTTTTATGAATAATCAGCCATATTCAGGTTCAATTGGTTTTGATAAAGGAAAACTGGTAAGCCAGCAAGGATTGAGTATTTCCGGAAAATCGCTTTTGCATAGCGCGCCGCTTACTACTGTTGCCTTTTCGCGAAGCTGGTTTGGCGATTACGGGAAATACGTGGTTGCTTTCGGCTTGCTTTTGTTTGCCTTTTCAACCGCCATCAGCTGGTCATATTACGGCGACAGGGCAATTACCTACTTGTTTGGTTCAAGTAAAGTAATTTATTACCATATCGTTTACGTTATCGGATTTTTCCTGGCTTCATTTACCGATACTACTATTATCTGGACACTTTCGGGAATTACCATCGCACTGATGACGATTCCCAACCTGTTCGGGATCTTATCGCTTTCAAAAGAGATGAAAAACGAAGTAAAATTGTTCTGGAAAGAATATGCCAACCGTTTTCCGGATGAGAAAGTGCCGAAAGGATAAAACAGTTTAAAGTTGAGGGTTCAAAGTTCAAAGCGTTGGTTAGTTTGCTTCCTTTTTCAGATCGAACCTCATACCAAACATAAATTCAACACTTGAAAAATCAATTTTTGAAAATGATAAACCGCGTTGAATGTGCTTTGTTGGAACCAAACTTACATAACCCGCTTCAACCCTTGAAAACAGTGACAAGCGTTTAAAAAGAATTTGTTTTAATTCCATATCAACGAATCCACCAAAACCTAATCGATTGCTGAAACTCTCTTTCTTATTGTATTTGTAAAGCAATCCGTCCCTGTTTTCAGAAAATGCAATGCTAATTATATCTTCATCAAATGTCAGGTAGTTTAAACTTCCGCTTGCACCTAATGACAGACACAATTCAGAGGTGTTTATCAGTTTTTGTGCTAACCCAAGTTTTATTGATTGGTTTATTACGGTTCCATCAACTTTTTGAGCATCGTATTCACCCAAATTAAGTCCTCCACTAAAATTTGAATATGAATTGTTTTTAAAAGCGTATTTGTATTGAACAAACACAAATTGTTTTTTAAAATGTTGGATGTAGGCAATGTTCCCCCCAAAAACATTTTTATAATAATTTACGTTGCTGCTTGCAAAATTTGCCCCAAGTTCAAGTGATTGCGCTAAAGCAGCAGAACTTACAAATAACAAAATTATGCTGAAGTAAAAATGTTTGAAATTCATAGAATCAGTTTTAGGTTTAGATAACAATAATTTGGTTTTTTTTATAAAACTACTATTTTTCTGTTATGAATTCATCATCAGATTTTTTTTAACTGAAGCAGGAAAGTTCTGCCATCTGTATTCCTCAATAACTTGAAACTATAAACTTTCAACTTGAAACTTCAACTCCTTTCCCTATTTTTGCCCAGAATTTGAAACGTTACAATGCAAAAATTTTATCCTGAAAATTTTGAATCGAAAATAGGTTTCGACCGCATTCGCGAAATGTTGCACGAAAAATGCCTGAGCAACATGGGCCTGGAATGGGTTGACGAAATGCAGTTCCAACTCAATTTTGAAAGCATTGAAAACCAATTGGGCGAAGTTGACGAATTTTGCAGGATAGTGCGTGAATTCGATAATTTCCCTTCCAGCCATTTTTACGATTTACGGGAAGCCCTGAAAAAAATAAGGATTGAAGGGCGATTTCTGGAAACGTCTGAACTCTTTGATTTAAAACGTTCCCTGGAATCTGTTCGGGCAATTGTATTCTTTTTACATTTACGACCGCATCGACAATATTCTGAATAAATTTGGCAAAATACGCGACAACGCAACATCTGAACTTGCACAAATAAGAAAAGACATTCTTACCCGGCAATCAAACATGTCGAAACGGTTGCATGCCATTTTAAAACAGGCTCAAAAAGATGGGCTGGTTGATGACGATGCAACGGTTTCTATCCGCGACGGTCGCGCTGTAATTCCAATTTCGGCAGGTAACAAGCGAAAACTAAAAGGGATTATTTATGATGAATCGTCAACCGGAAAAACTTCGTATGTTGAACCCAACGAAATAGTTGAAATGAACAACGAAATTCGCGAACTTGAATATGCTGAACGACGCGAAATTGTTAAGATTCTTACTGATTTTTCAAACGATATCCGCCCTTATCTGGATGATTTGTTTTACTCCTACGATTTTCTTGGCGAAATCGATTTTATCCGTTCAAAAGCATTGCTCGCTTTAGAATTCAATGCAATAAAACCTGAATTTGTTGCAAACTCTGTTATCGATTGGCAACAGGCTATTCACCCGCTTTTAATGAAAACATTGAAAAGGGAGAAACGAAAAATTGTTCCGCTAAATATCCGGCTCACTCCCGAAAAACATATTTTGCTGATTTCGGGCCCCAATGCAGGAGGAAAATCGGTTTGCCTGAAAACAGTCGGATTGCTGCAATACATGTTGCAGTGCGGACTTCTGATTCCAATCAGCGAAGGCAGCAGAACCGGAATTTTCAGCCAGGTTTTTATTGATATTGGTGATGAACAGTCGCTTGAAAACGACCTGAGTACCTACAGTTCGCATTTGATGAACATGAAACATTTTGTGAAAAACAGCGACGAAAACACGTTGATTTTAATCGATGAATTTGGCACCGGAACCGAACCGATGCTGGGCGGTGCAATTGCCGAATCGATTCTTGACAAACTAAACCAGATGCGCACTTTTGGCGTAATAACAACCCATTACACCAACCTGAAACATTTTGCATCGTCGGCGGAAGGGATTGAAAATGGCGCAATGTTGTATGATTCGCAAAACATGAACCCACTTTTTCAACTTGAAATTGGAAAACCCGGCAGTTCTTTCGCATTCGAAATTGCCAGAAAAATTGGTTTACCCGAGGATATTTTAGCCAACGCCACAGAGAAAATAGGAAAAGATCATATCGATTTTGACAGAAATCTTCGGCAGATAAACCGCGACAAACGTTACTGGGAAAGCAAGCGCGAAAAAATCAGGAAAGTTGAAAAAATGCTTGATGAAATGGCCGCTACCTACGAAACCGAACTAAAAGAAACCCAGAAACAGCGGAAAGAAATTATGAAGAAGGCCAAAGAAGAGGCCGAAGTTTTGCTTTCCGGTGTAAATAAAAAGATTGAAAACACGATTCACGAAATCAAAAAAGAGCAGGCCGAAAAAGAGAAAACCAAAAAAGCCCGCGAAAATCTGGTGACACTGAAAAATGAAATCATTCAGAAAACGTCATCTGAAGATAATTTAATCGACCAAAAAATAAAAAAACTTCAGGAACGCGAAAAAGAACGTAACCAGCGGCGACCGGAAAAATCGAAGCCAGTTGTTTTGAAACCGGAATTGGAAGAAGAACCCGAACTTAAGCCCGGTGATAAAGTTCGAATTACAGGTCAGATAACTGTTGGCGACCTCATCGAAATTAACAAAAAAAATGCTGTAATTGCTTTCGGCCAGCTCATTACAACACTTCCTGCTGACCAAATTGAACGTGTAAGCAACAATGAGGCAAAACGAATAGAGAAAAACCGGAATGCAGGAAAATCGCGTTTAGCTTCAGGTTTATCAGAAAAACGACTTACATTCAAATCGGAAATCGATATCCGTGGAAAAAGGGCTGAGGAAGCCATCTCAATCATTCAGGAATTTATTGATGAAGCGATCATGTTTAATGTAAGTCAGCTTCGCATTTTACACGGAAAAGGAAACGGTATTTTAAAAGAAATAATCAGGAATTACCTGAAAACTGAACCTGCAATAAGTTCATTTAAAGACGAACATGTTGATTTTGGCGGAGCGGGAATAACTGTAATAAATCTATCTTAAAAAAGTTGTCCTTTTCAATTTGCATGTTCCTGTTGATTGCCAGCTTTTTCTACAATAACATATTCAATGATTTTTTTCATTGGATCGAAAGGTGCCAACTCATTTAATCCCAGCGAGTTTATTGCAACCTGAATGATTTCCTCTTTAGAAATTTCAGTTGAAAGTTGCTGTTTCCAGAGAAAATATTTACCCGCATTTAACATCGCCTGCAAAGGGATCAACCCGATCAACTCAGAACCGGTTACCTTAATTCCGTGCAAACGAGCTCTTTCACAAACTTCTTCAAATGCAATGTGAACGGGCGTTATATCAATATCCATCAAATTCATTGAAACCTGGGCAATTCCATACTCTTCAATATACCAGCCCATTGCCCGCGTTTTTTTTAAGGTTCCGGGAATTCGAACCGGTTTACCATTTTCATCAAAAACAATTTCTCCTGTAAAGGGATCGCCCTCTCGTTTTATCCGTCCCGATTCACGAACTTCATGTGCTATTAAATTTGCAATGCGAGTTGAAGTTGTACTCAGATTGATATTGAAAGCAATCAGATAATTACGCGCGCCGATTGCTGTCGCACCAGTTCTGGCAATATTTTCATTCCACTGCGAAGGACCAAAATCGGGTCTCCATTTTTCGCTTTCAATCTTCTTTTTCAAACCCTCGTATTCTCCTGAGCGACAATTAGCCAAACTTTTTCGTTCTTCCCAAAAAGCTGCCTGTTCGTAACAAAATACAGGGATTCCCAATTCGTTACCAACTCTTTCTGCAAGTTTTCGTGCATATTCAACAGTTTCTTCCATCGAAATATTTGAAATCGGTATCAACGGACAAACATCAGTAGCACCAAAACGCAGGTGTTCTCCAATTTGCAACTTCATATTAATAACTTCGGCAGCCTTTTTAATCCCCCGAAACGCAGCTTCAATAACATCTTCGGGCGAACCAATAAAAGTTACTACTGTTCGGTTTGTGGCAAAACCCGAATCAACATTGAGCAAGGAAATTCCTTCAACACTTTCGATAGCATTTGTAATCTCTTTGATTACAGCCATGTTTCTTCCTTCCGAAAAATTTGGGACACATTCTAAAACTTTTTTCATTGGAATGTTTTTCAAAAAATCCACATCAAAATTAAAACTTGCATTGAATTATGATGCTATTTAATGTTGAAACTGAAATGTTTGCACTTCGCCATTAATAATGACGGTTTCAATCATATTTGAACCAAAATGATAAGGCAAACTTTCGATTCCGGCTGCATCGGAAGTAATAAACAGGTTAGCGATTTTTCCTTTTGAAATACTTCCAAGTGAATCACTTACACCCATTGCATAAGCTGAATTTAAAGTTGTTGCATTTATTACTTCCTGCGGCGACATTTTATATTTTATGCAACCAAGCGACGAAATAAAACTCATATTTCCACCAGGCGAAGTTATTGGATTATAATCGGAAGCGAGAGCAACAGGCAAACCTGCATCTATCATTTTGCGTACCGGCGACAAAGATTGATTGAAGAAAAAAGATGGGCCGGGTAAAATTGTTGGCATTGTTTCTGAATCCTTCAGGAGCTCAATTTCTTCATCTCCAATGTAGTCTAAATGATCAACTGACAATGAATTATATTTTACACCAACCTGTACACCACCCGAAATACTGTGCTGGTTTGCGTGAATTTTAGGCCTTAAACCATATTTTATTCCTGCCATTAATATCCTGTCGGTTTCGTATTGCGAGTAGAAACCTTTATCACAAAAAACATCGATGAAATCAGCAAGTTCATCGGCGGCTACCTGTGGTATCATTTCATTGATAATCAAATCGACATATTTCGAAATATTTGCAGCGTATTTAGGAGGAACTACTTGAGATCCCATAAAGGTTGAACGCACACAAACAGGAGAATCTTCTGATATCCTTCTAATTACACGTAATATTTTGAGTTCATCTTCGGTATTTAATCCATATCCGCTTTTAATCTCAATTGCCCCTGTGCCCATTTTCATTACATCTATAATTCGTTCAATTGCAATGTTATATAAATCTTCTTCTGAGATTTCGTGAATTTGTCTGGCAGAATTTAGTATTTCTACTTTCTGTGAATTAATTCTGTCAACCGAAAAATGATTGATCCGATCTGTAAAATTCTTTTCGCTAGCATGACAATAAACCAAATGGGTATGTGAATCGCAAAAACTGGGATAAACAAGCCTGTTTGTACAATCAATTTCAATAAGCAGATCATCGTCCATATATTTATCTTTTAACTGATCCATGCGGCCAAACTCTTCAATTACTTCATCGCGAATAATTAAAAATGCATTTTGAATTGTATTAAGCGTACTCATTTGAACGCCTGCCCTGAAATGAAGCGGTTCCTCAACAACCTGGATTAATTCTTTTATATTTTCCAATAATATTTTCATGAAAATCAGTTTTGTTTCTTTCTTCAAAAAGGTACGAAATTGATTTGACAAAACCTTGTTTGTTTTTTCGAATACGTGTAATTTCTGTCGTAAAATGCTTTAAAAATTTAACTCTCCAACCCATTAATTGTTATTTTCGGGAATCTAAAAAAATCAGAACAATGCTAAAAAAAGTACCACACACTTTTGTAATTATTTTCGGACTTATTATTCTATGCGCAGTTTTAACATGGGTAATTCCGGGTGGTGAATTTAAAAGGGAAACTTTAATTGTAAATGGTATTCCGCGTGAAGTTATTCAAAGCCAGTCGTTTCAATTTGTTGAGAGTAATATTCAGACCTGGCAGGTATTTTCGGCCTTTTTTGAGGGTTTTGTAAACACTTCAAATATTATTGCTTTTATACTGATGATTGGCGGAGCATTTTGGATTTTGAACGAAAGTAAATCAATTGATATCGGGATTTACTCGTTTTTGAAATTTTCACAAAAATTGGAAAAATCGAGGGCACTGAAAAAAATTGGAGTAAACAATATTATCCTTATCAGTATAATGTTTATTTTCAGTTTGTTTGGAGCTATTTTTGGAATGAGCGAAGAGACAATTGCTTTTACCATAATTTTTGTGCCGCTTGCAATTTCAATGGGATATGATTCAATTGTTGGCGTTTCTCTTTGTTTTGTTGCAGCCGCACTTGGATTTGCAGGTGCATTTTTAAACCCGTTCACAGTTGGAATTGCTCAGTGATTATCAAATCTTCCTTTGTTTTCAGGAATTGAATACCGAATATTTATGTGGGTAGTTATCAACCTTGCCGGATTTGGTTTTATTTTAAGATATGCAGCAAAAATTCACAGAGATCCAAAAAAATCACTGGTTTATGAAGAGGACAGTTACTGGCGAACCAGAAATGATGAAACAAATATGGAATTCAATTTTATTGTTCCAAAAAAAGCCTGGATCTCGTTTGGGGTACTTTCATTGTTTCTTATACTTTTTGCGGTTTTTTATCCGGTTACCAATCTGCAAATCGGCAATAGTAACCTGCAATTTCCGGCAGTTCCAATCAGTACTGCTGTTTTTATTATAAGTGGTTTTTTTTCTCTCAGAAAAACGGTGCACTATTATATTTTAAGTCTGTTGTCTTTCACCATTGTATTTCTTGTAATTGGTGTAATGGGTTATAATTGGTATGTAATGGAAATTGCAACTCTGTTTTTGGCTTTGGGAATTTTTTCGGGAATTGCAGTTGGAAAAACTGCCAACGAAATTACAAAATCGTTTATTGAAGGCGCAAAAGATATTTTGTCGGCGGCAATGGTAGTCGGGTTGGCAGGTGGAATTATTGTTATTCTGAAAGATGGAAAAATCATCGATACCATATTATATTATGTTTCACAATCAATGTCTGATTTGGGAAAAGTCGGTTCAATAAGTATGATGTACTTGATCCAAACATTTCTGAATATTTTCATTCCAAGTGGATCTGGAAAAGCTGCATTAACAATACCTATGATGTCGCAGTTTTCTGATTTGGTAGGTATTTCGAGGCAGGCAACAGTTGTTGCTTTCCAACTTGGGGATGGATTTACAAATATGATTACACCAACTTCCGGGGTTTTGATCGGGGTTTTGGGAATTGCAAGAATCCCTTATGAGAAGTGGTTTAGATGGGTAGCCCCATTTATAATAATTCTTACCGTTTTAGGGTTTTTACTTTTGTTGCCCACAGTTTTGATGAAATTGAATGGGTTCTGATCTAATATGTTTGCAAAAAAAATGCTGCTTCAAAATGAAACAGCATTTTCAAAAACTCAAATATTATTATTTACCGTCCATTTCAAGGATTTTAAATTCCGTACGGCGGTTTTGGCGGTGTTCATCATCACTGCATTCCACACCATTCTTACACCTGTTTATCAACTGTGTTTCGCCGTAGCCTTTTGCTTTAATCCTATTTGTTTCAATTCCTTTGTTAACAATATAGTCCACAGCTGAATCCGACCGTTTCTGGCTTAAAACCTCGTTGTAAGAATCACTTCCCCGGGCATCGGTATGCGATCCCAGTTCAACTTTCCAGCTTGGATTGTCGTTCATGATTTCAATCAGTTTATTCAGTTCAATTTCCGATTCTGGTAAAATATCCCATTTGTCGTAGTTGTAAAAGATATTTTCCATAACGAATTTTTGTCCCACTTCCACTTTTTCAACCCAAATTGAATCTCTAATTATTCCATAAGATTTTCCAATATTTGTAATACGCTTTGTAGAATTTTGATAGCCTTCCAACTCAGTAGAAACCGTTAGTGTTGAATTTTCGGGTAGCTCCCTGGTTATGAAAACACCTGATAAAACTCCTGAAACATTATCGCTGAATTTTACCTTTGGGTTTGCGACGGCTTGCATTGACTTTTTGTCCATCACAACCAACTCCAAACTATATTCGCCTTTAAAAGTAATTTTGTAAATATCATCGTCACCCAATCCTCCGGTTCTTCTTGAAACAAAATATCCGGTTTCTCCCGTTGAATGTATTATCAAACCAAAATCATCTTCTTCTGTATTAAACATATCAAGTGATTTTGGATTACCAAAATCCTTCTCGTCGATACAAGAATATTGCAAATCGAAATTTGATTTTTGATTTTCTCCTTTATTTGATGAATAGAACAAAACGGAGCCATCAAAAAAGAAAGGGAACATTTCATCTCTGGCCGAATTTATTCTGTTGCCTAAATTTACAGGCTGGCCCCATTTTCCGTTGTTCCTGATTGTCATATAAATATCACTGCCGCCAAATCCTTCATTTGGTTTATTTGACGAAAAGAATAATGTATCTCCAGTTACAGAAACCGCGGGATGGCCAACAGAATAAGCAGGATCGTTGAATGGCAATTCTTCTTTTAATTTCCAGACACCATCAACTTTTTGGACGACAATGATTTTTAAACGTATGTCAGCTTTCCTGTAAACTTTATTTTTTATTTCAGGATTATCGAAATTACTTAAAGTTACAAAAAGCTCTTTTGTTTCCTGACAGTATGAAACCGGCCCTGCATGAAAACCTTTACTAATATCCTCAAATTCAGGATTTTTTGTGCCAGTAACATTGCCTTCAACATCTAATTTTGCACTGTATAAATTGTAGAATACTCCCTTCGATTCACCTTTTAAAAGTGCTGCAATCTCAGCATCAGTAAAGGCTGAGAACCACAGTTCATCGTTCACAAAAGCAGGACCGAAATCGCTTTGAGTCGTGTTCAAACTTGTTTTTTCAATTGTGAAACTTCGATGTTCAAAAAAATTGCACCCATTTTGTCCAGCAAGCAACATCGGAAATGCTGCAAGCAGTAATAAAAATAACTTTCTCATAATAGTTCTATTTTAGGTAATTTGTAAATCTTGGGGTTAATGATTGCAAAAAAAATGCCAAATAAATATTCGCCAAATTATCAATGAGTTACATCAAAGTCTTTTTCCCAGTAAAACAACATTTTCTACATGATGGGTTTGCGGGAACATATCAACCGGCTGAATTTTTTCTATTTCGTAAGTGGCATCCAACATTGCCAAATCCCGGGCTTGTGTTGCCGGATTACAGCTTACATAAATAATTTTCCTGGCACCTGATTTTACTAAGGTTTCAACAACATTGTCATGCATCCCCGCTCTGGGTGGGTCGGTAATAATAATATCGGGTTGTCCGTTTTTTAAAATAAAATCATTGTTGAGTATTGATTTTATATCTCCTGAATAGAATGACGTGTTTGTAATATTATTGATAGCAGAATTCTCTTTTGCATCTTCAATTGCTTCCGGCACATATTCAATCCCAACTACTTTTTTGGCCAGTTTTGCTACGAAATTCGCAATAGTACCAGTTCCCGTATATAAATCATAAACCGTTTCATCACCTTTCAAATCAGCAAAATCTCTTACAACTTTATATAAATTATATGCTTGTTCTGAATTGGTTTGATAAAAGCTTTTTGGACCAATTTTAAATTTTAATTCTTCCATTTGTTCAAAAATGAACTCACTACCACTGAACAATTCGATTTGCTGGTCGGTAATTGTATCGTTCCCTTTTGAGTTTATCACATATAATAATGAAGTAATTTCCGGAAATTCGTTTTTGATGTTCATTAACAATTCCTCACGGATTCTCCTGTTTTCACGATAAAAGGAAATTATTACCATGACTTCCCCTGTTGAACTTGTACGTATAATTAATGTTCGCAAAAAGCCCGACTTTGCTTTAATATCAAAAAAACTTAATCCATTTTCAATGGCATATTTATATATAAAATTTCTGATCTTGTTTGATGGTTCAGGTTGAAGCCAGCATTTATCTATATTTATTATCTTATCGAACAACCCGGGTACATGAAAACCAAGTGCATCCGGATTTTTTATTTCATTATTCATTTCTTCGGCAGTAAGCCAGCGTTTGTTCGAAAAAGTAAACTCAAGTTTATTCCGGTAAAAAGTGTCTTTTTGTGATTTCAGAATAGGCAACAATTCAGGCATTGCCATTTTTCCGATTCGTTGCAACTGATCTTTTACCTGTTTTTGTTTGTAATAAAGTTGCTTTTCATAGGGCAGAATTTGCCATTTGCAACCACCACAAACCCCAAAATGCGTACAGAAGTTTTCTGTCCTCTCATCTGAATATTTATGATATTTGGTAACATTTGCCTCAGCATATTTTTTACGTTTTTTTGTAACCTGTAAATCAACTATATCTCCCGGAACTGCATATGTTGTAAAAACAATCATATCTCCATTACGAGCAATTGCTTTACCTTCAGAACCGATATCTTCAATTGTCAAACCTTCAAAAAATGGTTTTTGTTTTTTCCTGCTCACTGATTTTTTTTTGCAAATATAAAGTTTAAATAAGGATTCCGGGGTTAAAATTCAGTCAGATTTTCCCATAGAAAAACCAATTTTCCCATATAGAGAAAACAATGCCATTTTTTTCCGTTTTTCAGAACTTTGGCCATGCCTGCGAAAACCATAAAGCCTTTTTTGCCTATATTTGTTTCGATTTAATGGTTGGTTTTATTTCTACAATAAAACTTAAAAGGGGAAAGTAACTTCTGTATTTATGATTGGTTTTGTGTTTAGGGGTTTGTAAATCATCAATCATCTTCAAAAAGCGTCCATAGTTCTTTCCCCTTCCTTTTTTACCCGCGAGGGTATTTTTTTTTGTCATATGGACTGTATCACATCTCCGTCGTTTCAATTCATGTTTAATCATTATCTTTGGCCTTTTTTACAACAGAAATATGATTTCGTTAGATAAAATAAGTCTGAGTTTTGGCGGTTTTGACCTTTTCAAGGAGATTAGTTTTTTGATCAATCCAAAGGACAGGATTGGGTTGATCGGAAAAAATGGAGCAGGCAAAACTACTTTGCTTAAAGTAATAAAGGGTATTGATTTTCCATCATCTGGAAGTATTGGACTTCCAAAAAATACTACTGTTGGATATTTGCCTCAGCAAATGAAGTTAACTGATTCGAGAACATTGAAAGAAGAAACAACACTTGCATTTGAGGAGTTGATGCATATTCAACAAAAGATTTCACTTTTAAATACCCAGATTTCGGAAGATGAAGATTATCATTCTGACTCATACCTGAAAAAATTAGATCAAATACATGAATTAAACGAACGGTTTAACATTTTGGGTGGCGACAATTACGAAGCAGAACTTGAGCAAACATTAATTGGTCTTGGATTTGAACGTTCCGATTTTAACCGGCCAACATCTGAGTTCAGCGGAGGATGGCGAATGAGAGTTGAATTGGCCAAACTACTTTTGAAAAAGCCTGATGTTTTTTTGCTTGATGAACCAACCAATCACCTTGATATTGAATCGATTCAATGGTTAGAGGATTTCCTGAAAAACTATAGTGGTGCAATTGTGCTTGTTTCGCACGATAAAGCTTTTATCGATGCTGTTTGCAACCGCACAATTGAAATATCGCTGGGGAAAATTACTGATCAGAAAATGAACTATTCAAAATTCATTGAGTGGAAAAAAGAACAACAGGAAATTCAATTGGCTGCCTATAAAAATCAACAAAAGCAAATAGAAGATATTGAAAGTTTTATTGATCGTTTCAGATATAAAGCCACAAAAGCAGTTCAGGTACAATCACGTATTAAACAACTCGACAAAATCGACCGTTTGGAAATTGAAGAAGTTGACAACTCATCGCTGAAAATTAGTTTTCCTCCTGCACCAAAATCGGGAAGAGTGGTTGTGGAAGCCGAAAACATTAGTAAAAGCTATGATAAACTATTGGTTCTAAACGATATCGACTTTAAAATTGAACTGGGTGAGAAAATTGCATTTGTTGGCCGAAACGGTGAAGGAAAAACAACACTTGCCAGAATAATCATGCACGAGTTGGAACATGAAGGTACTGTGAAACTGGGACACAATGTAAAAATCGGATATTTTGCCCAAAACCAGGCGCAGCTTCTAAAAGAAGAACTTACAGTATTTGAAACCATCGATGAAATTGCAGTTGGCGATGTAAGAACAAAAATCCGTGATATACTTGGTGCATTCCTTTTTTCGGGTGAGGATGCAGATAAAAAGGTAAAGGTGTTAAGCGGTGGTGAAAAAACAAGGTTGGCGATGATTAAGCTAATGTTGGAGCCTGTTAATTTCCTTGTGCTCGATGAACCCACAAACCATCTTGATATTCGTTCAAAAGAAATATTAAAAAATGCATTGATTAATTTCAACGGAACAGTTCTGGTGGTTTCGCACGACAGAGAGTTTTTGGACGGACTTGTGACTTGTGTTTATGAATTTAGAAATAAAAAAGCCAAGCAACATCTTGGCGGGATTTATGAATTTCTTGAAAGAAAGAAAATCGAATCATTAAAAGAACTTGAAATCAATAATATTTCGAAAAAGGCTGAAAAAACAAACGGAACTAAAATCAACCTTAATCAAGAACTGAGTTTTCACGAACAAAAGGAAATTGGCCGTACTATTTCCCGGCTTGAGAAACAAGTTGAGAAAACTGAAATGGAAATACAATCAATTGAAGTAGAAAGTGCAAAACTTGATCAACTTTTATCTTCTTCCGAAAAACTTGAAGACCATTCTATTTTCGATAAATACGAAAACCTAAAAGTGAAACTGAAAAAGGCTATGGAAGAATGGGAAAAACAACATGAAGAATTGGAAATGTGGAAACTCAAAAAGAGCTGGTAATGGAAAAAGATGACTTTATATTTGGCACAAGGGCTGTTATTGAAGCAATAAATACAGGCAAAAACATAGAAAAAATATACATAAAAACCGGGTTGAACAACGAACTTTACCAGCAATTACTTTTGTTAATCAAGGAAAATGAAATTGCATTTCAATTTGTGCCCCTTGAAAAAATAAACCGAATAACACGTAAAAATCACCAGGGAGTTTTGGCATTTATTTCTCCCGTTGAATTTACCGATATTGAAATGCTATTACCGGTTATTTTTGAGTCGGGGAAAGATCCGCTTCTTTTAGTCCTTGATCAAATTACAGATGTGAGAAATTTTGGAGCAATTGCCCGATCTGCTGAATG
This sequence comes from Draconibacterium sp., assembly GCA_016705335.1. GTDB lineage: Bacteria > Bacteroidota > Bacteroidia > Bacteroidales > Prolixibacteraceae > Draconibacterium. Next base: position 19,988 of record JADIYN010000010.1, on the reverse strand, counting down.
TGCCGGCGTTGACGCCATTATTATTCCCGAAAAAGGAATGGCACGAATTGGTGCCGATGCAATAAAAACATCTGCCGGAGCAATTCATCATATCCCGATTTGCAAAGTGAATAATCTTTACAGAACAGTTCAGTATTTACAGAATTCAGGTGTGCAAATTATTGCTGCTACCGAAAAGGCTGATGTAATTTATACAAATGTTAATTTTAAAACTCCGCTGGCAATTGTAATGGGGTCTGAAGAAAGTGGAATATCTCAATCAATTTTAAATATTGTTGATCAAAAACTCAAAATCCCGCTTTTGGGAAACATTGAATCACTAAACGTTTCTGTATCCGCGGCTTTGATGATTTATGAGGCAGTCCGGCAAAGGAATTAATCGAGAACCTGGATCGTACGTTTAAACGATTCTTCAAGAGAAATAAAAGTTTCGGTGCTTGATACTCCGGTTATTTTTTGAATCTGTCCGCTTAAAATCGTTTTCAGATGCTCGTTATCTTTTGCATAAACCTTTATGAAAATAGCATACTGCCCGGTTGTATAATGGCATTCAACAATTTCAGGAATGTTTTTTAGGTGTTCAACCACCTCAGTAAACAATCCGCCCTTTTCGAGAAAAATCCCAATATATGTGCAGGTTCTGTAATCAATTTTCTTTGGATCGATATGGTAGCCGGAGCCAACGATAACTTCCAGCTCAATCATCCTGTTAACGCGCTGATGAATTGCAGCTCTTGAAATGCCAACTTCTTCCGCAACGTCCTTAAAAGGAATCCTGGCATTTTTGTAATAATATCAAGAATCTTTAAATCAATATCATCCAACCTATTCCTCAGTGTCATATCTTACAAATTTCCAATAAAAATACATATTTAATACCATAATAGTTAAATTACGCTAACAATTATTGTCAAAGTAACAAATTGACAACATTTGCCTCCATATTCGATTTATTTCAATTATTTGTTATCAAATGATTAATAATACTTATCAATAAATTACTTTTTTCTATTTTTTTGATTACAAAAATTATTTATTGATATAATTATTTTAATTTCGTAGCACAAAGACAGTAAATTATTAAAATTTAATCAATATGAAAAGAACAGTCAGATGGTGGTTGATTTTAGCACTACTTATCACAGTTGCCATTTTAGGCGTATTTATTCCTACCGGTTTGGGAGAACAGGATTTATCGAATATTGACTCGGGTGATACAGCCTGGATGCTGACTGCAACCGGACTCGTGTTACTGATGACACCCGGACTTGCATTTTTTTATGGTGGAATGGTACATCCTAAAAATATAATCTCCACAATGATGCAAAGCTATATTGCGATGGGAATTGTGAGTATAATATGGGTAGTTGTTGGTTTTAGCATTGCTTTTGGTGAAAGTGTAGGTACCGAAGGATATGGACTTTTTGGAAATCCCTTTACATTTTTTATGTTTCGGGGAGTAGGTGCAGGAACACATCCCGATTTGGCACCAACATTCCCGCTTGCAGTATTTGCTATGTTTCAATTAAAATTTGCGATTATTACACCGGCATTAATAACAGGATCATTTGCAGGTAGGGTGCGATTTAGAGCTTATATGTTATTTATGTGTTTGTTTGTGATATTTATTTATGCACCACTTGCACACTGGACCTGGCACCCGAACGGTTTTTTGCGGAACTGGGGCGTACTTGATTTCGCCGGAGGTACAGTTGTACACATGTCTGCAGGATTTGCAGCTTTGGCCGGAGCTATATTTTTAGGTCGTAGAAAAGATGCAAACAAAGAGTTTAAACCTGCGAACATTCCATATATTTTGCTTGGCGCCGGAATGCTTTGGTTTGGATGGTTTGGATTTAATGCCGGCTCGGCACTGGCAGCAAATGGTGTTGCAGCTTCGGCATTGGTAAATACAAATACTGCTTCAGCTGCAGCAATGCTGACGTGGATTTTTTATGATGCAGCAAAAGGTAAAAAGCCTTCGGCGGTAGGCGCAGCTATTGGTTTGGTAGTTGGTCTTGTTGCGATTACACCGGCAGCCGGATTTGTAAATGTTGGTTCAAGTATTTTTATTGGAGTAATAGCAGCTTTTGTCAGCAACTACGCTATTACTTTACGCACAAAATCAACACTCGATGATACACTCGATGTTTTTCCGGCTCACGGAATGGGTGGTATTGTAGGTATGTTGGCAACAGCAGTTTTTGCTAATGAAGTTGGCTTAATTCATGGCGAAATTACAACATTTCTGTTCCATTTACTTGCTCTTGTAATTGTATCTATATTTACTTTTGGCGGTTCACTTTTGATGTACAAAATTACCGACATGATTGTTCCGTTGCGTATTTCACCACATGGTGAAAAAATTGGATTGGACATCAGTCAACATGACGAATCGTACAATTTTGTTTATAAAGAAGAGTAGATTTATAATTGAAATAAAATATTAAAGGTTGCCTGGTACAGAGCAACCTTTATTGTTTTAATTCGCTGTGTTTTTCAACGTAACCCACCTTTTTTTATATTTTTACAGCTTGTTTTTATATTGAACAATAACAATTTTAAATAAAATAAATAATTAAAATGAAACCTACTTTATTGATTTTGGCAGCCGGTATGGGAAGCCGTTTTGGTGGATTAAAACAAGTTGAACCGGTTGGCCCAAATGGCGAAGCAATTATCGATTATTCAATTTACGATGCAATAAGAGCCGGTTTTGGCAAAGTTGTATTTATCATCCGCGAAAGTTTTGCCGACGCCTTTAAAGAAAAATTCGACAAAAAATTGTACGGAAAAATAGAAGTTGATTATGTTTTTCAGGAACTTGACATGCTGCCTGAAGGTTTTACTTTGCCCGAAGGTCGCGAGAAACCCTGGGGAACTGCTCATGCAATACTTTGTGCAAGAAGTGCAGTTAAAGAACCTTTTTGCGCTCTGAATGCCGATGATTTTTATGGCTTCAACGCTTACAAAGCAATGGCAAAATTCCTGACTGAATCAAAAAATCCTACAGAATATGCAATGGTTGGTTATAAATTGAATGACACACTTTCGGAATTTGGATCAGTTTCGAGGGGAATTTGCGAAGTTGACAAAGAACTCAACCTTAAAAAATTGTTGAAACAATTAAAATTGTTAAAAAAGACGGCAAAGTTATTTCTATTGAAAATGATGGAAGTGAAGTTGAACTTACCGGGAACGAAAATGCCTCGATGAACAACTGGGGTTTTAAACCTTCAGTTTTTGAGGAACTTGAAAAACGTTTCACCCAATTTCTGAAGACTGAAATCGACAAACCAAAATCAGAAATGTATATTCCTTCGGTTGTATTCGATTTAATTAACGACAACGTGGCCACGGCAAAAGTTCTGGAAGCAAATTCACCATGGTTTGGCGTTACTTACAAAGAAGATAAACCGTTTGTGATTGAAAAAATAAATGCTTTGATAGCTTCCGGTGAATATCCTGCAAAACTTTGGGAATAAAGTTGTATGTTACAGGTTGCAGAAATACAAACTTTGAACTTTGAAACTAAAAAAATGAATACAAAACTGAATACGATTGCCGGAAATTTCCGGATTGAAGGAGAAATTGAACAGGTAAAACCTCTTGGCGAAGGTTTTATAAACGATACATTTATTATCGAAACCAAAGGCGATTCGCCAAATTATATCCTGCAACGGAAAAACAAAAAGATATTCTCCCCCATCCCTGCTATGATGGACAATATCGAAAAAGTATGTCAACACATTAAAAAGAAAGTTGAAAAAGCAGGTGGCGATCCCATGCGTGAAGCAATGACTGTTATTCGGGCTACCGATGGAAAGCTGTATTTTTTGGACGAAGAAAATGAATACTGGGCAGTTTGCCTTTTTATCGACGACACAATTGCATACAACGCGGCAGAAACCCCCGAACTGGCATATTCAGGTGGAAAAGGTATAGGTAAATTTCAGTCGCTTGTGGCCGATTTGAACGAAACACTTGTAAACATTTTACCCGGATTTCATGATATCAGATACCGTTTTAAACAGTGGGATGCCGTTTTAAGTAAAGACCCTGTTGGCCGAAAAGCCGAAGTAGCTGAAGAAATCTCGTGGATAGAAAGTCGTCGCGATGAAATGCTGAAATTCTACGAACTTGTTGAAAACGGAACCATTCCAACACGCATCAGTCACAACGATACAAAAATAAACAACATACTTTTCGATAAAAAAGGAGAAGTGCTTTGTGTGATCGACCTCGACACGGTTTTAAGCAGCACAGTGCTCAACGATTTTGGCGATGCCATGCGTTTTTACACAAATACAGGGCTTGAAGATGACACAAATCTCGACAATGTTTCGATGGACATTGAGATTTATAAGGCATTTGCGAGGGGTTATCTCGAAGAAGCAAAAACTTTCCTAACCGAAAAAGAGATAGAATATCTTGCTTTTTCGGCCAAATACATTACCTACGAGCAGGTGCTGCGGTTTTTAATGGATTATATTGATGGCGACAACTATTACAAAACCAAATCGCCGGAGCATAATTTGGTCCGCACCCGCGCGCAATACAAATTATTGCAAAGTATGGAGCAGCAGTTTGCTGAGATGAACCGGATTGTGAAAGAATTCAGCAAATAAGATTTTTAAAATATTTCACCTGAAACCACTTTCCGTTTTGGAGGGTGGTTTTTTGTTGCAGATGATTGAAGATGTTTCCAGGCAAAACAAAATCAATGTAATTTGAATTAATCATGCATCCGGTATTTCGGGTTCAACAAGTTTCATTAATTTCTCCAGGATTCCTGCCATCCCAAATAACACATTTCAATAGGTATCCCCACAGGAATGCCTTCCTGTAAAATCCTGAGATCCGTTCCACAGGAAACTTTATTAAGCCAAATACTTGTTGTCATTTCTCCTTCAAGAAATGGATTATCAAATCTATCACTGTGTTTAATAAAACTGTTTGGTTCAATTTCCAAATACCCGCCACCAAATGAATGTCCATTGTTTGTCGAGAAATTAATAAAAGACATTTTATAACTTCCACCAACTTTAAAATCCATATGATGAACTTTTCCTATAAAACCATAAGGTGGTATCCATGTTTCATAAGCACCCGGGTCTGAGAAAGCACGAAAAATCTTTTCAGGAGTTGCTTTCAAAACTCTGTGTAAGTTTACGCTGTTGCCTGTCATTTTTAATAATTTATATATGTCCTACTTGTTTGGCCTTTCGGATTCGCCCGTTTTAATGGTTCCCGCTCCACTTTTCAACTTCACTTTTTTAAGAAAGTCGCTTATAAAAGCTCCCGTTCTTTGTTATTCAAGTTCGGAAAAATGTTTTAAACCTACAAATGGCTTGCCCGGCTTATGAATCAAGTTTGGTAAATGCTATGGGTTTTAAACAGGTAAATGATTTACATGATGTGTTTCATTGAAAGCTTGGGAGCCGAAGTACAACTATTAACTTCTCAGAATCTTCTCCATTTTTCGACCTTTTGCCAGCTCATCTACAAGCTTGTCAAGATATCTGACCTGCCGGGTTAAAGGATTTTCAATTTCTTCGATCCTGTAACCGCATATTACACCGGTTATAAGGTTTGCATTTGGATTCATTTTAGCGTTCTGAAAGAATTTTTCAAAAGTTACATTTTCCGCAATGAGTTTTTGCAGCTCTGTTTCATCAAATCCGGTCAGCCACTCAATTACCTGATGTAATTCTTCTTTGGTTCTGCCTTTCTTCTCAACTTTTGTGATATAATGCGGATACACTGCGGCAAAAGTAATTTTTGCCATCCTTTCATCATGATTGTTTGCGTTGTTCATACCTTGTATTTTACTTTATTCACTCAAATTATACCAAAAACGGGATTACATTGTACTGTTTAAAATTGCCTCGAAGACACTAAGTCACAAAGGTGCACGAAGTTTTTCTTGAAGATTCTTAGTGTCCTGGGGACTTTGTGTTTAAAAAAAATTCATAAGTCAATTAGTCTAAATTTATCCCGATTGATTTATAATTCAACTTCGCTTCTCATCTTATAAATGCACATGCCCCGCCTCCACTTTGTGCCCCATAAAAACCTCGGCTTTGCCGTTAAAGTTTTCTGCGGATTCGGTGGTTAGGAATTGAAGTGTGGCATTTTTTGTGAGCTTGTTTTCGATTTCGGGATGACGTATTAAATATTCTTTGAGTTTTTCGGCTGTGATTTCACCTTGCTGTAATATGTTTATATTTTTTGGAACATACTTTATTATTGAATCTATCAATAATGGATAGTGTGTGCAACCCAGGACAAGCGTATCCAAATCTTTATCTTTTCGAAGTATATTTTCGATATTTTTTTTGATGAAATATTCCGCGCCTTCTGTCCCAATTTCATTGTTTTCAACGATTGGAACCCACATTGGACAAGCTTCCTGCACGGTTGAAACCACTTTACCACCCGACCATTTTTGTAACTCGATGGGATATGATTCAGAAGCTACAGTACCTGAAGTACCTAAAACTCCAACATGTCCGTTTAATGTAATACCGGCAACTTTTTCAACGCTGGGACGAATTACACCCAATACACGACGATCGGGTGCAATTTTGGGTAAATCGAGTTGCTGAATATTACGGAGCGCCTTTGCCGATGCTGTGTTGCAGGCAATAATCACAAGCGGGCAGTTTTGACTAAACAGGTACTTTACACATTGCAAAGTATATTCATAAACTACCTCAAACGAGCGTGTTCCATAAGGAGTGCGGGCATTGTCACCCAGGTAAAGAAAATCATAACCGGGCAATGTTTTCACCAATTCACTGAGTACTGTCAGTCCTCCGTAACCCGAATCAAAAACCCCGATAGGCGAATTATTCATAAAAAGATTGGAAATTATCGATCAATAACTTGTCTGTAAGCTTCATCGTAATATTTGCCCAAATTCGACCAATCGAAATGCAATGATGCTCTCTCGCATTTGTATCGTAAAGCAATCCTTTCGCGACGGCTCTTTTTAACAAATTCGAACATCATATTAGCCAAATCTTCAGCAATATCAAAAAAGTTTCTTCCCATACGGTTAATTATATACATCCCTTTTTCATCGTGATCGGGAATATTGTTGACAACATAATCGCCAAAACCTGCCACCTCACTTGTTACCGATGGCAAACCGCTTGCAAGGCATTCGAGTGGCGTGTAACCCCAGGGCTCGTACATACTTGGAAAAATACCCAAATGGCAACCGCGCACAAATGTGTTATAATCCATGCGGAACAAAGGATTTGAAGTGGATATGAAATCAGGGTGATATACAATTTTTACTTTGTCGTGACGATTATTTACCAAATTTGATGATCTGAGGAAGTTCAGAATTTCATCATTTGCATCATCTTTTAAAGTATGTGTAACAACTTTGGGTAATTTTTGTGTTTTCCAGCTTTGGATATTACGTCTCAGTTTCAACCGTAAATAATCGTCAACCATTTGGGTTAAATCCGGAAAATTGTATGGCCCTTCAGCCGAGGTTATCTGGGTATATAAGCGTTTCCCAACCTGTTCCTTTATCTCTTCACAAACTCTCCATACATCTTCAATCTGGGCTTTTGCATGCAATACCTCGGGATTGATTGTGTAAAACGGTTGACGGGTTACAAAAAATGTGACAACCGTTACATCCATATTAGCAACCTGCATCTTGTAATTTAACCGTGCCAGTGCTTCCAGTGTTACATCGTAACCTTTGTTTTGATATTCATATCTGCCCGAAGTAAAAAAGTAGAGTGTTTTATCGAGATCAAATGAGTAACTCTGGAAAAAATGGCCCATCACAAAATCGTGTATTTGTTCTTTAATTTTTACATGCTGGTTTTGTATCTGATGCAGCGCTTCGAAACGATAAATATTTAAACCATTTGGCAATATCAAATCAGGAGTTCGCCCCAAAAGATGCGTACATTCCTTACCTGTTATTTCACTCACAGTTGTAAAAATGTGTGCGCCATGTGCTGATGCACGTTCAATTTCGGCAATAGGTTTTACATTGAATCTTTGCGCTTCAACTTCCCATTTATAATATGGAAGATGGTCATAAAACTGCGGATCGTTCATTGCCAAATAACGCCCGAGCAATGTTGCATGAGTAGTAAAAACTATTTTTATATTCAGTTTGTCTTTTCGTATTCCGGGGATTGGTAAACCGGCCATCCACTCATGAAAATGGGCAATAACATGATTGTGTTCAAAATCGGACAAACAGATATAGTTGAAAAATTCCTTCACCTGATAGCCAAATGCCGCAACTTTATCTAAAAGTTCATCACCTCCGGGCAACGAAATATGATAATCTTTCCAAAGGAAATGCTTTATTTCACCCAGCATATCGTAAACCGAATAGGGGTTGAACAATACAACATCAGGACGTCCTGAAACAATCCACTGCCCGTAATGTACGTCAAAACCACGTTCCTGCAATTTTAAAACAGCCTTGCCAATAGGCGTTGAATAATCGGTAGCCGGGTCGAAATGTGCTGCGGCCTGATCAGCAAAATAAGGACCGACTAAACAATAGTTTTCTTTACCCCATTTATCGATTACAGAAGGTATTTTTGAACGGATTACTGTATAAATTCCTCCTACCTGGTTGCACACTTCCCAGGCAATTTCGAACAAGAAAGTATTTGCCGGAACTTTGCTTTCCGGTAAATTATTTGATTCCGCTATAGTTGCCATATTCGTTAGGTTTTAAATGATAATTCGAAAACATTAAATATAAGTTTTAATCATAACGTTCGCAACAAATCATGCTTTTTTGCAAAAAAAAGCCACCCGTTTAAAAACGAATGGCTTTAATTATTATCCTGTTAATATTTTATTTTATGCCAAGTTTGGTCTTAACTAAAGGAAGCAAATCTAAACTTTCATTTGACTTGTACAAAACTACATTATTACCTTCGCTAACATCAAAACATAAATCACACCTTTTTCTTTAGCTACTTCTCCAATTGCTGTTTCAGCTTTTGCAAAAATAGGTTTGAATAAATCGGCTTGTTTTTGCTGAAGTTGTTGTTGTGCAGTTTGCTGATAATTCTGAATACGTTGCTGCATATCCTGAATCTCAGTAACTTTGGCATTTCTTTTAATTTCTGAAATTGAATCTCCCAACTGTTGAAAATCGGCCATTTTTGTTTGTAAATCCTTTTGAAGTTCGCCAAATACATCTTCAAGGTCACTTTGGAATTTGTTAAACTCGGTTTCAGCAGCTGCCCTTTCCGGCATAACCTGTATCAACGCCTGCAATTCAATATGACCAAATTTTGGTGTTTGTGCGTTTAAAGAAGCTGTAATTCCTACAAAAAGAACAACAGTAATAAATTTCATTAAATTTCTCATAATCAGTGTAATGTTAAAATTTTTGGTTGCAAATATAATTATTAATTATTTATATCCGAGTTTTTGTAAAACCTGATCGCTTAAATCAAATTTCGGATTTGTAAAAACAAGGTAGTCCCTCCGGCTTTGTCGAATATAATGGCATAACTGCCTTCATTCGAAATATCCTGAACGGTTGTAAAAATATCATCCTGGATAGGTTTTACCAACCCCTGACGTTTTTTAAAAAGGTCGCCACTTGGTCCAAAATACTTCCTTTGCAGGGTTTTGTAATCTTTTTCCTTTGTAATGATTACATCTTCGCGTTTGCGTTTCATATCATCGGAAAGCAATACACTTTCAGCCTGAAAATCCTTGTACATCTGCTCAATATCAGCGTGTATCGATTCAAGTTCTTTTTGATATTGCGATGACAGCTGATCCAATTGATTTTGTGCTGCCTTGTAAGCCGGTATGTTATCCATGATATACTCCGTGTCAATAAATGCCATTTTTTGGGCATTTACCATAAATGCCAATCCAATGATTGCTACTATTGATAGAACTAATTTTTTCATTGTATTAATTTTTATTGTTTAACAATAATTCTAATATCATATTCCATGCCAAAAGAGTTGCTTAAAACTGCTGCCCAATTACAAAATGGAACTGGCTACCGTTTGCTCCTGCATTATTTGGTATTTCGTCAAAACCATAACCGTAGTCAATTCCCATCAAACCAAACATTGGGAGGAATATACGAACTCCAACCCCTGCTGACCGGTTTAATTTGAAGGGAACGTAGTTTTGAAAAGTCATACCAGTGTTTCCAGCTTCAAGGAAAGCCAGTGCATAAATTGTTGCACTTGGTTTCAATGTTATTGGGTAGCGCATTTCAACTGTGAATTTCGAATACATGTTTGAGCCATTGTTCGGACTAAGACTAAAATCCTTATATCCACGCAAAGCAACATAATCGGCACCGTAAAGATTGTAACCTGACATTCCTGATCCACCTACAATAAATCTTTCAAATGGTGATAACAGGTACTTGTTGTAATATCCCAGAAAACCCATTTCAAAAGCAGTGCGCAAAACCAGATTTGTATTTTTTGACAACGGATTATACAACTGGCCTTTAAAAACCCATTTGTGGTATTCAATCCATTTGTACTTTTCGTTGTTTTGCATTGTACTGTAATCTTTGTTGGTAAACAACGAATAAGGCGGGGTAAGTTTCAAGGCGAGAGAAAAGCTTGACCCATTTCTTGAATACAATGGATTATCGACTGAACTTCGCCCGATTACGGTTTTAAAACTAAAATTATTAAATGTACCATTTACCTGTCCTGTTGAATCGGCCATAAAATAAAAATAGCTTCCCATATTTCTCAGGTTATAATGTTCATAAGATACCTCGTGATACATGGTAAAATAATCGTCAGGATATTTTAACCGGTATCCGTATCCTAAAGCCAAAGCGGTTGTTTCCCATATTTGATCATTGTCTTCATTGCTACTTTCCGAATCATAGTTATACTGGTATTGCGGATATCCTCCGTAACCACCATAACCATAAGAATCATATCCGTAACCGCCTCCATATCCACCTCCGTAACCACTGTATCCACCTCCACCATAACCATAAGGGTTGTAACCATAGCCGCTGGAGCCATAAGGATTATAAGACTGGTAATATTTGTTTGCACTGTAATTGGTGCGTGAGTGCGACAACGACAATGAAAATGAATTCGGTTTTTTACCTCCCAGCCAAGGTTCAATGAAAGAAAGACTTATAGTACGGTAATACTTTCCACTGGTTTGGAAACGTAATCCCAATGTTTGACCATCACCTGTAGGTAGTGGCCTCCATGCTTCTTTGTTGAATATGTTACGAACAGAAAAGTTAGCGAATTTTAACCCAATTGAACCAACAAACATACCTGCACCCCAACCACCGGAAAGCTCAATTTGGTCATTTGCTTTTTCCTGTAACTGGTATTCAATGTCAACAGTTCCATTTTCAGGGTGTGGCTGTACATCAGGATTGATCGCTTCAGGATCAAAATGCCCCAACTGTGCCAATTCGCGGTATGAACGCATTAAATTCGATTTACTGAACAAGTCGCCGGGAAAAGTATATAATTCGCGTCTGGCAACGTGTTCGTGGGTTTTTGTGTTCCCAACAATACGCACTTCGTTGATAGTTGCCTGTTTTCCCTCAGAAATACGCATTTCATAATCTATAGAATCATTATTTACATTAATCTCAATCGGGTCGAGAGTAAAGAAAAGATAACCCTTATCCAGATATAAATTATTTAAACCTTCATCGTTGTCAAAAAGACGTTTATCGAGAATTTTTTGGTTAAAAACATCGCCTTTTTTGATACCCAGCACATTTGAAAGATAATCTGACGGATAAATTGTGTTTCCAACCCACTTGATATCGCCAAAATAGTATTTGTTTCCTTCTTCAAGTTCCAAATCAATATTTACTCTTGGTTTGTCTTTTCTGCCAACATTTACCTGATAAATTGAATCCCTTACAATTATTGCATCACGGTAACCTTTTTCGTTGTATTTGTCAATTAATAATTTCTTGTCTTTTTTAAATTCTTCCTGAAGGAATTTCTTTGTTTTGAATGTGTTACGAAGAGTTCTTGTATTTGTCTTTTTCATAGCACGTTCCAGGATAAAATAGCTGATTTCCTTGTTTCCGCTTATAAAAATCTCGTTCACTTTAACCTTTGTTTTCTTATCGACATAGATATCGAGGATCAGGCTATTGTTTTGTGTAGTGTCATCCCGCTGAACAATATTAACTTCGGTATTTAAAAATCCTTTTTCAAGGAATATGTTTTTAATGATCCTTTCAGCATTTATAACCTGGTTATCTGTCAATTGACTACCTTTCAGCAAAAGTACTTTTTCGGTAATATCGTCTTTTTCAGACTTGGAAACACCCATGAAATTTACATCTGCCAAACGCGGTCGTTCCTGAAGATAAATATCAAACCATATCTGATCTTTTACAATTTTCGTGGCTGTAACCTTTACATCGGAAAATAATCCCTGTTGCCATAACTTCTTAATGGCATTTGTAACTCCTTCACCAGGCACTTCAATTTCGTTACCCACCTGTAACCCCGAAAGTTGAATCAAAACCGATTTATCAAGGTATTTTATTCCGGATACCTGCACGTCGGCAATAGTATATTTGGCCGGACTTGAATAGTAAATTGAGAAATTGGTGCTATCGTTTTCCTGAGAAAATGCCCGGGGAAACCAAACTGCCAAAAAGAGAAATAGTAATATTATAGATTTTTGCATTCTGTTCATACATTAATTACATCGTCAACTGTTCACTTGTTTTTCCAAATCGCCTTTCCCTGTTTTGAAAATCAAAAATGGCTTCGAATAAATCTTCCTTCCTAAAATCGGGCCACAATTTTTCGGTAAAATATAGCTCTGAATAAGCAATTTGCCACAACAGAAAATTACTTATCCTAAACTCACCACTTGTTCGAATTAATAGTTCGGGATCGGGTGTTTCTGCTGTGTTCAGATATTTCTCAAACAGTTTATCGTTTATCATTTCCAGTTTTACATTTCCATCAATTGTTTCATTTACAATATTTTTTACGGCATTTATTATTTCCCATTTTGAGCTATAGCTAAGCGCAAGAATCAAATTTAATCCAGTGTTGTTATTTAAAAACCGGATACATCTGTCAAGTCTTTCCTTTACTTTCAAGGGCATTTTACTTAAATCGCCAATAGTTGTGAGTCGAACATTGTTTTTCATTAACAATTCCGATTCATTGTCGATGGCATGAACCAATAACTCCATCAGCGCTTCTACTTCGGGTTTTGGACGTTCCCAATTTTCGGTTGAAAAAGCATAAAGTGTAAGATGTTTGATCCCAATTTCACCAGCTCCTTCAACAACGGAACGGACAGACTCAACACCGTTTTCGTGCCCAAAAACCCTGGCTCTTCCATGTTTTTCAGCCCAACGGCCGTTACCGTCCATAATTACGGCAACATGTTTTGGTATTCTGTTTTTATCTAACCTGTTTCTGAACGATTCCATTTTTAATTTTTGCTTTCGTAAGCCGGGCATGCTTTTTTACCCATGTATATTTTGTAAGTTATGTGGATTCCCAAATAACCCGACCAATCATTGTTGTGTGTTAAGTCAGTGTATTTTATTTCTTCTTTTATTGTGGCATCGGCATTATAATTTATAAAAGCCAACGGGTCATCAAGATTATCAAGTTTGTCACTAAACATTTTTCTCATTTGATATTCAATTCCTATACCCAGCCTTTGTCCCAAAGTATATTTGAACCCGATACCAAAAGGAATTGTTGGCGCCATTACCGATTCATTAACAGGGAAATTTCCTTTATTGTGCTTTGGGTTAAAAACGGCATAAAGTTCCGGATCCATGTCGTAAGGAAAATATGCTACCCCAACACCTGCAGTTACATAAGCTGAATATGGCGTTTTTTCAACTCCCAGAATATATCTTAAAAAGTTAATTTCAGCTTGCAGCGAAAAGTCCTGAACCCCTTTTTCAAAAGATGTTTCCGCACCTTCAATAACCCCTTGTCCGGAAAAATTACCTGTTAAAAACATTAACCTCAACCCTACCCTTGAGTTAAAATTATATCTGAAATAAGCCCCGAAATTTGGATTTAATGATTGTAATGGATTTGTTTCATCCAAATCACCAAAATACACTGATGTTCCACCCCAAACACCAATATCTGCTGTAATTTGTGCTTTCCCCGAAACAGTTATCCAAACTGCTGCAAACACCAATAATATTTTTCTCATTTTGGTATTCAAAATAGTTTAATTAACAATAGTTTCAGATACAATTTTCATACAAATTATTTCACTAAAAAACTGTGGATTTCAGGCAGAAATATTTCCTTCTTTTACAAATGAAAAAAGTTGTAAAATAACAATTTCCTTATCCCAAATCATCAACCTAACTAATTGAATATCAAAGAATACAAGTCGATAATTTTCTACTAATCCCTGCTTTAAAGAGGTACAAAAGTAATATAATTCGCAAAATAACGTACCCGAATGTTATTATAAAACCCAAAAGAACTTTAAAAATTGTTAAGTAGGCAGTAAATATTGGACATCGAGGAATTTTTTGAATGGAAAAAGGGAGTATAGAAGATTGATGGAGATTGATGGTTGATGATGATTGATTAATTGAGACTGTTGAAGATTGAGTAAATTAATTGTTCAACAAAAACCAGAATAAAAAACAACCCCATAATTTTTCAATTTCTCCTGTCCATTCCCCACATGAGTTTATTTCTCAGTGTGCTAAAAAAAGTCTGATCAGGCAATTGCAAAGTTTTTAATTTGAAACTGGCTTTTTTATTGTAATTATTGTTGAAAGATCAACTGCAATTGATCTGGAGTCGAGTGATGCAAGAAAATGGGTTCCCCTGCCTTCGACCTTTAATTTAATTTCATAATTATCAGGAACAACAAGTGGTCGGATAGTTAAATTATGCGGGGCAAGCGGAGTAATTACAAAATTCTCGGAGTCGGGGAGTTAAAATCGGACCACCAACACTAAGCGAGTATGCGGTTGATCCCGTTGGTGTTGCAATTATCAACCCGTCTGCCCAGTAGTTGTTCAACAATTCTTTATCAAGGTATGCATACACATTTATCATCGATGATGTATCAGTTTTTAAAACTGTCATTTCGTTTAATGCAAAATTAAAACCCAGGTTTTCTTTTCCACTAAAATCAACCTGCAACATCGACCGTTCCAAAAGGGTGTAATTATGGTTGAAAATATTAGTGAGTGCATTATGAACCTGATCTTCTGAAATGTCGGCCAGGAATCCTAAGCGACCGCTGTTAACTCCAATAACAGGAATATCAAAATTCCTGATATTCAGTACCGATTGAAGAAAAGTACCATCGCCACCTACACTGAATATGAAATCGCATTTGTTGTCAAAATCTTGATATGATTGAAAAAATGAAGTACAATATGGTTCCGATTTCAGTTCGTTTACCAAAAAAAGTGTAGAAAGGCTTGAAAAGCTGTACTTCTATTTTACCGATTTTTAAAAAATCAAAAAACTCGGTTAAAACAGGTATAAAACTTTCAGAAACAGTTGTACCAAAAACAGCTATTTTCATTTGTGTCGCTTAAATGTTCATAAATTTCATGAATTGATCAAAGCGGTCTTTATACAGATCTTTTAATTCTGATTGATCAAGATAAACTGCCTTAACATTATAATTATAACGCATAAACGATTGAATTACCGGTGATAAATCCTCCTTATCCAATTTAAGGATTACATCCATCACGTTTGTGCCATGTTTTCTGTCAGTAAAACAGCTTAGTATTTTAACATCATTGCTTTCAACAATCTGGCTTATTTCCGAAAGTGAGTAATTGTTTTCATTCATTTCGAGGATGATAACTCCACCAATTTCTTCAAGGGCAAACAACTTTGCAAACCTTCGGGCCAAATCATATAAAGTTATTGCCCCCAAATAATAATGATCTGCATCGAGAACAGGCAAAACACTCAGTTTCAGTTTATACATCAAAATGGCAATTTCAAAAATGTGCTGTTCTTTGTGTACGTGAGTTGTATCTAACTTGTCAAGTTGAGTTTCAAGCGGTACTTCCAGCAAATTCAAATCATAAATTAGTTTGTCTGAAACCAATCCAATATATTCTGAATCGTTTACAACAGGAATGTGCGACACCCTGAACATATCCATGCAGTTCAATGCCTTTTTCCCTTTTTCTGCGCTGTTCACAGAAGTTAAGCTATCTGATATCAAATTTTCTGCAAGCAAAATCTTTACTTTTATATTTCAGCCAATATCGTTGAAAATTGTAACTTGCGCTACAAAAATTTCAAAAAAATGACCAGACTAAGTGTAAATATAAACAAAATAGCAACACTGCGAAACTCGCGGGGTGGCAAAGTACCAAGCGTGAAAGATGCTGCAATAAAATGTCAGGAATTTGGTGCACAAGGTATTACAGTTCATCCTCGTCCCGATGAGAGGCATATTACAAGGCACGATGTTTACGAAATTAAACCTTTTATTACCACTGAATTTAATATTGAAGGCTATCCGAGTGAAGATTTTTTGAAAATGGTAATTGAGGTACAGCCCGACCAGGTTACGCTGGTGCCCGATAACCATAACCAACTTACCAGCGACCATGGTTGGGATACATGGAAAAACCTTAGCTTTTTGAAAGAAGTAATCACCCGTTTGCAGGAAAACGGTATCAGGACTTCGATTTTTGTAGATCCCGACATTTTAACCATTGAAGGTGCCGCCGAAACAAGAACCAACCGTATTGAATTATACACCGAACCTTACGCAACATTGTACCCGATTGAACGCCACAAAGCAATTGATCCGTTTATTGAAGCTGCAAAAGCTGCAAAAAAAATGGGAATTGATGTAAATGCAGGACATGACCTCAACCTTGAAAATCTCAATTATCTATGTAAAAATATCCCTAATCTGGCTGAAGTTTCCATTGGTCACGCCTTAGTTGCGGATGCACTTTATCTGGGTTTGGAAACTACCATCCGGAAATATTTGGAGTGCCTGAGATAGTTGTGAGTTTAAAGTTTAAAGTTTAAAGCTGAGATTAACAGTGGAATTATTTTACAGAAAAGAAGGATCAGGTTCGCCAATTGTAATTGTGCACGGTTTGTACGGCTCATCAGACAATTGGCTGAATATTGGTAAACATCTTGCCGAAAAACATACAGTTTACATGATCGATCAACGAAACCATGGCCGATCTCCATTTTCCAATTCGCACACTTTCAACGATATGCGCGATGATTTAAATGAATTTTTCGAAAAACACAAAATCGAAAAAGCTACTTTACTTGGCCACAGCATGGGCGGAAAAGTTGCCATGTGGTTAGCATATGATTTCCCTGAAAAAGTTGAAAAACTTGTAATTGCTGACATTGCTCCCAAAGATTATCTTTTGCTAAAAGAAGACAGTCAGTTTTATTTACACCAGAATATTTTACTGGCTATGCAGGAGATTGATTTTTCAAAAATCAAATCGAGAATGGAAGTTGACGATTTTATGTCTCAAAAAATTGATGACGATCGAATCTGTCAGTTTTTATTGAAGAATGTTGCAAAGGATAAAACAAATAATCAATACAAATGGCGGGTGAATGCCAAAGTTTTGTATGATCACCTCGATGAAATTGTTAGCGGTGTGAATAAAAATGGCTTGACGAACGTTCCCCAATAATGAGTTACCCTGTAATTTTTATTCGGGGAATGAAATCAAATTATATACTTCCCGAAGACGAACATTTAATAAAAGAAATTTACCCCGATGCCCGGATTGTTGATATTCCTGAAGCCGGACACTGGCTCCACGCCGAACAACCAAGGAAATTTATGAAAGCTGTGATGTTATGTTGTTGATGGAAATATGTACGTTAAGAATAAAAAATATAACTAAAATAATTACCTGTTATATTTCTCTGTAAGCTCTTTTAAAAATCTGATTTGAGTTTGTTTCAGTTGTTCCCATTGAAACCGCCAGCCCCAGTTTCCTGAAGATGTACCAAGGGACATTCATTCTTGCTTCGGTTCCCAATTCCAATAAATCCTGCATGGGGAAAATGGCCATTTTAGCAGTTGATGCACAAACTGTTTCAATAGAGTTTAACAAGGCTTTTTCAGGTTCACCCAGGTATTTTTGAATAAGTTTTTTCTCTTTGCCTTTTGCCGATTTTAACCAGCCACATGTTGTGTCGTTGTCATGTGTTCCTGTGCAAACCAAAAAGTTAGGTTTATAATTGTGTGGCAGATTTGTATTTTTTGCGTCCGATCCAAACGCAAACTGAAGGACTTTTATTCCGGTAAGATGCAAATCATCGCGCAGTTTCTCGACTTCGGGTGTAATAACCCCCAGATCTTCAGCAATAAATGGCAGGCTGCCATATTCATGTTTGAATTTTTGTAATAACTGATAGCCTTTTGCAGCTTCCCACTTTCCGTTTATGGCTGTTTTTTCGCCTGCCGGAATTGACCAGTAAGATTCCAATCCCCTGAAATGGTCGATACGCACAAGGTTGAACATATTTACATTAAAACCAAGTCGCGCCATCCACCAATCAAATTGACGCTCTTCCAAACGTTGCCAGTTAAAAACAGGGTTTCCCCATAATTGACCGGTTTTGCTAAAGTAATCAGGCGGAACTCCACCAACAAATGTAGGATTCAGGTCTTTATCAAGATAAAAAATATCTGTGTTTGCCCAAACATCAGCGCTGTCAGTGGATACATACAACGGAACATCGCCAATAATTTCAATTCCTTTTTCATTGGCATATTTTTTCAAACGGTGCCATTGCCTGAAAAACTGCCACTGCAAAAACATCCAGAAATCAATTTCTTTTTTAAGCAATTCAGTATATTGCTTCATTGCCTCCGGCTTTCTGAATTTAATATCTTCAGGCCAAACATGCCAGACGTGTCCCTTAAAAAAATCCTTTAACGCCATAAAAAGTGCAAAATCATTTATCCACCATTTATGTTCATATTGAAAATAAAAATACTCGTTCAGCCAGGGTTCAATTTTTAGTTGAAAATTATTGTAGGCTTTTTTTAAAAGTGGCATTTTCCATTGGCGCGATCCCTCAAAATCAGCTTTCAATGGGTTAAACCCGGGAGACCTTATTTCACTTTTTTTCAGCCAGCCATCTTCTGCCAACAATTCCAAATCGATTAGCTGAATATTTCCGGCAAAAGCTGAATAACACTGATAAGGAGAGTCGCCAAATCCTACTTGTCCAAGTGGCAGAATCTGCCACATTTTTTGTTTCGATTTTTCAAGAAACTCTACAAACTTGTATGCATTTTTCCCAAGCGTGCCAATCCCTTCATCACCAGGTAACGAGGTAATATGCAATAAAACTCCACTTCTTCTATTCGTCATTTCTGTATTTTTTTCTGAAAACTGACAAATGATCTGCCGTTTTGCGAACAATCCGCTGAACTGCCAACCCGTGATTTAAGTCGGTGTTAAAAGAAGTTACATCGTCGCCGGTAAAAAACCTGTAATGCGCATGAACCATTGAACGTAACCAACCCGGTGGAACATGCCCTGATGGAAAGCTGGTGATAGGTTTGTAATTGCTTCCAACAATCTGTTTTATCCATTGGTTTGAACCTTCAAGGTAATATTCAAAATATTCTGAATTTTGCGATGAATAGCGGATTGCACCCTTTTCAGCAAAAATCTCGAGATAAACCAAATCGCCGGTTCCCGAACTTATCCGGCTTGCCGACATATTTCCCACTGCCCCTGTTTTTGTGTCAATTAATGAAATTGAACTGAACAAATCTGAACCATCAGGAACATCAGGAAAATTTCCGCCTTGTAAAGCGCCGGTAATTTCAAGCTCTTCGCTTAAAAAAGCCATTAACAGGCTAATTCCATGCGAGCCCAAATCGGCCATTGCTCCACCGTCGGGAGCCGGAGTTAAACGGGTTACACGCTTTTCACGGTATGTAGTCTGCAAATAATCGCCGTGGTAATATTTTAAATCGAAATGAATGGG
>JADIYN010000009.1 GCA_016705335.1 Draconibacterium sp. | reverse complement strand
TTATTTACTCAATAATTCTGAAATGAATGAAACAACCCGAAACCGGATTTTGGTATTGTTTGGTAGTTCTGTTGACAAGGATTTGATTGCCAGGCAAATAAATAATACAAAAGCGCTTTCTTTGGAATATATTCCCGAAATACGAAGCTTAACGCTCTGCGGAGTAGTTCGTAACAGGGAAACACTTCAGCCGGTGGCAAATCATAAAATTTATCTATCTCTCCCGTTTAATTTTCCGCAACTGCACATTTGCAAATCGGGCAATGACGGCAGTTTTATTTTTACCTTGAATAATGTGCAGGGCGTCAACGATATTTTTATTTGCCCCGAAAATGCTGAAGTTGAAGACTATGAAATTCTGATTAACAATCCTTATTCAAACGAGATTCCTGATTTTGGCAATTTTCAGACTTTTGTTGATTCTTCTGATATTGAAATATTAAACGAAATGTTTGTGAATGCGCAAATCAACCAAAAATTTTATCCGAATTCTGAAAAAGATTCACTTCAAAGAGAACGGAAAAATACTTTTAATATCGACAACGGAAAATCTACTACCTTACTGTCTGATTTTGTGACTTTAAAAAACATGGAAGAGCTTTTTACTGAAATTGTTCCAACAGCAAAATACAGAAAGAACAAAGACCAGTATTCCTTTGCAATTTTTGATTTAAACGGCAATATCACTTCTGAAAATCCACTTTTGTTATTAGACAAAATCCCTGTTTTTGATGCTAACAAAATTATGGAGCTCGATATTTCGCTTATCGAAAATGTTGAAGTAATCAATAGAAACTACGTTCTTGGCGAAAATACTTTTAATGGTATAATCATGATTACAACAAAAACAAAAAACTTTGCCTGCATAGGGTTTCCCAAATCCTCCATTTTCATTGAATACCCTGCTATTCAGCAATCGGAAAATAGCCAGCTGTTTTCGACTATAAATTTGCCTGATGATAAACGTATTCCAGATTTCAGAACAACTCTTTTTTGGGATCCAAAAGTCAAAATGTACCAAAGTGGAATTGATATTAATTTTCAATCATCAGATAGTAAAGGAACTTATGATATTAAAATAAAAGGGTTTTCCTCTGATGGAAAACCCTTTTATGGACGGAAACAGATTTTAATTGAATAAAAGCTGATTACACTTCCTTATTCAAAATTCCTATTTTGTCAAGTAACCAAAATGTAAGTGAAAGTACAACTCCAACTACAGCAGCAAGTGCCATTCCTTTCAATTGAACAGTTCCGATATTAATACTGGCACCGCTAACTCCTGCCACAAATGTAACTGCGCCCAGAACCATATTGCTGTTTTTACTGAAATCAACTTTCTGTTCAACATAAATCCTGAACCCCTGAACCGCAATTACGCCGTACAAAAGAACTGTAATACCGCCCATTACAGCGGTTGGAATGGTAGATATTGCAGCCGAAACTTTACCAATCAATGAAAAAGCAATTGCCAAAAGAGCCGCTCCACGGATAATCCATACCGAATAAACGCGTGTAATTGCCATAACTCCAATGTTTTCGCCATAAGTTGTATTAGGTGGAGAACCTGCAAAACCTGAAAGTACATTACTTATACCATCGCCAAGAAGTGATTTATGCAAACCCGGTTTTGCCATTAAATCTTCACCTGTAATTTTGCTCGTAACAATCAGGTGGCTAATGTGTTCGGCCAAAACTACAATACATGCCGGGGCAATTATTAAAATTGCGTTTGGATCCCAAACCGGTGCCTGAAAATGTGGAAGACCAAACCAGGGTGCATTGCTGATGGAAGCCGTGTCAACCATCCCCATCACGAGCGCCAATATATAGCCTGCTACTACAGCAACCAAAATTGGTATTACCTGCATAAAACCTTTAAACATAACTGAACCGAAAATACCTACAAGAAGTGTAAACATTGACACAATCAATGTATTGGTGGAAACTTCAAAAGGAGCGACGGTTGATCCGATATTTGTTGGCCACGGCGCCAGTCCGGCCTGCTGCGCTGCAACCGGGGCAAGCTCAAGTCCGATGATGGCGACAACAGCACCCATTATAGCTGGGGGCATAACCACGTCAATCCATTTAATACCCCAGTATTTTACAACAAATGAAATTGCAATAAAAAACAAACCAAAGAAAATAAACCCAACCTGCGCATGCTGAAATCCGCCGTAAGAACTGATAATAAGCATTGTAGGTGCAATAAAGGCAAAACTCGAACCCAGATAAGCAGGAATTCCACCTTTGGTTATCCACGTATAAAGTAACGTGCCGACACCATTCATAAACAGCGCGATAGCCGGATCAACCCCCAGTAAAATGGGGACCAGAATAGTTGCGCCAAACATGGCTGTCAGGTGTTGGATACTAAGTGGTAAACTTTCAAGAACAGGGAGTTTTTCATGAATGCCAATAATTCTTCTTTTCATTCCAATTAATTTAGTTATGGTTATATAAGGTAATTGTATTTAACAAAAAACGCAGCAATTTAACCATACTTTTCAATACAGAAATGGTTTAGAAGTTGAATTATTCGCAAAGTATGAACAACATTTCAACAGTTAGGAAATGTTGCTAATTCTTGTCTTTTTCTTTTTTATTGTCTCTTTTCTGGTGATTAGCATTGGCACTGCAACCCCGATTCCCAATGATATCAGGATAAAAATTGCCTTTGTTCCGTTGTTGACTGTCGCAATAAGGTTTTGGAGATAAATATCGGTGTCGTTTACAGTGGTTAGCGACATAATACCGAGCATCATTTTGTAAATAAAAAAACCCGGCACCATTGGGATTACCGATGGAATATAAAATACAAGTGGCGGGCTGTCTTTTGAATGTGCCACCCTGATACTGGCCACACCAATAATAATTGCAGCCAGAAATGAAGCCAGAACTATACCAACCTCGAAGTGCATTGTCCCAAATTTTACCAATCCGCCCAGTGCACTTAAAATGCCAATGGGAAAAAGTGTTCGCTGCGGAACATTGAATAAAATGGCGAACCCTACTCCTGCAATCCCGGCAGCTATACTTTTTGAAATTATTAGAAGTATTTCCATATCAGTAGTTTAAGAGGATTCGAATTGTAAAAACACCCATTGCAATGGCGAACGCAATTATTAAACCGTTTACCATTCGCACTAAACCGTTTTGGATATTGCCATCCATCATGTCGGTAATAGAATTTATTAGCGGCACACCTGGTACAAGAAAAAGTACTGCCGTGGAAAATGCAGCTTCAGGATTGGTGCCAAAATTGAAGAATTCGGCTAATCCTGCTATAAAAGAGGCAGTTAGAGCTGCAAAAAATACACTCACATACGGATTGAATTTTTTTCTTACCGCCAGATGCCTGACAAATAATCCGGCAAATGTTGCTGTAAACGTCACTGCCATTTCAATAATTCCACCTCCGAAAATATGGCAGAAGGCCGATCCCGCAAGGCCAACCGTTGATAATTCTACCCATTGGGGATAGTTTGGAAGTTTTTTCAACCTGCGTAACTCAACAGCAACCTGTTCCAAAGTCCAGTTGCCTTCGAGTACTTTCCAACTCATTCGGCTGATTCCGCTTACTATTTTGAAATTAACACGGTGCGGTGAGGTTCTTTTCAATCTGCTAAACAAAAGTTCCTGGTCTTTGTCGATAACAGTAACCATTAATGCTCTTTGGGTAATCAGCAGTTCAATTTTGAATCCCATTCCTGATGCAAGCCGCTCCAATGTAAGCCGCGTGCGGTGGGTACTGGCTCCCGAACTCATTAATGCCGCCCCAACATCAAGTAAAATACTTCCAACTTCCGGCACCATTTTGGTTTCTTTCTTCATTTTAATAATGATCTGTTGTACTTGCAAAAATAGGCGAAAATCATGCAGAAATATATTAAACTGTCCTATTTCAATTTCTGTTAACCCCAGGTTAAT
Source organism: Draconibacterium sp. (assembly GCA_016705335.1). GTDB lineage: Bacteria > Bacteroidota > Bacteroidia > Bacteroidales > Prolixibacteraceae > Draconibacterium. Next base: position 162,616 of record JADIYN010000009.1, on the reverse strand, counting down.
ACGGAAGAAGTGCTGTTTATGTTCTTACCCATTCACGAAAAACGCCACAGCGGCAATAAGTCCAGCCACTACAACAATCCATCGCAGGATTTCAGGTTTTATCTTTCCGGCCAACTTGCCACCAATCCAACCACCAATCAATGATCCAAAAATCATAATAAAAGCAACCCACCAATCCACTTTTCCTGAGAATGCAAAATATATGGCAGCGGCCAGGTTGATAACAAATCCCAGTGCTTGTTTTAAAAAGTTCAGTCTTGTCATGGTTTCATCTGTAACAAGACCCAGCACAGCCATTAAAATTACGCCTAGTCCTGCTCCAAAATATCCGCCATATACTGATGCTGTAAAAACCATTCCCATCATTACTGCCGGATTGTGGTGTTCGGTGTGTGCATGGCCGATGCGCCGTGTTACCCATTTCTTAACCTGAACCTGGGCTGCAAGTAACATTGTAGCCATTAAAATGAGATAGGGGATAAGACTGTTAAAAGCATCTTCGCTGGTGTTTAAAATAAGTAATCCACCCGCAACCCCACCAACAATTGCAACAGGAAGTAATTTTATCAGTCGCTTGTGTTGAGATTTAAATTCGTTTCGCTGTGCCCTCATTCCTCCAATAGTACCGGGTAACAGTGCAACAGTGTTGGTTACGTTGGCAACAATGGGCGGAATCCCCACAGCCAGGAGAACAGGGAAACTTACCAAAGTTCCGCCACCAGCCATTGCATTAATAAAACCCGCCACCATTGCCGCCAGAAAAACTAATATTTCATTATAAATTGACATTTTTGCCGTTGGATTTTGAAAGCACAAATATGGAGAAACATGTAACAAAAAGAAAATTTACCTTTTTATTTTGGACATTTTAAATCATGCATTAAATAATATTTAATGTGAAAAAATTATCTTGAACATAAATTACCCTTGTTTTCCACGTTACATTGAATTTCTGATTGCATTTCCCTGTTTTCAGGTTTTTAAAGCGTTCAAATTTTCTTAAATTCGAAATTCCTTAAAAAACTAGCTCATGAGAAGAATATACCGCTTTTTGGCTTTTGTTGTTTTGATTGTTGTTATTGTTTATCTGATGGGGCCAAAACCACCACAGGTTGATTTAAACAAGGATCTGCCATCAATTTCTGCAAGTATTGCAAATATTGAAGATTATGTGAAAAAGAACGATGAGGGACTGACTTTGAAACCTGACAGTGAATCGCGGATTATTTGGGCCAACGATTCAGTAAAAGAAAGGACAGCTTATTCATTGTTGTATTTGCATGGATTTTCGGCATCATGGTACGAGGGATATCCAACAAACGTTGAATTTTCCAGGTATTTTGGGTGCAATGCGTATTTTCCAAGGTTGGCCTCACATGGCATTGAAACTGAGGATGATTTGATTGACATGACTCCCGATCGTTTGTGGGAATCGGCAAAAGATGCATTAATGATTGCACGAACTTTAGGGAGAAAAGTGATTATTATGGGAACTTCAACCGGAGGGACACTGGCTTTAAAACTGGCTTCCGATTTCCCCGAATATGTTGACGGACTGATCCTTTATTCCCCAAATATCAGAATAAACAACAAGGCGGCATTTTTGCTTTCAAAACCGTGGGGATTGCAAATTGGACAAAAAGCAGAAGGTGGAAAATATAGGGTTTCGGATGAAGAAGCCGATTCAAAATATTGCAAATACTGGAATTGCAAATACCGAATGGAGGCTGTAGTTTTTCTGCAGAAACTGGTGGATGAAACAATGATAAACCAAACCTATAAGAATATAAATGAACCAGTATTTCTTGGTTATTATTATAAAGATGAAACCCATCAGGACGACGTTGTAAAGGTTGACGCCATGTTGAAAATGTTTGATCATTTGGGGACTTCAGCCGTTTCAAAAGTAAAAGTTGCATTTCCCGAAGCCGGAGATCATGTAATTGGTTGTGAACTTAAATCAGGAGCCTTCAAAGAAGTATTGTCGGAAACTGTAAAATTTGGAGAAGAAGTGCTAAAACTCAAGCCTGCAGCGAAGTAGGTTTTTTTTTATTTTTTAATTGATCCAGTAAAATCGCTTCATGGATTATTGGTAAAACAATATCATCATTTATTTCTGTTACCGAAAAAAATCTTATTGTTTTCACTTGTTCCCTGTTTTTAGTCTGAAGGATCTTGTTTTCACCAAGTAAGTATCCTTCACAAAAAAACAAATGGCCCATTTATTTCGATATCGAACTTGAATATGACGTTCCAGAAAATTCTGATGCACAAAAAGAAGTTATTAAATGCGTTGAATATTGTAAGAAGATTTTGGTGTAAGAATTATTCAAGAATGTGTTAAAACAATAAATTTTAAAAAGTACACCGGACGATTCTAAATTTTCCGGTGTATTTTTTATATAGAACCAAATTCTCCTTTGAGTAATTCGATAGGAAATTTTCTGTTTTATTAATCGGGTCTTTCGTAAAAGATAAATTCGCTAATTCATAAAAAAACCGATTGAAAGCTAATTTTCAATCGGTTTAATAATCAAAATTTTATTTGTCTTAATCTGTAATGGTTTATGTACGACTTGTGAATAAAAATTACAAATTAATCAGGGCATTGCAGGTAAATTCCAACCTTCGCGATAATTATGTTTGATTAACTGATCAGCAAATTCTTTTGCATTAATTGTACTGTTTCGTCCAAGTCTTATTTCATCAGTAGCCGAAATATTTGTAAAATTCATATTTGGTCCATCCCAATCGAGAACTTTATTCAGAGCTTGAAGGCGGGTAGCCAAAACACCCATAACTACCATCTCATTAAAAGGACCTGCATCCTTAAAATCTGATGCAGTTGGCACCCGATTTTCCGGGCTTTCTTTACAAGCTCTAATCCAATCGAGTTCATGCCCGTCAATACGTCGTTCGGTTTGTGGAACATTAGGAATCCTGCCGGAGAGTAAAATTGGATCAGTTCCATACTCGCCACAAACAAGTGTGTCTTTAGTTCCATGAAAAATAACACCTGAGCTCTGGATTCTGTTAATTGGCCAATTTTCCGGAAATTTTGGTTTAATACCACCATCAGACCATGTTACATTTACTTCAGGCAGGTTTATTTTGATATTTGACGGTTTTTCTCGTGCAGGAAAAGTTAGATGAACTATCTCAGCATTTGGAGCGCCATCGGGTGTAAATGGAGTAGAACTGCCAATTACTTTAGTTGGGTATCCAAGTTTCATTGCTGTAAAAACAGGGTGCATAACGTGGCACGCCATATCACCCAGTGCTCCAGTTCCAAAGTCCCACCAGCCGCGCCACACCCATGGATGATAAGCTGAATTGTAGGGACGAAACTTCGCTGGTCCTATAAACAGATCCCAATTCAAGCCTTCCGGTATCGGCATAACTTCAGTGGGTGCCGATAAGCCTTGTGGCCAAATCGGGCGATTGGTATAAGCTTCTATTTCCTTCACTTCACCAATTTCTCCATTCCAAATCCATTCACAAATCAGTTTAACTCCTTCCGCAGAAGATCCCTGATTCCCCATTTGAGTAGCCACTTTATGTTTCGCTGCCAGTTTTGTTAATAAGCGGGATTCGTAAACACTATGGGTTAATGGTTTTTGTGTGTAAGCATGTTTGCCCATAGTTATAGCAGTTGCTGTAATGATAGCATGACTATGATCAGAAGTAGCACACATAATTGCATCGATAGAATTACCCATCTCATCAAACATTTTGCGCCAATCATAATACTTTGCTGCTTTTGGATAGGTTTCAAAAACTTTTGGGACATTTATTCTTCCCCCGGTTGACCAGTCAACATCGCAAAGTGCAACAATGTTTTCACCTTCCATTCGAGATAGGTTACCCTTTCCCATTCCTCCAATGCCAATTCCGGCAATATTAAGTTTATCACTGGGAGCTTTGTGGCCAAGTCCTGCAATTGTATTCGAAGGAACAATGGTTAATCCGGCAGCGGCTGTTGCGGTCGTTGCCAGAAAACTTCTTCTTGTAAATTGAATCCTGTTTTTCATTATTTGAAAAGTTTTAGTGATTTAGTTTTCCACCGAAATCAGCTGTTACTGTTTGCTCAATGGAGTTTGTAAGTTACGTTTAATCAAATTATATTGGAAACTAAATCTCTACATTTTTACATGGAATCTTTACCTAAAAAAATGACGTGTTTTAAAGTTAGTTCTGATGCATTTGGGGCAGAAATGAAATTGGCTGGATTAATATTTAATTACGTACCGGTATTAAAACTTCAAATAGAATGCATTTTGGAATCTAAAATTCAGGATTTTTCTCAAATGGCTAAAATCTTTCTCCCCACCACTTTTTCAATCGTTCAAGGATTTTTATTTCGGTTGCGTTGTTCTGCGGATGATAAATACGTTCTTTTCTGATTTTTTCGGGCAGGTAATCCTGTTCTGCAAAATTGCCTTCAAAAGCATGTGAATATTTGTAGTTTTTCCCGTAACCAATTTCTTTCATCAGTTTGGTTGGTGCGTTGCGAATGTGCAGCGGAACCGGTAAATCGCCCGTTTGTTTTACCAAAGCAATCGCGGCATCAATTGCCTCGTAAGCGGAGTTGCTTTTTGGCGAAGTTGCGAGGTAAATTACACATTCCGAAAGAATGATCCGTGCTTCAGGATTACCGATTTTATGCACAGCATCAAAAGTGCTTTGTGCCAGTAATAATGCGTTTGGGTTGGCCAGACCAACATCTTCAGCCGATAAAATCAGCAAACGGCGGGCTATAAATTTGATGTCTTCGCCGCCTTCGAGCATCCGGGCCAGCCAGTAAACCGCTGCATCGGGGTCGCTGCCTCTGATGCTTTTTATAAAAGCTGAAATAATATCGTAATGCATTTCACCTTGCTTGTCATAAATGGCGAGGTTATTTTGCAGTCGGTCGAGTACTTTTTTGTTTGTTATTTCTACTTCGTCATCTTCATCGGCAAGCACAACCAATTCCAAAACATTGAGCAATTTACGCGCATCGCCACCCGAAAAACGTAACATCGCCTGATCTTCGACTATCGTAATTTTACGTTTTTTCAATTCGATATCTTTTGTCAGCGCCGAATGAATAAGTTTCAATAATCCTGCTTTATCAAGCGATTCAAGAATATAAACCTGGCAACGCGAAAGGAGCGGGAGATGACTTCAAACGACGGGTTTTCAGTTGTTGCGCCAATCAAAGTAATTGTGCCATCTTCAACTGCGCCCAACAGCGAATCCTGTTGTGATTTGCTAAAACGGTGGATTTCATCGATAAAAAGTATTGGATTGGGCTTGTTGAAAAACTGTTGCTTTTTTGCTTTGTCGATTACTTCGCGAATGTCTTTTACACCCGAATTGATAGCACTCAAAACATGAAAAGGTCGTTCCAGTGTGTTGGCAATAATTTTTGCCAGCGTGGTTTTTCCAACTCCGGGCGGCCCCCACAAAATGATGGATGAAATATTTCCTGATTCAATCATTTTACGCAAAACAGCATTTTTACCCACAAGGTGTTCCTGCCCGATGTAATCGTCTAAGGTTTTGGGGCGAAGCCGTTCTGCCAGCGGTTGGTTGCTCATTTTTACTTTGAATGAATTTAAACAGAGATGAAAAAACAAATTTACCTTTTATTTTTTCCGAGCCAAAGCAAAGCATCAATTACAAGTTTGTTTTGGATTTTATTTTTGAATGTGAACGACAATTCCTTGTTGGTGCCACCTTCGTAATCAATATCATTGTGACCCATGTTAATGTAAATCATCGTGTAATTTATGTTTGTCCAAACTACAGGATAATATCCACTGTGCCATATTTCATTGGGTTTTGGCCCTGTTCCCAACGGAAAACTTGTTGAATCAATGGATGCAAGGATTTTAATATCCGGGTTTTTGCGTAAATCATTTTCCCAGCGATACCACTCATTTGGCGAAGCTTTGAATGTTGAAGGCAATTGTTTTGTTGCCGGATGTTCCCTGGCTTCAACTTTTAATATTGCAGAAGTTGGCCGCCATGTGTTGCTGACATATTGACCCGAACCCAAAAACGTATTGTGATACCAGTCCCAATCCTGCGGAAATGCCGAGGGAGTTAATGCAAAAGCACAAAAATGAAATCCCATCCAGGCGCCACCGTTTTCCATGTATTGTTGGAAAGCTTCCCTTTGTGACAACGTTTCGGGACGTGAATCAAGGAAGATAACAACATCGTATCTGGCAAGAAATTCAGGTGTCATTTTGTTCCAGTCGTTGGTGGAGTCGTAAGTAAAATGTTCTTTCTTTCCAGTTTCCGAAAACCATGTATTTGCTTCGTATACAAAACTGATATGTGCCTGATCGTTTTTTCCTGTGTAAAAAGCAACTACTCTAAAGTCAGGATTCTTCTGAGCAAATGAAGTAAACCCGACAGTTATAATTATGATTGTAATTAAAAGGTTTTTAATTTTTCTGATTGAATTTTTTAAGTTGGCCGCAGGAAACATTGAATCCATAATTTAATTTCTAATTTGTTTTTCTAATTTTTCAACTTCATCCTTTCTCAAGGTTAAATCTCTCATATATTGAAGGCAATTTAACCGATGTTGCAAATTGTTTTTGGTCAAAATGTTATTTGAATCAATCAGCCATTCGATTGCCAAATCATATTTTTCTTCCATTTCACATGCAACAGCCATATTCCAGCACGATTTCGCAGCAATTTTTTGGCTCTTGTTTTTTGTTTGTTTGTTATAAATTTCACCCGCTTTTAACCAGTCACTGTTTTTTAAATAAGTTTCAGCTTTTCGCATTTTCGGATGAATCGATTTGCAATAGGACCGTTCTTCAGCTACCCACGATGGAATTATTTTTGTTCCAAATCGTTGCCCCAGATATTTTGCTGCATCCTGATAAATGAGTTTCTTGCTCTCGTTTTTTTTGCGGATATCCAAATACTGCGATTTATTAAAGTAAAGTGTATCAATCTGATTATATGTTACTGATGGAGTTAAATCACTGAAAATAATTGTCCAGGAAAGAGCAGACCTTGTGCGGTAAGTTGCATCGTAAAAAACAGAAACTTCATTTTCGAATTGAAGAAAATCAAGAAAAATTAAAACATCAGCCTTTGTACATTCAAATAAATCTGAAGATTTATACATTTCATTACTTCCTTTGTTTGCCTGATTTAAACTGTCTTTACCAATGTAATTACTTACTTTTTGAAAATAGGCTTCCTGTTCCAAAAAACTAGAAAGGCCCTCAACACAATATTTCGAAAGTTCAAAATCATTGAGTGTAGTATCACACGGTAAATTTCCTTTGCCAAAATTATATAAAGTAAGTCCGGTATTTTTATTTATGTCGCGGTTGAAAATAGCAACATTTTTAACACTATTAGGAAATGCAAAGGCTACGGGTTTCATTTTCTCCATTCGAATGATCCCGGTATATTCTGTTATTTTACACGAAATCAAACCTAACAAAACCAATAAAGCAAGTATGATATATTTTACAAGAATCATCAGGAAATAAGTGAGATAATTTTTGGTTTTTGTTCGTTTTTTCTTTTGTTTCGGTGCCGGCTGAAATTCTAAAACTTTAACTGTGTTTCGGTAACTTTCTTTTCTTTATGTGGAAATTGTTTTTCAAATTCAACCAGTTCCTCTTCATTTATTGTGAAACACTCATCTTCAAAAAACCTGCCACTTACGTTTTTCAAACCTTCTCTTTGAAGTTCCAAAGCCATAAATGGTTCAAAGTTTTGACCATCTTTTGTAGAGATGCTATAATTTTCGGCATTTAAAAACCCAAAGCGATGATAATATTCGGGTTTCCAAAAAGAATCATGCCGGAAAACCCTGATTTTGTTGCCACTTTTATTGATTCGGTGATAAGTTCCGAACCGATTCCGTTTTTTTGAAATTCAGGAATTACAGAAACCGGACCAACACATAAAACCTCATGTTCAAAATCCTGCAAATCAATAACTTTTGCTTTGGTGGAAATAATATGACCAACAATCCTGTTTTCAAACACGGCAATAAGGTCAAGTTTGCTGATATAACTTTTGCTGTTTCTAAGTTTATTCAAAACCAAATGCTCATCACAACCCGGTTTATACAAATTCCAAAACGCTTCCCGTGTCAGGTTTTCGGTAATATTGAAATCTTTTTGATTTGTTGGTTGAATATGGATTCATGATTTAAGTTTTAATTAAAGGGGGGCGGGGGGGGCCCGGGGCGGCCCCCCGCCGGCCCCCGGCCCCCGGGTGGGGGTTCCGCGCCGGCCCCCTTGGGGAGGGCGCCGCCTGTGCATTTAGAACGCAAGTTGAATAAAATTCCTGCGGGACAGCTAATAGCACCTCGCAAAATGTTCATTTATTCTGATGGAAATGTATTTTTTCTTAATTCAATTGTTTCAATTTTATATATCCTCAACGATTTAAAAATATTGAAAGTAAAATTCTTATTTTTTTATTTAATACTTGTTCTTTTAGTCAATTTCATGAAGCAAATAAGTGCTTGTCGCGTTTCATTAAAAAGCAAATTTAAGACCGTCGTAAAGTACATTTTGGACCAATTCTGAAAATAAATCGAATAGGTTTGTAATTCAACGCTAAATTTTCGATGGTTCTTGAACATACCAAACGAGGGGGGAACCCCATTATAGAAAAGTTTACATTTATTGGCCTTCAAATGTATTTCTATTTTGTCAATACTTTTATATTTTGTCCATTCATATTCGATTTGACTAAATTCTACACGGTAAATCTTTTCAAATATTATTTCATTCCTTGCTCTATTTGTATTTGATAATGATTTATATAACTCCAGAAATTTTTGCTTGCCGAATTCCTTGATTAAGAAATCAACAAAAGATGCTGACGTGCAATATTCCAAAACAAATTTGTTTGAATTACCAATTTCATCATATGAAAGTAAGGTTGATATAGTTATCAATCCTTCTTTTTTATTATGCAATAAAAGAATTTCATTAATACTTTTTGTTGGGTAACCAATCATTTTTGAAAAAGCTTTGTCCCCATATAACTGAGATAGATAAACTGCTGTACCCTCATCAATCAACGCCGGAGGTTCATTAAGTATATATCCAATAACATGCACCAACTCATGATAAGGGTCCATTCGTATTGAATCATTATATACTTCAACGATATTATTATCAAATCCCCATCCAATACCTTTATGACCAGGTAAGATTATACTTTAATTGTTCATTCCTGAAAAGGAAAATATTGATTGTTAAATTTGGTTTAATCCCAAAAAAATCGGAAATCTCTTGATAAGCTGATTCCCTTTCATTTAAAATATCAACCTTTGTTTTTTTGCTAAGATGACCATCAAAAGAGTATAAATTAAAATGTTCAGAAGATATTGATGTAAAAACAGAATCCTTGTTCAGTAGCCATTCTTTCTCTTGTCCACTCACGTTAAACGGGATGAAATGAAGAAGAATTAATATTAATATCCAATTTCTCATTGATTAACTCAACCATGTTTATACCCGAAAATTGCAGCTATTTCGTAATTGCCCGAATATATTAATGTTTGATTTATTACATTTTTAAAAAGTGCATGATTTTTTGATCAGATCAAATGTCAACTTGTTCGGCATTTTTGATTGAGTATCTAATATATTGAAAATTTGTTCGCAAAATGAAGCCGTTTCCAAAAATTATTAGAGCTTTTTATTACTCAACCCGCAACCTGTTTACCAAGGTTTTCTTTTGCAACGAGAACCAGGTCAGCCCAAATATCCAGAGTATTCCATTCACCAAAATCAGGCCAACTACTAATCCCACAGTACCAAATGAAACCCCTGTATTTGCGGAAATAAAGGCTGGTAATGTGGCTACAACAGAGGTAATAAAACCAATCAAAACCCCAGCAAAAAGTAAACTTAAATATTCAAGCGAAATGATTTTGAAAATAGGTTTGGCATTAAATCCAACAGCCTGCATAACTGCAATTTCACGACGGCGTTCAAGCAGCGTGCGGGCCAGAATTACTGCTAATCCAACGGTTCCGAGGATTAAACCCAACGCTCCCAAAGCAAGAAAAATGGAAAGATAAGTGTTGGTAACCGAATAGAACTCAACCAATCGTTTTGCTGTTGTTTCCATTTCCCAACCGTAATCGCGAAAAACTGACTGCAATTCATCGCCAATTTGCTGCTGGTTTTCTGAATTTCCGTCAATCAGAAAAATATTAGTGCCGCTTTTGGTAGGATAATTCTTTATAAAGTTTTGGTTTGAAATGATTACAAATCCCTGAAAAACAGATGGTGCAGTACCTGCAATTAATTTTAGTCTGATTGTGTCACCCAATTCATTTTGATAGATAAGAATGTCACCAACTTTCATTCCCAAACCCCACTGGATTACGGTTTGGTCGGCAATTGCCGGGATTGTTCCATCATTAAAATCCTGATTTAATGCAATCCATGGATCATTTTCACCCAAATCCTCAGTTTTGGCGGCAAACGAAAATCTCCCATTTAAAGCATCGGGATTGACACCCAAAATGGCGGGTTGCGAAATCCTGTTCAGGTTTAAACAGCTTGCATCATCACCATCAACTTTACTGAATTGTACTGCTGTAAAATCAGTTAAAATTCCCTCATCGGCACGTTTTTCAGTATTGTTTATATCGAATAAAATAGGTATTGTGGTTTCGGCAAAATACATAAACCCGCCGGTGCCGCTCGTTTTGTTCTGTGCATTGGCAAATAAATCGAGTTTGTTGGAGCCGGTGGAAACTACCATAAAAGTTCCAATTGCAAAAAGAGTAACTATAGTTAAAGAGCGTCTTTTATTTCGCGTCAGGTTTAGTTGTGATAATCTTGCTGCACTAAAACCGGCTTGATTTTTTGATTCAATCCAATAAAGCGTATTTCTGAATAAGAGCAGTAATCCGGGGAGTAAAAGCGCTCCCGACAAAAAGAACAACGCGGGATTCATTTGATTTATTCCTGAAACCTGGTAAACAAAAATGGCAATTGAAACAATTATCGAAACGTACATTAATCCGTTTAACCAGAACTTTTTTTGTTTGTTTCTGCCGGTTATAATTTGTTTTTGAAGATCGGCCGTTTTTTGTTTTTGAAATTGCCGTACGGAAACAAAAATGGCAATCATTGAAACCAGAAAACTTATTATCAGTCCTAAAATTAGTGTTACCGGGTTGATTTTGATCGACAAAACATCGGTGCGAACTATTTCAAACCACAAGGTATTCAGGATTTTAAAAACCAACGACGTGTAGAAAACCGAAACTAAAAGTCCTATAATTCCGCCAAACAAAGCCACAACAATTCCTTCGTAAAGAAAAAAACCGCGCACCTGTTTTTGTTTAAAACCCAGCGCATCAAACAATCCGATTTGTGCCGAACGGTTTTCGAGGTTGAAACGGAAGAGTAAAGCCGTTAAAATAATGGCGGCCACCAGCAAAAAGAAGCTCAACCCGATAAAAAGTCCGCTAAAATCAGTTCCGTTTTGCGCTGCCTGAACTCCCTGTTCCCGAATGGGTGAAATTGACATTCCCAAATCAGCCGGCTCAATTTCTGAGGCAAATATTTGATTGTATTTGTTTTCGTCAAAAGATTCAGCCGGAAAACGCACAGCCGTGTAATTCCCAAAACGGTTCGACCACATTTTTAATGCGGCATCATCCGAAACAAAAGCTTTTGGCGTTCCTTTAAAATCCTCCCAGTATTTTTCGTCTTTATCACGAATAACGTCAAGATTTATTGGAACTCCTGCTTCCCACTCCCGGCAGTGAGCACCCGTGTTGAATCTGACAATGCAGCGTTCATCGGGATTATTTGTCTGAGTATAAATTTGGCTTCCTTGTTAACCAACTGGCGCAGCGGAGCAATTTCAAAATATTGTAAAGTAATACTGTCTCCAACTTTTGCCTGCAAATCATCGGCAGCCCATTGATTTAGGATAATTTCGTTTTCTGCAAGTTGGTCGTTGGGGATTGTAGAAACAAAGTAGGGGATGGCAGGAGTTACAGGTTGCAGGTTTCGGGTTTCAGGTTGCGGGTTTTCTTCCGACTTCTGACTTCTGGCTTCCGACTTTCTTAGATCTTCCGTTTTCTCAATTCCATTCACAAAATAGGTCAATATCAACTCTGCATCCGGCAATTTATTTAGTGTTTCTGATATTTTATCTTCAAGGAAAACGCGTTCTGTTGAAATTTCGATTTCGTTGGTTGCTTCAATTTTTTTAATTTGAAGTCCGGCATCTTCAGGCGTCAGGCAGTTTTTAACCGATTTGGCAACCTGACCGATTTCGAGATTTGTGGTAATCAGAATTTGATTTGCTTTTCCTTCGAATTCCATCAATTTATTCAATCGGTTTATTGAAAGGAAAATATTGTAGGGTGCAGTTTGTGAATTTTTTAGGCTGAACCTTCCCAGTTCCTCTTTTTGAACGACTTTTTTTACTGTTGCCTGTAACGAAACACTTGTTTCTTCAGCAGAAACAAATGGTGCGTTCATTGGAATCAGACTGGCTTTTTGGATGCGCACCAAAAGATTGTCGCCCTCTTTTATTTGCAACCTTTCTGAAAGGTTTTCACTAATTGCGATTTCATTGTTTTGAAGTTCGGCAAACAAATTAGTTTTTGAAATCTCCGCAAAATCCTGATTTACACCAACTACCTGAACTTTGTTTACCCGGTTTTGTCCGCCGTCTGTAACAGCCATTCCTTCAAGTAATAAAACAGATGTGGCTTTAATTTCAGGATTATCGGCTTCCATTTCACCGGCCATTTCCTGTCTGAAATATCGTTCTTTTACCGATACCAAATGGGTTGTTTCGCCCAACCTTGAAAATGTGGATTGCTGTAAACTGTATCGCACAGAATCCCCGATAATCAGCGAACCTGTTAATACTGCGGTGCTGACAACAACGCCAAGTGCCACCAACAGGTTGGGTTTGAAATAGTGGATAAATGTTTTAAATATATAATTGAACTTCATTTTCACTTGAACTGCAATACATTAAACTTAAACTTTGAACTTTGAACTTTAAACTTTAAACTAACCTTCCACCTTTCAACAAATACCGTTTGTCCATTTTTCCTGCCAGTTCCGAAGAGTGAGTAACCGTAATCAGCGTTACATTTTCTTCATCACTCAATTGAATCAGCAAGGCTGAAAGTGCTGTTGCATTTTCTTCGTCAAGTGCGCCGGTGGGTTCGTCAGCTAAAATCAGTTCCGGTTTGTTTATCAGGGCGCGCACAACTGCTGTCCGCTGACATTCACCTCCCGACATTTCTGCTGGTTTTTGATGGCGCTGTTCCCAAATCCCTACTTTTTGAATCAGGTATTCAGCCCACTCTTTTTGTTCTTTCGAAATTTTATTTCCCTGTGCTAAAAGTGGTAACAACACATTTTCAAAAAGTGTGAGTTGCGGCATTAAATGATGCAACTGAAAAATAAAACCGAGGTGTTTGTTTCGGAAATCTGCCAGATCTGTTTTTGAGTAAGAGGTCAAATCATTCCCGTTAAAAAGTATTTTTCCAGAATCCGGTAGATCAAGAGTTCCCAATAAATTGAGCAAAGTAGTTTTTCCGGAACCGCTTGGCCCAACAATTGATATTTTCTCACCTTTTTCAATTTCGAGGTTGAGGTCGTTTAAAACTTCCCTAAAGCTGTGTGTTCCGTTGCCCGTAACCTTTTGTAATATTTTGCAGGAGTAGTAGCATATTGTATAGTTTTTCTTTGCTGTCCTGTGTCTATGTGGTTCATTTAATACCACATAGGCACATAGAACTCATAGTTATTTTCTTAAACTTTCATACAGCCCAATTATTTCTGCTGCGTGGTTGTGTATATTGAAATGCTTTTTTGTGCCTTCATAACCATCGCGACTTAGTTTTTCAAGTTTTTCGGGATTGGAAAGCAAATCAGCCCAGTTTCGCTGAGTTTTTTTGGCGTATTGGGTGAATAGGTTACGCCGCCGCCCGATTTTTCCACAATTTCGGGGAAGGCGCCCAAAGCCGGCTGAACAACCGGAATTCCTGATGCCATTGACTCAAGTAAATACATTCCAAATGCTTCACCAATCCGCACCGGAACAGAAACCATTGAAACTTTTTTGAAAAAATTATGCCGCGCATCACCTTCAAATTCTTCAATTATTTCGAATGAATCTTCTAAATTATTGTTTTTGATTTTTTGTTTTTGTTCTTTCAGGAATGTTTTGTCATCGCCGGTTAAACCTCCGGTTGCTATCAATTTAACGTCTTCAAAACCAGTGTTTTTCTTTAAATCAATAAATGCATCCACCACAATATCGAAACCATCTTTGTGGCACATGCGCGAAATATATCCAACATTCCGGGGCTTTTCCTGAACAGGAATATACTTATAATCTTCGGTATCCACACCGAGATAGAAAGTGTGAATTTTTTCGGATTTTAAGTTCATCCGTTTTTTTATTTCGTTAGCGAAATAATTGCTCACTGCCACCAGTGCATCAACATCTTCGGCGCGATCGTGCATTAAATTCCATATCTTTTGCTGAAATTTGGGTTGCATGGCATCCACCCAAACATCTTCATCCTGCAACGAACAAAGAACTGGCACTCCTGTTTTTTCTTTTAATCTTCGGGCTAATCCCAAAAGCAGAGCATTTGAAATATGGATAATATCCGGTTTGCAATGTTCCACTATCCAGTCAACCATTTTATCGAGTTCTTCTTTTTGCTGTCCATGTTCACCCAGCAACATGGAAATGGTCATGTCTTCCAAACCTTTGGCACGGGTTGAACCAGCCATTGAAGCTGCCATTTTCATCATAGGTTTTGAGTTGAGCAGTTTTTCGAACCAAACGGGCATTTTCCTGAAAACAGGATAAACTTGTTTTAGGTACATGGCAATTGCCCCGTAAAAAATTGGTATTTCCCCAATGTCATGTTCATCGGAAAACAGTGGCAGGTACATTGGGATTTTTACAACCTGATGCCCCTGTTTGCGCAGTGCATCAACATATTTACTATCGCGCAAACAATTGCCGCAGTAAAAACTTCCTCCCGAACCAGGTATGATTTGAATGATGTTCATCGCCCCTCCTGCTCCCCCGAAGGGGGAGTGTTAAAAAATTCACAATTAAATCATTTTATATAAGAATAACCCACCTGTCCTTATTCTCCCCTCCGGGGAGATGCCGAAGGCAGAGGGGCTTCAGTCTCCTAAACAATACACATTTCCATCGTAGGCACCAACATAAATCCGTCCATTTGCAACCGCAGGATTGTTAATTATTTGGCCGCCGATTTCATATGTCCACACAGGTTTGCCGTCGGACAGGTTTACAATTGCCAAATCTCCACGCATGTTTGCAATAATTACCTTGTCGCCAACCACAACAGGTGAGGCTTCCACCTGTTTGCCGGTGTTGTATTCCCAAAGTTTTTTGCCCGAATCTTTATCAAAACAATACAGAAATTTGTTGTGGTTGGCTGTTAAAACCTTGTTGCCCACAAGTGCCGCGGAAGCAATAAACTGGAGTTTTGTAGTTTCGTGTTCCCAAACCCATGAAGTTTTTTCGGCTTTTATATCGACCTGAAAAAACCGGCCATCATAATCGCCAATGTAAGCTTTATCGCCATCAACAGTTATTGAATTAGCCACATAAGTAGCCACATCTATTTTTTTGAAAAGTTTCCCGGTGGCAATATCAACAATATGAAGAAAGCCATCGCAACCTCCAAAATAAGCCTTGCTATTTGAACATGCAGCCGCCCCGTTGATAAAATTATCTGATTCATATTTCCAGCGCACTTTTCCGGTTTTGGCATCAACGCAATGCAGGTAATAATCGTAACTGCCAACAATAATGCTTGTTACAGAGCCTTCTTTCCACCAGTTGGCTGAGCCAATAATCTGGTTATCGGTTTCGTATTCCCAGAGTTTTTTCCCGGAGTTTAAATCGAGTGCATACAAGTTCCATCAAGATTACCAATGTAAACCACATTTTCATGAATCAATGCGGAAGCTTCAATTGCATTTCCGGTTTCAAATTTCCAAAGTTGTTTTCCGTTTGTGTCTAGACAATACACAAAACCATCAGTGGAACCAATTACAACTTTTCCCTTTATCGATAACTGGTGCAGATTTAATATTGTCGCCAGTAGCAAATGTCCATAATAATTTTGGTGAAGCTGGAAGTGTGGATTTCGAAACCCCTTTCAGATTTTGGTCGCCACGAAAAATGGGCCACGAATCGGTGGGCTGGGCAACGATTTTAAAAACGAAAAAGAGATAAACTATTAGTTGCAAGTATTTCATATTCAATTTATTTGTTTTTATTAACGATTAACGATTGCAGATTTTTGATTGCAAATTTGACCTTTTTCAAAATCAAAAATCGAAATTCGTTAATCATCATTCGTTAATCGACATTCTTCAATGAAATCGCCCCCGTTGGACATCCCTCCGCAACTTTTACCGCTATTTTTGATAATCCAACTTCAAGTTCTTCATTGAACGGAATTCCAATTTCAACGTCGAATCCACGTCCAATATAAGTAAATCCGTACTTTTCGCCATGTTTTTCGGTAAGTCTTACACAAATACCACATTTAATGCACTTTTGCGGTTCGTAAACCACCGAGCCGTGATTTATTTGTTTTGTGATATGGCGGCGTTCACTAGTTTTAAATCGCTTTTGGTCAACATTGTATTGGTTTGAATAATCTCGCAACTTACAATTATCAATCGCACGGCAATCGCAATGAAGACACCGTTCAGCTTCAGCTATCGCTTCCTCTTTTGAAAAGCTTGAATGTCCGCCGTTTGCAGGGAATGTACGTTTGCCTTCCACCGATTCTTTTATATATTCTGAAAATTCAGCAACCACCAATTTTCCAAAACGCGAGTTGAAAATCCGGGGTTCACCTTTAGGTTCCATACCATTAAAATACTGTAAAACAGAGAAGGCGACTTCTTTTCCCTGTCCAACAGAACGCACCGCCAACCGTGATGAACGCAGTACGTTTCCGATTGCAAACACATTCTTTTCGGAAGTTTGGTATGAATCTTTATCAGCCGTAATTCCTTTTGGAGTAGCATTCAATCCAAAAAATTCTGCATTTTCAGCAACAGTTCCGTGGCAAGTATAACTGCATCAAAATCTTTTTCAAAGTTTCAAAAACTTCAGCAGTAATATCTTTTCCACCATGGAATTCAACTCCTGTTTTAAGAATTGATTTGATTTCATTATCGAGAACTTCTTTGGGTAATATTTCCTCCGAAATTGCTGTTCTTAGCAATCCGCCTGCTTTTTCATTTTTATCAATCAAAGTAACCAGAACACCTTTAATTTGAAGATAATAAGCAGCGGCTAAACCGGCAGGTCCGGCACCAATTACGACAACTTTTTTACCTGTTTTTGGAGCAGGAATAATTTCAGGTTCAGCGCCTTCATCGCCAACAAATCGTTTCAGCAGGCAAATTGAAATGGGTTCGTCAACAGTTTTCCGGTGGCAGGCACCTTCGCAGGGAGCCGGACAAATGCGGCCCAGAACTGCCGGCAAAGCAATGTCACATTTCACAACTGCCAGCGATTCATCGAACTTTCCAGCCGCAATTAATCTGTTCATCAGGGGGATATTCATGTGGGCCGGACAGGCAATCTGGCAGGGCGCTTCACAGTCGCCAACATGCTCGCTGAGAAGCAATTCCAGCGCAGTTTGCCGGGCTTCTTTAATTTCCGAATCATCGGTTACAACGTCCAGTCCTTCGGTGGCTTTTACCGAACATGAGGGAAAAAGTTTGCCATTCGACTTGTCTTTTACAAGGCACAACATGCACGAAGTGAAGTGTTCAAGTTCATCATGCCAGCACATATTTGGAACGTCAATTCCCATTGCCTGCGCGGCTTTCATTACTGAAGTGCCTTCTTCAACCTGAATTTCAGTGTTATTTATTTTGAGTGTAATCATTTTTTTTGTCGTTCTGGTACCAGGATTTAATTCATTTGTTTCCGCAAAATCGGATATAAATTTTCAGCCATAAGCAAAAATCCCAAATCAGTTAAATGGACTCCGTCAACAGTCGCTTCCTGGTTATCGCCAATCAGATTATCTGCTTTTAAGTAAAAAATGTTTTTATCACCTTTCTTCTTTTCTTCCTTAAAAATCCGTTTCAGAATTTCATTTTTTTCATTCAGAAGAGTAAATAGTTTCTGATCAAAATACATGTGTGGATAAAGAATGTTTTCTACAAGAATGATAGGCGTTTTGGGTTGTTCGTCCCTTATAATCTCCAGAAACCGGGCATATTTTTCATTCATCTGGGCTGCACTCACATTCGGGAGGCAATCCATTACAAAACAGCAAGCCGGGATAGTTGACATGGCTTCTGCAATTTCAAGGTCGAGTTGACCATTTCCACTGAACCCGAGATTGACAATCTCTCTGTCAAGCATCCGTGAAAGAATGTTTGTATATGACATTCCTGCCCTCGACGCGCATCCTCCCTGTGTAATGCTGGTTCCGTAAAAAACCACCGGATTGCCGGTTTGGGGTGAATTTACCGTCGAAGATTTAATTTCCGATTCCCGGACAACTCCAATTTCAAGGCTTTTTAATCCGTCGTACAAAGGCAAATACAACATGTACTCCATATCTGCACCAGACATATTTTGAATAATGATTGCTGTGGAAGATTTGCCAGTAGGCCGGGCCGAGTTAACAAATTGCCACTTCCCGTTTTTGAGGCCATACAAATCCAGCCCTTTAATCCCGGTCATGGTAAAATGATTCATAAACACATCGCCGGTAACTTCCCATTTTGCAGCAATTATTGACGAATTGGTACGAAAACGAACCGCCAGTCCGCTGCAGTTTTTCGACAGATTCCAAACTGGTTTGCGGGTTACGTTTTCAAGCCGGGCGGGCAAGCGTTCATATAGGCTTTGGGTATCGGTAAATCCTTTTCCAATAATGGTGAACTTAGCTGCGTCCACGTATTTTAGACTATCTACCTGGGCTGTCCGGCCACTTATGGATGAAATCAGAAAAATTGTGAATAATAAATTTTTCATTGGTCTATAAATATTTTGAAGAATTACTTTTTATAAAAATCTTACTTTCTGAAATCATTCAACTAATCTATCTGTATTGCTAAATTTTTTTCTGACTCCTTTAAACTTTGAACTTTGAACTTTGAACTATATACTCACCTCACATCTATCGCATCTTCAGGGCAAACAGCACGGCAGGCATCGCATTTAATACAGAGTTCGGTGTTAATGAAATGCTTTTCGTGCGGGGTAAACGGGATTGCGTCAACCGGGCATTTTTGTACACAAAGGGTACAGCCAATACATTTATCGTTAACAGAATAGGTTATTAAATCCTGGCATTTTCCCGTTGGACAAACACCATTTATATGAGCTTCATATTCATCGCGGAAATATTTCAAAGTACTTAAAACAGGGTTTGGGGCAGTTTTTCCAAGTCCGCACAAGCTTCCTTTTTTAGTCCAGCCTGCCAGGTGTTCCAACTCCTCAATATCTCCTTTTTTGCCTTTTCCTTTTGTAATATTTTCAAGAATGTCGAGCATCCGTTTTGTGCCAACGCGGCAAAAGTACATTTTCCACACGATTCTTCCTGCGTAAACGAAAGGAACTAACGTGCAATGTCAACCATGCAATCCGTATCATCGAGAACGACCAGGCCGCCTGAACCCATCATAGCGCCCATTTCGCTGAGCGATTCAAAATTTATTGGTGTGTCGGCATATTCTGCAGGAATGCAACCTCCTGACGGACCGCCAATCTGCACGGCTTTGAACTTCCGTCCATTGGCAATTCCACCGCCAATTTCGTCGATTACCTGCCGGATTGTAATTCCCATTGGAACTTCAATCAAACCGCCACGGGCAATTTTTCCGGCAAGTGCAAAAACTTTTGTTCCTGTACTTTTTTCAGTACCAATATTTTTGAATTTATCAGAACCTTCACGTAAAATGTAAGAAATCTGTGCCAGTGTTTCTGTATTGTTTACAAGTGTCGGGAATCCCCACAATCCACTTTCGGCAGGGAAAGGCGGACGGATTCTTGGAAAACCGCGGTTCCCTTCGATTGATGAAATAAGTGCAGTTTCCTCACCACACACAAAAGCGCCGGCACCTTCGTAAATTTGAAGGTCGAGGTTAAAACCTGAACCTAAGATATTTTCGCCCAGATAATTATTTTCGATACAAATTTTTATGGCTTCACGAATCCGTTTTCACAGCCAGCGGATATTCGGCACGGATATAAAAATAACCTTGATGAATTCCAACTGCATATGCTGCGATTATCATTCCCTCGATTACGCGGTAGGGATATGATTCCAAAAGCATTCGGTCCATAAATGCACCGGGGTCGCCTTCATCGCCGTTACAGATGATATATTTTGTGTCGCCGGGTTGTTTTTTTTACGAGTTCCCATTTTACACCACTTGGGAAATCCAGCACCACCTGACCGCGGATTCCGCTGTTTTTTACTTCGGCAATAACTTCTTCGGGAGTGAAAGGATTCCAGAGTTTTTTTCAAAGCTGTAAAACCGCCTCTTTTCAGGTATTCATTTATGTCGATTGGATTGATGATTCCCCTGTATTCGGTTGCAATTGGAAGCTGGTTTCCCAAAAAAGATGCAACCGGTTTTTCGCGCATACTGATTTCGTAACGCTGAATTCCTTCCCAGTTGCGGTCGGTTTGGATTGTGTCAACCAAACTCAGCAATTTGTTTTTTGCTTTTATAAGAATCCCGGGCGCATCGAAATGGTTTTCAATTATGCGTTTTACGTCTTCGGGTTTCACTTTGGCATATAAAGTTGGCTCGCCTTCGTTTGGCACAATTTCAACAAGCGGAACCTGGTGGCACATGCCAACGCAACCCACATGTTTTAAAGTAATCCGCAAACCGCTATTATTTATTACATTTTCAACTTCCTGCTGAATTTCCTTGCTTCCGCTGGCCACACAACACGAACCTAATCCAATTCGAATTTCGCCTTTAATTTCCGTACCATCAGCTTTTCGGGCTTTTTTTGAGTTTTTTGTTCCTTTTCTGCTTTCGAAATCTGAAATAATCTGACCCACCTGATCGGGTGCAACGTGTCCGTAAGTTGTTTCGTCAATCTGAACCACGGGCGCAAGTGTGCAGCAACCCAAACAAGCCACTTTGTCGAGTGTATATTTTCCGGTTGAATCGGTATTTACGCCATCCTCAGTTTAAATTCCCTGCGAAAAGCATCATAAACCTGACCGGCGCCTTTAACGTGGCAAGCCGTACCAACACAAATTTTTACAATATGTTCGCCCACGGGAGCCAGCCTGAATTGCGAGTAAAAACTTGCAACTCCCATAATTTCTGCGGGTTTAATTTCAGTTTTTTCTGAAACATACCGCAAAACATCCTCCGGCAAATAGTTGTATTCTTTTGAATGGCTTGCAAAATTGGAATCAGGCTCTTTTTTGCAGAACCTTTTTCAGCAATTAACTGGTCGATATTTTGAAAATTGTTTGTCATATATTTTTGTCTCGCAAAGGCGCAAAGACGCTAAGTTTTTAACTGTCTTATTAAACTTTAAACTCTGAACTCTGAACTCTAAACTCCCCCCTCACTTTCCAATACAGTATAAATTCTTATCTCCTCTGATATAAATCTTCCCATCAGCAAATGCAGGCGTGGTTCCGGCTTTTTCGCCCAATTTATTTTCAGAAATCAGTTTCATCTCCTTTGCAAATTCGTAAATCCGCATCACGCCGTCGTTATCCATCATAAAAATCTTTCCATCTGCGTAGGTTGGCGATGAATACAAGGTTTTTCCTACATCATGTTCCCAGTACATTTCGCCGGTTTTCAAATCATAACAGGCCATTACACCATAACTTGTCGCTACGATTACCATTCCGTTGTGGGCAAGAATACTTGCAGCTTCAGGCAGATATTCATCGTTTTCCCAAAGGTTTCTTTTGTTTTAACATCCATGGCCACCATTTTTGCGTATTCGTTGGCGGCAACTACAATTCCGTCAGCAAAACCCACCGACGGACCAACTTCGCCCATCATGCATTTTACCTGCCAGAGTTCTTCTCCGGTTTGAACATCGTAACCTGCTACAATTGGGTCGGCAGTTAAGATGATTTGGTATTTACCATCAACCTGCGCCAAAACCGGACTTGCCCACGAAATCTTTGATGCACGTGCAGTTTGCCATGCTTCATCACCTGTCGCAGTTTTTAAGGCGATTAGTTTTCCACCCTTGTTTGTGTCATATTGAATAAACAGTTTATTATCCCAAACAATCAGAGATGAAGAGTGTCCGTAATGATTGTCGGGAACGCCAAGATTTTTTGCCCAAACTCTTTTTCCTTCCATATCGAAAGCAATCACATCGCCGGTGGCAAAAATGGCATAAACGTTTTTTCCGTCAGTTGTAAGGGTAGGGGCGGAGAAGCCTGTATCTTCGGTTACTTTGGGCGGATTGGTAGGCGAACCCTGAATGTTGTCGGCTTTGCCGGTCCAAAGTAATTTTCCATCATTTCGGTTGAAACAATAAACCTCGCGGCTTTGAATATCGGAACCTGCAACAAATATTTTGTCGTCCCAAATTACAGGCGAATTATAGCCATGTTTTGGAATTGGTGATTTCCAGGCAATGTTTGTCCCTGCCGTTCCATCCCATTTCGTTGGAATATTTTTGTGATAAACAACCGCTTGACTGAATGGTCCGCGAAAAGAGTTGTGGTTTTTTTTGATTAGTTCAGCAGTTAAAGCAACAGCAGTTTTTTTAGCTTGAACGGTTTCCGATGCTGTTTGGACAGGAGTTGCCTGTTCGCTTACAGTATTATCAATAATCGAATCAGTAACAACTTCGGCTTGAATGGTTGCAGTTGAATCATTCTGAATATTTCCTACTTCAACTACTTCAATTCCCTGTTCTTCAGGTTGGCTTTCTTCTGTTGCAAGGGCATTTTGCACATCGAATTTATCAAGATAATTTACAGTTGCAAACGATGCTGCAAATGCAAAAAGAAAAACTACGGCACCCACAATTATAATCCCTTTTTGAGCGAGAATCCGGCTGGCGATTTCGTTTTCCATGATCTTATCAGGGGAATCTATTTTGGCTTTTGCCGAATAGTAAACACGCAATGCAAATGCCAGTATTATTGCGCCAAACAGCAACATTAAAGCGCCGGTTTTTATTTGCCACTGACTGTTAAAATAGGCTTTTCGTGCCAGCAAATCATAGTTTCTGATTTCAGTTTTTAATCCATCGTTGCTGGGTTCCTGTTTTAACCTTTCAACCAGAACTTCAAGTGCTTTGCTCTCAATTGGGTCTGATTTTGAAATTTGCCAAAAGTTGAGCAAAAGCAACAGCGCAACTACTGCCGAAAATAATCCGGCAATTACTGCTATGTTTTGAGCAAGTTTTATTTTGTCAGTATTCGTCATATTTTAATGATGTACTATTTATATCGTTTTTCAATCTTGTACTGCTTTGCAGTGCATAGTTTCTTCGCTTTTCAATCTTCTCCAACGGATGCGCCCGATCTTTTTTTCGTTTCTGTCCCCGGGTTGAAACCCGGGGTTATTCAAATTGAACCTTTTCAAGGTTCCGTTTATAATTTGCAGTCAATATTTAAAATTACCTGCTGCTTTTTATTGTATTACTCTTTCATTTATAATGTATTCACTCATTCATACATTCACTCACTCACTCATTCATTCAATCAATCAATCATTCACTTTTTCACTTCTCCACCGGGCAAAAATCCATGCAGCGTGTGCAACTTAGGCAATTGCTTCTGTTTGGTTCATAATCCTGTCGTTTGCGGAAAACCACTGTATTTAGTAAAGTCAAACCGATTACCAAACCCATAAAACCACCTGCCATCATACTTCCGTAATAAAATTTGTGGCGAATGATTTCAGCTTCTGAAACCAATGTTTCCAAAGTTTTTCCCGATGAAAGGAAAGTTTGTACGTCAATATTGTCTTTGTCGTTTTTTATTTCAGGTTTCGAAATGAGTAATTCAGCGAGAAAAACATCAGGGTTTGCTTTCGAAAGGAAAGTATGTGAGCGGTTTCCAACGAAAACCCCGGCAGCTATCCATAATGGAATAACCAGCGCATAAGTCAGGAATTTTTTTGGCCCAAGTCCTGATTTTAGTACTTCCTTTTCATTTGTAGGATAATCAATAGCATCAAACGGACAAGAGTTGGCACACAATTTACACTGGATACATTTTGAAGGTGTAATTGTCATGTGCCATTTTGAAAAGCGGGACATCCAACTGAGCAAAACCCCGTACGGGCAAAGGAACCGGCAATAAGGGCGGGCAACAAACATCCCCATTAACAAAAAACTTACTCCTAAAACTACCATGTGAAATTTGGCGTCCATGCGGAAAATACCCACAAACGGGTCGTAGCGACAGATAATAAAATCGGTTCCTGTAGCGGCAAAAAGTACTGCCAGTGAGAGGTAAAGATAGGGAATCAGACCGAGCGTTTTATTTAACCATTTTGGCAGACTGATCGGTTTAATGATTACAACATCCTGAATTGCGCCTAAGGGACAGGCTGCAGCACAAAATGTTCGACCAAAAAACAAAGTAAAACCAAGCGGTAAAACGAAAAACAAAAGTGCCGTTAGCGATATTGTATAAGCCGGACTTGCAAAAGAAAGCGTGACATTTTGTATTGCACCGATAGAACAAATACATCCATTTCTATAAAATCCAAAATAGATAAGTGTGAAAACTGAAAGCCACAAAATACTTTGCCGGGAACGTTTTTTTACAACCAACCAACTTGCAAGCGAAAGCACTACAAGTAATACTGCAACATCAAAATACTCAAGTGCCAATCCACGAGGCTCGGGAGTTATTGTTGATGGCTGTTCATAACCCGTTGCGAATTCGGGCTTTGGAAAACGTTGTTTTTGGGAAAAAGGTGGAAAGGGATAAAAAAGGAAAATAAAAGAAAAAAAGCCCCTCCTAACCTCCCCAAGGGGAGGGATTTAAAAATGACCTTTTGATATTTTGTGATTTTAATTGATTTTCATCATGGGTTTTACGCTTTGGGTTTTCTTGAGAAATCGCCTTTTACCAGGTAGGCTTCACTTGCTTTTACTCTTTTGATTGCATTTGAAGGGCAAACCCGGGCAATTGAACATTCATTACAGTTAACGCAAATATCGTGGATGATTTGTAAATGCATCGAACCATTTCCAAATGAAGTGCAACCTTTCACACATTTGGCACATCCAATACAAAGGTCTTCGTTTATGTGATATTCAAAATAAGGTTCTTCGATAAACCTGCGTTCGATTGCGGCAGTTGGACAAAGTTGGTTTTCGGCAGCGGTATCACGGTTAATGGAATCGGGTTTCAGGTATCCGCCGCATAAATCGCAGTAGCCACACAGTGCAAAGGCATGCACACATTTTACTGCTGATGGTTTCATCACGCAATCGGTGGCACAACGGCCACATTGTGTACATTCAAATGGGTCGATTTGCCACACGTAATCGTCGGTGGTTACTTTCCGCAAAGCAGCTGCGGTTACCGTTCCCAACGACAATAACAACGAAAGTCGAACTCCGTTCTGGATGAATTTGCGACGGTTTTGTGTTTTGTTATTTTCCATTTGTTACTTTTTTGCCTGTGGCAATTCGCATTTCGAAAATTCGCCGCAACTTTTACAGGTTGGCGAAACTGAACAGGAAGCTGTTACTTTGTTATTCAGTACAAGGTATCCGGCGGAAGCTGTAATTCCTCCGAGGATCAGCAACCTTCCTGCGGTAGTGAAAAATTCTTTTCGGTCCATGATTCTAAATTGCTTTTCGTTATGCGGTGCATAGTAAGCCAGCTTTTCAATTTTCTGACGTTGATGCACCATTTAAATCTTTCTCCATTTCATCCCCCGGTTAAAACCGGGGGTTATTCATATTTAACTCCTTTGGAGTTTTTATTTCGGTTCAAAAACCCGAATCATTTTTTTGTCAAAATCGAGGGCGTAAATGTTGCCCTGGCTATCAGTTGCAATATCTGGCGCTTCACCTTCATCTTTAAATTTTGAAGGTGCAGCAACAACGCCTTCAAACTCGCCTGATGGTTTATATGTTTTTATTCGCACCAAACCTTTTTCGCTCGTAACAAACCGGCCATCAGGCAAAAACGTAAAATGGGCAGGATTGCAGCAGCCGCTAAAGCCCTCGGTTTGCATGGTTGTATTGTTCCAGTGTTCGCGCAGGTTGCCGTCTTCAGTATAATTTTCGAGCGCGTGCAAACCCGGATTGACAACCCAAAGGTCGCCATCAGCATTAATATCCAAATCGAAATAGGGGCTGGGAATGATAAATCCGTGAACAACTCCTTCATCAGCTTTTCCGTCAAATTCTGTCAGTTTTTCACCCTGTAAAGAATATCTGATTACTTTTCGTCTTCCGGCATCGGCAACAAAAACATTGTTTTCTAAAGCTGAAATAGCTGTTATCATTGAATTTTCGTCAGAGTTTCTCCATTCATTTAATAAAGAACCATTTGGATCGTAAACAAGAATTTGATTGTTTACAGAAACATATATTTTATCGTTATAAACCTCAACCGTTTTCGGTTCGTCCGGAAGATTTATCTCAGATAAAAGTTTCCCTGAAAGATCGATAACCTGAAGTTTTTTGTCACCCGTAACATATAGTTTATCTGAATCGATTGTAATTGAGGTAGCCTGTTCAAAACCAAGTTTGAAATTTTTTGATTCTGTGAAATGAATTAATTCTTCAGGAACATTTTTAAAATCGTTCACGTCATAGGCAAACGGGTTTGGAGCGCTTTTATCAGGCCTTCCCGACAAGTAATCGCCGGCAATTACAGCAATTATAACTACTGCCAGAACGATTAAAAATATGATTATTCCTTTGTTTTTCATTTTTTTAGATTTTTAGATTGTGAGATATGAATATCAAGATAAGAAATTCCCTGTTATCATCAAGATTATCAACCCATTTACCAAAATTACTTTTTTCCATAATCTCTATTAATCTCCATTAACCTCCATCAATCTCCATCAATCTCCATCAATCTCAGTCAATCCCTATCAATCTCCATCAATCTCATTCAATCTTTTCAATCTCCTTCTTACAAATTCAAATCCACACAAACCATTTTTTTTGAATCACGCATCAGCAAATATCCGTTGGCAAGGGCAAATGGTGCCCAGGCATCGTGCGCGTCTTCGATAATTTTTACCTGGTCGAGCTGAATATATTGCGAAGTACTTGGCCGGGCAATGGTTAATGTTGCGTCATCGTTCAGAATAAACAATTTGTTGTCAGCCATAAAGTATGGCCCCAAACCAAAGCGGTTTTCTGTTCCGCTAGTCCACACGGGTTTTTTAGGATCTTTTGGATCAACACAAACCAACTGGTTTCGCATTGAACCACCATCTTTTGGCATGATTCCAAACAAATGCCCCTGCCAGTAAATGGCAGTTTGCTGCTCGCTGGCCAGTCCATCTTTTGGCACATATTCTGTTAAAACTTCAATGCTGAATTTGCCGCTGTTTTCCTTTAACTGAACCATCATACTTCCGGCGCCATATCCTGCTGTCATAAATATTTTTCCATCGGGCATGCAAACCGGTGAAGGTGCCACAACCGAGTGGTTCCA
The DNA here is from genome assembly GCA_016705335.1 of Draconibacterium sp. GTDB lineage: Bacteria > Bacteroidota > Bacteroidia > Bacteroidales > Prolixibacteraceae > Draconibacterium. The sequence continues at coordinate 134,928 of JADIYN010000009.1, read as the reverse complement.
GGCGGGGGTTTCCCAAAGCACTTTTCCCGCATCGGGGCCGTCGGCTGCAACTCCAACCAATCCGCCAATGGGACTGTAAACGTACATTTTACGGCCTCCAAATGTATAAGGTAAAACTGAAGAATGTGACATTTTCCAATTGTTAGGATTTGGTGTTTCCCAGATTTTTTCGCCCGTTTCGCAATTGACTGCTATCATCAAAGCTTTACCTCCAGTTACAATAATTGCAGTTTTGCCATCAATCAGCGGACATTGCCCTGTGTACCAAAGCGGAATTTCAGATTCGTAATCTTTTGCCACATCCAATCCCCAACGCAGACTTCCGTCTTTTCTGTCGAGACACATAACATGGCACATTGGCCCCATCGTTAAAATGTAATCTTCAGTAATTGCCGGAATTGTGCGCGACATACCATGATTTCGTTTTATGTTCAGATTATAACCGCGTGTCCACATTTCTTTTCCATCGGCAAGCGAAAAACAACGTAGCATATCTGAACGTTTTTCTTCATTGTAATCAAGTATATATGCCAACCCTTTGTAAATAGCTGCTCCTGAATGGCCTTCACCAAGTTCAACAGACCAAACGATTTTAGGTGTACCAATTTTCTCCTTTAGTTTTACAGATGATTTGGAAATATTGTCAAAATCGGCACCCCTGAAACGTGGCCAGGTTTCTGACATTTCTGTGTAATCTGTTGCAAACTGTTCGAAATTTTCGCCAATTTTTACATCCTGTTCTGCAAGTCCTTTCCCACGATTATCTGCGCCGGGCATGCTTACTAAATAATCAGCAGTAGGGTCGGTTTGAACCCACCAAATAATCAGAATCAGTGCAACTGCACCAAGAGCCCAAACAATAATATTTATTGTACGGTTATTCATTTAAGCTTTAATGTTGAAAACCATCAAAACGTCGCCGTGCCTTAACAGCATTTTTCCATCGGCAATAAACGGGTGAGCCCAGTGTGGTCCGGCACCTTCGGTAATTTTAAACTCACTGATAACTTTAAAACCGGTTGGATCAGGATTTACAATTGCAACATTCCCTTTTTCGTTGTAGCAATATAAAAGTCCGTCGGCCATAACCATGGCACCTTTTGTGTCCCATTCATTTTCATACATAATTTCGCCGGTTTCCCAATTCATGCAAACCCAATTACCACGTTTATTATCCCGCCAGTTAGAACCATACAAATAGCCATTGTATAAAATAACACCATGGTGGTGGTTGTCGAAAATGGTATCGGTAAAAACTTCTGAAACGGATTTTCCATCGGCAGCCATTTGAATCATTTTGGCATTGTAATCATATCCCATGGTTAGAAAAATTTTGTCATCCGTAAAAACGGGTGTGTTTGTCCAGATTAAACCGGGCTGGTCCCATTTTTCGGGATTGAGGTATTTATAGTTCCATGTAATTTCGCCGGTTTCGGGAATGAGTGCGATTAAATCAGTACCAATAACCGCAAGTATGTATCTGAAATTATTGTATTCATATATAGTTGCCGAAGCGTAGGCACGTTCTCCACCAAGGGATTTACTTTGCCAGGCGAGTTTTCCTGTCATTTTATCGAAGGCAACCACACTCGTTTTTTTACCGCCCGGCGTGCAAATCACCTTGTCGTCAACAATTAATGGTGTTTCCGAGTTTCCCCAGGTGTGATATTCACATTCAAAATCTTTATCAACATCAACTGCCCAAATTTCTTTCCCGTTGCTTCTGTTGATGCATGCAAGTCTCCCGGTTCCACTTTGAACGTATATTCTGTCATCTTCAATGGTCGCTGTGCTGCGCGTGTCGGGAAATGATTTGTTCCAGGAGCGTCCATAAGGAACTTGCCATTTAATATTTCCTGCATATCAATGGCACTTAAATAATCAAGTGTGTCGATCATGCCGGTTGTGTAAATCATGTCGTCAACAAGTATTGGTGAAGACCACCCTTTTCCAATTTTTCGACTTGGAGAATTAACTCCGGACCATTTTCGGGCCATGTTTTTAAAAGGTTGGTTGCAGGGAATTGTCCATCACGATTTGGTCCGCGCCATTGCACAAGTTGAGCATTTGAAACGAAGACAAAACTCAAAAGAATAAAACTGATAAATAGGTTTTTCATTGAAATTTAATAGTTGGTTTGAAAAAATTTAAAATGCAAGCCTCTGACTCCCCCCCAAGGGGAGAAGCCGAAAAAATCATATATCCTGCTTCCGGTTTTTTTTTATTTGATTTTATAGGCAATTAAAACATTGCCGTGACGCAAATACAATTTGCCGTTGTCGATTACCGGGTGCGACCAGTGTTGTTCCGAACCCAATTCAACTTTGGTTTGGCTGACAACTTTAAAGGCAGCAGGGTTTGCTTCCACAAGTGCCAGTTCGCCCTTGTCGCTGTAACAGTACAACATTCCATCAGCATAAATAACAACTCCTTTGCCAACGGTTTTGTCGGCATATTTTTCGGCACCTGATTTCCAGTCAACGCATCGCCACTCGCGGTTGTTGTCGCCTGAACCGTATAAATAGCCATTTATCATTACCATGCCACCAATACGGCTATCAAGTTTGTCGCTGAACCAGGCTTTTTTAACAGAGCTGCCATCTGCATTCATTTCGAGTTTAACACCACCCTGACCATATCCACTGAAACAAAACAGTCCGCCATCAGCATAAATTGGTGTATTTGCATGAACCTGGTAGCGGTTTGTTTGCGGATGCGACCACAGCATTTTCCCTGATGAGGCGTCAATCCCGATAATGTGTTCGGCTGTCAATGTTACCAAAAGTTTTTTTGCGGGTAGCTGAATCAACAGTGGAGTACAGTAAGCTGATTTTTCACCCATGGCCGGAGTACTCCAAACCAGGTCGCCATTATTGCGGTTCAAGGCTACCACATTGTTTTTCTTTCCGCCCGGTGTTACGTAAACCAATCCACCATCAACAACAACAGTTTCAGTAACTCCCCAGCGGATATTTTCTCCGTCGAAATCTTTGAAAACGTCTTTCTTCCATTTAATATTTCCGGTATTTGCGTCCATGCAGGTCAAAACTCCCAGCCCGGAATAAATGTAAAGTAAATCACCTGAAATAGTTGGTGTGGAGCGTGAACCCGGGTAGCTTTCACTAAATTCGGGACCGTAGGATGCTTTCCATTTCAGTTTTCCCATTGGTGTGAGTGCATAAACATAGCCTTTGTTATCAGCCATTCCTGAAACATAAATTAAATCGTTGGCAAAAACGGGTGATGAGTGACCTTGACCAAGTTCATCAAAATGCCAAATGATTTCAGGTCCACTTGCAGGCCATTTTTTTAGTAGTCCGGTTTCATTATAAATGCCATTTCCATTTGGACCGCGCCATTTTGTAGGAGTTTGTGCAATTATAAAACTTCCTGCAAATAAAATAATCGATAATAAAATAATTGCTTTATTAATCATGGTTTTCTGTTTAAAATTTGCCCCTAAATTAGAACCAAAAAGTAATATTTACAAGGTGTTACAGCAATTTATCACATGTCTAAATAGTAAGATATGTTTACATTTTATTCAGGATTTGTTAACATATTTTATTACAATCTGAAAAGAAATAATTAAATATAAACTCTGTGAATTTATGACATTTGAGGATGTTTTATTTTGAGCAATTTGCAATTACAAATGTGTTTTTTAATCCATCCTTCCAAACATTCTTTCAATAGCACCTTTTCGGAAATCAAAAATTTCCTGCAACTGTTTTTTAATTAAAAGTGAGTTTGCAATCGAACCTAAAATTCCAAACGGGGGTTTGTAAGAAATAATGTCTGTCATTAAAACTCCTCCTTCGATTTGTTCTATTTTATGTTCGTGATGCCATATAGAATAGGGTCCAACCCGCTGTTCGTCAACAAAATATTCTTTGTCTTTGACTTGTGTTATTTCTGTTACCCAGGTCATTTTAATACCCATAACAGGGCTTACTTCATAGCTGATTATCATACCCGGGTACATTTTTTCGCTCAGCAATTTTGAAGTGATGTGAAATCCCATGTATTCAGGGGTAATTTTTTTGAGATTATCAGGTGATGAAATAAAATCCCAGACCTGGTCGATTGTAGCCGGTATTTTGTGTGTTTTATGTAATTGAAAGAATCCCATTTTCTATGCTGGTTTTTATTTTATACTGAACGCATCATACTACTTCGATACTGTTTCTAATTAATACACAAAGTAATTTTTGTCCAATATCTGGCCGGCTTCTGTAGGCCGAATTCTAATTTTCTTTGTCTTTTTGTTTTATATTCAGAAGTAGAATGTTAAACAAAGAGATAGTCAAAAAGTTTTAAAGTTAAAACCGGATAGTTAATGCGATTTCTTTAAAATCGAAGTTTTGTTGAAATGAAAGACTGGAATTGGCTAAAAAATCAAGTCTGTGATTATGTAGCGTAAGCCACATTATTAAATCAAAAGCCAAAAGAAAACTTCCCTGCATAATTACTGATTTTCCATAACCAAACAACATATCTTTCCGTTTTGTATTGTTAGTAGAAAGATATTTTAGCAAAAAACCAGTTCCAACGTATATCACATCAAGTCCGGCATTAATAAGGTAAACGTTTTCCGTTTTTATGTGCTTTTGCATCATCATGCTGTCTGTCAATCCTAAAATATTGCCTGTTAAATTGTTGTACAGCGCAAAACCGGCAATGCCAAGGTTTACTGTATTCCAAAAGAGGTTCATTTGGTGGAAATACCGTGTGCTGCCGGTTGAATTTGCCCAACCTATTGCCCCTCCGGCAATGTTGGCAATTGCCCATCCTCCCAGAACATACATTCCAGTTGTGTTGGTTTTTATACTGGTTTGGTAAAAGCCTGAAACATCAGTTTGTTGTCCGGAAAGTGCTGAAACAGCAAATAAAATAAACAATGTGGAAAAAATCCATTTTTTCATAATTCTTAAATTTTGGAGTTTTTCAAGTTACAAAAAAGGAAGATTAATTTGAGATTTATTTCGCTTACAAATTTTTAAAGGATTCTGAAAAGAATAAAAAAATGTCCTGTTGGAATTGAAAATGTATTTTTCAATCTACAGGACATTTTTCTTTTCGTAAAAAGAAATTATCTGCTTATAAACAAGTGATTAATCAGTCACAACTTTAGTTTGTCGTTTTCTGTCATTTTCGTTTAAAAGGATCTTTCTGATCCGCATATTTTTTGGAGTAACTTCAATGTACTCGTCGTTCCGAATGTATTCCATAGCTTCTTCAAGCGAAAATTTAATAGCCGGGGCAATACTTGTTTTGTCATCAGAGCCAGAAGCACGCATGTTCGACATTTTTTTTGTTCGGATGATATTCAGTGTTAAATCGTCATGGCGGGTATTTTCGCCAACTACCTGACCCATGTAAACATCTTCTCCGGGATTTACAAAAAAGCGTCCACGGTCCTGCATTTTATCTATAGAATATGCGATGGCCGTTCCGGGTTCAATTGAAATTAAAGCGCCATTTCTGCGCACTCCCAGTTCACCTTTCCATGGTTCGTAGGCATAAAAGCGATGAGCCATAATAGCTTCTCCTTCTGTGGCGGTTAACATTTGGTTTCTCAAACCAATCAACCCTCTTGCCGGAATCAGAAAATCGAGGTGGGCACGTTCGTTCTTTATCTCAATAGTTTGAATATCTCCTTTGCGTTGTGTAACCAGTTCAATTACTTTTCCCGAAAATATTTCAGGAACATGAACGGTTAAAGCTTCGATAGGTTCGTTTTTTCTTCCATCAATTTCTTTGATAATTACTTTTGGCTGACCCAACTGCATCTCGAATCCTTCGCGGCGCATAGTTTCTACCAAAACTGATAAGTGAAGTATTCCACGTCCGTACACAAGAAATGAATCTGCTGAATCGGTTTCTTCGACACGCAAAGCCAGGTTTTTTTCTGTTTCCTTGAAAAGGCGGTCGCGCAACTGACGTGAAGTAACAAACTTGCCATCTTTTCCAAAGAATGGAGAATTATTAATCGCAAATAACATACTCATGGTTGGTTCATCAACCTTTATTGGCGCCAGACTTTCGGGTTCTTCACCATCTGCAACCGTATCGCCAATATCAAAACCATCCAAACCGAGAACAGCGCAAATTTCTCCTGAAGGAACAGGTAATTTTGTTTTTTCTTTTCCCAGACCTTCAAAAAGATAAACTTCTTTAAGAACTGTTTTCATTGAGGTTCCGTCCCGTTTCATTAGAGTAACCTGCGAGCCCGGAATCAATTGTCCGCGTGAAACTTTCCCAACGGCAATCCGGCCGGTGTATGACGAATAATCAAGAGAAGTAATTCGCATTTGCAGAGAACCTTCAATATGTTTTGATGCCGGGATATAACTTAAAATTGTATCGAGTAAATAGGTTACATCAGTGGTTTCAGTTTTCCAATCGGGTCCCATCCATCCTGCTTTTGATGAGCCAAAAACTGTTGGAAAATTAAGCTGCTCTTCTGTAGCTTCCAGGCTGAACATCAGGTCGAAGACTTTTTCCTGGGCAATATCAGGCGTGCAGTTTGGTTTGTCAACTTTATTTACAACTACAATTGGTTTTAAGCCAAGTTCAATTGCTTTTTGCAGCACAAAACGGGTTTGGGGCATTGGACCTTCAAATGCATCAACGATTAATAAAACGCCGTCAGCCATATTTAAAACACGCTCAACTTCTCCACCAAAATCCGAGTGGCCGGGTGTATCGATGATATTTATTTTTGTGTCTTTGTAGCGTACCGAAACGTTTTTTGCCAAAATGGTAATCCCACGTTCGCGTTTCCAAATCGTTGCTGTCGAGGATTAACTCGCCCATATCCTGATTGTCGCGGAAAAGGTGTACTTGGTGTAAAATCCTGTCAACCAGTGTTGTTTTGCCGTGGTCAACGTGGGCAATAATTGCGATATTTCTAATTTCTGTCATTTTCTTATTTTTCTTAAACAAATAACCCAATTTGTGTTGAATTGTTTTTAAATCATTGCATTACAACGAAATGTTGTATTTTTCTACAAATCGGCGCGCAAAAGTAAGAAAGATTTTTACCGGGCTGTGGTTTGACTTCAAATTTAACCGAATTTGGAGATAAGATTTAACCTTGATAAAATCAGGAAATTGAGAAAGTCACTGTTAAAAAAGTTATTTAATCAAAAACAAGTTCTTTTCGGTTCGTAACAATAATTTATCGTTTATAAAAACAGGGACTGCTTTTACGGTTTCACCGATTTCATTTTCTGCAACAAGTTGAAAAGAATCTCCGGGTTTAATGATTGTGCAATCGCCTTTTACATTTATAAAATAAATATTTTCTGCAGCAAATATTGGCGATGAATTAAAGTTGCCTTTCAACTCGTGTTTCCATATTACTTTGGCAGTTTTTGCATCAATACATGTAATTATTCCGCGGTCGTGTACCATGTACATTTTGCCGTCAACAATAACAGGAGTAGGAATTTGAGGAACTTCATCCTCATAAATCCACTTAACATGGGTTTTTGTTACATCGCCTTTTCCGGATGGGTCTATTGCATATTGCCGGGTAAAATAAGGTACATTGTCAATAAAAATCCATCCTGAATTTACATAAACCAACCCGTCCCAGAAAATTGGCTGACTTACTGTTGAATCAAAACCATATTCCACTGTCCAAACAACTTCTCCTGTTTTCACATCATGCGCAAAACACATAAAAGCGGAATTGCTGATTAATAGTTCCCTTCCTTCCACTTCAATAACAATTGGTGTTTGATATGATTTACGGAAAACGGGTTCAAGCGGATCGTAAATCTCTTTTGGACGAATACTTTTCCAAATGGTGTTCCCTGTCTTTTTGTCGAGGGCTGCAACATATGGATTTTCAGTCCCTTCCAAATGTACGATCAGCATATTTTTATGAAGAATGATGGATGATGCCGGACCCTGCATGTGGTCGCAAAGCATATCTTCCCGTTTCCAGACTACTTCAAAATTATTTGTGTTGATGCAGGTCGTTCCAAAAGTGCCGTAATTAACATATACAAAACCATCTTCGATGCAGGGAGTTGGCGTGGCATACGAATTTGTTCCGTGGATGCGTTGCGGATCTTCTGCTGTAAAAATGGTTTTTTCATCAAGCAGTTTTCCTGTTTTCAAATCAAAACACAGGGTGTAAAACTCCTTTCCGTCTTTCGCCGCTGAAGTCAGCCAGATTTGGTTGTCAAAACCACCGGCGATGACCACCCCAAACCTTTTACCGGCACTTTCCATTCAATATTTGTTGAGTCGGACCATTGGAGTGGGGCTTTGGCAACATTTGCATGTCCATCAAGGTTCGTTCCCCTGAAATGTGTCCAGTTGTTATCGGTTTGTGAAAATAATCCTGAAACAGTAAATAATAATACTATAATGAGAAATACAGATTTTTGATTCATGATGATAAGTTTAGAATGATGCGAGCCAAAGTTAAACCAAAAAAGGAAAAATTATAACTATCAATTAACTGAATGCTGTTTTATGTTTGCATTCGAATTTTTTAAATGTGAAAAAAATAACCAACTTTAGGGTCTATTGATATTTGGGTGATAATTACGAAATAAACCTGCCGAATAAATCGTTCAAATCAATTTAAAGTAATAAAAAATAGAATGAATAAAGTATTATTATTGGGCGCCGGAATGGTAGCCAAACCCTTAGTTGAATATATTCTGAACAATAATATAGAACTTACTATTGCCAGTCGTACTTTTGCAAAAGCTGAAAAATTAATTGGAAACCGCAGCAATGGAAAAGCAGTTTCGTGGACAACTGATGATTTGGAAACACTTGAACAACTCGTTTCAAAACATGATCTTGTAATTAGTTTATTGCCATATGCACATCACGTTACTGTTGCCAAATTGTGTATTCAGTACAAAAAAAATATGGTTACAACTTCATACGTTTCACCTGAAATGAAATTGTTGGATGCAGAAGCCAGAAAAGCCGGAATATTAATTCTGAATGAAATTGGTGTTGATCCAGGGTTAGACCACATGACAGCCATGCGTATTATCGATAAAGTAAAAAGTGAAGGTGGAAAAATTAAAGATTTTTACTCTTTGTGTGGCGCACTTCCTGCTCCTGAAGAGGCCAACAACCCGTTTAGGTATAAATTTTCGTGGTCGCCAAGGGGAGTTCTCATGGCAGGAAATAATAATGCCAAATATCTGAAGAATGGCGAAATTGTTGAAATTGCAACAGAGAACTTATTTAAGAAACCGATTCAAATTGAATTCCCGGAAGTTGGGTTAATGGAAGTTTACCCAAATCGCGACTCGTTGTCTTATATTGATATTTACAATATAAAGGAAGTTGAAAATATGTACCGCGGAACTTTCAGATATCCAAACTGGTGCAAAATAATGGATATTATGAAAACCCTGGGGCTGATTTCAACCGAAATCCAAAATTTCGAAGGAAAAACGCTCAAGGAAATTGTTGCTGAAAAGCTGGATGTTTATCCCAAGAATGTAAAGGAAAAAGTGGTTGGCAGATTGAAACTTGCATTGGACGGTCCGGCAATAGACGCAATTGATTGGCTGGGTTATTTCAGCAACGACAAAGTAACCACTACTGAAGGTTCAACTTTTGATATTACTGTAGATTTGATGATGAAGAAAATGATGTTGCCCGATGGAGCCCGCGATATGGTTATCATGCAACACACTTTTTTAATAGAAAAAATCAACGGGCAAAAAGAGGTAATAAAAGCACGGATGCTTGATTACGCCACTGCTGATGATACTTCAATTTCCCGGACTGTAGCATTGCCTGCAGCTATTGCGGTTAAAATGATTTTAGACGGCAAAATTGCTGAAAAAGGTGTTCAAATTCCAATAAGTAAATCAATATATGAACCTGTGTTAAACGAACTCGAAAAGTTGGGAATTACGATGGTGGAAGAGTGGGGGTTGCCTGAAACGGAAAAATTATAAATCAGATTAACCCCAACTATCAACCAATTTAAAGATTAAAATACTTTTTAATTAATAAATTCAGTTCGTTTGCTTTTATTGGTTTTGAAATATAATCGTTGAATCCTGAACTTAACACTTTTTCCTTGTCGTTTAAAAATCCAAAAGCAGTTTGAGCGATAATTGTAATATGTTCATTAAATTGCCTTATTTGATTTGTTGCTTCAAAACCATCCATTTCGGGTAATTCTATGTCCATCAAAACCAAATCAATATCATCCGTTTTTCTGCAAATATCAACTGCTTCAGCACCCGATTTTGCTACAATTAATTCTTTACAAAACTTTTAACCAAAATTGTAAGTAACATTTCCGATTTTTCATCATCCTCAGCAATTAGTATTTTTAACTTTTGCAATTCCGTTTCATTTTGGAATCTAAAACCAATTCATTCTTTTTAGTATTCTCAGTTGGATTGTAAATATACGGAGTTGTAAAATAAAAGTCGAACCTTGTCCTACTTCGCTTTCCACCCATATTTGGCCACCCAGCATTTCAACATACGCTTTTGAAATTGCCAGACCCAAACCAGATCCGTTCTGAGCCTTTTTATTTAAAATATCAGCTTGTATGAATCGCTTAAATATTTCATTACGCTTGTTATTTGCAATACCTATTCCAGTATCTTTTACAAAAAACTGAAGAAAAGGCCTGTGCTTTTTGTTAATTAAATCACATCCAATAATTATTGAACCATTATCAGTAAATTTTATGGCATTTTTACGAGATTGGTAAAAATGGCGTATAGTTTCTCAGGGTCAGTTTTGGTTTTACTGCAAAACTCAGAGAGATTGTTTAAAATAATTAGTTTTAATCCTTTCTTTTCAATTTCGGGATTAAAAAAGGAATAAAGATATTCCGTCAGATCATTCAAATCAGTCATTTCAGTCTGAACTTTTACAAAACCGGATTCAATTTTTGAAATATCAATTATATCATTGATTATATTTAGCAATCGCTGCCCGCTTTTCTCTATTATCTCTATATACTCATGTTGTTGTTTTTCAGAAAGTTCAAGATCTTTCAATAAATCAGTAAATCCAAGTATTCCGTTCATGGGGGTCCTGATTTCGTGGCTCATATTGGCAAGAAATGCTGATTTTAATTGATCAGACTTTATAGCTTTTAATTTTTGTCTTTCAAATTCACGCTTAAAAACATATAATAATGAAATCAGCAATATTGAATAGATAAAAAAGCTCAGATAAATATCTATACTTCTTGTTTTAGAGTCAGGATATTCGAACATTTGAATAGGCGCATTATAATCTATGTAAAAAAGTACTGCCAGGTTGGCGAAGTAATAAGCCAGTAATATTAACAAGCATTTCCCCTCCCAAACCCAAATTACAAGTGCAGCAAAAATTAAAATAAAAAAAAGCACCGGACCATTGGACAAAAATTTTGAATACCAGCTCAAATCAAGCATTATAAGCCCCAATCCAGTGAGAATAACTTTAGGTATATATAAACAATTTTGAAATCGTACAAAATAATACAGGCCGATCATTACAATAGCACTGCTTAATGCCAAATAAAAAGGCATAAGTTTGAGCCCCATTATAAGATGAACAACACAAAGAACCATCAGGAATAAGGCAGCTACCAGGGTTGCTATTGTAACAAAATATCGCTCCGAACTAATTATGTCAGTATCGCCGAAAACTGTATTTTTTATGTTCTCTAATTTTGCCATTTTAAATTTATTATTCAACATTATTTAGATTGAATTCAATAATTATTTCATATAAAAGTTAACAACAAATACTGCTCTGAAATGCTGATAATCAGTTGCGAGTGATATATTATTTAACTAAATACTTAATGAGTTAATTGTAGATTGCAGCTATAATTTTGATTTTTTTTTAACAATAACATTTCATTTAGATTTAGTATGTCCGATTTCGAATTTAAAAGTATGAATTTTTTTCAATTTCATGTTTTTCAGGACTCAGTAATTTGTTGTTTTGAAGGTTGAATTTTAAGAAGGTTAATTAGAGTTAAAATTTTCAATCCAAATGAATTGTGCAAACATAAAAAATGGCCATCCTTTCGGACAGCCATTTTAAATTTCGTTTTAATTTATATCTGCAAAAAGTATTACTTCTTATAGATTTTTTTGTAGCCATAAATAGCACTTGCACCCAATTCTTCTTCAATACGCAGCAATTGGTTGTATTTTGCCATCCTGTCTGAGCGGCTCAACGAACCGGTTTTTATTTGTCCGGCATTTGTTGCAACTGCAATGTCAGCAATTGTTGCATCTTCAGTTTCGCCTGAACGGTGCGAGGTAACCGAAGTGTAACCTGCACGGTGTGCCATTTCAATTGCGTCCAAAGTTTCGGTTAATGTACCAATTTGATTTACTTTAACAAGAATAGAATTGGCTGCTCCAAGTTCGATTCCTTTTTTCAGGTACTCAACATTAGTAACAAAAAGGTCGTCGCCAACCAACTGGCATTTTCCGCCTAATTTCTGTGTTAATGCTACCCAGCCGTCCCAGTCACCTTCGTGCATACCGTCCTCAATTGAGTCGATAGGATAATTGGCTACCAAACCTGCAAGGAACTCAACTTGTTCGGCAGAAGTTCTTTTTGCGCTTGTTGGTGTTTCAAATTTAGTATAATCGTAAACTCCGTTTTTGTAAAATTCAGAAGCGGCACAGTCAAGTGCTATAGAAATATCGCCACCGTCTTCGGCACGACCAGGTTTGTAACCTGCTTTTTTAATCGCGTCAATAATACTGTTCAATGCATCTTCAGTACCGTCGAGTGTTGGAGCAAATCCACCTTCGTCGCCAACTGCTGTGCTTAAACCACGGTCGTGTAATACTTTTTTTAATGAATGAAAAACTTCGGCTCCCATACGCAAACCTTCACGGAAAGAAGTAGCGCCAATCGGACGGATCATGAATTCCTGAAATGCAATTGGTGCATCAGAGTGTGAACCACCGTTGATTATGTTCATCATCGGAACAGGTAATGTTTTTGCGTTAGCACCACCAATATATCTGTATAAAGGAAGATCAGAATAATCAGCCGCAGCTTTGGCAACTGCAAGCGAAACGCCTAACATTGCGTTGGCACCCAATTTCGATTTGGTTTTTGTTCCGTCCATTTCAAGTAACTTACTGTCGAGCGCTACCTGGTCGGTTGCGTCCATTCCAATAATTTCCTTGGCAATTACTTCGTTAACATTTTCAACAGCTTTTAAAACACCTTTTCCAAGGTAGCGGCTTTTGTCGCCGTCGCGCAATTCAAGCGCTTCGTTTTCGCCGGTTGAGGCACCTGATGGAACTGCAGCACGACCAAATGCGCCACTTTCCAATACAACTTCAACTTCGATTGTTGGATTACCACGTGAATCTAAAATCTCTCTTGCTTTTACTTCGCTAATAAACATTGTGAGTAGTTTTTATTGTTTAACTTATATTGTTTTAATCAGAAAATCAGCGTTTTATTGCCAATTTGCCAAAGCGGCTCAAAGATAGTGATTTGTTTTTTGTCAGATGGACGGCAACCCGAAAGGTTTACATTATTTCATATTGGTTTAACTTAAAAATACTTAAATACAAAATGGCTAATCTTGCTGATTTTGATATTTTTCACCCGGAGAGTAACGTACAACGTCTAATTCCTGAAAAGTTACCAATCCGCCTTTTTTACTTAAATCCATCAATTGGTTTATTCTTTTGGCAAATTCGTCTAATTTTTCAATGTTGTCAACTATTTCAACAACAACAGGCATTTTTCGGAAAGCGCAAATATTTTCATTGTGTGAATTGAGTGGCTGGCACCAAATGACATGATTCCTTTGGTTACCGTTGCTCCGGCAAGACCGGCTTTCCTGGCTTCATATACTATTTTTCGAACAACAGCTGGCCATCTGCTTTATCATTTTCACCCATATATATCTTTAAAACCCCTGTTTTTTCTGAAATTTTCATGATATACAATATTTAGAATATCATACGTATTAAAACCACGCCAAGATACACTGCAAGTATCCCCAAAAACAAATTCCCACCTACATTCAATAATAACTGACCGATTGTATTCTCTTTAATCATTGTGAAGTTATTGTAGGCAAATGCAGAAAATGTTGTGAAGCCGCCACAAATGCCAACTGTAAGGAAAATCCTCCATTCCGAATTCAATAAATTTCCTTTTTCAGCCAGAGCAAACACCACACCGATAATAAAGCTACCGGCAATGTTGGCAATTAAAGTTCCTAACGGAAACGTACTTGTCATTCCTTTTTCAACATAGAATTGTACCAGGTAACGCATTACGCTACCAATAAATCCACCTGATCCAACTATTAGTAAAGTTTTTAACATTTTGTATGTTTTGATTCTGGATTCTTGATACTCGATACTTTTACTTCGTTCTCCGTACTTTGAACCCTAAACTTTGAACTTTGAACTCAAATTCTGTTATTTTTATTTTTTCAAAATTAGTAAAAATGATTAAACAGTTTTTATTATCGGTTTTATTAGGTGGAATCTCGATTTTTGGTTTTTCTCAATCGAATTTCGAAACAGAGTTGCAGGAATATCCTCAATAAAAAGGAGTATAAAAATGCTTCTGTTGGAATGCAGTTTATTGATTTAGAATCAGGATTATCAGTTTTTGAATATAATCCCGGCAAATTAATGATTCCGGCATCAACACTAAAAACAGTAACTTCTGCAGCTGCTCTTGAAATGCTGGGCGCAGGTTATCGTTTTAAAACTCAAATCGGATATGTTGGCGAATTAAAGGAAAACAATGAATTAAATGGCGATTTGGTTATTATTGGCGGTGGCGATCCAACTTTAGGTTCTGTTTATTTCAACAATTCAGAATCGAATTACAACTTTATAAATATATGGGTGCAAAAAATTAAAGTTGCCGGAATTCGTCAAATTCAAGGTGATATCATTTTTGACAGCTCAATTTATGATTCTGAAAAAGTACCATCAACATGGATTTGGGGCGACATTGGAAATTACTACGGAGCAGGTGCAAACGCGTTTACATGTTATGATAATTTGTTCAGGATTACTTTTAAGTCACCTGAAAAAGTTGGAGAGTTAACAAACATTATTTCGATTTACCCTGAAATTGATGGAATGGAAATTACAAATGAAGTGACTTCATCCGAAAACAATAGCGACAATGCTTATGTTTTTGGCAGTCCGTTTGATAAAAAGAGGGCAATACGGGGGACAATTCCCAAAGGTAGAAATGCTTTTATTATTAAAGCAGCAGTTCACCATCCGGAAGAAATAATTGCAAGTGAATTAAAAGCTCAATTGGCCAAAGAGGGTGTTTTTTTTATGGGCGAAATTCAATTCTGGAAAACAGATAAATCGAAATTCAATGCGGTATATATACAGGAATCGCCAACTCTGGCAGAGATTGTCAAAGTTTTGAACTACGAAAGCGTTAATCTTTTTGCCGAACATTTGGTAAAACAAATTGCTGCTGAAAAAACAGGAATCGGAAACAGGGAAAAGGGAATTGAATTAATAATTGAATTTTGGAAATCAAAAGGAATTTTAGAAGATGATTTCTTTATGGAAGACGGAAGTGGATTGTCGCATTTCAATGCAATTTCACCAAATCAAATTACTTCAATTTTGATTTACATGATAAAAAAAAGCAGTGAAAACGAGGCATTTTTTAATTCCTTGCCCAATGCAGGCAGTGGAACACTTTCAGGTTTTAGTTCAGAATTATTCCCGGGAAATACCTTAAAAGCCAAAAGTGGCTCAATGTCACGTGTACGCTGTTATGCCGGATTTTTACAAACAAATTCAGGTAAAGAAATTGCTTTTTCAATCATGTTCAACCAATTCTCTGGTTCAAGTTCAAAACTTACAAAAGAGATTGAAAACTTACTTTTTGAATTTAGGAAATAGGGAATAATAATCTTGTTTTCCCCTGATTTATAACGTATTCCAAAATATTTTTTATTAATAATTTGATTTCATTTGAACGGTATCAAAAATTAAATTTTATTAAAATCAAAAAATAATATTGACTTGTATATTATTATGTTGTAACTTGATTGCAAATACCATTAGGTCAGATTAAATCAAGTAAGTGTCTTTTTTAGCACACTTTGTAAGGACGAAAAACAAAATTGAATTAAGAAGCAGAAACATCAAAGCAAACAAAATCAGAAAGTATAAAAGAATAATAAATCTTTTTATGCTTAATAGTATTGCTTTTCTGAAATGCAGAAATTAGTTTGTAACAGTTTTACATTGGTAATGATGAGGTGGTATTTATTTATTGACTTTTTGAACTTATAACTATTAACAATTTATGATACACACTTGCCTGTCTTTTTTAACCAATGAATTAAATGACTACCTGAAACGGCGAACAGGTTCTCCAACAGTTGACAGGGTTTATCTAACAAGTGTGGCAACCGAAGGCGGGGGTGTGGTTATTCCCGATAAATCTCTGGGTGTTTCGTTAATTAACATTGAAGAAGACAGGGTTTATAAAGATCAAAAATCAACACTGATTAATAATAACGGCAATATTGAACGTCTTAACCCTGAAATAAAACTCAATCTTTATGTGTTGATTTCAGCAAACTTTCAAAATACAGATGCTGAAGATTCAACCGATGATTATGTTGAAGGTTTGAAACAGCTTTCATGGATCATTTCATTTTTTCAGGCAAAAAATGTGTTCACTCCTGAAAACTCTCCCAAAATGGCCGATTTTGATCCTAATTTAACAAAACTTGTTGTTGAATTATATTCATATTCCTTCGAGCAGTTGTACAATTTCTGGTCGGTTGTAGGAGCAAAATATTTACCGTCAGTACTATACAAAATTCGGATATTGACATTCCAGGAAAGAGAATTCTTTGATTCGACAATTCCGATTGAAAAAATTGGCATCAACAGTAAAACTAAATAGTAATGAATATCATTTACAAACGGATAATGAACCTTGTTGTTGGCCATAACTATTTTAAAGATGGTCTCGACAGGTTTGTGACTTTATATCCAAATGCCGCAACCGAAGCACTGCTTAGAAACGGTAAAATGCTATTCAAAAGGCTGCCAAATGGAATTACAATTCTTTATAAAACCCTTGACGACGAAACAACCCCTTTTGTTGAACTCGATAAAAACCAACATTTTGTATTCGTTATAAAATCCGCGAATATTCCGGGGTTGCTAAATATTACTGATTTTGATGAATCTCCCATGCGGCAATTTGGATCAGGTAAAATCATTTATTTTACAAACGATCCAGCCAATCCTTCACACAACAGCAACAGCCCTGAAATACTGACCAATGAAATTCTTGATTCAGTAAAAGGGCCACTTTTTACCTACCAGTTTAGCATTAACGGAAATCCGGCAACGGTAAAAATAATTGTTACAGATGCTGCAGGAAACCCGGTTTCAGTGGGTAAAGATGGAAACGGAGTAGCTTTGCCAACAACCATTTCTTTATCAATAAACAGTAACAACACTTTTGAACAGCAAATTGATTTACGCGATTATCAAAGAGGGCGTTACCAAATTGAAATTAAAAATGATGCTGAAACTCTTACATTGAAATCAGAAGAAATTTATGTTGACGAACTGTTGGAAAAGGATAACATTTTGGGTGTTGTTGATATTTTATATAACGCGGCAACAGATAATTTATATGGTGAAACTGAAGAGTATAAAATTCAGCTTAAAAGTGCTGATTCGTTCTGGAAATTTTATATAATCAACAAAAGCAAAAATATTGACTTTTCAACTGACTCACTGTTGATTACTGATTCAGGTGTTTTAAATGGTGTTCCATATATTATAAATGATTTCCGTAGGTTATATGCCAGTATTGGTTTAACGGCCAAATTGCCTGGAGCGGCAGGTAATTTAATTACATTGTCATATTCGGGTGGAACTTTCACGGCAATTTCTTTATCGGGCAAAACTCTGTCTGGCGGCGGAACCGGTTTGTCGTCAACTGGCACAATAACTATTGTAAACAACGATATTACGGGCTATACAGTAAATATTGGCGGCATAAACTTTGCCGAAGGAACTGAATTTAATCGCGGAACTACTCCTGCCGACACAGCAACTAACCTGATTGCAGCCATAAACGGAAATGGAGCAGTTCAAGTTACAGCATCTATTCTCGAATATGACATTCTTGTAAATAACCTGAAAACACTTGTTTTCGGCTCGATTCAAAAAATCCCGTTTTACGAGTCGCCAAAACTGAAAATTGGGTTAATGAAAGTATCCGACAATCAAACAATCATAGCAAATCTTCCAAATCCCTCTCATAGTGGAATAAAGAAGAGTTTTGCCGACCGGATTGAATCGGAAGTATATGTATTTATTTGAAAGAAACATAGTAAACAGAATTATTTAAAAACAACTTAAAAAATAGTATTATGGCGAACTACAAAACTCCCGGTGTATATGTCGAGGAAATATCGAAGTTGCCTGCCTCCGTAGCTCCGGTTGCCACAGCAATTCCCGCATTCATCGGTTACACAGAAAAAAGGGTAAGAAACGGGCTTACACTGGATAATGCTACTCCGGTAAGGATTACTTCCTTGCTTGATTACGAGGAAATATTTGGAGGTGCTTTTGATGAAAATCTTACGGTAACGCTCACCGGTACGAGTGTTGCAGAAGCTGATACTTTAATTGCTGTGGCGGCAGCAACTGAATTATCTCCATATACTTTATACAATAACCTTGTAATGTATTTTGGAAATGGAGGAGGGCCATGTTACATTGTTTCAATTGGGCTTTATACAATTGATCCAATTCCTTCAAATCCTTCAGATCTTATCATTGTTGGCGATTTGCAGGCAGGATTAACAGCTGTTGAAAAAGAGGATGAAGTAACCTTGTTAGTCGTTCCCGAAGCTATTGCTTTAACAACAACAAATCGCAAAACCATCAACGATGATATGCTTGCACAATGCAATAAACTGCAGGACCGGTTTGCAATTATGGATGCACTTTATGATCCATTGGGAACTGTTGATGGCGATAGTATCAATTTCAGAGCTGATGTTGGAACTGATTATCTGAAATATGGTGCCGCTTACTATCCATCTCTTAAAACAACAATTGGTTTAAATTTCGAAAACTCCGGCGTGGCAATAACAGATAGCCGCACTGGCGGAACATTTACCGGGAGTATGTTCCCTTGAAAATGTATTGAACGGGGGCAATAATCCTGTCTCAGCAGTAGGCACAATTACAATTAATGATTTTTCGGTTTTAGCTGGTGATGAGGTAACAATCAATGGTCAGGTATTTACTGAAGGCGCTGCACTTGACTGGCAAGCCGGCGCGACCAATGTGCAGGCAGCAACTTCCTTGCTTACAGCAATAACAACTTTTGCCGATGCAGCTTACATTGCAACAAGAGCTTCAAATGTAATTACAATTACAGCTGCTGCAGGGAATGCAGGAAACAGTATCACTTTGGTTTATACCGATAGCGGAAGTGGCAGCGGAATTGTTTTTTCTGGTCCAACCCTCACTGGTGGAACTGATGGAAAAAAGCTGACAAAACACTTTATAATAATGTAATTAAAGAAATTAAAAAACAATTTGAAATCACTCTTTATCCATCTGCAGCTATGGCAGGTATTTATGCACGGGTCGATTTTGAACGCGGCGTTTGGAAGGCTCCGGCAAATGTTAGTCTGAGGCTGGTAAAAGATCCAACAGAAATGGTTACGAATATGCAACAGGAAAACCTGAATGTGGACGCAACCACCGGAAAATCTATCAACGTAATAAGGAAATTTGCAGGAAAGGGAGTTATTGTTTGGGGAGCCCGCACTTTAGCCGGAAACGATAATGAATGGAGATATGTACCGGTTAGAAGGTTATTCATTTTTGTTGAAGAATCAGTTAAAAAAGCCACTGAATTTGTGGTTTTCGAACCCAATGATGCAAATACATGGCTGCGCACAAAAGCAATGATTGAAAATTTCTTAACTGGTTTGTGGCGCGATGGCGCTCTGGCTGGTGCAAAACCTGAACAGGCATTTTATGTGAAAGTCGGTCTGGGTCAAACAATGACTGCACTCGACATTCTTGAAGGCCGAATGAACATTGAAATTGGAATGGCTGCTGTTCGTCCTGCTGAATTCATTATCCTGAAATTCTCTCACAAATTGCAGGAATCATAGAAATAATTATAAAAACGAAAATAAAAAATTGATCAAATGGCAAATTACAAAACACCGGGAGTCTATATTCAGGAGATCTCGACATTACCTGCTTCAATAGCGGGTGTTGAAACGGCCATACCCGCTTTTATTGGGTACACTCAACGCGCCACTGAAAATGGCGATGACACAAAACTTTTATTTAAGGCAACAAGAATCAGTTCACTTTTGGAGTACGAAGAGATTTTTGGAGGTCCAAACAACGAAGACATTTCCATAACGGTTGCTGACACACTTGACGCAAATGATTTATTGACGGACAGAATAATTACAGCAACACTTACCACACCTTCTGACTATAAAATGTACTACCAGCTCCAAATGTTTTACAACAATGGAGGTGGAGCTTGTTATATTATGTCAGTAGGTGATTATACTGATGCCGTTGATGCACCGGCAAATAATTCAGGTGGACTTACAAAAGGTATTCTTGATCTTGAAAAAGTTGACGAACCTACTCTTCTTGTTTTTCCCGACGCTCATGCCCTCGGTGATGTAACTGCTTACGGTGCTGTTATCAGTGCTTCACTGGCGCATTGTGCAAAGTTGCAGGACAGGTTTACAATTGCCGATGTGTATGGCACCGACATGACTGCTTTTCGAACAGCAATCGGTTCCGACAATATGAAATATGGGGCAGCTTATTACCCAAATTTGAACACGGTGCTTAATTTTGGTTTTAATGAAGCCGTTGTAAATGTTGATACCCACACCGAAAATGGTGCAGCAGCAACTGTTGATAATGTTCAGGGACAAACGTTAACCGCGCTAAGTGCAAGTCATCCAAGTTTGTATCGTTCTATTTTAGCTGAAATAAAAAAATTATATGCTGAACTTTCGCCTTGCGGAACAATTGCCGGAATTTATGCCCGGGTTGACCGCGAACGCGGAGTTTGGAAAGCTCCTGCAAATGTAGGTGTCAGGTCGGTTGTTGGTCCGGTAACAAAAATTACCCACGAGCAACAGGAATTGTTGAATGTTGATGCTTCAACAGGAAAATCAATAAATGCTTTACGGTATTTACAGGTAAAGGAACTTTGGTTTGGGGAGCACGCACTTTGGCTGGGAATGACAATGAATGGCGGTATGTACCTGTCCGCAGGTTATATATCTATATCGAAGAATCGGTTAAAAAAGCAACAGAATTTGTGGTTTTCGAACCCAACGATGCAAATACCTGGCTGCGAACAAAAACGATGATCGAGAATTTCCTTACAACATTGTGGCGCGATGGCGCACTTGCCGGAGCAAAAACCGAACAGGCGTTCTTTGTAAAAGTCGGTCTGGGTGTTACAATGACAGCTTTGGATATTCTTGAAGGCAGGATGAACATCGAAATCGGACTGGCAGCAGTGCGCCCGGCCGAGTTTATAATCCTGAAATTCTCTCATAAATTACAAGAATCATAAATCAGGTTAAAAATCATTTAAATCATTAATACATAAAGTTATGGCAATAAATTATCCAGTAACAGTTTTCCATTTTCAGGTTGAATGGGGTGGACAACGAATCGGTTTTACAGAAGTTTCGGGGCTGACTGTTGAATTGCAAAATATTGATTACAGGGAAGGCAGTTCCCCCGAGTACCAGGTTACAAAAATGCCCGGTATCCCACAGTATTCGAACATTACGCTTAAACGCGGGATTTTCAAAAGCGATAACGAGTTTTTCCAGTGGCTGAACACAGTGAAAATGAACAGCATCGAACGGCGTGATCTCACAATCAGCTTATTGAATGAAGAACACGAACCCGTAGTTTCCTGGAAAATAAAGAATGCATACCCATGCAAAGTTGAAGGGCCGTCTTTAAATTCTACAGGCAACGAGGTGGCTATTGAAAGTATAGAATTGTGTCACGAGGGTTGAATATTGAATTCTCTTAATAATCTGCTGAAAATCAATTAACAAATGGCACTATTTTATCCACCACTCGGTTTTCATTTTTTTGTCAGGTTCGAGGGCTTATTGCTTAAATATCCGGGAATCCCCGATATTGGGTTTCAATCCGTATCGGGTATAAATGCCGAAGTGAGTATTGAAGAATACCACGAAGGCGGCGAAAACCGGTTCAAACATAAATTGCCTAACCCGGTAACCTATCAAAATCTTGTGCTGAAACGCGGAATGTTAATTGGTTCGCAATTGATGCAATGGTTTCAGGATTCTACTGAAAACTATGCTTTTGAAGCAAACGACATTACAGTTATTTTGCTGAACGGCGACCATATCCCAATTCAAGCCTGGAATTTCATAAAAGCCTGGCCTGTAAAATGGGACATTTCAGAATTTAACGCTGAACAAGGAACAATCGTTATTGAAAGCATCGAGTTTGCTTACCAGTATTTCAGAAGAATTGACGTTACAACGGTGGCTTTGAATTTGGCAGCAAGTGTAAATATAAGTATATGATTGAAATAAGGGAGTTGGTAATTAAAGCTACAGTTGAGGATTCAAATCGTAATACGAACGGAGGAAGTGGGCACTGGAAATGATTCAGGCCAAAACGAAAAAAGGATGCTGTTCTGAAACTGTGGAAATGATGCTTCAAATTATAAACGATAAAAAGGAACGTTAATGGGACTTTTAAATCTGTTTGATGGATTAGCCGAAGTGGCAAAACTTACCATTGAAGCTTTTGAGGATGCAAATTTTGGCAAATCGACGAATAAAATTTTTCCTGTTATGTATAATCCTAATACATTCAGTCAAAACTACCGTTCGGTTTGGGTAGGTGAAACTCCGCAGGGTGGAACCGCTGATAACCAGTCTTACCGCCGACTGCAATCCGACAGTGTTTCTTTTGATTTTCTGTTTGATGGTACCGGGGTTTCGGGCGTTGGAGATTCGTCTATCGATTTGAATTCAAAGGTTCGCGATGTTGGTTATGTACAGGAACAAATCAATGCTTTTATGGCAATTACCCAGGGTTTGAATGGCTCAACCCACGAACCTAATTTTTTGCAGTTAAGCTGGGGTACGTTTATTTTTAATGGTGTAATGGAAAGCGCCACAGTTACTTATAAACTATTTCATTCAGCGGGGGCTCCTTTGCCGGCAAATGTTAATGCAGTATTTAAACAATCGGTTTCGCGCACCGAACAGGCTGCCCAGGCAAGATTAAAATCTCCGGATTTGACACATTTTCGTATTGTTAAAGCTGGCGAAACTTTGCCGCTGATTGCCAAAAAGGTATATGGCGATTCGAAGTATTACCTCGAAATTGCCCGTGTAAACAACATTAATAATTTCAGGAAACTAAAGGCAGGGCAGCAACTTGTGCTCCCTCCGATCGAAAAATAAAAGTATGGCTGATTCACGAATAATACCAACGCAGGCAGAAACCGACCTTGCAACCTTCACTATCTTGTCGAATGGACAGGAAATAAGTGGGGAAATTGGTATTGATAGCATTTATGTTGTCAAATCCGTAAATAAAATACCTACTGCACGAATTACAATTGTTGACGGCAGTGTGCCACGTGAAGATTTTGAAGTGAGTTCGGGAAACTTGTTTGTTCCTGGAAACGAAATCGAAATTAAAGCCGGATATCATTCCGATGAAAGCACAATTTTTAAGGGAATTATTACAAAACATGCGATTCAATCGAAAAAAGACAAGCCTTCTTTTTTAATAATCGACCTGAAAGATGAAGCCATTAAACTTACAGTCGGTAGAAAAAAACAAATTTTTTGAGGAGGTTAAAGACAGTGAAATTATTGAAGGAATTGTTGGCCGATTACGGACTTACACCCGATATTGAAGCAACCGAAGTAACCCACAAGGAAATGGTTCAGCACCATGTAACCGACTGGGATTTTCTCGTTTCACGTGCTGAAGTAAACGGGAAACTTGTTTTTGTTGACGATGGAAAAATAACAGTAAAAGCACCTGATTTATCAGGCGACCCGATTGTTGAACTGGCTTATGGTCACAATGTTTATGATTTTGAAGCCGGAATGGATGCCCGCGACCAGTATGTTACTGTAAAAAGCAGTTCGTGGGATTTTGCGAACCAGGAAATTATTGAAGGTGAAGCTGAAGAACCATCGTTTAATGAACAGGGAAATTTCTTAAATTCTGATTTGGCAAACGTGATTGGTCTTGAAGAACTTCCGATGCAACATACAGGTAAAATTTCCGACAGTGAATTAAAAGCATGGTCAGATGCCAAATTGATGCGCAGCCGTTTGGCAAAAATTAAAGGTAAAGTCAAAATTCAGGGTTTCAGCGATATAAAGCCTGGTGACGTGATTGAACTAGCAGGTTTTGGAGCCCGTTTCAACGGTGTTGCATTTGTATCTTCTATTTCTCACCGCATGTCAGGTGATACACCCTGGTTTACCGATATTGAATTTGGCCTCGATAAAGACTGGTTTACTGATATTTATAATGATATTGTTGAAAAACCGGCTTCCGGACTTGTTCCTGCAATTCATGGTTTGCAAATTGGTATTGTAACAAATATTCACGAAGATCCCGAAGGTGAAGAAAGAATACGTGTTCGATTGCCAATTCTTGACAATGAGAATGAAGGCGTTTGGGCCAGACTCACAACTATCGATGGCGCCGATTCCCGTGGTTGGGTTTTCAGACCGGAGTTAAGTGATGAAGTAATTGTCGGTTTCCTGAACGGCGACCCGCGTAATCCGATTATTCTGGGATCTGTGTACAGCAGTGCCAAACCATCGCCAATTCCTGCGGAGGAAGAAAATAATATTAAAGGTTATGTGAGCCGGGCCGAAATGAAATTCACTTTTGATGACGACAAAGTAATTGTAACAACTGAAACACCTAAAGGCAATAAAATCATTTTAAGTGAAGACGAAGGCAGTATTCTTATCGAAGATGAAAATGGCAATAAAATAGAATTGACGTCGGATGGAATAACAATGGAAAGTCCGGGTGATATAAACATCAAGGCTTCAGGCGATTTGAATTTGGAAGGCGTAAACATCAATGTGAAAGCGCAGGCTCAATTTAAAGCTGAAGGTAGCGCCGGTGCCGAAATGTCAACAAGCGGACAGGCAGTTGTGAAAGGATCAGTTGTAATGATAAATTAAAATTGAACAGGAAACTTTAAACTTTAAATATGCCACCTGCAGCAAGAGTAACAGATACAACCACTCACGGAGGGACAATTGTTGGCCCGGGAGAACCGACAGTTTTAATTGGCGGAATGCCTGCCGCAGTTTTAGGCGACAACCACATTTGTTCCTTGCCGCCAAACGTTCACCAACCAACTGTCAGCCCTTTTCCAATGGGTAGTGCAACAGTTTTAATTGGTGGAAAACCGGCAATCAGGGTGGGAGATTCGGCAATTTGCGGGGCTTCGGCAGCAGTGGGCTCACCAACAGTAATAATCGGATAAATGGCAAAAATTAAAATAGAAGAAAATACATTTCTCGGGCGGGGCTGGTCGTTTCCACCGGTTTTTACACGTGGCGACCACGGCGTTCAAATGGTTGACGAGGAAGAAGATATCAGACAAAGTCTGATTATACTGCTTTCAACAATAAAAGGTGAGCGGGTTATGCAACCCGATTTTGGTGCAAATATGGAAGAGTTCTTGTTCGAACCACTGAATGTTTCGTTTGCAAAAAGAATGAGCGATAAAATTGAACGCGCCATACTTTTTTACGAACCACGAATTGAAACCGATGATATAAGTTACAACCAGGACAACGAAAACGGTTTAGTCGAAATAAGGATTGATTACACCATAATTGCAACAAACAACAGACGCAACATAGTTTACCCGTATTATATAAACGAAGGGACTGATATATCTGAAAAATAAAGGCAAATGGCGATAAATTGTAAATCAAAGAATCCGCTGCAACGCGATGGAACCAGCCAGGAACAAAGGATACTCAAAACTTTGCTCCCGGGTTATGTTGCTGTTGATGAACGTAATATTGAAGACCTGAAAGATTTTGTTGCAAAATATGCCGAAGAGATTGCTTATTTCGATTTAGATAATGTACAAGATGGTAACTGGAAAGATTTTTTCGGCAACAAATTTGATGAAATCAGCCAGTACAATTCTCCTCATTTTTCCCTGTTCATGGCGTTTTTGAAGATTTTCAAACATGCACAGGACGAAATGAACAAAATAACCAAAAAGCACCTCGATTTTTATTATCGTGATGTGTTGCATTTGGTTGAAAAACCTGCCGTTCCGGACCAAGTTTACCTGATTTTCGAACTTGCAAAACACGTTTCATCGCACCTGCTTAAAAAGGAAACCGGATTCAAAGCCGGAAAAGATGCGTTGGGTAACAATGTATTTTATGAGACAAAAGAGGAAACAGCATTAAACAAAGCCACTGTTACTGAACTGAAAGCTGTTCTTACAAATAAACACGATATTTTTTCGAAGTACCAACCTTATCCAAAAAATGATTACAGGCTTTATAATTCATTGGTTGCCAACTCTGAAGACGGAATTGGCGGCGAATTGACCAACGATGAAAAAAGCTGGAGGACTTTTGGCGGGATAAAATTCCCGAACCTCAGTTCAGGAACCAATGACGCGCTTGTTGCCGACAGAAATCTTTCTGAAATTGGTTTGGCAATTGCGTCTCCAAATCTTTTTCTTGCTGAAGGTGAACGGATAATTACAATTTATCTGAAAGTACAAAAAGAATCGATCCATGACGAAATTTACGATGAAATGCTTTATGACGCATTCAGATTAAAATTCAGTGGTGAGGAAAAATGGATAGAACCCATTTGGGAGAAAAGCTTTTCTTACGGTTTTGGAGATGTTGATCCGATAATTGCAAAACGCATCCTCGACTTTATTAATGCTGCGAAAACTGCTGCCGACATTGCAGGAACTGAACCTCAGGAAGGACCTGTTTTCGACAATCCTGAATCAGGTTTTGGCGACCAAATGAGAGATTATGATATTGGTATGACTGTGGCTGCACGAATTATTTCGGAAAGAAATAAATTGGGAACTGCCGGATTTACAAGTTTGCAGCAGTTGTATGACATTAAATATGTTGGTATTGATAAAATTAACGATCTTGTTTACAGTTTTGGCGATCCGGTTCACTCAACTAAAATCGACAGAGAAAATAGCCAAATCATTATCAAACGCACAATTACCCGCGACCAGGAAGCAATTGTAGCCTATAACGAAGAAACCCTGCTTGATCCCATAAAAACAAAATGGCCCGTTGTAAAAATAATCCTCAACCCAAAAAGCGAAAACAATCCATTCGTTTATAAATATTTAAAAGATTTAAAACTCGAAAATGTTAAAGTTGAAGTTGATGTACGTGAAGTAAAGAACTTAATAATTCAAAACGACCAGTCAGTTCTTGATCCCGGCAAACCCTTCCAGCCGTTTGGAAACCGCCCCATTGTAACTTCAAATTTCTATGTGGGTAGTTGGGAGGTTTTTCAGAAATCACTCAATAAGCTGGACATAAATCTGAAATGGTTTGGATTACCCGATGATGCAAAGGGTTTTGAAGATTATTATAAAAATTATTATCCACAGGACCAACGGTTCGAACCAATGCTCTTTCAAAGCAAAAACCAGCCTGCTCGATAAAAAAAGCTGGAAATCGGTTGACACTGTTAATTCAAGACTTTTTGCCGATGAAAGCGGGAAATTACTTGCCGATAATGTAATAACTCTTGCAAATACTGATACCAGTGGAGATTCGACGAATAAAATTTTAGGAAATATACAACGCGATACAGAACTTAGTCCGTTTAGTGAATATGACCAAAAAAGTAAAAAGGATTTTTGAAAATAGCATTGGACGGAACCGATTTTGGACATAAAGATTACCAATTATCCTACACTAAAGCAGTAATAGCCGGAATAAATGCAAGCAAAGATTACACCGGAGATTTACCAAATGAGCCGCATACTCCCCAGTTGGAAAATATTTCACTTGACTATTTATCGACAATTGAAATTAATGCGATAAATGTTGATTCGGTCGATTTTAATGATCGGGTTGAGCAGTTATTCGAAATTCATCCAATGGGTGCGGGCGAAATAAAAACCACAAATCCATATAACTATCTTTTTCCGCAATATAACAATGAAGGCGAATTGTATATCGGTATAAAAGATCTTGTTCCACCTCAGAATCTCTCGGTTTTGTTTCAGGTTTCCGAAGGAAGTTCTGATCCCGATCTAACACCTCCTGCAATAAAATGGAGTTATTTGGCCGGTGATAAATGGGAGGATTTTTCAGATCAGAATATTTTGTCCGGATTCAACTAAAGGATTGATTACAACCGGGGTAATTCTTTTCGATATCCCTTCAAAAGCTTCGAAAAACAATAATATTCTTAAAAATGGTTTGCATTGGTTAAGGGCAGCCGCAGAAATTGATTCTGAGGGAATTCCGCAACTGATTGACATAAAATGCCAGGCGGCAAAAGTTGAGTTTAAAGATAAAAACAACGATCCTGATTATTTGGCCTTACCACTTCCTGAAAAAACGATTTCAAAAATGGTGGTAGCCGATTCGGCAATTAAGAAAATTGATCAGCCTTTCACATCTTTTGGTGGACGGATACAAGAGGAAAGTGACGAATTTTATACCCGTGTCAGCGAAAGGTTGCGCCACAAAAACCGGGCAATTACAATTTGGGATTACGAACATATTATTTTGCAGAATTTTCCTTCAGTTTACAAGGTTAAATGCCTCAACCACACCAGGTATGAAGGCACTGCAACAAGCATAAACGAAGCCGCTCCTGAAATGTAAGTTTAGTTGTGGTTTCAAATATCCGCAACAAAAATGCTGTTGATCCTTTGAAACCGCGCACAAGTCTTGTTACGCTTGAGGATATTAAAACTTTTATTCGTGCTATCCAGTCGCCGTTTATCAATTTGCATGTGTATAATCCTTTGTTTGAGGAAGTTCGTGTAAAATTCAATGTTAGTTTTTATGCTGGATTCGACAAGGGAAGTTACTCAGTAAAACTAAACGAATCATTGAGAAAATTCCTTTCGCCGTGGGCGTATGCAACGGGGTCCGACATAGTTTTTGGCGGTAAAATACACAAGTCGGTTATTTTGAATTTTGTTGAGGAACAGGAATATGTTGATTACATAACTTGTTTCGAAATGTTCCATATAGTTCCCGGTGATCCGGCCAACGACCCCTTAAAAGATGTTGACGAAGCAATTGCTTCCACTTCGGCTTCAGTTCTTGGATCAGCTTCGGAACATGAAATAAAGGTTTTGGAAACCGAGGGTGAATGCGAATGTGAAGATAATCTTGTTGAAAATATTGTAATAGCATCGGCGGATGATTGCCGTTGCAATTAAAACATAATATTGAATGTCAGAATCAATTACCATATCGAAAAAAACGCCGGAATCAAAAAGCCAGCAATACGACTTCCTCCGCGAAGAAGGGCTTAAATATATCCAGAAAGTTGCCGGAAAAATATGGACGGATTACAATATTCACGATCCGGGGGTTACAATCCTTGAGGTTTTGGCCTATGCAATTACCGAACTCGGTTACAGGGCTTCATATAACATTGAAGATTTGCTGGAAAAAGACCCCGAAAACAAGGATGCCGCTGATATTCGCAACTTTTTTACAGCACACGAAATTCTTCCAAATTGTCCGGTTACAATTAACGATTACCGCAAATTGCTGATTGATGTTGACAAACACATTCTCAGTAACGAAGAAATTGAACATGTTGGCGTAAAAAATGCCTGGATTGAAAAAGCAAAATCCAATGAAATTCCGGTTTATGTTCATAAAGACGAAAGCAAACTGAGTTATGAACCTGACCCTGCAATTCCCGGGCAAAAGCCGCTTGATATTGGTATTTTATATGATATTTTGCTTGAGTTTGAAAAGAGCTATGAATTTGGCGATTTGAATGAAAATTCGCTCACCCGGACTTTGGTTATCGAAAACCATCCCGACGATACAAACCTGAATGGTTTGACAATTAAAATAGCTATTGAATTTCCGCGATGGGACAGTGAAGATACCGACTGGAACAAAATAACAAGTGTAAAAGCTGATA
This sequence comes from Draconibacterium sp., assembly GCA_016705335.1. Lineage (GTDB taxonomy): Bacteria > Bacteroidota > Bacteroidia > Bacteroidales > Prolixibacteraceae > Draconibacterium. Next base: position 104,689 of record JADIYN010000009.1, on the reverse strand, counting down.
TTCATAATATTACTTTACGATTTTCAAATCACCCGGGCAATTACGAGTTTTCTTTTGAATTGATCAACAACGAAGTAAAACTGACTGGGAAACAAACAACAGCCTCGGATATTGTTGACGTTGCGGGAGTAGATAAAATTGAAACCCAAATCAACGATTTCATTTATTATAATTCTGATAGTCTGCTGGCTTTTTATCTGCAAAAAATTAAATTAATAAAAGACATAATTGAAGCGGTTAAAGCACGTTTACATGCCAATCGCAATTTATGCGAAGATTTTTATAAGCTAAGCGCGCTAAAAGTTGAAAAAATAGCCGTTTGTGCTGATATTGAGCTCGAAAGGGAGGCTGATGTGGAAGTTGTGCAGTCTGAAATATACCATAGAATTGCAAAATTCCTTTCGCCAACAGTTTATTTTTACACGCTCGACGAAATGCTCGACAAGTGTAAAATTAAAACAAATAAATATTTCGTTGTCGATAATAATCTTGAAGAAATTCTTTTGAAAATGACATTGTTTCAATAAAAAATTCAAGGAGCAACGACGGTGAATACACAGTAAAATCAATTGTGGTTGACAAGGACACTTCTACTACCAAAATTTATGTTGTTGAGGATATTTCTTCTGAATTGCTTACTGAAGGCGAGCTTTTGACTTTCTACACAATTAATGAAGATGAGTGCCTTTCGGTTGATCAGATTTTTGAAGGACCGGCACTCGAACACGGTTTTATAGATGACAATGAACTCGAAAAAGCCGATCGTAAAAAGTATATCCATGTTTCCGATTTGATTCAGATTATCATGGATGTGAAAGGCGTGATTTCTGTAAAAACAATTCAAATTGCCAATATTCCACAAGACAATGAAGATGGCTCAATTGAATCGAAATCAGTTAAATGGTGTATGCGGCTGGCTTTCGAACAAAATTATGTGCCACGGCTCAGTTTGTTAAATTCTAAAATAACTTATTACAAAGATCAATTGCCGTTCCGGGCATCAAATACAGAGGTTGATGAGTTAATTGCAGAACTTGAAGCAAAGGAACGCACACCAAAATTAACCAATCCCGTACTCGATTTTGAAGTTCCGAAAGGCACTTACCGCAATCTGGAAAGCTATGAAAGCATACAAAATGAGTTCCCCTTAACTTATGGAATTGGCGAAGAAGGAATCCCGAACATGGGGAACAACCTGGCCGTTAATAACCGCAAACAGGCAAGTGCCAAACAACTGAAGGGTTTTTTAATGCACTTCGACCAGTTGCTGGCCGACTATTTTTCACAATTGTCACATGTTAAAGATCTTTTCTCGATGAATGCTGAAAAAGATCAGTTTGGTAATTATATCATTGGTCGCACTTATTATACACAGCCTTTATTTGACATTGTACCAAACGTTGATAAACTGTATGTTGATAAGAACGGGCACGCGGTTACATTAAACACAATTGCCGAAAGCGAAGATGATTTCTTTGAGCGGAAAAATAAATTTCTTGATCATTTGATTGGCAGGTTTGCCGAACAATTTACAGATTATGCACTTCTCACTTTTAAAATATCCGGGGAGTTGATAGCGTCCAAAGAACTTGTGGAGGATAAGCTTGCATTTTTAAATGCTTATCCTTCCATAAGTTCATCCCGTGGTAAGGGCTTTAACCACCAGGAAACCTGCAAATTGTGGCATCCCGATAATATTTCAGGTCTTCGCAGAAGGACTTCATTTCTTACTGGAATTGATGAATCGGGGGCAGAAAAACTCAATTTTACACCGGGTTTTGTAATCCTTCAATTAAGTGGCGGTTATTTAGTTCGAATTTCAGATTCAGTGCCTGATTTGCTCATGAAAAGCTTCAAACTTTTTGAAACTGAAAATGAAGCAAAATTGGCTATCGAAAAAATTATAGTTCTCGGTTTATCAAAGGAAAACTATCATTTGGAAATTGAACAAAGTGGCAGCAACCATTACTTTACGCTGGTTTGTGATAATGAAATTTTAGCAATCGGAGAACGTGAAAATTATCCTGACAGCGATCCCGGTGGAGAAATGGATATTGATATTGATAGACTTGTACAGGTGTTCGCAAACGAGTTTTACAATAATCCCGAGTCGAACAGGAATAACCTTGCTTGCCCGCTGTTAAATTACATTCAATACAGTATTTCGGTGGATATGGCTCAAAATCCGCCGGTTGCAATTGTTAGTTACGAACTTTTCTCAAAACCATTCAGCACAAATGTTGCTGACAAATTAATAACAGGTGAATTTATTGTTGAAGGCGAAGCCAAGCAGGAAGTTGATATTATTTCGGTTGATACTGCCCTTAAAAAAATAGTTATCGACGGAAATATTGCAGTAAAACTGGCTGTTGGCAACGTTTTAATAATTGCCGATTCGCAGGATAACGATGGTGTGTACACTGTAGTTTCGGCAACTGATGTTGGTGCAAATACTCAAATAATTGTGAATGAATCAATTCCTTCAAATACAACTCCTTTGGGCGAATTGCTTTACAATATCGAAACCGAAGCCGAATTGTTGGTTAAAGCACAGCAACAGCTTCCCGAAATCCTTTGGCAATTGATTGATAATGCCACGCAAAACGGTAAATATTATTTCACCGACGAAAGTGGATCTTACCGATTCAGGATTTTTAATAATCAGGGAGTTGATTTGGCAGAAAGTGTAGAGGCTGATTTTAATAACCTGCTGGCTGATGAAATTGGAAACCTTGTTTCCGCAGTGGTTCAAATTTCAGGTTCCACCGCAAACGACGGCGAATACAGCATTGTTTCAGCAACAGCAAACAAAGATGAAGTTACAGTTAATTTAAGCGAAAATTTGCCGTCAACAGTTGCTGATGGCAATGTTGGGTTCACTGAAAAATTTACGTATTCAGCTGTAAAGGAAGATAATTCGTTTTTAATTGAAACCGACCTTACAAACAAATTATTTAAAGGCAGCAAAATCAAAATTACGGGTTCTGAAAGTATTGATGGTGAATACACTATTTTTTCAATTGAATTTTCAGGTTCCGAAACTGTAATTTTGGTTGAAGAACCAATTCCGGCAGATGATAATACAGGTGAATTCAGCTATTCAAAATCTTTTAAAATAGAAAAAGTAACACCCAATTCAGTCACTTTTAAAGGTGGTTATGATTTAAAAGCTGTTGATCTTTTCATTGAATTTATTACTTCAAAATTTTTCAGTAACGAAGGATTTCATGTGCTTGAACATGTTTTATTGCGACCAAAAGTAAAAGGTGAACAATTTGTTGATGCCGATAGTGAAACATTGACAGAGGGAATTGCCAATTTGGGCTCGCTTTATTTTAACAAAACTTTTCCCTTGTATTCGGCAAGCATCATTACCAATGTTTTTAGGGTTGAAGGTGATTTATCTGCCGATTTGGATGCTTCTGAAACTACTGATATTTCAAGCGAATTTACAATTTCGGATACAGGTGCAAATGATGCAGTTTACAAAGTAAAAAGTGTGAGTTTCGATGCAGGTACAAACCGCACTACAATTAAACCGGTTGAAAAAATTCATTCTGAAATTTCACATTTTTCTCCTTTTGGCGACATTACTTTTATGAAAGGAGCTGTAATTACGACTATTTCAGCAGCAAATCGGAGCATAACAGTTTCTGACGCCGATACATTAAATATTGTGCCGGGCGAAATAATTGAAATCAGGGGTTCTACCGGCAAAATAAATGATGGCCGTTTTCTGGCAAAACAAGTGCTTGATAATTCAGGTTCACAGGATATTATTTTCAGTAAGGTTGAAACCGAAGTTGAAGACAGTTTGCTGCAAATTATTATCGATGAAGATAAATGCGACGACTGCCAAATTTCGGATCCATACACTTGCATCGCCAGCGTGATAATTCCGCATTGGCAGGGCAGGTTTGATAATATGGATTTCAGGAGGTTCTTCGAAAAGCAGCTCCGGCTTGAAGCGCCTGCCAATGTTTTTCTTGTAATCTGCTGGATTAGCTGCGAACAGATGACTGAATTTGAAAAAAAATACAAAGCCTGGCTTGTTGAAAATGCCAAAAAAGAAAAAGATTTTGGCTTGCTCTCAGCCCGGCTAAATGAACTAATCGACATTCGGAACCAACTCCGAAACGTATATCCCACCGGAACTCTTCATGATTGTGAAGAGGATGAAACGCTTGAAAATGCAATTATACTTGATAACTCGGCTTTAGGAAATGCTTAAAACAAAATACAATGACTGATATTCTAAATACCTACCCGGTTTTTGAACGCAACCAGGTACTCACAAGTACCCAACTCAATAACATGGTAAATTACCTCGACCAGCAAAACAGGTTGACAAGGGCCAAATTGATTGGGATGGGTGTAGTTTGTGGTTTGGAGATTGATTTCAACAAGAGTGAAAACACGATCACTATTTCAAAAGGTACTGGAATTACTTCCGAAGGTTACTTGATAAATATTGGCGATTGTGTAACAGTTAAATACCGGCCATATAATTTGCCACCCGGAACAATTTATGAACCTTTTGTTGGGGCAAACAACAAACAGGACATCGTTTTGCATGAATTGCTGACCGAAAACGCAAAAGCCGGAATTGACAATAAGTTGCTCGATGATGAAACTTTCCTTGCCGATAAAATTGTATTGCTTTTTATCGAAAGCTTCGACAAGGATTTGAAATCGTGCCTGGGAAAAGGCTGCGATGAGCTGGGAAAAGAAAGGATTTTAACACTCCGTAAATTACTGATCAGCAAAACCGATTTGCAAAAGGTTTGGGACAGAACAAATACGGGCAAACTTGATGCTGTTTTTCCTGAAAAATTCAACTTGCCGATAGTTAATATGCAAAGGGTGTTGTTTAATCCCAACAGTCCCAACTCAAAAGATTACAAAGAATTTTCGCTGAATTATGCAACTGCAATTCTTGAAGTTTTTGATAAACTGATACAAGCACTGGCTGAGACTTATGATATTTACCGTCCGTTGCTGATCGAATCCTATACCGAGAAAAATCCGTTCACAACAACTCCGGTTCTCACAAAACTGGGGAAATTGCAGAATTTTCTCAATGATGCTGATGCTACTCTCAATTCATTTCTTGGCGTTCAATATGTTTATGATTTGTTTCAGGATTTGATTCTAGCCTATAACGAATTTAAAAATGCTGCATTCGATTTAATGTCTGAATGCAGTGCCGACATGACAAGATTCCCGAAACATTTGATGCTGGGGGAAGCAATTCCGCTGCCGGCAACACTTTGTCAAAATTCGGAATACAGGCATTATTTTGTTCAACCACCAATTTACAACCTTCAAAAACTGCTGATCCAACGCACAGTTTCGCTGCACAACCGGATGGTTTTAATGCTTGAAAGTTTTGATATTAAACGGATTAATACGATAAATGTAGTTGAATTGAAAGTATTCCCAATTCGAATTACTCCAAGTCTTGAAAAAACTACTGCACTTAGTCTGCGCTCAATTCCGTGGTATTATGATTTGAAAAAGAAAAGCAGTTATGCCGCACTCGGAACTTTGAAAAATTACTGGAGTTTCGATATCGGCCGGAAATGTACCGATGAAAAAGAAGGTTTAATTTTGAATTATGAAGATCAGTTGGCTGACCAATCGGTTACAAAATACAAATTGGGCACACCACTTTATTATGATATTCAGGATTATTCATTTTTGCGCATTGAAGGGCAAACCGGTGTTGATGTAAATCTTGCCATAAAAAAGTTAAAAGGATTGAAAACGCAGTTTGATCTTGCGTTCGACTTAATTTCTTTGCAGCTTGATCCAATTTTAGGGTCGGTTTCAATTGATTACAAATGCGGTTTCGAAGATATTCAGGAAGAGTATCAAATGCTGAAACTCAGTTTCTGCAGGTTTGCCGGCGATATTCGCGAATTGTACAAATTCGTTCACGAGAATCAGGAAACACTTTTTGACGAGGACAATGAAAATTCAGAGGACATAAAAAAATACCTCGAAAAATTAAAAGAGATTGTTGAACAGATTGAAGCGGTTTGCAAGTCTTTAAGCACATGCATCAATAATTTTGATTTCCCGGGTTTTCAGGAAAAATACAAATCTGTTCTTGAACAGATTATCGATTTCGTTTTGATTGATCTTGAATTACTTCAAAAAATAAATATTGGTAAAGAAGATGCCAAAGAACAAATTCCTTTGATAAATGGAATTATTCAGCGGCTTTCGCCACTTGCCAACAAATTTGTCGATCTGCTTTTCTATAACCGTTTTTTGAGGTTGTACTATTCGTTTAAACGGAGAGAGTTTTACCTGAAAAAACAAATCGACACGTTTTCGACCTACATTTCCAAAAATCCCGGAATTGATCATCAGGCAGGTGTTCCGAAAGGCGGAACTTTTATTTTGGTTTATATCAACGATGCGAAAAACACGGTGTTTGCCGATTTACTAAATCGGATGAAGTTTCGCAGTATGGCGGCACAATCAAACAAAATTCTGAAAATGGTCCGCTTACATATACTCCAAAGGAAGGTTTTACCGGAACCGATACTTTTACTTATCTTTTGGTTGACAACAAAACCGGCAACAGCGATTTGGGTAAAGTGACAGTTGTTGTAAAAACACCCGAACAAAAAGGATGTTATACGGTAGAAATTCTGCAGTGTTGGGGCGAAAAATCCGTAAGGGCAACTTTAAATGTCAGAGATATTAATGTGCCCGAAGGAGCAAATATTTTTGAATTGCTTTTGGAAAGTTTGCGCAAAACAGGTGGTTTTACCGAAAATGAAATTTTCTCAAATGTTCTTGAAGAACCTGAAAGAAGACGTGCATTGTTAAATTGCCTTGGAATTGCAAACAATGACAACACAACTTATGAAGAACTGGGACAGTTGATCCTTGATTATCAGAAATCGAATTGTGGCTCAGTTCAACCTGCAAAACAGTGTTACACCTTGGAAATTTTACAGTGCTGGGGTGAAGAGGCTGTAAAAGATGCTGACCAACGGGAAATTAGTGTTCCAACGGGTCAAATATGTTTGAAGCTGTGCTAACTGATTTGCGCAAAACACGCGGATTTACAATCAATGAGATCAGATTTAATGTGCTTGAAAGTGAAGACAGAAGACGCAGATTATTGGGTTGTATCGGAATTCAAATTGGCCCAAATACAACTTACCAGGAAATGGAAGAACTGATCCTCGATTATCAGAAAAATAATTGTGGAGTAGTTCAGCCGGCAACCGAATGTTACACAGTTGAGATTTTAAGCTGTTGGGGTGATGAGGCGGTTAGGCAAACTATTGAACGCAGACAATTGTCTGTTCCATCCGGTGGAAATGTGTTTGAAGTTCTTCTGGCTGATTTACGCAAAACTGGCGGTTTTACTGACGCTGAAATTAGAACTAACGTTTTGGAAAGTCCGGACAGGAGACGCAATCTGTTAAAATGTTTGGGGATTTCAGTTGACGAAACAACTCCATACGAACAGTTGGGACAATTAATTATAAATTACCAATTACAAAATTGTGGGGCAGCTGTTGCAAGACCCTCTGCTACTATTGAGTTGGGATTGTTGCCAACCACCGAATTGGTAAAAGTCCTGGAAGCTCGCGGCAGAACGGCGGTTTCAACTGAATCGCGCACAGCTGTTGAAGCCGAAATAGCTTCGTCGGGTGGAAATGTTTTGAATGAAACAGAACTGATGGCTGTTTCCCGTGATTCACTTACTAAAATTTTGAACAACAGGAATATAGCTCACACAACAAGTGAAAATAAAACACAGTTGATAAGGAAGTTACTGGGGTAGAATGTGATTCTTGATACTGGAAACCTGATTCTGGAAAGTGGAATCTTTTTCCCCGAAACTTTGAACTTTGAACTCGAAACTCAATACAGTTGAATGAGCAAAAACATATTATAAATCGGCAGGTTTTGGAACTTACAATTCCGGAACGTGGCGTTGCTCAGTCTGTTCAAAACAAAACTTCGGAGATAATAAAATACAAACTGCAACCTGCGTTAGATAAATTGTTCTCAAAACTTACAACTGCTGATGAGATTGTTAGGATTGACAAACTTGTTATTGATTTGGGAACTGTTTCCATAAATGAACTTGAAAAAGTCTTGGTTGAAAGAAGTTTAAACGAAATCAGTGATAAAATTAACCGATTAAAAATTTCGGGCTTAACAGTTAAAGAACTAAAACCTGAAAGCGGAACTTCGGCTGACAAAAACGGAAAATTTACAAGCATCTCGAAATCAAAGGATTCTTTGGAGCAGTTTGTTTATTTCCTGCAGTTTGGGCGTTTTCCATGGTGGCATAAATCTGATAAAAGTTCAGCAAAACCGGTTACAGATCAATTGGAAGAAATCTTTGCAGAAATCCTTAAAATTGAAGTTGCTTTTTTAAAAGGCTCAATATTTCCTTTGTTGGGAGACCCTTCTGTCAGAAAACGACTTGTTTTTCAGTTTAACCATTCGCAACTCAACACACTTCTGAAAAAGTTGGACAAAAAATTGTTTGAGACTTTTTTTTCAGTTTTTAAGGTTTTACTTTCTTCAGTAAAATCAACAGAAAAAAGGAATGATTTAACCAATTGCTTTTACAAAATCGTTTTACAGAACTTCACAGCGGAGCAGAACCTGAAAATCAGTGATTTAAAAATTGAGTTTATAAAGGAACTTTTAGGTGTTTTTTTAACAAAATATTCAATAAAGGAAAATGAAACTTTGCTGATTGAAATTCTGCAAACATTGGAAAACCAGCAAATCAAAGGTTCTCCTGAAAATTGGGATTTAACTGTTGCAACTGTCGTTCAGGTTGCTTTGAAATTGCATTCTCAAAATCAGGTATTGCATGAAATTATTCAGGATATTCTTTCAAAAAGTGGGTTAAAAGTTAAGAACCTGGTTGAACAGCAGCTCAAAATATCAATAAAGGAATATGTCAAAAATAATGGTGCTGATAAAACTGAATCAGAAATAAACGTGAAGGACCTTTTGGTTGAAAATATTAAAGGTGCAATAAATGAAAATCGTGAAAAACCATTTTCCCCGTTTCCTCCAAAACCTGCTGATGATGCGGAAGGAATAGTTGTTTCAAATGCAGGTTTGGTGCTAATACATCCGTTTCTCAGGTATTTTTTTGATGGTTTGGGTTTGTTGGATAAAGAACTTCATTTCAAAAGTCAATCAGATGTTTTTAAGGCAATTCATCTTTTACAGTTTATTACAACATCACAAAATTCATCGCCTGAAAATGACTTGCCGCTAAATAAAATTTTATGCGGTATAGAAATTAACGAACCGGTTCCAAAAATTCTACAACTTTCAAAAATGGAGAAAGAAGAATGCATCAATTTGATAATAACCGTTTTGGAAAGGTGGGATGCACTAAAAACCACAAATCCCGCGGCACTCAGGGATACTTATCTTCAAAGGGAAGGAATTTTGAAACAATCAGGTCAGTCATGGAATTTAACAATCGAAAGGAATAGTTTTGACGTAATGCTCGAAAAACTGCCGTGGTCAATTAATTTTATAAAATTGCCCTGGCTGTCACAAATACTTTATGTTGAATGGTAGATAAAACAAAAATAGCATCAAATGCAGCCGATATTGAGCGGGAAATGGCCTGGTTCAGGGAAATACTGAAAACACGCTCGTTGCTGAATGCAAAAAAGGAAGTGAAATATGCAAGTGTTTATGACATTGCTCCGCCACATTTTAATGGAAGCACTTCAACATTTGCAACTTATATAAAAAAACATGAGCTTGATTTTGAAGAACGATTTTTACTTGCCCTGGCTTTGGTGCCGCATGTAAAGCCTGAACTGCTTGATATGTTTCTTGTAAAAAACGAAACAACTCAACAAATTTATACTGAATTTGGTGGTAAACATGGTAAAAACCACACCGGCTTTTTACCAACCGGTGAAACAGCAATGTTTATTCTAACAGGAAACGACCTTGAAAAAAGATTTTCGTTGCAGCGTTGTTTCGATGGGTTTCATAAATTCAGCAAGGAAAGTATTTTAAACATTGAAGAAATTGAAAAAAATGAGCCCATGTTGAGCGGCGCATTAACGATTTCGCAGGAAGTGCTTGATTTGTTTACTACCGGAGAAGCACGCAAACCCAATTTCAGCCCGGAGTTTCCGGCGAAATTGCTTTCCACAAAAATGGAGTGGGACGATTTGGTTTTAAACGGTCATGTTATTGTTCAGCTTAAAGAAATTGAAACGTGGATTACCCATCATCACACATTGATGAAAGATTGGGGAATGGAGAAAATTTTGAAACCTGGTTATAAATCGCTTTTCCACGGGCCACCAGGAACAGGAAAAACAACTACTGCAGCATTGCTCGGGAAAAAAACAAACCGTGATGTTTACCGCATCGATTTATCGCAAATGGTTTCGAAATACATTGGCGAAACTGAAAAAAACCGTGCAAAAGTTTTTGACCGCGCCGAAAGCAAAGAGTGGATCTTGTTTTTTGATGAAGCCGATGCACTTTTCGGGAAACGGACAAGTACACAGGATTCACATGACAGGTTTGCCAACCAACAGGTTTCGTACCTGTTACAGCGAATTGAAGATTTTGATGGACTGGTAATTTTGGCCACTAACCTCAAGGGAAATATTGATGAAGCTTTTATGCGCCGTTTTCAGTCAATAATACAATTTCCAATGCCAAATGCCGATGAACGCTATAAAATCTGGGTCAACGGATTTTCAGAATCTGTTGAACTGGACAAAACAATCGACCTGAATGAAATTGCGAAAAAATACGAAATCTCAGGTGGGGCTATCACAAATATTATTCAACATTGCTCACTCCGCGCACTTGGCCGCGATAGTAATCTCATCAACCAAAACGATATTATTGAAGGTATCAGAAGGGAATTTCATAAAAACAGAAGGACACTTTAAAAATTAGGATCATGTTCAGTTATCAGACAAAACAAAAAGATAGAACCCGAACAATTATTCAACCCAAATTGAGAATTGGCCAACCGGGTGACAAATATGAACAGGAAGCTGATGCAGTTGCTGACAGGGTTATGAAAATGAACCAGACCGAAACCATGCAGATGCAGCCCATTGAAGAGGAAGAGGAAATTCAGATGAAATGTGAGCAATGTGAAAGGGAAGAAATGCTGCAAACAAAGTCGGACAATAGTGATGGTTTTACCACACCTGACATTGACCAGCAAATTAATTCCTCGAAAGGAGAAGGAAACCCTTTACCAAAACACACAAATGAAATTATGAGCAATGCTTTTGATACTGATTTTAGTGGGGTTAATATCCACACAGATCATGGAGCAATGAAAATGAACCGGCAACTTGGTTCAAGAGCATTCACATATGGTAACGATATTTATTTTAACAGTGGGGAGTACAATCCTGAAAGCTCGAAGGGTAAAAATCTGTTGGCGCATGAGTTAACGCATACATTACAACAAAATAGCGCAGGTCATGTTATTCAAAGAGAGGAAGGACAGGAAGCCGTGCCTGTAGCTACAGCAACAGGAACCGTCGAGGATGCTGTTTTTCTTGTGTCAAATCCATCTTTAGAAACGAATGATGGACTAAAAGCAGCAATCAATCTTCTTGACCGCTATAGGGCGCATGTTCCATTAGACAATGTAGAATTCAGAGTTTTGCCGGCATCGGATCAAACAGTAAATTTAGGAGCCGGTTTTGATTCAATATCAGGAAGATCGCATTGGGAAAACACCATTCCTGTTATAGAATTAAGCCAGGATCTGTTGAATACAGCTGGTGCACATGTTAACAGATCAGGAGATGCCTCTGATTTGGATATTGAAGCAGCTCATTCACTGATACGAACAATTGGGCATGAAATGTATCACCTTTGGCGTGAGAAAGAAGGACATAGTGGCAACCCAATTCAACCCGTATATGATGCAGAAGCATCAAGTAGAATGGAACGGGTGCGGCAGAATTGGTTGGCTGACATTATCGAGCCAGGTGGAATTTTTGGTAATCCGACACGAACAAGTTTAGGGATTGATCAACATGCGGTTATTAGTACCTGGGAAGATATTGATGAGAGTATTCGCACCCAAATTGAAGAAGGTGCGGCCAGTACAGATTATATAAACGGACTTTACATGCGCAGTGCTTATCTTGTAGAGGAAATATACACAAAGATTGAAGAACTGACTTTTGTGCGTGTACAACAACGATTTGAACCAGACGTACCGAGAACAGCATCCCGGCAGAATGTTTCATCTTTAGCCAGTATGGTATTTCGCCTCGGTAATTTAATGAACAGTATGGCTGATCCCAATGGCCTTATAACACCGACATTATTAGCTCAGGCAAGAGCGGCAATGATTACATATTTAAGAAGTCGCTATCCAAACAGAACTGAGCCGGGACGGGATTCCTATGGAGGTTATTTTTACTTTTCTGCCATTCGGGTGGTCTGCCTCCAATTTATGATAGTAGTGGTCAGGTTATCTCTGCATTGCCGGGAGAGGCTCTCCCACCTTTAGGGAGACAGTAAGCAGAATTCCTATACTTTATTAAGCGGTGAGGATTAAAGTGCCTTTACAGTGTAAAAAGGGAGAAACAATTAAAGAAAAGCAAGAGAAGTTGAGAAGTTTCGTAAACTAATACATTGCAATAAAAATTTGCCAGTCTGGTGATAAATTCGTGCCGGAAAATAATACGGTTGGTTATAAGTTGATGAATATGAGCTAAAGCGAAACCGGGCAAATACAACCTTTGGCGTTATAAGGATAAATAAAATTGATTCAGACTTAAGCTTGTAGTAAACAGGGAAAAACGATTTTGAAATATAAAGTGATAGCAGAGAACTAATTTTACTTGATGCATGAAATAACTCAAATACCACTTAGAAATGGCAATGTAAAAGAGGAGAACTTTTATGAAAAAAAGCTGCCTGTAAATGAGTCGCAAAACAATGATCTGTCTTATAAGAGACACCTTGAAAAGGTCGCGGTTAGCAACCCAATTGAGCAAATGGCTCCCAAATATGACCCCCATTTTCTGACAGCAAAACCTCAATCAAGTCATGGAACAATCCAAATGGCCCCAAATATTGGTGTTGATTTGGTTCAGGAAAAAGAAAATAAAGATGAAAGTGATGATTCTGAGCTTCAGTTGCTGGAATTTCCTTCGAATGTAATGACCATGGGCGGTGCGGATGACGATAGCCCTAACGACAACAAATCTTCAAACATTCAACCCAAATTAAAGATTGGACATCCAGGAGATAAATATGAAAAAGAAGCTGATGCCGTGGCAGACCATGTTATGCGAATGCCAGACAGCAAGACCCCGGATATAAAGCCAGATTTTAATACTGCTCAAGTCAACATGAAGTGCACAGAATGCGAGGAAGAGGAGAAACTCCAAATGCAGACATTAGATAGGGTGGAAGTAGAATCTATATTGCAGCCGGAAGAGGAAGAGGAACAGCTCCAGACGAAAACTGATGTAGCTCCCAATAATTATTCTCCAGATGACCTTATTCCAAAAATCAATGCCTCCAAAGGAAGAGGAATGGCATTATCAAATAATACCCGTCAGAATTTGGAAAGCCAAATGGGGGCAGATTTTTCTAATGTGAAAATCCATACTGATTCAAATGCAGTGCAGATGAACAGGCTACTCGGTGCACGTGCATTTACCCATGGTAATGATATTTATTTCAATAACGGACAGTACAGCCCTGAAAGTGGCCAGGGCAAACATTTGTTGGCGCACGAATTAACACATACTGTTCAACAAGGAGCTGTGCAACGGGTACAGAAAAAAGAAAACCATCCGGAAATTAGTAATGGCGCTGATAATGATATTTTACAGCGTTCCTGCGATGCTTCTCAGATTACTGAGGGGATGGATGTTGATAATTTAAACGAGGTTGACCGTCGGGTTATCGAACGCCGTGTTCGTGAATGTGCTGCCAATGATGTAGCTCATTTTCAGAATCTCATTGCTGGTTACAATGAAAGCCCATTGGAAGAATCGCAAATTTCAGATGATTTGAAAGAACGTTACAGGGATGTATTAGCTGTACTGAGAGAAGGGATAACTACAATTGGAAATCATGATGATGAGCCAAACCGAAGAATAAGACGGGCGAGCCTTGAAAATATTCTCAATTTAATGACAACTAACAAGCTGGTATCATATTTCATTATATACACACAAATGCCAGGTATGGTTGAGCGCGTGAATCAAGTCTCCGATATTAATATCACGCACGATGAGGATAGTTTACTAAGTTTGGAAAATGAACGCCAATCAATTAGCCAAAACCCTGAACGCTATATTCTTTCATTTCGAACAAATTATCTCTACAGTTTAATAAATGTACGTCGTCCTGATTTTGGCGATGCTGCTTATGCTGGAACTGAGGCTGATGCAGACTTAACTGTAAATGCACCTGCTTTGGGAGCAGAGATTATTGGACATAACGGTCAGGTTCGAAATTCAACAGGAACATACACTATGCGGCTCGATTACTCGGTTGCTGGCCGCGATTTGCTTTCCCAGGTGGTTGAAGCCATGAACTGGGTTAACTACCGTTGGGAAATTTACGATATTACAGCTTTATTTCAACGACGCATTGATGAACATGTTGCACGTTTGAGGGCGCACGAATTGGAGGGTACTCCAGCACCAACCGGTCCTTCCGAAGCAGATGTTGAATTAGGAGCCATGCGTGATCAAGCTTTGTCCGATGAGAATGAATCAGGTCGGATGGATGCTGCCGGACGTCGCTGGGAGCGTTACGTCGAAAATCAGATTGAAGATTTTGAAAATAACCTTTCCGATTTGGCCGATCCGGATGCAGCTTCCGATGGTTCATTGATTGATACTATCAGCACGTCATTAATTGCTGAGTTTAACCTTGCAACTACAGGTTTGGCAGCAACCTTTGGGGCATTGGCAGAGTTGATTAATACCTTTTCCGATTTGTTGGGTGGTTCATTTCAAGATAAGGAAATTCCTTTTCCCAATCGTGATGGATGGTTTCTAATTCGATGTATTGCTCAGCCCAATCCCCGAGGAGAGGGAGAAACCGCGCTGGTTAGACCTGCCAGTGTTGCAACAAAAATTGTACGTGTACGTGAAATTCAGGCTTTTACTGAGCAGGCATTGGTTGATCTTGATGCTAATTTGGAAGCCCGGCGTTTAGAAATATTAAACAACCTGCATTTTGTTACCGATCCACAAGAACGAGAACGGTTGGAAGCTGAAATGACAGCAGTAGTAACCGAACAAACTGGTAGCAGCTTTCAAATTCTCGAATCACGGATTACACAATTGAACAACTTAAAAACGAGTACTACGGATCCGGATAGAATACGCGATATTGACAGACAATTAGAAGCGCTACAGGATCAACTCGATAGGGCAAATGATTTAGGCGTAGGCGACATGATAGATTCCACTATTATTCGTCCACGGGCAGTTTTTGTAAGTGAAGAAACCTCACAAACTTATCCACTTTTACTTCAACTTGGACAGGTTCCCGGCTCAGAAACCAGCTATCGATTATTGGATGTTGGCAACCCTGATGGCGGACAATGGCCGGGGCAAGGAGCAACAATTGCAGAGGCAGTACACCGGGCTTTTGTGCAGTTCTCGCGTGAAAGCCCATATGGTGAAGGTTACCTTACTGTACAATTGCCTGCAAATGCAAACTTTACTTTACGTCAAACAGGATATGAATGCGATGTAAGGGGAGGAGCTCAGGCAGTTCATAGGTTAGAGCAATTGGTTACAGTGCTGACTATTTTAGGGTTAATGGCTGTACCTGGTGCTGGACCTGCAGCAGCAGTCATAGGTGCAGGTATAGCTGCTGCCAGAATTATTGACCGAATACAAAACCAAACTTTTAGATGGGATACGGCGGCCATAACCGATGTATTATCAATTCTGGGTGCTGCAGCCAGTGGTGCTGCAGCGGTTGGCCGAATGCGGGTGGTCCGCACTACCCGTTTATTTGCTGTGGTAGCCGATGATGCTGATGTTATTAGGCTTATTTCAGCGATGAACCGCACTGCAAGTCGTTTAGAATTGTTAGATGAGTTTCTTAACTGGGGTGGTTACATGTGGGGAAATGCAGTTCTATTGGGCGAATTGACAGAAATTCAGGCGCTCGAAATGCGTGGTCCCGGGAATGGTGGAATTAGTAATGCAGAAGCCAGAAGAAGACGTGCAAGTCGAATTGCAGGTGCAATTCGCGATGGTGGATTCCAGTTTGCTGGTTTTCGCCCATCGGAAACCGCACAACGAGTAAGCGATAGTTTTGGCCCAGGCCACACAGTAACACCAGAAGGAGGGACTGTTCCACACCAGGAAACTACGCCTAATGCAGATTCTGTTCCAATTGTGCCTGAGCCTCATGTCCGTGTACCTGAACCAGGCGCAGATTCAATACCAGAAAGGGTTCATGACGCTGAACAAATACCAGATGCCGAAAGGATTCCTGACAGTATTTCTGGTGTTCCAAATGAGGTGTCCGGGGCCCCGACTTTTGCTGAGCGAAATTCTCAAATCGAACGCCTTGCTTCATCTGTTGGAGAAATACCTCCCGGTTTGCGAGATTTGTTAATGTTCGATCATAATTTGTTGCAAAGGGCATTGGATAATCCATCGATAATAAATGCCGGAAATAAGCTTGCCTGGAACGAAATTGGTATGCTCGGACGAATGCGACCTGAAACATACGATGTGCTTTTACATAACGAAGGTTTACGTCAGGCTTTACTGGACAACCCCCGGGCTGCAGAAGTACTTAGGCATTGTGCTTCTCCATGTTTTCCTCCCAACGCGTCTGCCGACGATGTTTTGGCGTTACAGCATTTGCTGACCGAACGCACTTTGGCCGGATTAGAAACTGACATTATCACACTTAATGAATTTTTATATGAACACCGCAGCGCTACTGACCTGGGTGATGTTATCCGCATGTTGCGAACCGATTTCGAAGGAACCATTCAACAGACAGGAACAACATCTCAATTAACATTACCCGGGAGTTGGGCAGAGGGGAGTGAATCTCGACCAGTCAGACTAACATCTGTACTAAATCATTTCCAGACAATGGAAATACCGTTAGGGCTTGTAAATTCAATACTTGAAAACATTCATAGATTATCTGAAACTGAACAACGCGCCATTATCAACGACGATCTTAATTTTTTACTGTCTCGAAGAGCAGCGGGTGAATATAGTTTGACCGCTGATAGGTTGCTTTATGGGCTTTCAGATCCCGCCACATTTACAATGGCCAGGTTTATGTTGGATCGATTTAGAAATCAGGCAGGATTGGTAGATGTAATTTTAGGTCGAACCAGTATGGAATCCTTCCAATATTTACGTGATGGATCCAGCGTTATGGAACCACGTGAACTAATTCAAAAAATGGCTTCCTTACTTTCGCGTGTGCAATCTGATAATTCGGCTGACATTCTGCACCTTATAGAGCGGGCTGGTTATCCTGCTCCGGAAGAAGGATCCACTAACCCCGATATTGATCGTTTAATAGATTTATTAAACCGCAACGGTTCTGAAACACCACTTACAACAGCCGAGGCATGGGCGGTTGTTGAAAATGCTAATGCACAACGTGAGGCGGTAGCCGGTGGAGATTTAAACTTGCCGTTTAGTGCTGACAATGTTCGTGGCGATACTTCACGCACCAGCATTGGTAGTAGATTACGACACCATATTGATCATATTGTAATGCAATCAGATTCGCTTCCCCAGATTTTTAACCAAATATTAGGTGGAGAAACGAGTACCGTAGTTGATAGTATTCGATTTGGCGAAGTTGTTGAAGTTATTCGTGCCCAAATTGAACGATTGATTCGCATTGATTTGGCCGATCAATTTGAACAACCATTGACCGACAGGCAGGTACAGGCAATGGTTAATTCCATATGGCAACCTAAAAGAGGTGTACTTTTCGAGCGTGTACACGATTATGCACTTCGACGTTTGCATGGCGATGATAATGTTTGGCGCCAAGCTGGTATTTCAACACAAACAGGCAATGGTGCAAGTTCGAGATCAGTTCCAACTGTTGTTGACAATATTGTACTCATACGGGATGGTAACGTTTTACGAGTGCTGTTTTTCGAATATAAAGCGGGTGGAGGAGCCGAGGAGACAGGACAAAGATCCCTGCGTGAACATATTACAGGTGGTGGCGGTTTAGATGGAATAGCATTTGACACACCTCGTTCGCGCGAAGTATTTGAACGCATTGAAGCTGCAAGACAGGATGGCGCTACCATTCAATTAGAACATGTACCGGTAAATGAAGAAGGATAATATTAAATTAGTGAAATGGGATATACTATTGGAGCAATAATTTTTAGCCGAAATTTAAGCAGGGAGGAGGAAACCTTGTTGTCAATATTTGTGTCTAATACTAATAATAGTGTGCAAGCAAAATCGCTTTACAACGCTGTACATGTTTTCGATATCACATTCGGAAACATTGCCATTGGCCATCTTAAAAACCGTACACTAATAGTTAATCCTGATATTTCGTACGAATTTACACGTGATTTCGAGTTCATTCCCGTTTCTCCGGCGTTTAAAGAATTAGAAAGTCTTTCTAAAACGGTTGACATCTTTTGTGTTCACATACAATCAACTTCCGGGATATATGGTCATGCACTTTTTTCGAATGGAAAACGCTGCGAAGCTGTTTATAAAAGTGAAGACGAATGGGAAACCGTATTTGATTACCCAACTGAAAAAATTAACCAGGAAACATACAATTCTGATTACCTTTTTCAACGTCTCAACCAATTTGTGGGTGACGACTTTCATCGCTTGATGACTGATGAAAATCTGATGTTTACAGTTTATAAATTAGAATAGTAAGGAACCGCTGTTTAAAAACACAATTAATATCACATTAGGAGAAAAGTAATTTGGAAAAGACATTATTAAAAGGTCATAATAATTTGGATCAGTAAAAAATTCCGCCGAAATGTATTACCAAAGGATTTTGGTAATACATGGGTTACTATACATTCCTGAAGAGGATACAAGCTTAACATCAAATGTTGCCTACAATTGGAGAGCCAGCGATATCCGATCATTACCAGCTGATATTCAAAGTTTTATTGTTGCCGCATTTGCCCCGGGAATCGAAATCAGGCATGAACTGGACACAATGAATGTGGTGTGTTTAACCCAGCAATCCGGATTTGACCGCCATACGAGAGACTCTTTCAACTGTTTTAAAAACCATTTTATTTCAGATATTTGGCAAACGATTGTTGATGTTGCCAATGGTAATTTATGTCCTCCCGGACAAAATGATCCATGCCTAACTGTTAGGAATAGTTGTCCATAATGAAATTCAAACCTTGTTTTAGAAACTTTAAGAAAACAATTTAAATAAAAGATTAAATCAGCGTTCATAAAATTTGGGTACCCAAAGTAAGAAGCAAATGTGCGTTTAATAAACGCTGTAATTTAGAATCAATCAACTGTTATTAAATTGTTTAGTATATAATATTTTAGTATTTTTGACTGCGCTATTAAATCAAGATTCAACAAACTTAACTCTTTTGGTAATGATTTATCAATTTACCATTAACACTTTGGTTCATATTTTAACGGCATTTGCCGCTTATTTTACCATTGTACTGCTTTGGAAATTTAGGAAACTAAACGAAGTCAGGTATTTAATTTATTTGGAGTTTTTTGTAGCGTTGCTTGCTGTTACAAATGCGCTTGAGGTTGCAAGCCCCACTTTGGAATCAAAAATATTTTGGGCACAATTTTCGTATTTGGGTATTGCATTCCTGCCGGTTTGTTATTTCCTTTTTACAACTGCCTTTAATCAAAAAAGAAGTATCACTTCAAAAACTATAGCAATTTTGGCGGTTGTTCCGATAATTACAATTTTACTCGTGTTTACCAACGAAAAACATCTTTTGATTTGGCCCTCAGTTACACTCGATCCAAATTCAAGTATTGCGATCTACAAACATGGAATTGGGTTCCATGTATTTTATATTTATACTGAAACACTATTATTTTTGGGGTTGTATTTTTTGACAACCTCGATATTTAAGCATTCAAATTATTATAAATCGCAGATATGGTTTTTGTTGGTAGCTTCAATAATTCCAATTATAGGGAACCTGGTAAATGTTTCTAATTTAAATCCAATTCAAGGTTTCGACTGGGCACCTGTTTCATATGTAATTACGGGGTTAGTTGTTGTACTGGGCATTTTCCGATTCCGAATGTTTAATATTGTTCCACTTGCCAGAACCCGGCTTTTTGAAATGTTAAACGACGGAGTTGTTGTTGTCAACGCCGATGGTTTTATTGAAGACTGCAATTCAGCGGTTTATATAATATTTAATTGGCAAAATAATTCAATCATTCGTGAGCCGTTTGAAAGTGTTTTTATAAAACATAATAAACTCATAGAGGGTTTGGCTGGCAAAAAAGCTTTAATTCAATTAGAAGTTGAAGATGGTAACCTAATAAAAATATTATCATGTAAAAATTTCTCCTATATATCACGATAAAAAATTAACCGGTCATATTCTTCTTTTCCATGATATTACCTCGATGGTTAATGCCGATGAAGAACTCAAAAACACAAACAGGAAGTTGCTTTTTGAAATTGAGAAAAGAGAAAAACTAATTGAAGATCTTGATGCATTTGCACATACAGTCGCACATGATTTAAGAAGTTCGTTAAGTTCCATTTTTTCAGCAAGCGAGATCATGGAAGAGATTATTAAAATAAACGACAAAAGTCTTTTATGTGAACTTTCAAATTTGATCAACCATTCTGCAAATAAATCAATTCAGATAACACACGAACTCTTATTGCTGGCGACTACCGACAAAACTGATGTTGATCTGAAACCATTAGATATGTCTAAAGTTTTTGCTGAAGCAAAAAATCAAAATGCTGATTTAATAAGGAATTCAAAAGCGCAAATTACCGAACCCCGGGAATGGCCGCAGGCAATCGGCTACGCGCCCTGGATTGAAGAAGTTTGGTCGAATTATATCAGCAATGCCATAAAATATGGTGGAACACCGCCAGTCATTGAAGTGGGTTCTGAAATTCTTATTAACGGAAATATTATGTTCTGTATAAAAGATAATGGCAAAGAACTTTCGCAGGAAGATCAGAAAAAATTGTTCAATAACTTTGTCAGGTTACATCCCCAAAAAGCTGATGGATATGGTCTGGGGCTTTCAATTGTTAAAAAGATAATAGAAAAACTAAATGGTTCAGTTGGTGTAGAAAGTTACAGGAATGGCTCGAAATTCTATTTCATTTTGCCATCGGTACAGCAAAACCAAACTACGCTTAACAAACTCACGCAAAACTCAAATTTTATTGCCAATTAGAATAATCTGCCAATCCGCATTTCCCTTCCCAATAACTTTTCACCTATCTTAATTACTCTAATAAGTATAAGAAACAAATGCCACCCGTTTTGATTCAGGATTCCATGACGGGACGTTTATTGTACCCTGACCGCCGTATAAAAATGCAGCCACTTTTATTTCTCCACCGTCAACCGGCATTAAACGTAACATAATCCGCTGGTTATGTGGATGCGAAGTTGCTGGTACTTCAGGTGGATATGATATAATTATCATTTGTTTCCCATCGGGCGAAGGGTGTGCAAACCAGTTCTGATAATTGTCGAAAGTAATTTGTTCCTGTTCTGAGCCATCTGGTTTCATTCGCCAAATCTGCATCATTCCGGTTCGGGTTGAGTTAAAATAAATATATTTTCCACCGGGCGAAAACTCCGGCCCGTCATCCAAACCTTCTGCTGTTGTCAGTCTGATTTCATCGCCACCTTTTGCAGGTATTTTATAAACATCATAATTGCCATTCCGTTCAGCACAGTAGCTTAACCATTTTCCATCCGGCGACCAGCCATGCCAGTATGAAGGTCCTTTTTCGGTTATTCGTACAGGAGATCCACCTTTAAGCGGAACAGTAAAAACAACGGAAGCATTTCCGTTTTCAACAGGAGCGCTACTGCTGATTGCCAGCATTTTACCGTCAAATGAAATCCCATGGTCGTTGTTATTGGCAACAACATCGCCTGTGTTTATTTCTGAAATTTTCGCATCCTTTAAATTGAATTTATACAATTTACCACTTGAGTTATATATAAGGAATTTCCCGTCACGCGACCAGTTTGGTGCCTCAATGTGTGTTTCAGTTTCATAAATAACTTCACGTATTCCGGTTTCCACATTCAATATTTCCAATCGGCTGGGCGAAAGGTTTTTATATCCGTCAACTCCTTCAGCAGCCGGTTTTTCAATACGTACATTCCAGAATTCTGCCTTTTCAACCACATCAACATTATGTGAACCTATAAACATTCCGGTTAATACAGATTTACCCATTTCCATTTTTACATTTGCCACTTCTACCAAAGGATTTCCGTTTTTTGAAATTCGAAAAATAAATTCATTTCCTTTTCTTTCCAATTGAACAAAATCAGGAATTTCCTTTTTATCTGCAGCTTTTTCTAAAGTTTCGGCACCCGTTTTCTCGCGGTATTGCAATGATGTCAATCCGTCGCCATGAACCGCACCATCCATGTAAACTGCATTTTCGGCATTCGAATTTCGAATCATTAAACCAATTTTACGGTGTGGGTCAGTGCCCTCTCCAATAAATTTCAAATTGGCAGAAATAATAAAATCACCTTCAATTTCCTGTGAAACAAAATAAAATTCATCGCGCGCAAACCAAAGGTTATAACCTGCACCACCAAGTGTGAATTTTTGCATTTTTTCATCAAACTGAAAACTGCCTTTTAGCTTGGGATTTCCAATATCCTGACCTGAATACTTTTTAAACATTTGTTGTGCCTGAATTGATAATGAAGTGATTATGATGATGGCGACAATTAAGTTGAAACGTTTCATAGGTTTAAGTTATAAAGTATTGTTTTGCGAATGTAACAAAATTGTACAAAAAAACTCATTGGGTTCCGGTACAACGGAAAATCGAGTTAACAGAAACCGAATTACAAAGATTCCCGGGCTATATAATTTGTATGTAGAATCTGAGCTACTTTTTGTTTGTTCTTAACAAATTCAGCTGTCAATTCACCCATCGCTTCAAAATTTGTTGAAATTACTGAAATACCTCCGCCAACAATCTGTTTCATGGGTGTATCATTATATGAAATTACCCCAACATCTTTACCTAAAATCAATTGTCTGTTTCGGCAAGTTTTTATTATCCGTACCAAATCTGAATCGCGGATTACGAAAAATACCTGGCCAGGTTTTATTTCAGATTCATTTAACTGCTTATCATTTCTGAACTGAATTTTATTCCTTTTGCAAAAACTCCGCACTGCCAATACAGTTTCAGGAGGGTGGGGCGTACTTTTTTCTTCATAAACCAAAACCAGTTCGTTGTATTTTTTTAGCTGGTTGAGACTTTCGGCAAGACAAAGTTCAACCGATTTACCAAAATCCTGTAATAAAAAATTCAGTTTTTCATTGTTGGGTTTTCCCATTCCCAATATTAAAAGTTTATTTGGGTCGATCTTTTCAAGAATAGGATCGATATTTTTGTGGTTGATATTCATTACAACGTACATACTGTAACGCCCCAAACTGTTTTCAATTAACTGACGAAAAACTTCGGGATTGTAATGATGAAAAAGCAAATCGACGGAATAAGAATCGGGTAAATTCTGTCGGAAAGACTGGTACAACTGTTCTTTAAAAGCACTAAAATCATCAAGCAACATAAAAACCTTAAATGATTCGCTTGCCACGTAATATCCTTTTTGAGGTGCCGATTCGATAATATTCCGCTGTTTTAGAATATTATAAGCTTTAAAAACTGTATCGCGTGAAAAACCACTTTCCGAACTTAATTGATTTACCGATGGTAAGACATCTCCAACTTTCAAAAGCCCGTTGCTGATTGCTTCGGTAAATGAATGGACCAACTGTTGCAGTTTTGTTTGTCCTGCCGATTCATCGATATTAATTTGAAAATTTGGCAATTCTTGTTTTTAAAGTTTTTGGAGTTTTAGTGATTTTGTGGCACTTTCTTTTTTGCCAACTAAGACACTAAAGCACCAAGATTCACCAGGAAATCAAAATACTGCTTTTACCTCACCAATCGAAACACCAAAAACCTGTTGACAAATGGCGTTTAACTCTTCTTCGGAGCCTTCAAAATGGATTGTTGTTTGTTTGTAAATCGCTGTTTCATTAGGTTTTAAGGATAATGCCGGCGACGAAGTTTCCAATTCATAAAAGGGTCCCATTTGCGATCCATCTTCCAATGGGCCGTCATTATATGAATTTATTGCATCACCCTTAAAAGGAAATTCCTGCATTTCCCAGGCTGAATTTACATAATCGTTAACTCCTTCTGGAATTTCGCATTTTAGCATTGTTAAAATATTGTTTGCTGCATCATAACTACCAATTACCGGCAAAGCGCGTTGTGGAGGAATTCCTATTTTACCGCGTTGTTTTCCGTCGCCTTTCAAAAAAGCAATGCCATTTTTTAATACTAACCGATCTGACGGGATTTTTCCAAAATAATCGTCTTTTACAATATAATCAGATTCAGCTTCTGTTTTGTATGGAACGATGATTGTAACTTCGTCCGAAGGATTAAACATGCCAAGTAGCCAAACCGAAAGTAACCCGGTTTCTTTTATCCATGCTTCATTTCCAGTGTTTGTCAATTTATTTTGGGTTGAATATCCAACACTTTTAACACCTTCCTGATACACAATCCCAAGTTCATTTTTTATTGACGGATTGTCTAACAACGAAATTTTTCGGTTTACATTGAAACTAAAATTAAAACCAGCGTAATTTGAAATTTGCACAGACTTTGAAAATTCGGCTGCTGATTCACTGCTTTCTACCAATTCAAAAGGTTCGGTATCTATTGCAGCAGGTGTTTGCCAGTTGTTGAATTCGAAAGTAGTGCCCGGTTTAAAAAAAATGGAAAACTGGCCACCTTCAGGTCCCAGCCAAAATCTTTCTTCGCCGCCAACAGCGTTAATATGGTTTTTTATTTCGCCAGAAGCAATTAAATCGTAGTTTATCCATCCGAAACTCAAACCATTTTCCCCATTTGCCGAACTTGTCATTACCCGCCCCTGGTATTCGGGCGAAATCAAAACACGTGCATCGCCATTTTGTAATTCAAGTGGTTTTTTGTGTTCTTTCAGGAAATTCAGATCATAACCGTAAGTTCCTTTTTCGTAAGTTTTCATTTCGGATTTTTGATTTTTTGGATTTGAGGTGCAGGAAAATATTCAATCCACCAAAAAAAAATTGGATAAACAAATTGATAGAAGATTCATTTCACAGGTTTTCGATTTTTCTTTTTTAATTCCTTAGTCTTTATTTAAAATACGAAAATTAAAGCCATACCCTCACTTTGAGTGAGAGCATGACTTATTAAACTATATTCTACCTGTAAACCGGACCAAAAGTTTCACAGGCACGGTAATCAGCACTTTCTTTATTTTCGCCAAAACCATTCCATGCACTTGGCCTGAAAATTTTATCATCGTCAACATTGTGCATACAAACCGGAATTCGTAACATGGAACCCAATGTAATCAAATCGGCACCAATGTGTCCGTAACTGATTGCACCGTGATTGGCACCCCAATTGGCCATTACCGAATACACATCTTTAAATGCACCGCAACCATTTAAATTTGGTACAAACCAGGTAGTTGGCCAGGTTGGATTTGTACGTTTGTCGAGTATTGCATGAACATCATCATCCAGCTCAACTGTATAACCTTCAGCAATTTGAAGCACCGGCCCCAAACCTTTCACAATATTTACACGGCTCATTGTAACCGGCATTTGTCCGGCAGTTTTAAACTGGCTTGAATATCCGCCACATCGAAAATAACCCTTGTCGCCGGGGCAGAAATTTGTGTTTTCCAAACAAGCTTTTACATCAGCTTCAGTAATTTCCCAGAAAGGTTTCATTACAGGATTTCCGTTTGCACCTTTTTGTTGTGCAGTGGCATCCATTGTGGTTGAACCCGAATTGATTAAGTGAATAATCCCGTTTTTTGCCAACCCTTTTAGTTCTTTTCCTGTAACCCGTTTAACAGCTTCAGGACTCCAGTAAGTTCGAACATCAGAGAAAATTTGAGCAGTATTTGTCAGCAAGTGGCCAAACAACATTGGGACTGCATTCAAACTATCGTTTTCGGTTGCAAAAACAAATGCCTCACGGATTCCATTCCAGTCGAATGAAGTATTTAAAATAGTTTCAGCAAAATCGCCGTTTGGATAATAATCGGTCCATTGGCGTTGCCCTGAAACCTCCTGCAATTGCATTTCTGCCGTGTGCTTCTTCGCCAAATCCGGCTTCTTTTAGTCTTGGGTTTCCAATCATCAGATCTCGGAAAATTAAAGTCATTTTAACAACAATTTCCCATTCCCAATCTTTACGTTTGCGGTCTGATTGCTGATCGGGAGCATTATAATCATCGCCTTCAATAATGTTATTCTTGGTCCAGGCTAAAGCTTTTTCGTATTCTGTTTTGTCGAAAATGCCTTCATCGATGCGGCGTTTAACTTCCACCATATCAACAAATTCAGTGCGCATTCCAAGGTAATCCTGAAAAAAAATCAGGATTAACCATCGACCAGGCAATACCCATTGAAGTGTAACCCAGCGACAAATATGATTTACCCTTCATTTGTGCTACTGCCAAAGCCGATTTTACAAAACGAAGAACTTTTTCCTCGACATCTTCCGGAATTGTTTCATCACCCGAATCCTGCACATCGCGGCCATAAATGCCGAATGCCGGCAATCCCTTTTGGGTGTATCCGGCTAAAGCTGCAGCCAGATAAACTGCTCCCGGGCGTTCGGTTCCGTTAAAACCCCAAACTGCTTTTGGAATCGAGGGATTCGAATCCATAACTTCCGTTCCGTAACACCAACAAGGTGTAACTGTTAATGATACGCCAACACCTTCGCGTTCAAACTTATCTGCACACAAAGCTGCTTCTGCAACTCCGCCAATTGTTGTGTCGGCAATTACACATTCAATTTTTTCGCCGTTTGGAAAACGCAGGTTTTCCTCAATAAGTTTTGCAGCATTTTTTGCCATGTTCATGGTTTGCACTTCAAGCGATTCGCGCACCCCCCTTTCACGCCCGTCGATTACCGGGCGGATACCGACTTTTGGAAGCCGGCCAATTAATCTGTTTGCCATTTTTAATTTATTATTTAATAGTGATTATTTATTATTTAGTTTCGGGTTATGAGTTTAATCCGGCAACTTGTAACCAGTAACCTGAAACTCCTCTCCCCAACTGTCCTGTACTGTGCTGCAATGTAGGGACATTTTATTTTAGTAAAACAATTTGCATGTTAATTTTTTTTAAAAGTTATTTACAATAAAGATTAACAAGGACTTAAAAAATTTCAGTTTGTGAATTATTGTCCTATTTTTAGGCAATTAATTCATAGCAATGAAAATAAAGAGTATTGTAATAACAGTTTTTCAGTTTCTTGTAATTGGTTTGTTATTTACGCAAGGAAGTTTTGCGGGAAATAGAGAATTCGCTGACAACATATATAAACGAATTACTGCCATTCAGAGTGACAGTTTGATAAAAGCCAATGAAAAAAATCCAAATTTTGTAATTCTCGATGTAAGAACTCCCGGCGAATGGAACAATTATCATATTTCAGGTTCAATTAATAGAAGCACTGGTTTGACTGATTTTACCGAACAATTGAATTTGCTGCCAAAGCACAAAATTTTTCTGTTACACTGCCAGTCGGGGAGCAGGAGTGCAGGCGCTTTTGCAAAAATGCAGAACCAGGGGTTTTCTGAAGTTTGTGAAATGATTGGAGGAATAAGTTCATGGCGAAATGCCGGTCTGCCAACAACGACAATAGCCGAACCGAAACTAATGCTTGTGTCAAATGGAGAATTAATAAAAGGTGATATTTCGGACACCGTAAAAGTTATTGTAACCAACCGGGCAAACGGGATTTTAAAGTTTAATGCAGTTTCATTTTCTGATATGCATCAAATCGATAATAATTTTAATAAAGAAATTGAACTTGAAGGGGCACAGGATTATATGTTTTTCATAATTCATTCACCTGGTTTTTCTGCTGATGAATCCACAAAAATCAGCTTTGAAAGCAATGGAGGAAATGTAGATTTGAATATTGAATTTAAAAAACGGCACCATTTCGGGAATTGGCGAAAAACAATTTGCCGAATTAACTTTATTTCCTAATCCGGCAAACCAAAAGCTTAATTTCAAAACTGGCGGGATAACGCATTTTGATGAAATTGCGATTGTTAATATAGCCGGAAAGGAGGTTCTCTGCGAAAAACAAGTTTCAATAACACAGGGAATAGATGTTTCGCAATTAATGAATGGAATATATTTCGTACGTGTAAAATCAGATTCACGGATTTCAATCCGAAAAATTATTGTAAAACATTAAACTGTAGGTTTTTATGTTGTAATTTCAATTTTATTTTTTTATTGAAATTACAGCATCTGAAATGTATCGGGTTTAATTCATTTCTTAAAAACTCTTAAACATAACAAACTAATGGTTGTTTTTCATTAATAAGATTCTATTTTTGGTTAACAATTATTCAGAAAACAAAAACAGATTTATGCGGATTCGGGATTTATATATCTTGCCGATTTTACTTTTTGCTGTATTTTCTTCGTTTCAGGCTCAGGCACAAATTGTTACGGGCAAAATAATGGGCGATAAAAGCGAACCAATACCATTTGCCACAATTTTTGTTGCAGAAACAAAAGAAGGAACAATTTCAAATTCAGATGGTAATTACAATATTCAACTGGAACGTGGTGTATATCATTTTACAGTGCGTTCAATGGGTTATTTGCAACATATTCAGGAAGTTAATGTAACTACCGACAGTATGAATGTTGATATTAAGTTAAAGCAACAATCATTTGAAATAAAAGAAGTAAAGATTTTTCCCGGAAAAGAAGACCCTGCCTGGTTTATTATGCGGAAAGCAATTGCAAAAGCACCTTATTACAGACAAAAAATTAAGCACTACGAGGCAGACATGTATATAAAGGCGAATTTTTCTTTTAGCAGTATTCCAAATCTTTATAAAAACAAGGTTGAAATTGAGGGCAGAAAACTTAAAGAACTGATAAAGGAAAATGTTACCTATGTAATTGAATCACAGAATAAATTAACATTTGATTACCCAAATAAGTATGTTCAAAAAGTCATCAGTAAAAAAACTTCGTTGGCTGGTTTGGACGAGCCGCCGATAATGGAATTAATGTCGGCAAGTTTTTACGACGAGCGCCCCAACCAGATAATTTCACCTTTATCATCATTGGCAATTAAACATTATAAATTCAGATATGAAGGATTTATTACAGTTGGTGATTACGACGTTTTTAAGATTAGAGTAACACCCAACCGCAAAAGTGATGAACTGGTTGATGGATATATTTATATTGTTGACAAACTTTGGTGCATCTACAATCTCGATTTTAACGGGCATTTTGAATTTATTGAATACAGGATAAAACAACAATTCGAGAATTTGGGAAACCAAAATTGGCTTCCTGTTTCTGATAATATAACCGGAAATGTTTCGATGCTCGGTCTGAAAGGCCAGTTTTATTATGGTGTAGCGCTGAAATATAAGGTTGTGGAGGAAAATAATTTTGGCCAAATAAATCCTGAAGAGAACGAAAAACCAGCGGCAGAAAATGTTCGCGTTCCCGGAGAAAAAGAGAAAAAATTAAGAGCTGAAGCAAATGCTCTGCTGGCAAAAGAGGAATTGTCAAACCGGGAAGTTGCAAAAGCTTCAAGACTTAATCGTAAAGTTCTGAAAGAACAATACAAAGACACTATTGTGAATGATGTTTTTCGAACCAATTATGATGTAAAAGAGACAAAAGATACGCTCACAAACGATTTTGAATTTTGGGACACAATCCGGGCAATACCGCTCACACCAGCCGAAATGAAAAGTTATGCAATGACAGACTCATTGATGCGGATGAAAGTGAACGATACAGATACGCTTGCTGATATAAAACCAGCAAAGGAAAAAACGTTATTTTCAAAATTATTGTTTGGAAATTGGGATTTGGCAAAGGATTCCATTTTGAGATTAAGTTATGATGGATTGATATCGTTCAAAAATGTTGATTTTAATGCGGTTGACGGTTATAAATACAAACAGAGATTTGAGTTTAACTTCAAACTTGAAAAAGGGAAACAGTTATTTATTATTCCTGAAATTGGTTATGCAATCGACAGAAGGGCAGTTTTTGGTTCGGTAAACAGCACATTCAAAAATGTTTTCCTGAAAAAGAATACTGTAGTTTTAGGTTTTGGAAAAGAGAGCCGTGACTTTAAAACTTCTCCACCGGGGATAAAACCGATTTTAAATGCAGCAAGTTCATGGTTTTTTGCCAAAAACTATATGCGACTTTACGAAACTACTTTTATTAAATTGAATTTCTCGCAACAGGTTTCAAATAAAATTACGTTGTTCTCAACTGTCGATTATGAACAGTTTGATCCTTTAAAAAACAGCGCAACCTACATCTTTACGATGGACAAGGATTTCACTCCAAATCTTCCAAAAGGATTTACAGTGGATGATCCGGAAATTCAGGCTCAAAGAAGTTTTATGTACACGGTGGGTGCCAACTATTATTTGCGGCTTCGTAAACCATGGTTGCAGGAATCGCCATTCATTTTTATAAAAGACTTTTACAATTTCAAACTTCAATTTAAACAAGGACTTGAAAATGTGTTTAATTCAGTATCAAAATTCAGCCAGATTGATTTTAATTATCATCAGCAAGCCAATATTTCACCAGCCGCAGGAATTGATTTGTATGCAAATGCCGGATATTTTTTCAATACCGATCAAATGCACTTTTCGCAATACCAGCATTTTCAAACCAACGAAATTCCTTTTATGCTCGACTTTTTTACACACACATTTCAATTAATGAACGATTACGGGCCAAGTACAAATAAAAGCTATCTTCATGTGGGTTCGGAAATAAGGACAGAATACGTTCTGCTTCGGTATTTGTCGTTTATAAATACAAATACATGGAGTGAAAGTTTACATTTAAATTACCTAACAACTCCAACGTTAAATAATTACTGGGAAGCAGGGTATAGTTTAAACAGTCTTTTATTTATCGGAAATGTTGGTGTTTTTACCGGTTTTAAAGGAGGCAAACTCGAAAACGTAATGTTTAAAATTACCCTTTCTGGTTATTAGTCAGAAAAACAAATTTGCCCACTTTTGAAAAATAGATAATTTAGCAATCTGTTCTTTTTAACTATATCAATCAAAATGAAGATTCTAAAAATCAAACTTCACTGGCAAATTTTAATCGCTTTAGTTTTAGCTGTTTTGTTCGGATATTATGTCCCAAATGGAATAAAATATACCGAATGGATGGGTACCATTTTTTTAACCGCCCTTAAAATGGTTATCGTTCCGTTGATTTTGAGTTCAATTATTTCAGGTGTAACCAGTATGGGAGGCGGGAAAAATCTTGGCCGGCTTGGAGGAAAAACCTTACTCTACTATATAAGTACAAGTTTGCTTGCAATACTTACCGGATTGCTTTTTGTAAATATTATCAGTCCGGGAGTTGGCGTTGAAATGGGTTTCACAAACAATGTGACCGACCTCACTGATAAAACAGGATCGGTAAGAGATATTTTAATGCGAATAATTCCATCAAATATTTTTAGTTCGATGGCAGAAGGCGACATACTTCCAATTATTTTCTTTGCCATTATTTTCGGGGTTTTTATTTCTCAGGTCGATTCGAAATATTCGACATTGTTAACCACATTTTTTGAGGGCATGTTTGAAGTTATGATGAAAATGACAATGTTCATCATAAAATTCACACCGCTTGGAGTTTTTGGGATAGTATCACGTGAAGTGCAGCGCAATGCTGATCAATTGGGTAATTTGGCTGGAAGTATGGCAATTTATATGCTTACAGTTATTTTGGCACTTTCTATCCATGCTTTTATTTCATTGCCTCTTATACTTAGGTTTATTGCTAAGGTGCATCCTGTCAGGCATTTTAAAAATATGATAACTCCTCTGCTAACTGCATTCTCCACTGCCTCCTCCAGCGCAACTTTGCCGCTCACAATGGAAGCTGTTGAATTTGAAAGTGGCGTATCGAATAAGATATCAAGTTTCACATTGCCATTGGGCGCCACAATAAATATGGATGGTACAGCCCTTTACGAATGTGTTGCGGCTATATTTATAGCTCAGGTTTACGGTATTGAATTACACATGTTTGAACAGTTTATAATTGTGATTACAGCACTTCTTGCATCAATTGGTGCTGCCGGAATCCCCATGGCCGGATTGGTTATGTTAACTGTGGTTCTAAACGCAGCCGGTTTGCCACTTGAAGGGATTGGGTTAATTATTGCCGTCGATCTTCCACTTGATATGGCACGAACAACTGTAAATGTTTGGAGCGACACTTGTGGAGCAGTAACAGTTGCCCGTTCTGAAAATGAAACAACAAATATTGCTATTTAAAGATTCATTTTTAGATTTTCTGTTTTTCGATTTTGGAAATATCCATATCGATTTCTGATTTTTTAAATTCATAATTGCCGGCAAAAAATATATTTTTGGCTGATTTTTTTAACTTCAAATGTGTTCATTATGAAACTGAGAATTCAAAATATTTTGTTGATTGTAATCTTGTTGGGTTTTATTAATTGTGAAAAAAAAACGCAACATATTCTGTTTGACAGCAGATACAAAAAGGAAATTGAAGATGCCAGAAAAGAAGCCTCGGTCTATTTAATGATGGACAATATACCAGGAGCTACAATGGCGGTTTGTAAGGATGGTAAGATAATTTATTCTGAAGGTTTGGGTCTGTCATCAAAAGATCTTGAAGTACCTGTAACACGAAAAACGAAATTCAGAATTGGTGCTATTTCGGAGTTATTTACTTCATTAATTTATCAGTTATTGATTGAAAATGGTACACTTCACGCTGACTCCACTGTTCAAGCCTATTTGCGTGATTATCCTGAATCGGTTTACAGAGGAACATTAAACAGAATTACACTCAGCCAATTAGCCGGTCATTCAGCGGGAATAAGGATGCCAATTGAAGAAGAGCAAAACTGGAATGGACGAAACATTACTGTACAAAACGGCATTGATTTGTTCAAAAATGATCCGCTTGATTTTAAACCGGGTTGGTTCGAAGCTCCAAGCAACAACGATTATAATTTACTGGGTGCAATTATGGAAAAAGCAACTGGAAAAAATTTTCCTTTTTTGTTGACGGAATATATTACTGACACATTGAATCTAACAAATACAGAAGTTGATAATCCGTTTAAAACTGTAATCGGCAGAAGTGATTTTTTCGATTTCAATATGATTGCCCAGGTAATAGAATCAATTTTTATTGATATGCGCTACAGGGCACCTTCAGACGGAATACTTTCCAATGCCGAAGATTTGGTGAAATTTGGAAATGCAGTGTTAAGTTCAGACAGAATTTCGGATCAAATAAAAGAAAGGTTGTTTGTGCCAACTGAATTAATGGGCGAGTTTCCGCCAAATTTTGCCAATGGTTGGATTGTTCAGAAAACAAAAAATGGTGAGTTTTACTATGGAAAAGTGGGAAATGTGAAGGGTGGTAGCGCAATTTTACTGCTTGTTCCAAATAAAAACCTCGTTTTGGCAATGACAACAAATATGACTTCAAACAATGAAATCCCTCTTTTTAAAATATTTAATTCTTTTCTAAATGAAAAGGATGAAAAAAACAGGTAAGATAATAACCCAAACTAACTAAACGTTTTTACTTTGCTGGACTTCATTTATTCAGGAAAACAATGATTCTACAAATTCACGTCTGTTGAAAATCTGCAAATGCTCCATTTTTTCGCCAATCCCAATATATTTTACAGGTATTTTAAATTGGTCTGAAATCCCAATAACTACGCCGCCTTTTGCTGTTCCATCAAGTTTTGTAAGTGCAAGAGCTGTAACTTCGGTGGCCAATGTAAATTGTTTGGCCTGCTCAAAAGCATTTTGTCCTGTAGAACCGTCCAAAACAAGTAAAACTTCATGCGGTGCATCAGGGATAATTTTCTGCATCACTTTTTTATTTTCGACAACTCGTTCATCAGGTTAACCTTGTTGTGCAACCTCCCAGCCGTGTCAATAATTACTACATCTGCTTTTGATGCCTTTGCTGATGCAATTGTGTCAAAAGCAACAGATGCCGGATCAGCACCCATTTTTTGTTTAACAATTGGCACATCAACACGTTTTGCCCAAATTTCAAGTTGCTCAATTGCCGCAGCCCTGAAAGTATCTGCCGCGCCCAAAACCACTGATTTTCCGGCTTGTTTGAAATTATATGCCAACTTACCTATGGTAGTTGTTTTTCCAACTCCGTTAACACCAACAACCATAATTACATATGGATTGCCTGTGGCAGGAAGATCAAAATCGGATACATCGGTTGAATTATTTTCATCGAGCAAGGCAGTTATTTCTTCTTTCAGGATATTGTTCAACTCTGAAACTCCCATGTATTTGTCACGTGCAACGCGGGCTTCGATACGTTCAATTATTTTTAGCGTAGTGTCAACACCAACATCAGAAGAGATTAAAATTTCTTCCAAATTATCGAGAACTTCATCGTCAACTTTTGATTTGCCAATAACAGCTCGTCCAAGTTTTGCGAAAACGTTTTCCTTGGTTTTGGCAAGACCTTCATCAAGGTTTTGCTTTTTTTTCTTGTCAAAAAATCCAAATATCCCCATACTATACTGATTTTCAGAAACTAAAGTAGCAATAATTCGTCAAAAAAAATTAACAACAAAACAAAACAAAAAAAGCTTTCACCAATGATGAAAGCTTTTCCTATTTTATGGAATATGTCGCGGTTAATTCAGCATTATTTTGCGAAATAACCTGTAACATCATCGTTAGGAACAACTTCTTCCTTAAAAGTGTAAGCACCGGTTTTTGGCGATTTGGTCATTTTAATAACTTTTGCAAATCCTTTACCAGCACCTTTTTGTAGTGTTGCTACCGTTTTCTTTACTGCCATGACTTATACTATTTAATTTCTTTGTGTACTGTTACTTTTTTCAAGATTGGGTTGTACTTCTTTAACTCCAAACGTTCGGGTGTATTTTTCCTGTTTTTGGTAGTTATATATCTTGAAGTACCTGGCATGCCACTTGTTTTGTGTTCAGTGCATTCCATAATAACCTGAATTCTATTGCCTTTACTTTTCTTAGCCATTTCTGAGGATTTTTAATTGTTTTCGATAAAACCTTTTTCCTGTGCATTTTTCAACGCAGCACTTAACCCATTTTTATTGATGGTGCGAATGCCAGCAGCCGAAACTGTTAGCAAAACCCAGCGATCTTCATTGGGCAAATAAAACTTCTTTTTGAACAGGTTGACATCAAACTTTCTTTTAGTCCTTCTTTTTGAGTGAGAAACATTATTCCCAATCATTGCTTTCTTACCTGTTATTTGACAAACTCGTGACATTTCTATATTTTTCTTAATGTTCTAAATAAACGCCTTCTTTTAACGGAGTGCAAAGAAAATACTTTTTTATAAAATAATCAAGCAGATGCTTAAGTTTTTATTTAATCAGTTAATAATTAATTGTCAGTTTCTTTTCGAACCCCAATATTCCCCGAATAAACTGATTAATTAATACTTTCGCGACAAAGTTACATAAGAATGCTTTTTAACTCAACCACATTTTTTGTATTTCTGGTTATTATTTTTGTTGTTTTCTGGAAAACATTCAAAATTTCGATGCGTTTTGGCAACTTTATTTTGCTGGCCGGAAGTTACATTTTTTATGGTTGGTGGGACTGGCGCTTTCTTATTCTTATTATAATCAGTTCTGCTGCCGATTTCTTTATTGGCGCTAAAATTCATACTTCAAAAATCAGTCGGAACCGAAAAATTTTGTTGGCTGCAAGTCTCATTATTAATCTCGGGATGCTTTTCTTTTTCAAGTATTTCAATTTTTTTATCGATTCATTTAAAGTATTTTTTTCCCCTTTTACAGAATCTGGGCAGTGGAGTACTTTGAATGTTATTTTACCGGTCGGGATAAGTTTTACACATTTCAAACACTGAGTTATACCATTGATATTTACAAAGGAAAATTGAACCAACAAAATCGGCATTGACATTTTTACGTTTGTAGCATTTTTCCCTCAGTTGGTTGCCGGTCCAATTGAACGCGCCGGTAATTTAATTCCACAATTCGAAGCAAAACGAAATTTTTCATATTCACAGGGAACATCCGGATTAAAACTTATTTTATGGGGGCTTTTCAAAAAAATGGTTATCGCCGATCAATTGGCAGTTGTAGTAAACGCTGTTTATTCATCACCTGAAAATTTTAACGGTTGGGGAATTGTATTTGCTACTTTTTTGTTTGGTTTTCAGATTTATTGCGATTTTTCGGGATATTCAGATATAGCCATTGGCACAGCACGATTGTTTGGGATTGAATTGATGACAAATTTTCAAACCCCGTATTTTTCAACATCATTCCGTGAATTTTGGCACCGCTGGCACATTTCGCTCTCCACCTGGTTTCGCGATTATTTGTATATTCCGCTGGGAGGCAACAGGTTTAGGAATTCAAAAATGGGCTAGAAACATTATTATCACTTTCACAATTTCCGGTTTATGGCACGGCGCAAGTTTTACATTTTTAATTTGGGGTTTTATTCACGGTGTTTTTTTGGTTGCCGAACATTTTATATCACCTGTTTTTAGGTTGAAAGGGAAACTAAAAAGCATAACAGGATTTATAATTACTTTCTTTCTGGTAAATTTTGCATGGTTATTTTTCAGGGCTGAAAACTGGAATCATTTAACCATTTTATTGGATAATATTTTTTCTCCTAAAACTGCGGGACTTAATTCCTTCATCGGTTTATTCGGCAATTCGTTACATTTAACTGCACCCGGCAGAATGGTTCTTTTCGTATTCCCCGTTTTTATTTTTATCGAAATCATTCTCGGGAAAAGGGAGTTTGTTGTTATTTTGAGCAACTCGCCAAAATTCATCCGCTGGGGATTTTATTATGTTATCATTCTTTCTGTTTTGTTTTTCGGGGTATTAAACTCGGCCCCGCAGTTTATCTATTTTCAGTTTTAAATGAAAAAACTTATTAAAAATATCATCATTTTTATCCTTCCGTTTTTGATTGGGATTGTTGTACTTTTCATCATTCCGGTAAACAAAAGTTCAGCTATAATTTTGTGAAAGGAGAATGTGACAACAAAGCCGGCTGGATTTATCATCGCATTTTTGATGACGAAAAACAAATTGATATTGTATTTACCGGTGCATCGCAAACCAGTTGTACAATCATGGATGAATACATTAAAAAAGAGCTTTCTTATCGTTCTGGTAAAAATATTGAAGTTGCAAATTTAGGATATTGCCGTCGTGGTCGCGATATCCAGTATGTCATGTTAAAAGAGCTTTTCATACATAAAAAACCTTCAATTTTAGTAATTGAAGTTGCCGAAGACGAACCTAAAAAAAGTCATCCTGTATTTCCATATTTAGCTGAAAGTACTGATTTATGGGGCTCATTTGTATTTTTTAATCAAAGATTTCTAACGAATATCAGGAAAGGAATCGTGATTAGATTTGAACAATTAAAATCAGGGATTTTTAAAAATGATTATCCGGTTATAGTTGATAATTCTGAATTTGGATATTTGACTTCAAATCAATTAGCATCCTCCAGTGATTTAACCCAAAACAAACTGGACTGGCAACTAAGAAATTCTATGTCGAAACCTGCATTAATTCGAAATATAGAATTAAAATATTCAAAACACTACCTCGAAAAAATAGTGCAACTTGCACAAAGAAACGAGTGCATGATACTGTTTTTGTATCTCCCGGAGTACGGTTCCGGAATGACAAGTCCTTTGTTAAAAGAATATTACAAGGAATTTGGAGAATTAATTATCCTTCCCGACTCAATTATTTCGAACCAATTAAACTGGAAAGACGCAACCCATTTTAACGATAGCGGGGCAAAAAAAGCAACAAATATTATTATTCAGGAATTGGTACCAAATTTTGAAACTGATTTTCAAACTGTTGTTCAAATTGAATTTTGGGATCTCAATATTTATTGGATTTTTTGGATATTTTCACAATTCTTTTTGAACTTATTCCCACTAACTTCGTTTAGTAGTAACAGTAATTATTAAAATCAATATATTATGGAAGAAACAAAAACAGCATCAATGCCACGCATTGGCGACATGGCTCCTGATTTTAAAGCAAACAACCTGGGGCCCTATTCAGTTTTCAGAATTTATTAAAGATAGTTGGACAATATTGTTCTCGCACCCTGCTGACTTTACTCCGGTTTGTACAACCGAAATGAGTGGTTTTGCAATCCGTGGAGATGAATTCAGAGCCTTAAACACAAAGCTGATTGGTTTAAGTATCGACAGTATCCACGCACACGTTGCCTGGGTAAATAACGTTAGGAAAAACACCGGTGTTTTGTTTGATTTCCCGATTATTGCGGATATCGACATGAAAGTATCGCAGCTTTATGGAATGTTGCAGCCAAATGAAAGTGAAACTGCCGCCGTTCGTGCCGTTTTCTTTATCGATCCAAAAGGTAAAATCAGGTTAATCATGTATTACCCGTTGAATGTTGGTCGGAACATGGACGAAATCATCAGGGTAATCACTGCTTTGCAAACTTCCGACAAACATGGTGTTGCGATGCCATTGATTGAAACCCGGACAAAAAGTAATTGTTCCGCCACCAAAAACCATTAAAGAAATGGAAGAACGCGAAAAAAGCGGTTACGAAATGATCGATTTTTATTTGGCTAAAAGAGATTTGTAAACAAAAAATCTTTGTAATACTTTAGTTTCTAAAGTATTTCATTAATGAGAAAGGCCGAAAACTTAGTTTTCGGCCTTTCTGTTGTTGAACCACTAATTACCTTATCGTACAATATCAGCTAATGTGCTTATTGTAAGCTGCTTTCAACTTTTCATCGTATTTGTTTTTCTTATAACCTGACCCATTGTAACCCTCAGCAAATTTTTCCCAGTTTTTTTCTTTTAGCCAGTCGGTAAGTTTTTTACCTGAAATACTTTTAAAAGCGATAAATTTTCCGAATGCTGCCAAATGTTCCCTTTCATGGTCATTCATTGCATTCACCCAATTATCAATTGAAGTGTAACCCAAATTTTTGTAATTGTAACCCATTATTTGAAACGAACCCCATGATGCAGAGCAATAAGCTGCTTCTTTGGTTCCCGGCATTGCAGAAATATTGGCTGCTTTTTCCATTCGCTCATATTCTCCTTCGCCGCCTTTGTAGTATTTCTTTGTCCACTTTTCATATAAAACATCTTGCGACAATGAATTTAAAAAGTTGTTAGGTTCAATATTTCTTTTCTTCAACTCAGTCCAAAAAACATGGCCTTCAAAAAGAATGCGCGGCTTTCCGAATGCCAAAAAACCTTTTCCGCTGCTTTCTACCTGGTTAACCGCTTTAACCGCAGCAAGTTCCAAACCATACCTATCGGCAAAATCAATCAGATCTTTTTCCGATAAATGTTTATTATTTGACTCAACAAGTTGTTTTTGTTTTCCGATTAACGTCATCCAGGTTTTAAGACCCACAACTCCATCAACCACTAAATTATTTTTCAGTTGAAAATCTTTTACAGCGTCAATATCGGGACCAAAATATTCTGAAACGTAAACTTTGTACCCAAGTTTTTCCAGCGACTCAGCCAAAAAATGAACTTCCTGTCCACGTGAACGGTACTTTATTGTATTCATAATTTTAAAATTTATAATTCACTGAGATTTGTATTAATAACTGCATATATTCTTTTAAAGTCAGGTTTTAGTCTTTTCCCATGAGGAATAGTTGTTTGTTAATTATTTATATTTTATAAACAGAAACTAAAAATATAATAAACAGCTAATGTCAAATATATTAATAAAATGAATGCAGAAAAAGATTAACATATCTTTTATTTATTTGTATGATTGATTGCTAATTCATGCAGTAAATTTTGAGATCAAAAAAGCGGAGATGGTCAGTTATTTGAAAAGGTATTATTAGCTTTGTTTAATGAACTTTGAAAACGGCATTCAAATTACTCAGAACGGTGAACTTTAAACTTTAAATTATAATATGTACACATACCAATATCCACGCGCAGCAGTAACCACCGATGCTTTGGTTTTTGTAAAAGAAAATAATGAAAATTATATTCTGCTAATTGAACGATTGAACGAACCATTTAAAAATAAATGGGCAATACCGGGCGGTTTTATCGAAATGGACGAAACGCTTGAAGAGGCCTGCAAACGTGAGTTAGAGGAGGAAACAGGTTTGAAAGTAGATAAAATGGTTCAGTTTAAAACTTATGACGCAGTTGATCGTGACCCGCGACACCGCACAATTTCAACTATTTTTTTTACCGAACTCGATAAAAAACAACAGGTTAAAGGAGGAGATGATGCTGCCCGTGCTGAGTGGTTTCCGGTTTCCGGTTTACCCGAACTTGCATTTGATCACGAGCAAATTATCAAAGAGTTTTTTAAATTGTAAACAAATTGTTTTTCCTTACTTTTTACTGATAAATAAAAACCAGATCAAAAGTTTAATTCTGATAATTTATTTTTTTCTGATTACTTGTTAATTCTGTTTGTTTTATTTTACTTTGCAATTCAAAGTACTTTTAAAAATGGAACAAAAGGAACAATACGTAAATGAAATTAAAGCAATCAGGCAGATGATGGAACAATCAAGCCGATTTCTTTCACTGAGTGGATTATCAGGAATTATGATTGGCCTTTATGCTATCAT
Organism: Draconibacterium sp.; assembly: GCA_016705335.1. Lineage (GTDB taxonomy): Bacteria > Bacteroidota > Bacteroidia > Bacteroidales > Prolixibacteraceae > Draconibacterium. Next base: position 63,654 of record JADIYN010000009.1, on the reverse strand, counting down.
AGGCGCGATCATCGCAAATTATTTAATTCATGACGCTGACTTGCCAAATAGCAATTTGGTTTCGCAACTTTTTTTTCTGTCAGTTGTAATTTTGATGATATCACTTGTCACGGTTGTTGTTTTAACCTATCGGAAAACAATTCGCGACGGTCATAAAATCTGGAACAAAGGCACCCGGATGCTGATTTTAAACCTGGCTGTCCCGTTAGTAAGTGGCGGAATTTTAATAAGTATTTTTATCAGCCGTGGTTTATATGAAACAATCGCTCCGTCATTACTTGTTTTCTATGGCCTGGCACTGGTAAATGCTGCAAAATTCACGCGACTGGAGATTTATTATATGGGATTATGTCAGATTGTAATCGGAATTATTGCAGCATTTTTACCTGGTTACTCGCTGATTTTGTGGGCATTTGGATTTGGTGTGATTCATATTTTTTACGGCACAATCATGCATTTTAGGTACGATCACATTTCTAAAACAAAAAAATCGTGAAAGAATTATTTCAACAGCTCAATAAGGCTTTTGATAATAAGATCCGGCTGGGAGTTATGTCAGTCATTTCGGTTAACAGAAGCGCAACTTTCAATGAATTGAAGGAGCTTCTGGATTTAACCGACGGAAATCTGGCAAGTCATATCAAAAAGTTGGAGGAGCTTGATTACATAACTGTTCATAAAAGTTTTTTTGGCCGGAAACCAAATACAGTTTACGAAATTACAGCGGAGGGTAGGGAAGCATTTGACCTGCATTTAAAGGCGCTGGAGGCGATTTTAAACCAGCAGTAATTTTTTTGAGTTTGAACTTTGAAATACAAAGTACTTTTTAAATATAATAAATTAAAAAAACATGGAAACAATTGATTTTATTCAGGAAAAAACTAAATCTGCAAATTGGCGGATTACAATTAAAGTGGTGGTAATTGGGTTTTTAATTCTTTTCCTTTTGATTCCAAAAGTGATGATAATGGAATTAATTGGTGAACGTGAAAAAACAGCTCTCTCGGTGAAAGATGAAGTAATGCAGCAATGGTCGATGCTGAACACAGTGCGTGGTCCGGTTTTAACAATACCTTATATTGAAAAGGTTTTCGATAATGACAAGAAAGTTTACAGCGAGGAAATCAGGCAAAGTCACTTCCTTCCAAAATTACTAAAAGTTGAAGGCGAATTATTTCCTGAACAGCGTCACCGGAGTATTTACGACGTAATGGTTTATGAATCGAAAGTGGCTATTTCTGGGTACTTTGTTGCACCCGATTTTGAAGCTTTAAAAATAGATCCCGAATTGTTGTTGTGGGATAAAGCTGAACTATCTGTTGGAATAAATGATTTACGTGGTATCAGTGAATTGGCTGAGTTAAACTGGAACGACAGGAAATTCATGTTTTCTCCCGGAATTGAAAACTCGGTGCTGGGAAAAGATGGAATTACCATAAAACTACCGGCAGATATTGCAAATGCTTTTCCTGGGGAGTTTGCATGCAACTTTACACTGAAAGGCGCTGAATCATTAGAGTTTGCACCACTTGGCGAGGTTACCGAAGTTAAAATGAAATCAGCCTGGAATGACCCTGGATTTGTTGGCAATTTTCTTCCCGAAAATTCAGAAATTACACAAGAAGGATTTACAGCAAACTGGAAGGTTTTGCACTTTAACCGCAATTTTCCGCAAGCCTGGAAAGATAATTCGTATTCTGTTACCGACAGTGATTTTGGAGTTAAGTTGGTTACTGTTGCCGATCATTATCAAAAAAATATGCGCAGTGCCAAATATGGTATTTTGGTAATTTTATTCACATTTCTATCATTTTTCTTAAATGAAATTATTACCAAACAGCGTATTCATCCATTTCAATATATTCTTGTCGGGATTTCGATACTAATTTTTTACCTTTTACTGCTTTCAGTATCTGAGCAAATTGGTTTTAATTTTGGATATTTAATTTCCGCAGTATCTGTAATTTTAATGGTTTTGCTTTATTCACGCACATTTCTTAAAAAATGGTCCAATTCATTTATTCTCACCTTAATACTGGCTACTTCGTTTGGATTTATTTTTATTTTACTTCAGTTGGAGTCGTTTGCATTACTGGCCGGAAGTATTGGTTTATTCGCAGTTTTGGCGCTGATCATGTTTTTTACACGAAAAATTAATTGGTATAATATGTAAGTGCCAAAGAATATTTTGAACGATGACAATTCTGATTTAACAGCATGAATCTGTAAAATCAGTGTTGTCACCGTTCTTAAACTCTAAACTTTTCTACTTCTGGACTCCATGTCTCGAACTAGCTCTGGGATTAAACTTTAAACTTTAAACTTTGAACTCTGAACTCTCTTTCTTCATATTTGTTCCCTCAAAATGACAGCTATGCACGAAATACTTTTCTTTATTATCATCGCGATAATTGTACTCGATTTTTTATTCGAAAAATACCTGGATTACCTGAATACCAAAACGATGAGCGATGTTTTGCCCGAAGAGGTTAAAGGAATTTACGACGAAGAGAAATACAAAAAGCAACAAGCATACCAGCGCGAAAATAACCGGTTTGGATTGCTTTCAAGTAGCTTTAGTTTTGCTTTAACACTTGCAATGTTCCTGTTTTTTGGATTTGCATTTGTAGATTCGCTGGCCTGGGGAATTACAGCAAATGCTATAGTTGCAGCGCTGTTTTTCTTTGGTTTGATAATGTTTGCATCTGATATTTTAAGCATGCCATTTTCGGTTTACGATACTTTTGTAATTGAAGAGAAATACGGTTTTAACAAAACTACTCCCAAAACTTTTGTGCTCGATACCATAAAAGGCTGGTTAATTGGTGGTTTAATTGGCGGCGGTTTACTGGCGATAATTATATTGATTTACCAGAAAACTCAAAACATGTTTTGGATTTATGCCTGGATTTTGATTTCTGCATTTTCTGTTTTCATGGCCATGTTTTATTCCAACCTCATTGTACCTCTTTTCAACAAACAAACCCCGCTGGAAGCAGGTGAATTGCGCGATGCAATTCAAAAGTTCTCCGATAAAGTGGGTTTTAAACTCGACAATATTTTTGTTATCAACGGCTCAAAACGATCAACAAAAGCCAATGCCTATTTTACAGGTTTTGGCGCGAAAAAACGAATTGTTTTATATGACACGTTAATCAATGAAATGGAAACCAATGAAATTGTTGCTGTTTTGGCACACGAAATCGGGCATTACAAAAAGAAGCACGTAATTCAGGGTTTACTTATTGGTTCGGTTCAAACCGGAATTGTGTTGTTTATTTTTTCATTACTTATCAATAACGAAAACCTGAGCCAGGCACTTGGAGTTGAAGTTCCAAATTTCCATATTGGTTTGGTAGCTTTTGGGGTTTTATATACGCCGGTTTCTTTTGTGTTGGGTATTTTCATGAATTTGCTTTCGCGAAAAAACGAATACCAGGCCGATGCCTTTGCAGCCCAAAACTTTAATCCCGAATCACTCGCTTCCGCACTAAAAAAGCTGTCGGTAAAAAACCTGAGCAATTTAACACCTCACCCGAAATATGTGTTTTTCCATTACTCGCACCCCACATTGTTACAACGTTTAAAACCATTTAAAACATTTGAAAAAGTTAATTAACCTGGACTTCTGTCTTCAGACTTCCGACTTATTTTTCACCCATGAAAGCAGAAATAATTACAATTGGCGACGAAATCCTTATCGGACAAATAATAGATACAAATTCGGCCTGGATTGCTGAACAGTTTAATTTAAACGGTATTGAGATTTACCAGATTACATCAGTACATGACGACCACTACCATATAATGGAAGCTTTAAAAAAAGCTGAGGAAAAGGTTGATCTTGTTGTGATGACCGGAGGCCTGGGTCCAACGAAAGACGATATTACAAAACATACACTTTGTGAATATTTCAATACAACGTTAGTAGTTCATGAACCTACTTTTGAACATATCAAATCGCGGTTTACACGACTGAAAATCGATATGAACAAACTAAACCGCGATCAGGCGCTGGTACCCGCAAATTGTACGGTTTTGCCTAACATGGCCGGTACTGCGCCCGGAATGTGGTTCGAGCAAAACGATACAATTTTTGTGTCGATGCCCGGTGTGCCTTTCGAAATGAAATACCTGGTTGAAAACGAGCTTTTTCCACGTTTACACAACAACGGAAAAACAAAAGCGATTTACCACAAAACAGTATTAACGCAGGGTTTGCCTGAGTCGATGCTTGCCGAAAAAATTGAAAACTGGGAAAATTCGCTTCCCAAAAATATAAAACTGGCTTATTTGCCAAGTCCTTTGGCAGTTCGGCTGCGACTTTCGGCAATGGGGAATTCAAAATCCGAACTTGAAACACTTGTTGAAGATGAGATACAAAAACTATTGCAAATCATCCCCAACAATATTTTCGGTTACAACAACGAAACCATGGCCGAAGTAATTGGCAGATTACTGATCTCCAAAAATCAGAAACTGGCTGTTGCCGAAAGTTGTACCGGTGGTTACATTTCGCATTTAATAACTTCTGTGCCCGGTTGTTCTGACTTTTACAACGGTTCGGTTACTGCATATTCAAACCAGGTAAAAGAAAATATTTTGGGAGTTTCTCATAAAATTTTGAATGAATTTGGCGCTGTAAGCGAACAGGTTGCAAAGGAAATGGCAGTTGGCGCAAGAAAAGTTTTAAAAGCTGATTTTGCAGTTGCAACAACAGGAATTGCCGGGCCGGGTGGCGGAACCGAGGAAAAACCTGTCGGTACAATTTGGATTGCAGTTGCCGGCGAAAAAAATGTAATTGCCTTAAAATTCGTTTTTGGCGATAACCGCGAGAGAAATATTTTACGTTCAAGTCAAACTGCTTTGCAATTGTTGCGCAGGGTGATTTTGAAAGAAATTTAGTTTAATAAGTTTTAAGATTTTTAACTCATTTCCACCCGAAAATCCCTTTTTATTCGTTTAGTTTTACAAAAAATAGAATTGATTAAATATTCAAGTCAAAAAAGTATAGCTGCGCATGAAAACGATAAAACGTGAAAATCATATATATAAACATGTGTTGATACCCTTGTCTTGAATCTAAATTTGTAAACATGAAAAAAGTAGTATTAATATTTATAATCGTAATTGCTTTAATTTTTGGAACATTGATTTCTATTCCAATTTTCTTCAAGGCAAACTATTCTTGAAAAAACAAAAACAACAATCAATAAGCAGTTGAATGCCGAAGTTGAGTTTGAAGGTTTTAAACTTTCCTTATTCCGTAATTTTCCAAAGATCACGATTGAAATGCAAAATGTCAGCATTACCGGAAAAGGTGAATTTCAATCTGATACATTGCTCTCCATTGAAACTTTACGGGCAAAAATGAATTTGAAATCGCTATTCAAAAAATCGGAAAGGAAAATTGAAGAAATCAATCTAATTCAACCAAAACTAAATTTAATTGTAGGCAAAACCGGAAACGCAAACTGGAATGTTACTACTGAAACCGATATGAATCCGCAGGTTTCGAATGAAAAACCTGAGAAACAGGATGATGTTTTTGAACTTCAACTTGAAAAAATTGAGATCAAAAATGCCAAAGTTGTATATAACGACCGCGAAATAAACATGTTACAGGTTTTTGAAGATGTAAACCTTTCTGTAAACGGGAAAATGTACGGCACTTCAACAGAAATAAAAGGTGATGGAAAAGTCGGGAATTTTTCGGTTGAATATGACAGTGTTCGGTACATTTCAAATGTTTCGCTGGAAACGACCACACTGCTGAATGTTGATTACGAAAAAATGGATATCCGGATTATTGAAAACGAACTGCTTGTAAACCGTTTGCCCATGCAGGTTACAGGTTTAATACAAATGCCGTCAGACAGTATGTTTTTCGATTTGGAGTTAAAAACAAAAGATTCGGGTTTCGATAATTTCCTGGCACTTATTCCGCCCGGTTACGAGGATTATTTGAAAAAGATCAAAACCAGCGGATCTGCTGCAGTATCAGGAACTGTGAACGGTTTGTATTTCGAAGAAAATTACCCGGCTTTCAATTTAAAAATTGATGTTGCAAATGGTAATTTGAAATATGTTGATCTGCCTGAAGAGATAAAAAATATACGGGCAGATATTTCCATTGAAAAGCCGCAGGGCGATTTGGATTTGACAGAAGTACGAATCAAAAACGCCCACTTCGAAATAAAAAACAACCCGGTTGACATTACACTTTTTCTGAAAAATCTCGTGTCTGATCCATATTTCGATGGAGCTTTGGTTGGGAAAGTAAATTTCGATCAGTTAAAAGATGCACTTCCGCTTGACAGTGTGAATGTTTCGGGGACTATTGATGCCAACCTGTTTGCAAAAGGGAATTATTCTTCAGTTGAAAAGGAAGAGTATGATAAAATTAAATCGGATGGCGTTATTTTGCTTGACAACTTTATTTATGATTCGCCTGATTTAACACAGAAAGTTTTGATTCCTAGCGGGAAACTCGATTTTTCGCCACAAAATGTAAACCTATCTCAATTAAATATGAAAGTGGGGCAGAGCGATTTCAACCTGACAGGGAAAGTTTTCAATTACCTGAATTACATTTTTAAGAACGGAACTTTACAAGGCGATTTACAAATGGTTTCTTCATTTGTGAATTTGAACGAAATTTTACGTTTGCAGAAGACGAAAAATGCCGTTTCTGAAAATAAAAATGTTGCTGAAAAACAAGTCGAAAATAACCCTCCAATAAATGAAAATGATAATTCAAACACAGAAAAACTTGCCTTTGATATTCCAAAAAATATTGATTTCACTTTTCATTCAAATATTGACAAAGCTATTTTCGATAAACTTCCAATTTCAAATATCAAAGGTTTGATTACTGCAAAGGAAGGCAAATTAATTTTGAACGGATTGAACATGAACATGTTGGACGGCGAGTTAAAACTGACAGGTTCTTATGAAAATACACCTCAAAATCAGCCTTTTGTCGATTTTGGTTTAGATGTTGTGAAATTTGATATTCCAGTTGCTTTTCAATCACTTTCAGGTTTTCGGAAAATGATGCCAATTGCCGGACAAAGTGAAGGCAAACTCAGCACCACATTAAAAATTAAAGGTCAGTTAACACCTGTGTTTAAATTAATTCCTTCTTCAATTGATGGTACAGGTTTTTTTAATACTGAAAACCTTCGGATTATTGAATCACCAATTTTCAAGGAATTAAAAGGGATTTTACTCCCAGAGAAATTAAAAAATGTTGATATAGAAGATTTTAAAGCCAACTTTATAATCGAAAACGGGAATATCGATCTTAAACCTTTCAATACAAAAATTGCCGGACAGGAAACAAAAATTGTTGGAACTTTAAGCGCTGAAAATCTGCTAAATATGCGGATGGATTTTAAAGTGAACAGGAATGCTGTTGGAAGTGACATTCAAAATATTTTGAGTGTAATTCCCGGAAACGAAAAAATTACCGTTTTGCCCGCAGGTGTTGCAATCAGTGGACCTGTTGGTAAGCCGGAAGTAAAAGTTGATTTATCGGAAACCAAAAAAACTGTTGCAAGCGCTGCAAAAGAGGGAATTAATGATTCACTTAAAAAACTGGGTAAAGGTCTTCAACAACTCTTTGAAAAATAATCAGTGCCTGCTACAAAACAGTTTTAATAGGTTTTAACCATTTAATTGGGTAATTTGCATTTCAAATCTTAATTACTAAGAGCACTTTTGGAATATAATTTATTATGCAAAATAAGGTTGTTGTAATTACAGGCGCATCATCAGGTATAGGAAAAGCCCTGGCAGAAGAATATGCATCAAAAGGCTTTAATCTTGTTTTGGCCGCCCGAAGATTGGAAAAGCTAAAGGAGCTTGAAAATAAACTTACCAACGTTGAAGTTTTTTCGGTAAAAGCCGATGTAACCATTGAAACTGACTGTAAAAATCTTATCGATTCTGCCGTTAATAAATTTGGTAAAATTGATGTATTAATCAATAACGCCGGCATTTCAATGCGCGCTGCCACAATCAATGTTGACATGAATGTCCTCAGAAAAGTTATGGATGTAAATTTTTGGGGTACAGTGTATTGCACTAAATTCGCCCTTCCATATTTGCTTGCATCAAAAGGTTCACTTGTTGGAGTAATGTCAGTTGGCGGATATGTTGGATTACCGGCCCGTTCAGGTTATTCTGCCTCTAAATTTGCAATGCGTGGCTTCCTCGATTCGGTGCGTATTGAACATCGGCGTTCGGGTTTGCATGTGCTTGTTGCTGCTCCTGGTTTTACAACTTCTGAAATACGAAAATCGGCATTAACTGCCAATGGTACGCAACAAGGCGAAACTCCTCGCGATGAAAACAAAATGATGTCGGCAGAAGAGTGTGCTCACCGCATTTACAGAGCTGTAAAAAGGCGCCAACGTAAATTAATCCTTACATTTTGGGAAGGTAAAGCAACTGTGCTAATGGCAAAATTGTGGGCCGATTTGGTTGACGGTTTTATTTACCGAACCTTCGCCAAAGAACCTGACTCACCGTTGAAATAGAAAAGAAAAATCAATATTTTTACGATCAAATAAACTAAAAACATTTTTTTGAAATGGAAGAATTATCAGTAGGATCAAGGGTTGATCATCCGCGTTATGGCGAAGGAATTGTAAGTAAAAACAATTTAACCGCATATGAAATTTTCTTTGAGCATGGCGGTAAAATAGAAATTACCAAAAGGAATACAGATTTGACTGTGATAACAAGAAATGAAGATGCTCCCAAAAGTGGTATTTCTGTTAAGGAGTTGGAAAAAGTAATAACTTATGTTCTTGATCAGTATGCCTCGTTAAACGAAGTTGTGCCACTTGGCGAAAGATGGATTGGCGGAACAATGACACTTCAACCGGCCAACCTGAGTTTGCAACCCAAAGAAATTCCAATCGAGACTTTTTTTCACAAAATTGTAATGTTGCGCGACAGATTACGGGTTTTGGAACAAAACATAAATAGTCACAGTGTTTTAACTGATGAAGAAAAGGTTGATTTACAACAATATATAACAAGGATTTATGGTTCTTTGACAACTTTTAATATTTTGTTTTCAGAAAAAGAACACTACTTTGTGGGGGCAAAAACGAAATAATCCTGAATTGATCTTTTTGCCTTTCATTTGTAATAATTAATCATATCAAAATCAAACTAAATGAAATTACAGGTTTTACTTTTTACTGTTTTCTTTATCCCTTTCATTATGTCAGCGCAGGATAAAACCCTGAAAGTATGGCCAAATGGTGCGCCAAACGATAACGGGATGAAAGAACCCGAAGAGAAATATGACGGTGTTCGGGTTCGCAATGTTTCTGAAGCTGAAATGTATGTTTATCTGCCCGAAAAGGATAAAAATACCGGTGCAGCAGTTGTAATTTGTCCCGGAGGTGGTTATTGGATTGAAGCCATGGATCACGAAGGTTTTGATATGGCAAAGTGGTTGCAATCAAAAGGAATAGCAGGGATAGTTTTGAAATACAGGCTTCCGTACGGCCATCATGAAATTCCTTCAGGCGATGCACGGCAAACGATGCGGATTGTTAGGGCGAATGCAAACGAGTGGGGGATTGACCCCAATAAAATTGGAATTGCCGGTTCGTCAGCGGGTGGTCATTTAGCATCAACTGCCGGAACTGTATTCGATTTGGGAAACAAACAAAGCGCCGACCCGATTGAAAAAATGAGTTGCCGTCCCGATTTTATGTTGCTGCTTTATCCGGTTATCAGTTTTAACGAGGCAATTGGCCACATGGGATCGCGCAAAAACCTGATTGGCGAAGGAAACGACTGGAAACTTGCCAGACAATATTCAAACGAATTGAATGTTACAAAAGATACGCCTCCAACTTTTCTGATTTTGGCTGACGACGATAAAACTGTACTTCCGCAAAACTCAGTGGATTTTTACCTTGCCCTTAAAAAATTTGACATTCCTGCCGAAATGCATATTTTTCAGGAAGGCGGACATGGATTTGGGATGACCAAAAAGAATCTGCCCGTTGACCAGTGGCCCGATTTGTTTTACAATTGGCTGAAAGCGCAAAAAATCATCAAATAAATGCAGAGAACTCATCCACTTGAGGTGCTGAAATTTTGCCCCAAATGCGGTTCTTCAAAATTTGATATTTCAGGTGAAAGATCATTAAAATGCGGTGATTGCGGATTTCATTATTACATAAATGCTTCGGCAGCTGTAGCGGCCCTGGTAACCGACGGAAATGGCAGATTGATGCTGGTAACCCGCGGAATTGAACCTGATTACGGAAAACTGGATTTGCCCGGTGGTTTTGTCGATCATAACGAAACGCTTGAAACTGCCTTAAAAAGGGAATTGTTTGAAGAGTTGGGGATGAAAACAAAATCTCTCAAATACATGAATTCCGCTCCAAATGAATATATCTTTTCCGATTTCTCAGTGTTTACAGTTGATATGGCATTCGAAGTAATTCCTGAAACAATTGAAAATTTAAAACCGATGGACGATATACTGGATTACAGGTTTTATGCTGAAAATGAAATTAATTATGATGATATTCCAGCTCCTTCAATAAAACAATTTGTAATAGATTTTTTTAAAAAATGAACAACATTCAAAACAGAATTTCAGCGCTCCGAACTGAAATGAAAACTTTGGGTTTGGACGCCCTGTACATTTCGGGAACCGACCCGCATTCAAGTGAATATTTACCTGAAATGTGGCAAACCAGATCGTTTATTTCAGGTTTTACCGGATCGTATGGAATTGTTGTTATTACTGCAAACGAAGCTGGATTATGGACTGATACCCGTTATTTTATTCAGGCAGAAGAACAAATAAAGGGTAGTGGAATTACGATGCATAAACTTCGTGTGCCTGATGCTGTTTCACCTGAAAACTGGCTGGCCGGCACGCTGGTTTCAGGAAACAAAGTTGGGATTGATACGCAAACTATTTCGGTTTCCGGTTTTAGGAATCTGCAAAAAACTTTGGCAAAAAGTAGCATTGAATTGGTCGCTGTACCTGACCTGTTTGAAACGATCTGGAAAAATCGCCCGCAATTTCCTCAGGATATAATATTCAATTTTGATACAACTTTTGCCGGATATTCACGAAAAGAAAAGCAAATTCAGATTGCCGAAAAACTCAATAATTTAAATTCTGATTTTCATGTGATCACAATGCTCGATGAATTGGCCTGGCAGTTTAATTTACGCGGATCGGATATCAGCTACAATCCTGTTTTTATGGGGTTTGGATTAGTTGGAAATACAGAAAGTTATCTTTTTGTAGATCAGGCTAAAATTCCGGTAGAACTGATTGAATTGCTTAAATATGAAGAAGTTTCTGTGAAGGATTACAATGAGTTTTATTTATTTCTTTCAGAGATCAAAAACCGGAGAATTCTTTTGGATCCACTGACTGCCAATTATAAAGTGTTTCAGGCACTCAGTAATAACAACGAAATAATTGAAGAAACTTCTTTGATATCGAAGTCAAAAGCACTGAAAAATAAAACTGAGCTGAATGGATTTCGCACAGCCATGTTAAAAGATGGAGTTGCACTTGTTGAATTTCTGTTCTGGTTAAAGTCGAATATCGGAAAAACTGAAATTAGCGAATATGAAGTCGGGCGAAAACTAAACGAGTTTCGTTCAAAACAAAGCAATTTCAAGGGTGAAAGTTTTCCTCCGATTGTTGGCTACAAACAACATGGTGCAATTGTGCATTTAAGTGTTGGCCCTGATGATGCCTTAAGCCTTGAACCTGAAGGGATTTTATTGTTCGATTCGGGCGGACAGTATCTGGATGGAACCACCGATATCACACGGACAGTAGCACTTGGGGAAGTTACTGAACAGCAAAAGAGAGATTATACACTGGTTTTAAAGGGGATGATTTCGCTTACAAAGTCTAAATTCCTGTCGGGTACAAAAGGTTGTCATTTGGATATTCTGGCAAGAAAACCGCTTTGGGAAAACGGTTTGAATTACGGTCATGGAACCGGTCATGGTGTTGGGCATTTTCTGAATGTGCACGAAGGCCCGATGGCAATACGCCAGGAATACAATGAACACCAAATTGAGCCGGGAATGGTAATGTCGAATGAACCCGCATTTTATCGCGAAGGAGAATATGGTATCAGAACTGAAAATATGATAGTTTGTGTTGAACTGGAGAAAACACGGTTTGGCCAATTCCTTGGTTTTGAAACGTTGACTGTTTGCCCGATTGATACAACCTTGATTATACCTGAACTTTTATCGGAAAAGGAAAAAAACTGGTTGAATGATTATCATAATGAAGTAAATAAACTATTGAAACCTTTGCTTATGAATGAGTTGCATGATTTTTTGGATGAATTGACTATAAGGATTTGATTATTTACTATTTACAATTTACCAATCACTAAAGACTAGTGGCAATGTCTTCCGTCTTCCATTTCAACATGGGAGTGAAAAATAAAATTTGCTTCCAACTCCTTTTTGTGTTTCGAGCCAGATTTGTCCACCATTTTTTTCAACAAAATCTTTACTGATTATCAATCCCAAACCTTTGAAAGCGCTTGCATTGCCATTCAGCTTTTTCTGATTGCCTTGTTTAAAAAGTTCCAAAATATGTGGTTTTTCAATTCCTGCTCCGTTGTCTTCAATGCAAAAAGTGAAAAAATCATTTTCCTCTGTTGCTGAAATACTTATTTTTCCTCCGGGCTGAGTATATTGAACTGCATTGGAAATCAGGTTTCTAAATACTGTTGCAATCATATTTCTATCCGTTTTTACTTTCAGTTCGGCATTAATTTTATTTTCAATTTTTATCCCTTTTACTGAAGCATTGTTTTTTGTTGTTTTCAATGTCGAATTAACAAGATTGCAAACATTTACTTCCTGTACACAAACTTCTAGTTTTTCTTTTTGCAATTTCGACCAATCCAATAACGTTACAAGTAATTTGTATGTATCATCGGAAGTTTTATGCAAATCGCCAATTAAATCAAGTTTACTTTCTTCGGTAAGGTTTTCCCATTCGTTTAAAAGAATTTCAGAAATACCGAGTAACGAAAAAAACGGACCTTTTAAATCATGGGCAATAATTGACAAAAAACTGTCTTTTGCCATGTTGGCATCTATAAGCTTGTGTATATGTTCTTCCAGTTTTTCCGATTCCTTTTCTGTCGAAATTAAATTTTGAATTTCGGTGTTTCCCTGAATGGGGAGTTTTGTTACCGACTGAGTCGCCATATCTATTGCAGCTTTGAATTTAGCTGAATCCCAGGTATTAATTAAAAACTGCATGGTGTCAATATTTCCGGTAGATTCCTGAATCCGGGCTTGTTGGATTTTATCGGCAACAATCAATATTCCAACCGACAAAAAATAGCTGTTTATTTTGTTGATTAGTTGAATTGTTTCTTCATTGGTTTCACTGATTTCAATGACAAACAAATGCTTGTTATGTGGCTGATTTTTGTTTTTCTCAAGCCAGTTAAACAACTTCTTTTTTTTGTTGAAAACGGATTGGTTTACAACATGTCCAAAATAATTATGTATTTCGCAAATAACACGATTTAAGGTGTCGTTATTGTTTGAGTAACAGATGATTGTTGGGATAATCATTTGGGTCTGATTTATGGTTTCGACACAAAATTAGAATTATTTTCGAAATACCAAAAACCATTTTAGTATTGAACATATATTTATTTTTTGCCTGCAGGTATAAACAGAATAAGTGCGTTAATTATATACGTGAAAATAATGATGCAACTGCCTGCAAAATCATTGTAAAAATCGTGTACAATTTTACCTGTTAAAGCAATGATACCGCCTGTTATTATTGCTGTTACAACCCTTTTTTTATTTACTTTCATATTTAACAAACCTGCTAAAGTTGGAACAACAAAGGCACCCGAGAAAAAAGTCAATGCAAACAATAAGGTTTGAATTATGGAAGTCATAAAAAGAGCAATAATTATGCTTACAATTCCGATTATGATAATGAAATAATGTGTGTATTTCAACGCCTTTTTGTCATTTAGATTTCCTGTTGTCATTTCACTCAAAATTATAGACGAAGTAAGCAAAGTTGTATCAGCCGACGACATAACGGCGGATAGCAGTGCAGCAATAAAGAGCCCGTAAGCCCAGTCCGGCAGCAAATGCGCTGCAAATCTGACGATTCCTTCATGAGCATTATTGACTGAAAAAATACCTAACCAGGTTAATGTGAATGAAACAGGAATAAGGATAATTGCCACAAGCAGAATACTTCGTGAAGCAGTTTTTTCATCTTTTGCACAGAAAACACGTGAATAAATATCGGGACCGACAACAAAAGTTACTGAATAAGTGAGAATTAAAATAACCAAATCGATAAAAGAAAATGACTCATTAAAAAGTGAGCTGAAGCTTAAACTGTCAAAAGGGTGGACAGAGCTTGTATTGATAGAAAAAACCAACAAAACAAAAAGCCCGGCAACAATTATGACCGATTGAATTGTGTCGGTTTTAAGGATGCTGATTTGGCCTCCGGCAACTGTGTACAGCACAAAAACTACTCCTGATGCAATTGCTGCTTCATTGTAACCGATAAATCCCAAACCGCTTAATATTTTTGCTGCTGCTATAATTTGGGCCGCTACTATGCCAATCCATGCGATTGGAATTATCAGCGATGAAATAAATTCGGCCTTTTTGCCGTAAAACCTGCCAAGTAATTCGGGCAAAGTATAATTGCCATAACGACTTACTTTTTTTGTTAGTGGAACAAGAACCAGTAAACCCAACGAAGCGCTGCACAAAAACCAAAGTGCTGCCCATCCTGATTTTTGGCTTAATTCAATTGTCCCCAGAATTGCTGATCCGCCTAATATAGTGGCGAGTAAACTTCCCGAAACAGGAATCAACCCCGCCCTTTTTCCTGAAACATAATAATCCGATGGCGTTTTAATTTTGAAGTATGATAAAAAACCTACCACCAAAACTAAAATGAAATAAACTGCTATGATAATTTTTACCTGCATAATCAGGGAACAAATATGGGAAATTCTGATTCAAATCAGTACTTTCGTTTATCAGCGTGTTAAAATCATATCGACTGCCTTTAGTAAAAATTTTTTCTATTAGAAAATAGAATTATATGACACTTTCACAAAAAATAGTATTTTCCTTTTTTCTTGTTTTGGCTAGCGTAGTTTTAGGTAAAAAACAAAACTGCTTTTAATTAATATTTCCTGTATGGAGCAAAATATAAAGATAAATTTCAGTCTGTTTTAAATGAAAAGAAAAAGAATTTCCTTTTCATTTGAATGATTCAGTATTTCCAATCAACCCATGAAAAGATTACTGGTGATACTGTATTTTTGTGTGAGTCAGTTGCTTAGCATTACAGCACAACAACAAAATATTCCTGAATTTACCTGGGGAAATGCATCCTATTTCAACCTTGGGTTAGGCGAAAAATTCAATATAATGATATCGAAATAAAGCTCTTAAAACTTGAGAACCATTTCAGTCAACTCGAAATAGGAGAGGATACGGTTTGGTTAAAAGTCAGTCGCCGGTCGCTGCCCGAGCAAATTGGTAATCTGCGCATTTTTGTTGCCGACAATGCAAATGTAAAGGCGCTTTCTTCAAATAAACAGATACATGGCTTACTGAAAAAAGATGCATTAATTTGCTTGTCAGCTGTTACTATGCCACTGCTCAATCCTTATGAATATCTGTTTCCAGTCAGTTTTAACGATGGTTTTAAATGGAGTGTGGATGAGGACAGTTATATGTTTTCGTTTTTGAATTATACCGATAAAAAAAATCAAGGTGTCGATACAAATACCGGGGTTGATTTTGATTTGCATGACGCACGTGGAATTGAAAAACACTGGATTATTGCCATAGAAAACAGCACGGTTGTTTGGATTGAAGACAAAAATGAGGATAAAGCAGGAAAGGAAGCAATGGTTTTGTTGGAAAGTGAATCTCAACCAGGGATATATTATTTGTATAAACACTTGTATAACAAAAATATAGAAGTGAAAAAAGGGCAAAAATTAATGAGGGGCGAACTGATAGGCACAATTTGGGGCGATGAAAACTGGGGGCACCTCACATTTTCTGTAATCAAATCTGATTCAGTTCCAACTCTTGAAAACTGTGTTGAAAATGTGGTCAACTGCTTTCCGCAAATGTTTGAGCTCTATTTTAAGCAGACAAATATTTATTCGAAATATTTTCAAAGGGGCGAATTTTCTTTGGCAGAACCAGTTCACAAAATGGCAATCAGAAAAATACAAGTGCTAACGAAAACTACTCAGGTGCAGGTTGGGAATTGGGAAAATGGAATGTTGCCGATAAAGTTGATTATGTATTAAAAGGATTGGAAGGAAATGTGAGGCTTTGGAAAAGATGTTTGCCGGAACCATTGCTGAATGTTTTAAACCACAGCAATTTTTACGATTATGAAATAAGTGTGCATAATGGAGTTTACAGGATTCGGGCAAAATGGGAGATTTAGTTTACCAACTTGGCAAAAAATAGCTTTTGAAGGAATTGATGCGGGAACTATTTCAAACGAAAAAGCCGTTTTTAACTGGACCTCCGAAAAGGTTGTGAAAGTAAATGACGGGAAATTAACAATCCGGATTTATGTTGATCCTGCAAATGAAAAACCCGCTGGAATAAGTGAAATCGTATTCCAACGGGCTTACTAAAAAAAGCTATTTTTTTACTCTAAAAGTTCGTAATCGTGCATTTCTTTCATAAATGCAACAAAATCATCTTTACGTTCCGATTCCATCCATTGCATTGCACTGCGGGGATGTTCATTCAATGCACCGGTAATCAGGTATGGAACGTGATATCCCCAGTCGATTTTTTCCTGCCAGGGTTTTATATGATTTTGAATTGCAGCAAGCAGAGGAAGTAACCTGTATTTAGGGTTTTTCAGAAAGGCGATTAAAATTTCAATGGGGCAGTTTCCGGCTCCTCGTCCCATTCCAAGCAGGGTTGCATCAAGTAAAGTTGCCCCGTTTATTATCGATGTAATTGTATTTGACATAGCCAGCTGCATGTTGTTGTGTGCATGAATTCCCAATTCTTTTCCGGGAAGCGCAGCTTTGTATTTTTTTACTAAATGTTCAATGCTTTCGCAGTAAAGACTACCAAAACTGTCAACCACATAAATAGTGGGAACGCGTGATTTTGCAAGGTCGGCAAGCGCCTGATCCAAATCAATTTCGTTAACTTTCGAAACAGCCATCAGGTTGATTGTAACTTCATATCCTTTGTCCATGCAATGTTCAGCCAGCCAAACAGCTTTGTCAACCTGATGTACATAGCAGGCAACGCGCATCATATCAATTAAACTTTCGCTTGCAGGTGGAATATCGTCGGGGTGAATCCGGCCAATATCGGCCATTGCCGAAATTTTCAGGTTTGTATTATTGTCGCCCATAATACGGCGCAAATCCTTGTCGTCGCAAAATTTCCAGGGACCAACTTCTTTTCGCGAAAAAGCCGATTCACTGCTTTTATAACCGATTTCCATGTAGTCGATACCGGCTTCAACACAGGCATCATAAACGCCACGTACAAATTCATCGCTGAACTGCCATTTGTTCATTAAACCACCGTCGCGCACGGTGCAGTCCATTACTTTTATTTCTTTGATGTACATTATTCCTTATTTTCATTTTTAATAATTCCATTTCGTGCTCTATGTTGCTGTTTACCAGCAAGGTGTGGATTTTTCGAAAGTTGCTGCATTAAGTCCTTTTGATTCAGCCCACTTTTTTCGTTGAAGTATTACCTGATCTTTTCTTTCCTGGGCAATTATTGCATCTTTATCGTGTTTAAAACGCACAATTTCCTCGACATATTTATGCCTTTCAGAAAATAACGAAATAATGTGTTCGTCAATTTTATCAATCTCATTTCTTATTTCTTCCAACGACTGACAATCTTCCGGAGTTTTAAATCCCATATTCTGATAAATTAAAACTTTATTAATTGATTTGATGTTTTTCGCAAATAAAACAATTATGGATGGATTTAAGTAATAATTTGTAAATAAACAGATATCGTTTGTGGGAATTTAAAATGAATATCAATAAAAAAATGATAGTTCAGAACAGAAGATAAATCTGCTTTTTGAGAAAATCAAAATTCAAAAGTCATTCCTGTCTTTACCTGTTTAATATCGAATTCATTTGAAAATGCAAGCAAAGCAGGTAACTCAGTGCAATGTGAAGGGTAAAGTTTTTCAACATTGTTGAATTTGAAATATTGAATTGTTTCTGAAGTTTGACGGTTGTTTGTTTTTAAATGAAATCCACCAATTACAGCCTTTATCTTTTGAATTTTAGTTACATTTTTTGCATGTTCGCAAATGTTGCAAATGCCTGAATGAGAACAGCCTGTGATAATAACCAGTTCGTTGTTTATTTTGGCAGCAAGGGCTGAATCATCCAAAATAAAATCATCATCACCGTTTTCAAGTTTAAAAGTTGTTGTTACACTTTCAAAATTATTTTTTCGGGGAATTTCACCCAGGTAAAAAAGGTTTTCTGAAATTTGGTAAGGTTCCTTTGTTTCGGTTAACCTGAAAGTATTCAATAATTCCTTTTTTGTAAAACTTAGTCCAACAGGAGAGTTGTCGGTTTTGTGAAATCGCCTGACGAAAGAATCAGGATGTGTGATCAGCATTTTGTTTTTAAGATATTGAAGTCCGTCACCGTGGTCCCAGTGGCCGTGGCTGAGAATAACAATTTCAACATCATTGCAAATATCGATACCGAACAATGCGGCATTTTGAAGAAAAATATTTGTATGTCCGGTGTCAAAAAGAAATTTTTCCCCGTCAATTTCAATTAAATAGGAAAGTCCATGTTCTGCCTGGAATTTACCACCGGCAACATTTTCGGTCAATATGTTAATTTTCACATTCTTCTTATTGATTTATTCTGAGTTCAAATTTAGAAGTTTTTACTGAAAATTGATAGTAATTATTGTCCGTTTTTATCATCGTGTTGGTGATGATGTTCATGATGATGGTTATGGTGATGTTCATGCTGGTGATCATGATTACAATTGTTTTCAGATAACTGCAGTGTTTCATCTAAAAAACTTTCAACAAGTGTATTTGAATAAATAATTGGAGCCCCTTTATGCACGTTAATTTGAAAATGATTCAGGATCTTTATTGCTTTGTCTCCAATGCCTCCAGCGATCACATCAGTAACTCCTTCTTTTACAAGCCATTTTGGCAAAACTCCCGGTTCGTGTGGTGGTGGGGTTACCTTTAGCTGAGACACTATCTTGTTGTCAGACGTTTCAAAAATCTCAAAAAACTGACAGTGGCCAAAATGACTGTCTAAAACACCATTTCCATCAACGGGTACTGCTATCTTTTTATTCATGATATATAATTTTAGAATTTGTATTATTCAAATTTTACATGACAAAGATACTGTATTATTTTGAAAATATTAAAATAATAAAGAGCAAAAGATTAATATAAAAATTTAAATATTAATGATTATATTTGCTAATTTGCACTAAATCAATATTAAAAATAGAAATTGTGAGTACTTTGGATCTTTATTAAAATGCAATTTATTTAAATTAATAAGGATCTATTATTTTAGTTAAGGTCAACATTATGGAAATTTTATGAATTCGTTAAACATGAGTATATATAAATCTATTGCAATGTGTAATGAATAACTATCTTTGCAAATCTTTTAAAAAATGGGAAAAATGATACAAATAACACTTCCTGATAACAGTGTTAGGGAATATGAAGGTGAGGTTAGTGGTTACGAAATTGCAAAATCAATTTCAAATAGTTTGGCGAAGGAAGTTTTGTCGATTTCTGTGAACGGCGAAGTTTGGGATTTGTCAAGAAAGATAAATACAGATGCTTCTGTAAAATTGCATACCTGGGAAAGTAAAGAAGGCAAGGGAACTTTCTGGCATTCATCGGCACACTTAATGGCCGAAGCAATTGAATTTTATTATCCGGGAACCAAATTTGGAATTGGACCTACTGTTGACACAGGTTTTTATTACGATATTGATTTAGCAGGAGAGAATACACTTTCTGAAAAAGATTTGCAAAAGATTGAGCAAAAAATGCTTGAATTGGCACGACAGAAAAATGATATTGTTCGTTCAGAAATTTCCAAAGCTGATGCTTTAAAGATGTTCACAGTGAAAAATGATGAACTTAAATTGGAACTGATCAGCGAACTTGAAGACGGAACAATCACCTTGTACAACCAGGGAAATTTTACTGATTTGTGCCGTGGACCGCATTTACCCAATACCGAATATATTAAAGCGATAAAGTTGACTTCGATTGCCGGTGCATACTGGCGCGGCAACGAAAAAAACAAAATGCTTACCCGTATTTACGGAGTTACTTTTCCGAAGCAAAAAATGCTCGACGAATATTTGGTAATGCTTGAGGAAGCGAAAAAACGTGACCACCGAAAAATCGGGAAAGAGATGGATTTGTTTGCTTTCTCTGAAGCTGTTGGACAGGGACTTCCGTTATGGCTGCCAAAAGGAACTCAATTACGCATGCAGTTGGAAGATTTCCTGAAAAAAAGTTCAGAAAAAATATGGTTACGAACAGGTGATGACACCTCATATTGGCGATGTGAAACTTTATAAAACTTCGGGTCATTATGAGAAATATGGAAAGGATTCGTTTCAACCTATTTCAACACCCGTTGAGGGAGAATCCTATTTGCTGAAACCGATGAACTGTCCTCACCACTGTGAAATTTATAAAATCAAGCCAAAATCATACAAAGATCTTCCGGTTCGAATGGCTGAGTTCGGCACTGTTTACCGCTATGAAATGAGCGGGGAACTGCATGGATTGACCCGTGTTCGTAGTTTTACACAGGATGATGCGCATATTTTTGCCGCCCCGACCAGTTGAAAGATGAATTCAAAAAAGTTATTGATATTGTTTTTATCATTTTTAAGGCTTTAAGTTTTGATAATTACACAGCCCAAATTTCATTGCGTGATCCCATGAAACCTGAAAAATATATTGGAACTTCGGAAAACTGGGATAAAGCTGAGCGTGCTATTATTGAAGCTTGCGAAGAAAAAGGATTGGAAACAGTTACAGAATTGGGCGAAGCTGCTTTTTATGGGCCAAAACTCGATTTCATGATAAAAGATGCGTTGGGAAGAAGCTGGCAATTGGGGACTATTCAGGTGGATTATAATTTGCCCGAACGGTTTAAGCTTGAGTATATTGGCGCCGATGACAATCGTCACCGACCTGTTATGATTCACCGTGCGCCGTTTGGATCGATGGAACGTTTTGTGGCAGTTTTAATTGAACACACCGCCGGGAAATTCCCATTGTGGCTAACTCCAGAGCAAGCAGTGGTTTTACCCATAAGTGAAAAGTATAACGATTATGCGAAAAAAGTTTCAGATTTTCTAAATAATTCCGATATTCGCACCGTCATTGACGACCGTAATGAAAAGATTGGTAGGAAGATACGTGACAACGAGCTTAAAAAGATACCTTATTTACTGATTGTTGGTGAAAATGAAGCCGATAACGAAACAGTTTCGGTGCGCCGGCAAGGAGATGGAGATAAGGGAGCAATGAAAACCAGCGAATTCGCTGATTTTGTTTTAAAAGAAGTAAGAGAACAGCTTTCAGGATTGTTTAACTAATATAGGAGGAATTTAAAATAGCTATTAAAAATCGAGGTCCAAGAAATTTCCAACCCAGAGCGGAGTTGGAACCTCAACACCGGTTAAATCATAAAATCAGGGTACCACAAGTAAGATTAGTTGGCGACAATATTCCCGAACCAGGAATTTTCGCATTGCGTGATGCCCTAAAACTTGCAGAAGAGTTGGAATTGGATTTGGTGGAAATTTCGCCAAAAGCCGAACCACCTGTTTGCAAAATTACTGATTACTCTAAGTTTCTTTATCAACAGAAAAAGAAACAAAAAGAGATGAAAGCCAAAACGGTTAAAGTAATAGTAAAAGAAATCAGGTTCGGTCCGCAAACCGACGAACATGACTTTAACTTTAAACTCCGACATGCTGAGAATTTTTTAAAAGATGGAGCCAAAGTAAAAGCCTTTGTTTTTTTTAAAGGACGTTCGATCCTGTTTAAAGAACAGGGCGAAATTTTACTTTTAAAACTGGCTACTGGCCTTGAAGAGATTGGTACTGTTGAACAATTACCAAAACTCGAAGGCAAACGAATGACAATGTATATTTCACCGAAAAAGAAATAATAGTTCTTTGATAACATTTTAATTAAGTAGGATTATGCCAAAAATGAAGACAAATTCCGGAGCTAAAAAACGCTTTAGAATTACCGGAAGTGGGAAAATTAAAAGGAAACATGCCTACAAAAGCCACATTTTGACTAAAAAAAGTACAAAACGTAAACGTAACTTAACTTATTGGACTATGATTGACAAGACCAATGAGAGTAACGTAAAGCTTTTGTTAGCTATGAAGTAGTAATCTTCGGATTACAAAAAAATCCTTTTAAAGCGAAAAGGTAAAAAAAGTTATTAACCAGATGATTGTGCTTTAAAGTGTTCCGCGATAGTGGAGACGCCAATAATCAAAAAAAGTAAAAGTATGCCAAGAAGTGTAAATCATGTAGCATCACGGGCCCGAAGGAAAAATTTACTGAAAAAAACTAAAGGTTATTTCGGTTCCCGTAAAAATGTCTGGACGGTTGCAAAAAATACCTGGGAAAAAGGCCAGCAGTATGCTTACCGCGACAGGAAAGTGAAAAAAAGATTATTCCGTGCATTGTGGATACAGCGTATTAATGCTGCAACACGTTTGGAAGGAATGTCGTATTCGCAATTCATGGGATTGTTGAAAAAGAACGCAATTGAAATTAACAGGAAAGTTTTAGCCGATTTGGCGATGAATCAACCTGCTGCGTTCAAAGCAATCGTTGACAAAGTAAAATAACAAAGCATATTATTTTTTAAGGTGAAATACATGAACCCGGTTCGTCAGTTGACGGATCGGGTTTTTCTTTCAGGAAATTGACTTTCCAAGTCAATGTAAATCAGGACTTGGAAAGTCCGGTTCCCTACCAAACTGTCTTCATAATTCCGCCATCAACTGCCAAACTTACACCTGTAATATATGATGCCGCCGGAGAAAGCAAAAAAGCACCTGTCTTTCCAAATTCTTCGATATTGCCGTAGCGGCCGAGTGGGATTGTGGCTTCGTTTTTACTTTTTATTTCTGCAACAGAAATACCTGATTTTTCAGCGTTTGAATTATCCAGTGATTTAACACGGTCGGTGTCAATTCTGCCAGGCATTAAATTATTTACCCGAATATTTTCAGACGCAAACTCGTTGGAAAGGCTTTTTACCAAACTTGTAACTCCAGAGCGTAAAACATTGGAAAGTAATAATCGGTTAATCGGTTCTTTTACTGACATGGAAGTTACTGTTAAAATTGAACCACCTCCACCAGTACGCATGGCAGGCAAAACGCCACGAATTAACCTGACTGCACTCATTAATGTAAGATTGAAAGCAGCGAGCCAGTCATCGTCGGTAAAATCCTCGAAATTTCCCGGAGGAGGTCCGCCGGCATTTACCACCAATCCATCGATTCGTTCAAACGCGGTTTCAACTTCGTTTATCCAGTTTTTTATCGATTCGGAATTGGCGGCATCAAAAACTGAAGTGTGAATCGTTGCCCCTGTTTCCTTTCGTAGGTTTTCAGCAGCTTTTTCAATATCTGTTTTGGTACGGCTGGCAATACAAACAATTGCACCATTTTTTGCAAGTTCGCGGGCAATGCCAAATCCCAAACCTTTGCTGGAAGCGGCTACCATGAATACTTTTCCCTCAATTTGTAAATCCATAAGACAATTAAAAATTAAAAATTCGAAATTAAAAATGTAAGCAAATCACAATAAATTTCAAATAACATAAGCCAAATAACAAACAAATTCAAAAAAATCAAATCTCAAACTTCAAAATCAAATAAATCTCAATTGAATTTCTTTCTTACTCCCCTCCTTCGGAGGGGCTGGGGGAGGCTTCTGAGAGGCTTTTAATGCAACCAGTGCAAATGATGCCAGCCAGTGTGCTCCTGCATATTCTCCTGAATCCATTTTTTCGTAACTGTAATTGAAGTGTAGAATACCTAAATCAATCATTTTCTGATTGTTTAACGATTTTCCCATTTCAAACAGGCACCATGCACGACTGAAATTCAATCCATCCAAATGTGCCAGTTTGCCATCGCTGCGGTCGGTAACTACTGCAATTTCAAGGTATCTCTCAGGATGTTTTTTGAAGTCTGGCAGAAATTTACTAAGCCAGTTTTTAAATTCTTTTTCAGTCAAAACTTTTTGCATTAATGAAGCTTCCTGTAAACAGGGCGAAAGAAAATCAAAACCTCCGGGTTCCCAGGTAAGCGGGCAACCACAATCATTTAAAAAATATTGTTTTGCTTTTTCTTCAATTTTTGTGGCAAGATTCGGGTCATATTTTTTGCAAAATCATAGGCAAATGACATTCCGAAGGCAGTGTTGTTATGTTCTCCGATTCTGATCGGGTAATTCAGTTTATCAAGAAATTCGATATATCGGGAAGAAATTAAGTCAACAAGCGGTTTCAGGTTTAGGTGAAATTCTCCAGACTCGGGAGAGTCCCAATCCCGGAGGGCTTCATCGAGTTTTAGCAACCAGGCCCAGCCATAAGTACGTTCGAAATCTTTGTTGTGTTTGTTGTTAAAATATTCAATTTCCTTTTGGATGTTGTCAGCACTTATATTTTTTTTGAGTTTTGAAAGTATTTCGTCGCTGTATTCAAAATCAGGGAATTCGCGTAAAATTGTAACTAAAGTCCAGTGGCCGTGAACAGATGAATGCCAGTCGAAACAGCCGTAAAAAGCCGGATGCAGCACGCGGGGAGGAGAGAGGTAACTATCATCTCCCAAAACTCCGTTTAATTTATTTGGGTATTCCTGATCGATACATTCGTAGGCAAAATGATAAAGATATTCAGCCTTCTTTTTGTCAAATTTCAATGAACTTGTTATTTGAGAATAACCGGCAAAATTGCATGCAAAAAGAACTATCAACAGAAGGTATTTCAATTTCATTTCCGAAATATTTTTAATTTGATGAAAATAAATCGAAAAGTTGAGTGCATAAAATTATTTTCGGTATTTATCATTCAACCCAATATTATCGAGAATTAAGGGGATAATTTTTTGTACGCGTGCTCTTCGGGTATCAACCAGTTTTGCCGAAGAAATGAAATCAGCAAATTCGCGCTGCCTGCCTGTTGTAAAATTTTTAAAGCATTTCTCAAGTTCATAATCTTCTTTAAATACTTCAATTAGTTCATCAGGAATTACTACAGGTTTATTTCGGTCAGGCTTTAACTCTTTTCCTTGTTTCTGATTTTGAATCGCCTCGTTTATATATTTCAATACGAGCTTGTCATTAATTTCATCAACACTTGAAAATCGCCATTGTCGCAATGCTTTCGTTATGTCAATCTGCGCATTTATCAGTACTTTTTCTTCATCTTTTAAAAATGCGCCCTGAAAAAACCAAAGTCCAACATACGACTTAAATGAACCAATTCCAACCACATTTTTACCTTCTAAAGTATAAACCGGACCTCCCCATTTTATAGTTTCTATTAATTCGGTTGAGCGGATTATTTCACGTAAAACAATTAAAATTTCTTTTCCATTCTCTGCATTTAGAATATATTCTTCGACAGTTTTATACGATTTCATTGACTTGAAATTAACAATTGAGCGTTCTAAGTATATGATTTACAATTCCAATTGAATTTTAATTGCATTCATTAAATTATTGAAATTTATTGGTTTAGACAGGTAATCATCACAATACGAACTCATTATTAACTCACGGTCGTTGGAAAATGCAAAAGCAGTTTGAGCAATAATTTTTAGCTTTGGTCTAATCGTTTTTATTCGTTTTGCAGCTTCCAACCCGTCAATTCCTGAAAGCCTGATATCCATTAAAACCAAGTGAATTTGCGCATTTGTTTTGCAAATTTCAATTGAATCTTCACCATTTTTAACCCAAATAATAGTTGCTTCTGATTTTTTCAAGAATTCCTTTAGGAGGATATAATTTGTTTCATCATCTTCAACAATAAGAATTGTTTTGTCCTTCAAATCAGGATAAACGGTTTTTGATTCAGCAGGTGTATCTAAAATGTCTTTCTGAATAATATTTTTTAACGAAAAGAAGAAAGTTGAACCTTTTCCTTCAACTGATTCAGCCCGTATTTCACCATTCAGCAATTTTGCAATTTCGGTGCAAATTGCAAGACCGAGCCCAACTCCGCCATGAATTCGGTTATAGGTTTCGTCAATTTGCCTGAACCGATCAAAAATAATATCCATTTTGTTTGAAGGAATCCCGATTCCAGTATCTTTAACATAAAACTCAAGATTATTTCCTTTTACAAAATATCCGATTTCAATTTCTCCTTTTTCAGTGTATTCAATTGCATTTTTAATATAATTTATTAATACCTGAAACAGTTTTGTTTTATCGGTTCGTATTCGGGTTTCGATATCGTAATTATCAGGTTTAAAATTAATTTTAAGATTATTTTTGTTCCTGTTATCACGTTCAATATTGGCATATTGAACAAGTGATTTAAAAAAATCGGATAGCGAAAACTCTTCAATTAGTAGCTTTGATTGTCCGGTTTGTAACAGGGAAATGGAAAAAATATCCTCAATAATATTAAGTAAATGATTTCCGCTACTGTTTATTATTTTACAAAACTGAATAACGTTTGCCATCGGCAAATCTTCGTTGATTAAATCACTAAACCCAATAATCGCATTTAATGGAGTTCGTAATTCATGCGACATGGTAGCAAGAAAAGCTGATTTTAAACGGTTGCTTTCCTGGGCTTTGTCGCGTGTTACAATTAATTCCTCTTCGTATTTTTTCTTTTCAGTAATGTCTTCTTTAATTGCCAGAAAGTGAGTTGTAATTCCTTTTTCATTTTTTATGGGAGAAATTGAAGCAAATTCCCAAAAGTAGGTGCCATTTTTCCTTTTATTCAGAAATTCTCCTGTCCATATTTTATCTGATTTAAGCGAATCCCATAACGTGGCATAAACTTCTGTGGGCATTGTTCCTGATTTTAGGATTTTGGGATTTTGACCCAAAGATTCCTGGAATGAATACCCCGTTACTTCGCAAAATTTAGGATTAACATATTCAATATTTCATTCCAGGTCGGTAATTACAATTGAAACCGGGCTTTGCTCAATTGCCCTTGAAAACTTGCGAAGTCCTTCAATTGCTTTTTTACGTTCGGTATCGTCAATAATGTATCCTTTTATGGTTTCGAGTTCTCCGTTTTTATTAAAACCACCAATAATATTTGCAACAACATTTATTATTTTTCCGTCTTTTCGAATTAGATCGTGTTCAAACCAAATTAACTTTTTTTCAAGTTTTAATTTCTCCAGCATACTATTATAAACTTCAGGTTTAAAATAAAACTGGATAAGATTATAATTTTTTGCATCCAGAATTGACTCAAATCCAAGTATTTTCAAAAAAGCATTATTACAATTGATAACTTGACCATCAACATATGAAATAAAATCACCGGTCAAATCATCATCAAAGAAACTTCTGTATTCTTCCCTGCTCTCCATCAATTCCTGAAGGGCTTGTTTACGTTTCGAAATATCCCTTACCGCGCCCTGAATACCAATCAGCTCATTTTTTTCGTTGGCCAGCAAGGCTACTTTTACTTCGGTCCAAACAGTTGATTTGTCTTTTTTAATCATTTCAAGTTCGAGCACCTGGGGTTTAACTTCACTGAAGAGTTCAGAGTTTAGCTGAGGTTTTATTTCTTCTAATATCCGCAATATTTTTTTATATGAATTGGGCGTCAGCACATCAGAAAGATCCTGACGGAGGACTTCTTCAACTTCAAACCCCCTTAAATCTGTAACCGACGGGCTTATATATGTATATTTTAAGTTAAGGTCAAGAATAAAAATAACATCTTTTGAATTTTCAGCCAGCAAGCGGTATTTCGATTCACTTTCGCGAATCAGGTTTTGTTTTTGTTCAAGTTCATAGCGATGATAAGCACTTAATAAAAGTGAAGGCAACCGGAAAAGATAATTTTCACGTTTTACCAAATATTCATCGGCTCCGAGTTTAAGCGCCTGTACTGCCACTTCTTCGTTTCCATGGCCGGTTACCAAAACAATTGGAATAGAAAGCTGCAATTCCTGCCTGATAATTTTAATGGTGTCGAGAGCATTTAAACCCGGCATCCTGTAATCCATTAAAATAACATCATAAGAACATGGTTTATTTGGCGAATCGGGTAAAAGCTGAAATGCATCTGAAGCAACAGGAACATTCTCAATCTGGATTTGAGGAGCATATTTTTTCATATGCCTAACCGTAAAATCAACATCCGGTTTATTCCATTCAATATATAATATCTTTAACTGTCTGGCTTTTTTATCAAAATTCTTTTTAAAATTTTCAATTACATTAATTATTGTATTTGGTAGTTTTTTCAGGTATCCTTCCTGTTTTGTCAAATAATCATCGGCGCCAGCTTTTAATGCTGCAATTGCTGATTCTTCGTTTCCTGAGCCGGTTAATATTATAACAGCAATTTGCAGGTTGTTTTGACGAATGTATGAAAGACAATCAATTCCATTTCCATCGGGTAAGTTTAAATCAAGAATTGCAACATCATAATCGGGTAAAGTTTTCAGTGTCAGCAAAGCTTCATCTATTGTTTTTACAATATCAATTTTGCATTCAGGGAATACTTTATTGATTTCAATTTTTGTTAATTCAATGTCAAATCTATTGTCCTCAAGATATAGGATCTTCATCATTTCAGCTAAATTTTTGTTTATGTTTTTGGAATACTTGAGATATTTAAAACTGTCCAGTATAATTCAATTTGAGCAGCAACTTCAATAAATTTATCAAACTCAACAGGTTTTACTATGTATGAATTTGCGCCAAGTTCATAGGCAGTGTTTACATCTGAATCTTCGGCTGAAGATGTTAAAACAACAACTGGTATTGTTTTGAAAACAGGGTGTGTTTTTATTTCTTTCAGCACCTCAAGCCCGTTGAATTTTGGCAATTTCAAATCAAGTAAAATTACAACAGGTATTAATTTGCCTTCTTTCCATTTTCCTATCAGATTAATTGCTTCTTCGCCATCACGCGCTATTTCAATAGGATTCGTAAGATTTTGTTTTTTAAACGCCCTTAAGGTTAAATCAATATCCACTGGGTTGTCTTCAATAAGTAAGATGGGGAGATTTTTGTTTTGAGTAATCATGATATTTTGTTTTTTGGAATTTCAAGATAAAAATTAGCTCCATTTCCAGGTGAACTTTCTGCCCATATTTTCCCGTTCATTCGCTCCACTGATTTATTAACCATCGCCAACCCAATTCCTGTACCCGTGAATTGTTCCGGTAAATTCAGGCGCTGAAATATTTCAAAAATACGGTCGTGGTATTTCATGTCAAAACCAATTCCGTTATCCTGAAAAGTCAAAAACCATGAATTTACTTTTTCCTCCAAAAGTATATTAATTTGAGGTGATTCAACTTTACCCGAGAATTTTAAGGCATTTTCAAGCAGATTGCGAATTACAATTGATAGTCCATCAAAATCTGTGTCGATTTCGCAATTTTCAACATTTATATTTACAATCGCTTTTGTGCCTGAAATTTCATTATTCAGAAGTTTAACAATGGATTCAATTAATTCTTTAATATTAAAACTCGAAGTTCTGTAAATGCTTCGTTCCAGGCGCGAATAAGCAAGTAAATCTTCAATCAGCTGGTTCATTTGTTTTGTTCCTTCTCTGATTGTTTTAATAAACTCCAGTCCTTCGCCCTGTAACTTATTTGAATACATTTCTTCAAGCAGGCGGCTGTATCCATCAATTCCGCGAAGTGGTGCTTTTAAGTCGTGTGAAACAGAATATGTAAAGGTTTCAAGCTCTTTGTTTTTTGCTTCAAGTTTTTCAGTGCTTTGTTGAAGTTGGTTCGATTTTTCATTTAAATCTTCAAGCAAGTTTAACAATGCTTTCTGACTGTTTGTTAATTCGATAGTTCTTTCCTCAACCCTTTTCTCCAATTTTCTGTTTAATTTAATTACCTCATCTTCAGCTAATTTTCTATCTGTAATATCTTCATGTTGAATAATAACATAAATTAGTTCACCCTTTGCATTCAGAATCGGGTATGAAGTGTTGTGAAACCATTTTTTTCAGGTTTCGAAACTTCTACTCCTGTTGATTCTGCCGCATGTTGAATATCGAAATTTACTTCCCATCGCGCGGTTTCCTTGTTTTCAAAAACTCTCTTTAAATGATTAATTACACCTGTTCTGATTATTTCATCATCCTGAAAGATGTTGTACTTCCGGCCTTCTATATCTTCTGGTAAAACTCCAAAAAGTTCAGATAGTTTTGGGTTTATTTTTACACACCAACCTTCAATATCGAGTAACTGCGTACTGGTACTTGACTGAATAAATAACTGTTCAAAAAAGGATTTGCTTTCTATTAATTCTATTTCTGATTTTTTACGCTCGGTTATGTCATTTATATAGCCATACCATATAATACTTCCATCTTCAAGTTTTTGTGGAGTTGACATTCCTTCAACCCAGATTGTTTTACCCGAGGACAGAATAACTCTGTGTTCGTTATGCCACTTTGAGAGTTTTTCAGCTGATTCAGAAATTGATTTGAGAAAACTACTGCGGTCATCAGGATGAACAAGCTCAAATATTTTTGATGCATCGGTTTTTACTTCTTCCGGCGAAACTCCGTAGATTTTACTTATCGCTCCACTGGCAAACGGAATTGAAGTACTTCCATCGGGGCTGAGGCAGAATTCATATATTGCTCCCGGCACATTAGCCGAAATATTTTCAAATCGTTTATATAATTCTGCTTTTTGTTTTTCATCCAATATTTGTTCAGTAATGTCACGAATTACGCCAATAATATACT
Organism: Draconibacterium sp.; assembly: GCA_016705335.1. Lineage (GTDB taxonomy): Bacteria > Bacteroidota > Bacteroidia > Bacteroidales > Prolixibacteraceae > Draconibacterium. Next base: position 32,566 of record JADIYN010000009.1, on the reverse strand, counting down.
TACGTCCGGTTTGGTCAATATATCTTGTTTTTCTTGTTGAGATAGTTAGGGTATGGCCTTTTTCTGCGGTCAGCGTTTCCAAATTTATATTTTCAATACCATCGGAAAGCACCTGTTTGTCAATTTTTAAAAAGGATTCATTCTCTTCATCAGGAACGTTCTCAATAAGTGCTTTGCCAATAATCTGCTCCCGCGGCAAACTAAAAATGTTACAAAAGGCATTGTTTGCAATAAGAAATCTGCTTTGGTCGTCCTTAACAAAAACAGGGTCGCCTATGTTGTTAATTATGTTGTTTAGGTATTTCTCACTTTTCTCAGCGTTTTCAATGGCTTTTAGAAGTTCATAATTTTGCTCTTTCAATTGATGCTGGTTTTCCTGAATAGCATTATATAAATGAATTTGATCCATTTGCTGTACAGCCATTTCAGCAATTAATGCTGTCATATTTAAAAGAAACTCCATCGTAGTTTTAACATTTTCTTCCGATTTAACAGGCACTTTATCAAGAGCATCAATATATGTTTTCTCGTTAAAACCGTATTTTTTTGCCTGATTTATAAAAATGGATAATCAGGTTTTCGAATAAAAACTGGCCTGTAAAAAGATTGGCAATATGTTCATCCTTAATTACTATTGGAATTGCAATATCAACAAGTCCATTTAAGCATCTGTAAAAATGGTACTTTTCACCAAATGCCATTTTTTCGGCCAAAACAGTATCACTTTTTTTGCATTTTTCAGCTGTTTTAGGATTTATCCGGTGAAATTCGGTACAAATTGGCTGCCAACCTGATTTTGAAAGTACATTTCCATCAAGATCAAGAATTGCTGTTACAAATCCTGTTGTTTTATTAAACCCTTCGAGCAATACATTTACTTTTTCAAAATCAATTAAGTCGATGATTTTATTTTTCATCTCATTATAATTGTTAATTTTTAAAGGTATTCGATGTAACTCCCATGAAAATTATAATTCTGTTTATGTGTGAATAATATTTATTCATGGTCGTTTCATTACCTAATTATTTGTTTTATTCTTCTGACTGTTTTCTATTTCTTTTATTTTTTCTTTTAGTTCTTTTATCCTCAGTTCCCGACCAACAAATAATTTATTCATTCTTTGAATTTCTGAAATTTTTGTCTCAAGTTCATTTGTTCTGTTCTTTACTTTCTCTTCCAGCTCCCCATTCAGTTTTCTGATTTCTTCTTCGGCAATCTTTCGGGCTGTAATGTCCAAAACAGTTCCGGTTATAACATCCTTTCCTTCAATTACAAGATGGGTACCATGTATTTCAACCCATAATGGTTTTCCTGTTTTATGATTTCCTTTAGCTATATACCGAACACTTTGAACTTCACCATTTAACCTTTTATTTATGTTTTCGTTAGCTCGTTTTTTGTCTTCGAATGAAATTACATCAGTTGGTTTCATGCCTGTTATAATTTCATTTTCAGAGTATCCAAATATTTCACAAAATTGTGAATTCACGTAAATGTATTTGTCTTCTTCGAAAATATAGATTCCGGTTAATGATTGTTCAACCAGGGCTTTAAATTTATTTTCGGAAGCTTTTAAGGCAAGATCTTTCTCAAAACGGGGGTAATATCTTCTATTTGGGTAATAAAATATTTTGCATTATTGCTTTCATCACGAAGCAAAGTTGAATTAATATGTACCCAAATAATTTCTCCTGATTTTTTAAAATATCGTTTTTCAAAAACCACTTTACTTGTTTTACCATTTTTCATTTGTAGTATTGCATCAGCACCAATCATCAAATCATCAGGATGCGTAATGGAATTAAAGTGTATCCCAACCAGTTCATCCCGCGAATAAGAAAGCATTTCGCACAATGCTGTATTAACGGCTATTAACTTACCTTCAATACTTGTTTGGCACATTCCACTTCCCGATTGCTCGAAGATGGTTCTAAAATGTTCTTCGTTTTCAATAAGTTTTGATTCAATTTTTTTACGTTCCGTAATGTCACGGGTAATCGATAAAATTGCTTTTTCATTATTAACTTCAATGATACCCGCTGACACTAATCCATTTAAAATTTCGCCATAAAAGTTCTTAATTCAGTTACAACATTTTGATTTCTTTGAAGTTTTTCTAAGTCTTTTTCGTCAATTGTTATATCCTCAGGATGAATTGTTGCTCTAAATCCTCCAATTGCAATAAATTCGTCAGGTGTGTAACCTGTAATACTTTCGAATGCACCAAATGTCCAAACCAGTTCGAGATTTCCTTTTTCTGAAATTCTCGATTCAAACATGTAATCCGATATTACGCTTGAAATCAGGCGAAAACGTTCTTCATTTAAACGTATAATTTCTTGTGATTTTATTCTTTCTGAAATGTCACGGATTATCAAACTTGAATAAGTAAACCCATCCCTGTTTTTGAACAGTGCAGTTGAGATTTCAGCCTGAAAGTGTTTTTTATCCTTTCTAAACATGGTTATCTCTCCATTTGCTTTTCCTGTTTTTGTGCGTTCATCAATAAGTTTTAATAATCGGGGATCACTTGTGTCAACAAGTTCATCACGGGTTAGTATACAGATTTCTTTTTCAGTTCGTTCCAACATTTGGCATGCAGCAGGATTTGCCGAGTATATTTTTCCATCAGGAGTCGTTAATAAAATAGCATCAATACTGTTATTCAAAAAAGCCTGCAATTTTTCATTGCTTTCATAAAGTTCGTTTTCGGCTTTCTTCCGTTCCGAAATATCAATTCGCACGCCCAACATTCGTTCTGCTATACCTTCATTATCAAATTCAATAACATGGCCAATTACTGATTGCCATCTGTATGTTCCGTCAGCATGCAACATTCGCGCATCATAGCTGTATTCCAAATCTTTATGGTTAATAATATTTGTAATTTTTGATGCTACAGTTTCGCGGTCATCCGGGTGGACTCTGTTTAGCCAAACCTCCCGATCCGGTAGCGTATTTTCTGGTTCGTAACCAAGCATGGTATAATATTTTGGTGTAGCAAACCAATTATCTGTTTTAATATTCCAGTCCCAAATTGCCAGTGGAGTATTTTCAATAATTATTTTTAGTTGGTCACGGCTTTCTTTTAGTGCACCTTGTGTTTTAATTTGTTCTGATATGTCGGTATGTGTTCCGATTACACGGAGTGGTTTGCCTTCAGGGGTTTTGCTTATAACTTTTCCGCGGTCGAGTATCCATTTGTATTTGCCGTTTTTACACAAAGCCCTGTGTTCGCTTGAATAATAATGTGTTTCTCCTGCGAGATGTTTATTCAAATCAGCGAAAGCTTTTTCCTGATCGTCAGGATGTATTCTTTTTCCCCATTCTTCGAATGTGTTTTCTATCTCGTGCGCCTCATAACCCAACATTTTTTTCCATTGGGGTGAAAAGAAAACTTTGTTGGTTTCAATATTCCAGTCCCAAACGCCATCACCCGAGCCCTCAAGCGCAAATTTCCAACGCTCTTCACTTAAATGTAACTGTTCATTCCTTTTTCTGATTCTAAGGTTTAAAACAAAATTCAACAAATAACTTATCAGCAAAGAGAGTAGTAAAATAATAATTCCAAGTTTGATATAGTTTTGGCTGATTCCGAAAATTCTTTCTTCAAACCATTTTTCCCGAAGTTTTTCAATGGTTCCGTTTGCATTCAGATTTGCCATTGCAAGATCTATTTTTTTGAGCAACTGCGTGTTTCCCTCTTTAACTACAAAGCAATATTCACTTGGCAGAATCATATTTCCATAGCCAATTACATTGTTGACTTTTGATTCTTTCAACAATTCTTTTCCACTCACATTTGTTACAATTGCCGCATCACAAAGTTTTTCTGATACCAAATGAATAGCTTCGGATTCAGTTCCCTGTGGAATTAAATTGATTTCGGGGAATTTAGCCTGCAAATATTCTTCGAGAACCGACCCCTGAAGTACTGCCACTTTTTTATGATTTAATGTCGAAATTTCAAGTATTGGCGTTGAAGCTTTATGCAGATAAACCTTGTTAAAGATTATATCATGTGGATAAGCGTAATCAACAATACTGTCGCGCCTTTCACTGTAAAACATATCGCTGAAATCAATAGTCCCGTCAACTTCAAGTTCTTTTCTAATTTGTACCCAATCACCAAGTTTTACGATTATCTCAACATTCATTTCATTGGCCAGTTCATGAATAATATCAATGTTAAAACCTTCGGGCTGACCATTTTTATTCAAGTATTCATAAGGCGGAAAAAAATGATCGCTGCCAAATATCAACGTGTCTTTTGATTTGGAACAGAAAAAGAAAATAAGGAATAAACAGGAAAACTATGGTTGTATATATAAATGGTATTATAAACCATATTTTTTCCATTTTTCTGAAACTTACATGATTTAATGGTTTATAATCAGGTTTGGTTTTTTTCATAAAGGCAGGAATTTGTAATCGTTTCGAAAATAATAAAAATACCTGATAATAAATGAATTAAAACCGTAATATTTTAAACTTTACCAAAGTTAAACCGGGATTAATTGCAGGAAATGGATGTAATTTAAGAAATTTATTTTTAGTTATATTCTTGAACCCTGGAACATCTTTACACCTCCCGTAACTTCCATTTACCTTTCCTGAAAAAGTAAAGAGCAGTTAAAGCCAAAATGTTTCGCGCAAACAATTGCAATACTCGCCCCGGTTAATCCCATATTCAAAACTATGGCAAGCAGCCATGCCAGCGGGATTTCAAACAGCCAGAAACTTATAAAATTGATTTTTGAAGGAGTAACTGTGTCTCCGCTTCCGTTAAAACCCTGCATCATTACCATTCCCAACGCGTAAAATAAAAATCCGGTACTAATGATCCGCAAAGCCAGAACACCGTTTGCAACAACTGCAGCATCGGAAATAAAAAGTTTAACCCACACTTCGGGGAAAATAAAAAGCAAAAGTCCCATTGTACCCATAAAAACCACGTTTGCAAAGCCTGTGGCCCAAACTGCTTTTTCTGCCCTGTCGGGTCTTTTTGCACCCAGATTTTGCCCCACCAAAGTGGCTGCTGCATTGCTTAAACCCCAGGCCGGAAGCAAAAGAAAAATAATAATCCGGATGGCAATTGTGTAACCGGCAAGCGCTTCGGGGCCCGACACGGCAATGATACGAATTAGAAAAATCCAGCTTGAAGTTGCAATTAGGTTTTGTAATATACCGCCGCCCGAAATTTTTAATATCTGAAGCATTAACCCGAACTTTATTTTCAGACTGTCGAAATACAACCTGATTCGGTGGTTACCCGAAAAAAGCAGGTAAAACTGGTACAAAACTGCCATTCCACGACCGATAGAAGTGGCAACGGCGGCACCCATTATACCCATTTCGGGGAAGGGACCAATTCCAAAAATAAGGAGCGGATCGAGAATGATATTGATGATATTTGCAAACCACATTACACGCATTGACATGGCTGCATCGCCCGAACTACGAAATACCGCATTGATGATAAAAAGCAACATTATAACCATATTGCTTCCAAACATTACCATCGGGTATAAATATCCTTCGTTTGCCATTTTATCGGTTGCCCCCATTATTTTGAGGAAATCTTTGGCGAAAAATACACCGGGTATTGCAAGCAAAACTGAAATAAACACGCCAAGAAGAATGGCTTGAAACGCAACAACTCCGGCTTCTTTTTTCTTTTTCTCACCAATCCTGCGCGACACAAGTGCAGTAGTTGCCATGCTTAATCCCATTCCAATTGCGTAAACGATTGTCATTACCGATTCTGTTAGTCCAACCGTGGCAACTGCATCGGAACCCAATTTCGAAACAAAGAAAATATCGACAACTGCAAAAACTGATTCCATGACCATTTCCAAAACCATAGGGACCGCAAGTATAAAAATGGCACGTCACAAACTTGTTGTTGTAAAATCTCGTTCGGAACCAGCAATTGATTCTTTAATATCCTGCCAGATTTCTTTGTAATTGAAGCCTTTAATTTTGGTCAAAGCCAAAACAAATATTTTAATGATGGTCACTTTTTTTATTTTGATTTCAGGAATGTGAAGAACAATATTTCATTACACTTTTTTTATAACGCCTTATTTATTGTTGTTGTGTGGGATTTATATCTTTCAATAGATTCATAAGCACCGTTCTTTGAAATTAAACTGTAAATATATGGAATTATTACATCTCTTCTGACTGGCAGTAAATCACCGGATTACATTTGAAACGCCGGGTATTTCAACAATTCCTGAAAGTTTTCATGGCAATAATTGAACCCCTTAAAAAGAATTCTGTTATTCTATTTGAAATAAAAATAAAAATATGGTTTTAAAATACGGAATTGTTTTCTCTGTCTTGCTTTTTGTCATTACCTCATGTTCCCGTTCCGGTCAGTTTCCTCAAAAAATTTCTGAAAAAACAGCAATAAACAGTATAACTTTTGATTACTCGTTTCTTCCGGCAGGTTATACTTTTCACAATGATTCTGTTATTAAAAGTGATTTCGGCAATGAACTTGAAGAGCTGTTTCAGGAGAAGAAAAAATTTGACGATAAGAACTCAACTTTTAATCTGACCAATCTGGAGAATACATGGAAAAACCTTCAAAACCAGAGAAATAATTTCAATTTTGAAAATGTAAAGCAGTGGATTGAGATTACCGGTTTCCTGCTCGAATTATCAGGAAATTCAGCGTACGCCAGTGAATTGGAAGAAATAATTTATAAAAGTGCTTCCATTTTTAGCGAACATGAATATAAAGAAATTGAGAAAAAAGTTAAACCATGGATTTTTACCAAAGACCTTGATAATGTTTATGTAAATCTTTTTGTAAATGAAACCTTAAAATATGACCATTCACTAAATGGTGCGGTAGAAATTATACAGGAAACCAATTATCCGGAGTCGGGAAAAATAAAGTTGACATTTAAGATGGAAGAGAAACGTTATATTGAACTCTTTATCCGTATTCCGGAATGGGCGGAGAGTGCAACAGTTACAGAAACCGGGGTTAAATATGTTGCAAATCCCGGAACGTACAGCCAGATTTTACGCAAATGGGGTGAAGGTGATTCTGTTGAGATTAATTTTCCAATGGAAAAAAGGCCAAAACAATAAATTTAAATCGCATTACCTTAAATTTCGCTTCCCCATCTTTTTAGCAAATCCCGGCGGCAACTGGCTGTAATAAACGGATCGTTTACTGCCTTTAAAACAGCTTCTTTCTGAAGTTTATCGGTATAAATCAATTCGTAAATTTTTTGGATTGAGAGTGAATCCTTTCTTTCAATCAAAACCATTGAATCACCGGCTTTAACATTTCCTTTTTCAATAACACGAACATAAACTCCGGCAAATCCCGAATCGATGAATTGCCTGATAATTTGCACATCATTAAAACGAAATTCCAATTTAAAACAAGGTTGGCGAGGTTGTGTTGCCTGAACAACAGCTTCGCCTATTTTAAAAATATCGCCGATATTTACTTCTGCTTCGTGTAAACCTTCAACCGTTAGGTTTTCGCCAAAAATACCCCAGGGCATTTCGAGGTTGGGGTAGAGGTTTTGCCAGTATTTATAATGATCAGCAGAATATAAATAACATGCTTTGTCAACACCACCGTGGTAGCGCCGGTCGATCACGTTGTCATTTTCAACATCTTCAGTACCCAGAAAAACAGGTTCATCTACCGGAAATTTGAAGATACCGGTTTCAACCTCTTTTCCTTTCCAGTTGATTACTCTTGATTTGCCAATATTGGTTGAGATTATTTTCATTGTATTCAAATTCTGTTTTAGACACAAGACACAAGACACAAGACACAGCACAGACCAGACACAGAAGACGGCGACGCAAGACAACACACAAGACCTTAGACCAAAGACTTTCCCCTTTTTCCTTTTGACTTTTCCTTTTTCTTACAAAATATTCCGCTCCTTCTTTATGTTTTCGTATGCTTTGTTTACACTTTGAAATTTTTCTTTGGCAGCATTTTCAAAATCGGTGCCCAAAGTACTTACTTTATCGGGGTGGTATTTCATTGCCATTCTTCTGTATGCTTTTTTAATTTCATCATTTGTGGCACTTGGTTCAATTTCAAGAATTTTATAATCAGCCTCGGTATTAGGAACAAACATGGCCTGAATTGACTCAAAATCTTTGTCTGTCAAACCCATTTCGCGACTGATATTTGCTATTAATTCTTTTTCGTTTTTATCAACTTCGCCATCAGCCTGGGCAATACCGAACAGGAAATGAAGCAGTTGCAAGCGCGCCGAATAATTCATATTTCTATTAATCTGATTGCAAACCTCATTTACCGGAATGGTTTGTTCTAGCAAATCGCGAAGCATTCGAATGGCTTCTGTTGCTGATGCTTCCCCGAAATTGTGAACCATGAATTTTTTCACGTAATCCAATTCCGATTTCAGTACTTTACCATCAGCTTTCATCACTGCTGCTGTTAATACAAGTAAACTCATAACATAACCACCCGTTGTGGTTTGTCCGGAATAACCGGTTCTTGTCGCAGTTTTAATAGCATCTGAACTGCCATCAATCATTGAACCCACTGTAAAACCTATTATTGCTCCAATAGGTCCACCAGCAAAAGCGCCAAGTCCGGCGCCTATCCATTTACCAAATTTTGCCATCTGTTTTTAATTTTTTGTCTATTTCCAATATTTGTGGAATTAATAAATGTTTATTGTCATTTACAAGTTCAAAGCTTGCTAATTTAAGTTTATCTTCATCATTCCATTGTTTATTTATCCTCGATTCAACCATTTCCGGTTGTATTTTATTTCTTTTAACAACCCTTTCAATTCTTAATTCTTTGGGTGCGGAAACCAAAATTGTGAAATCCATCATTTTATAAAATCCACTTTCGAATAAAATCGCTGCTTCATGAACTACATATTTTGAGTTTTGTTTTTGATGCCACAACATAAATTCATTTCTAACTGCCGGGTGAACAAGGTTATTTACTTTTTCAAGCAAACTTTCATCGTTAAAAATCAAGTCAGCCAGCATTTTTCTGTTCAACTTATTATCAGGTTCATAAATTTTGTTTCCAAAGAGAAGAACAAGTTCGTTTCTAATTTCCACGTTCGAATTGATAAGTTCGTTTGCGACCCTGTCAGCTTCAAAAACCGGGATATCGAGCAGCCTGAATATTTTGCAGACGGTTGATTTGCCGCTTCCAATTCCTCCTGTTACACCTATTTTTATGGCCATTTTTTTAGTTTGAAATTGAATCGCGGTGTTTAGTTTCTTTCAATCAGGAACTCTACTTTTTCAGGTACAAATCTAAGATCCTGAATAAACGGGGGTTTTTTGTAGAGATTGACGGAAAGGTTGTTAATATCCTTTACTATTGAATTATAGTCAACTGAAGCTCCAAAATCCGAAATTATAACATTTTCGAACCGGCTGAGGCCAACTGAAAAAACCACTTTAATTTCTGATGGGAAAAGTTTTATGTGCGCGTTTTTTGGGCTATTTAAAATTTCAATAGGAATTCTAAGTTCTTTTTCTGTGTATTTTTCAACATCAATTAATAAACTGACTTTTTCAGGAGAGATGGTAGTTTTATCAGGATGAATCAATTCAATTTCCTGTTTGAAACTTGAATTTAGTGTATTCATAATATTAACCTTCGTATTTAATACTGAGATTTTGCGCAACAGAATTGCCGGACCGGTTATTTTCACCTCTTGTGGTTTCGTAAAAATTGGTGATTTTAAATTGAATTGCGGTTCAAAATCAACATTTACATCCAACGCAACTTTCACTGTCTTAGTAGCTAAACTGTCTAAAACAATGGTGAGAATTTCAGGTGAAATTTTGTTTATTTTAATTTCACTGCTTAATTGTTCTGTAATTTGCTGAATAAGGTTACTGCTTGTTACTTTATAAGCTCCTGAATCTGATTCAAGATTTTTGGTTACATTATCGATATCAATTTTTATTGGTGCGAATGCAAGTAATTTGAACCTTAATAAAGTAAACCCCTGTCCATTAATTTCCAAATCGAGTTTTGCGGGGGTTTTCCCGGCCAGAAAGCGGTTGGCAGGTGAATTAACAAATTTTACAGGATATGAAATTTCAGCTGAATAATTTTTACTTAAAGCATTTAAAAACCAAAAAGATGTTGCAATTGCCAAACAAATCAGAAACACTATAATTCTGCTGTTGTCTCTGATTTTTCCGACTTTAAAATACTTCGATAATTTTGCGATATTCTTATTCATTTGCATAGGGAAGCAAAAGTAAAGATTTAATATTACCATGACAAATTGAAGTCAATAATCCATATATATGAGTTAAAAGTAATTTTTATTTAATTTCATTTTATACTCATTGTAAGAGTTGTTATTAATACTAAACAACAAATAATTTTAACTTTTTGACTATTTTCAGAAATTCAGCTGATTTGTTTTCAATCAATTCAATATCAAAAGTCTGAATTCCAATGTATCCGGATGAATTTCGGTTGTATTCTCTTCGTGTTTATTTTGTTCAGTTATTCCTAATTTTTAAGATAATTTATTAAAATTTTCGTTTTTAAAATGAGCTGAATAAAAATTAGTATGGTGCTGTAAATCAATGTTTGTAATTTATTTGTCAGATAGAAGTATGATAATAAAGTAGCGTAAAACAAATTTTGTAATTAATTTTATTTATTTTCTGAATTGGCTTTAAAATCTTATTTTGCGGCATTATTTTTTAAAATGGGACACCTTAAAATATCAATTCAATTTTTTTTCTCAAATAAATAATCCAATTTTAAACTTAGAAAAAATTAATTATGAAAATATCTGTTATTGGTACTGGTTATGTTGGGTTGGTATCTGGTACATGTTTCGCTGAAACAGGTGTAACTGTTACTTGTATTGATATCGACAGGCAAAAGATTGAAATGTTGAATAAGGGTCATATACCAATTTATGAGCCCGGTCTGGAGGACATTTACAAAAGAATGTCGAAAAGGGACGATTGACATTTAGCACTGATCTGGAAGAAAGCATAAAAGACGCAGATGCTGTTTTTATAGCAGTTGGAACACCTCCGGATGAGGATGGCAGTGCAGATTTAAAATATGTACTCGGTGTTGCCCGTGAAATTGGAAAATCATTGGATCATTACATTGTTGTTGTAACAAAAAGTACAGTGCCGGTTGGTACATCTGCAAAGGTTAAGAGTGCTATTTTGGAAGAACTTGAAAAAAGAGGGGTAAATATTCCGTTTGATGTGGCATCCAATCCCGAATTTCTTAAAGAAGGAAGTGCGGTTGACGATTTTTTGAAACCCGACCGGATAGTGATTGGAACAGAATCCGAAAATGCACAAAAAGTAATGTCCCGGTTGTATAAACCTTTTCTGCTTAACGGGCATCCAATAATTTTTATGGATATTTTATCTTCTGAAATGACAAAATATGCAGCAAATTCAATGCTTGCAACAAAAATCAGTTTTATTAACGACATCGCAAACCTTTGCGAAATAGTTGGAGCCGATGTAGATTCGGTAAGAAAAGGTATTGGTTCCGATGTTAGGATTGGATATAAATTTATTTATCCCGGTACAGGATACGGAGGTTCATGTTTCCCAAAAGATGTGCAGGCTTTGGTTCGCACCGCCGATGAAAACGGGTACTCACTTGATATCTTAAAGGCTGTTGAAGCAGTAAATTACAGGCAAAAAACTGTGTTATTCAGTAAAATTTATCGTCATTTTAATGGTGATCTGAAAGGAAAAAGATTCGCGATTTGGGGATTGGCATTTAAACCAAAAACAGATGATATGCGTGAAGCTCCCTCACTCGTAATAATTGACAAATTACTCGAAGCAGGTGCTTCAGTTATTGCCTATGATCCGGTAGCCATGCAGGAAGCACAAAGGATACTGGGTGAAAAAATTGATTATGCCAAGGATGAATATGAAGTTTGTATTGATGCCGATGCTTTAGTATTGGTAACCGAATGGTCAGAATTCCGTTCTCCAAATTTCAGGGTGCTGAAGAAACTATTAAAAAATAAACTAATCTTTGATGGAAGGAATATTTACGATCCGATTGAAATGGCAGAACAAGGTTTTAGCTATTATGCAATCGGAAGAAAACCTGTAATAGTTTAATTATGAAAAGAATATTGGTAACGGGAGGAGCTGGTTTTGTGGGTTCTCATCTTTGTGAATCCTTGCTAAATCAGGGGAATGATGTTGTTTGCCTGGATAACTTTTTTACCGGTAAAAAAGAAAAAATAATTCATTTGCTTGATAATAAGTATTTTGAACTAGTTCGTCAAGATGTTACAATGCCTTATTATATTGAAGTTGATGAAATTTATAATTTGGCTTGCCCTGCATCACCCGTACATTATCAGTACAATCCAATTAAAACCATAAAAACATCGGTAATGGGAGCCATTAATATGCTTGGATTGGCAAAACGAATAAAGGCAAAAATACTGCAGGCTTCAACCAGCGAAGTTTATGGTGATCCTGAATTACACCCGCAGCCCGAAAGTTACTGGGGGCATGTAAACCCAATTGGAATTCGTTCGTGTTACGATGAGGGAAAACGTTGTGCCGAATCATTGTTTATAAACTATCATCAGCAGAATAATGTTAAAATAAAGATAATCAGGATTTTTAACACATACGGGCCAAAAATGGAACCCGATGATGGCAGGGTAGTGTCCAATTTTATTGTTCAGGCTTTACAAGGAAACGATATCACCATTTTTGGTGATGGAAAACAAACAAGAAGTTTTCAGTATGTGAGTGATTTGGTTGAAGGGATGACTCGCATGATGGCAACTGATGATTCATTTACAGGACCAATAAATATTGGAAATCCGGGTGAATTTACAATGCTGGAACTTGCCAGTGAAATTATAAATATCACCGGAACAAAATCGAAAATTGTGTACATGCCGCTCCCAAAAGATGATCCAACTCAACGGCAGCCGGATATAACTTTGGCGAGAGAAATACTGAACGGTTGGGAACCTAAAGTTCAACTAAGGGAAGGATTGATTCAAACAATTAATTATTTTGATGAGTTGCTAAGCAATCAAAAAGAAAAATAAGGGAAAGATGTTTTCCTATCATTGGCACTATCAAATAAACTTACACAGTATATGTGATAATTCTAATTTGGAACTTATTGCAAAAAAGGGGTGAATTTTATTTTACCCATATTTAGCTTCCTGTTAAAATGAACCCTATTTCGCAGCCAAAATATTGTAAGAAAAAGAAATTTGCAGTTGATAAGATTTCTGTATGAATGAAATATTATCTCTCCAGACTACAATTTTTAATAAATAAAAAAAATTCCACCCCACATTGATTTTTCAAAGAAAATGTTTTAACTTGTCTAAATATAAGGATAAACAGATATTAATATCGTCATTAAATCAAATTCTTGATAAAGAGTACGATAAGTAATGTTTGGTTTTCATTCTTAATTTAAAAATTAGTGTTAAATAGTAAATAATATGCTAATTTTTTTTCGTGATCAAATACACTTATTTTCAAATTTGTAGAAATGAATATCGAAATAAAGGCGCGTTTAAAGGAATTAAAAGACGAATATAAAAAAGGTCAGGAACGGTTAATTGCTTTGGAGCAGGAGACCGCCAACCTTAGTAATACGATGCTTCGTATTAGTGGTGCTATCCAGGTTTTGGAAGAGTTAATTGCAAATGATGCTACTGTAATTTCCGGTAATGGAAATTCTGAGCTGGAAACGGCAAAAAATATTAAAAAATAATTGTAGATCAGTTTTAGGGATTTTGGGTTAAAAATTAAGGTTTATGGCAAATCCTGTTTCCAACATACCTATCTTATTGTTTCCATTGAAACTTGAAACCAGGTTTGTGGCTGATGAACTCTGGATTAGAGCATTCCCGGATGTTGTTTTTTTACAAAGTCATAATCCAATTCTTTCAAAAGAAGAAAAACCCGATGCAATAGCTTTCAAAAAGCTCACTACGAAAGAAGATAAAAAGCAGTTCTGGTCAGAATTAGTTTCAAAATATGGTGTTTATCGTTCATCCTGGATCGTTCAAATCAGTAGTGAAGAGTTAGATCAGCAGCCAGTAAATAATGATGGAAAGTCAGATCCAACGTTTTATTTTAAATGGTTACCCGACAGGCTTGTTTTTTATATATATAAAGGATGGTGATAAAAAGCCAACATATCAGGGAGATGGTTCTGTTATTAACCGCGAAGGACTTACTGTTTTGGGTGACGGCGATGAGTGGCTGAAGGATTTTAATCTGGCAATAAAAGCCGGAATGGGGATTAAAATCAAAATAAACCCTTCCGATACAAAATTTGAAAAGGTAATAGTCAGCGGGTTTCGTTATGATGAAAATCCGACAGTCCCTGCAAAAGGTCTGGCAGATCTGTTAAGCAATCATCAATATACACAGGGATTTTCTTTCCTGAATTATAGTACGCCAACCAACAATACTGAAAATTCAAAAAGTGGTCATTCTGCAAAAGATGAATTTGAAGTAGCCGATAGTTTTGAATATGCTGTTGAAGAATTACAGTTGGATAAAAGAGATGAAAATTCGCAGGTTCAAAACATTCATTATCAAGCTAATGGAAAGTATCTGGGTAAAAGTCTTGGATTTGAAACTGATCTTTTAAAACATGTTCAATTTGCCGATAAAACGCCACCCAGATTAAATGAACTGGTTCAAAAAGCCAGTTGGTTCGCTTTGGGTGCCCAGCCACTGTTTATGCTTTTAGATAACCAGTTGAGCAGCGAAGTTCATGAATCAATTTGGCAACATTATTCAAAATATGTAAAAGCCAGAGGTTTATATTCAGCTTTGAAAATCGGTAATCAACCTTACGGAATTCTTCCGGTTATGAATATCAGCAATGTGTTTTTACCTGAAAACAGCGATATCCGTAAAAGTGAAAAGTTAGAGGATAAAATGCTTGTTCTTTTCGCGCAATTGATGAAACGATGGCTTTTAATGGCAAAAGATCAGACCCGGATACCAAGATTACTGGGAGGTGATACACCGGAAGAGATAATGAAAATACTGAGTATGCAGGAATGCTCGGGTAAATGGCAAATTCGTACACTTGAATACAAAGCCTTTAAACGAAAGTTATTTGAATTCGTTCAAAATCACCCGGCCACCACTTCACTGAGTTCCTTAAATGGAATGGGAGGTGATTTTGGAACGGTTCAGGAAAATATAACGTCACTTTCCGGTTTATTTGATTTGAACGAAAAAGATTTCTCCAGGCAAATCGATCAATTCCTGAGAGCTCCCTTATTAAGTTTCAACAACGGAAATACAAACCTTGTTGGATTTGAAAATGGAACTTCAGTACTAACAGATCATGAGGGAAAAAAACTTACAACCGATGATAATATAAATGATAATTTTTCATTTACTGAAGGAGACTTAACTAATTTTCAGGATTTTATCTCTGCGATTAAAAATCAAATAGAGAATGAACTGGTTCAGTACAAGGGAAATCTAAGTCTGTTTACCGATCTTTTTGTGAGAAGTTATATCAATGCCTGCCAGTTATATTTTCGTGAAATCGTTTTTGAACCTGAAATTGCAAATGAAGCTTCAGGTGGTCAGGGTTTCAAAATTTCAGCAATAGAAAAAGCGGTAGGTTCAGCCGTTGTAAAAGGAGATTCAATTATTACCATTTTGGGTACAAATTCAAAAAGTATTGCAATTACAGCGCCCTTTGATGGAACAATTAAAAAAATTCCGGTAAAGGAAAGTGAAAATGTAGTACCGGGAAATCCTCTTTTTACCCTGAAAAATGAAACGAAATTTGAGGAGATAAAAGCTTCATTTATAAATCTGGGCCAGGAAATTATAAACTTTATTCAGGCAATTCCGGAAAGTAAAGACCAAAAAGAAGCACAAATAAAGGCCATTGGCGAAGCTATCGATTTAAACAGCTACAGGTTGGATGCGTGGATTTCATCTTTGGCAGCCCGCAAAATTGAAGAAATAAGAAGCAATCCTGATCATGAAAAAGGGATTTATTTTGGTATATATGGCTGGGTTGAAGACCTTGAAAAAGATGCAACTCCTGTAAATCCTGAATCACTTACTGATATTTATCGCGAAGCCGGCGGAATTATTCATACGCCCGGTATAGCACAAACCATTGCTTCTTCTGTTTTTAAAAACTCCTTTTTGTCTCATAAAGATGAAGAACAAAGCAATCCGTTTACTGTAAACCTTACTTCCGATCGCATACAAAAAGGCCGGTTTTTACTTGAAGGAATACGGCAGGGACAGCAACTGGAGGCACTTTTAGGCTACCAACTGGAACGCCATCTTCACGAAAATAATCTGCATGAGGAAATCTATACACTTCGTGAAAAATTTCCGCTTTATGAAAATGTAACAGGAGATTCAACCGGTTTTGTGAATTTGAGTGTAATTGACGGTTTAAAAGCAATTAAAAATAAGGAAACCCTTCCGGCTGAGATAAATACTCTTGTAAAAGAACAGGTAAAAAGTCAGATTGAAAAGCTGGAAGATACGATGGATGCCAGTCTGGATACACTTTTTTATGAAGCTGGTTACCAGTTAACACAAGGGAATTTAACCCAAGCCGCCGCTGCAATTGATGCTACAAAAGGAGAAATTGAACCTCCTGTTATTGAATCTCTGAAAACAAAAATCCCCGGTACAGGAATCAAACATAAACTGGTGATGGTTTTTCAGTCCAATACGGAACAAATTACTGTCGAAAATACACGGGCTTTTGCAGAGCCAAATCTTGAAAAATGGCTGAAGGATAACATTGGGCCAATGGATAAAATAACCTGCCTGGTAGAATTTCGAAATATACAGGATGACAGTTTAGCAGATTCAGCAGAAATTACTTTGGCTGATTTGAAAATTAGTTACCTCGATTTTTTGTATTTAAGTGAAGACCCGGTTTCTGATGGGGCAGGCGAGCTTGAATTAAGGATTAGAAATGCTGCTCAGGAACTGTTGGAAAATTTACCGGGAGATACAAAATATGTGATAACTGATTCCAATTCTGCAAATGGGAGATCACTAAATCAGGCGCTTGAAGTTGCGCGAACTGCCAAATCTTTGCTTGGTAAATGCCGGTATTTAAAATCGGATGATTTAACGATGGAAAGTGAAACAGTTCAATATGACAGAAAATTGTTGGATGAGATAAAAAGTAATCGTTTACAGGCACTTACAGGGCGATTAAAAGAATTGTCAAGTGCTGATTTGTCACAAAAAAACGCATTGCAATTTTTGGCAAATCTCGACTTTGAATCGGCTAAAACAGCTTTTCTTGAAAACACTCCGCCAGATACAGTTAAATTGAAAAATGTAATTGAAGCAAAAATAAGTTCTGTGGAAGTCTTGTTTGCAAAATACGATTCTGAAGGTAATTTTTACAAGGCTTTTGAGTTGTTGCAACAAGTCGCAAAAATCCTTTTCGGCGAGGTATTTATTCTTTTACCTCCTGCAGTTGGATCAGCAAAATTTATTGAAACAATAAACAGTAATAAACAACAAATGCTGGTTGGGGATTCGGCGGATAATGATACGGAGCAGGTGTGGGGACAGGAACGAATTAAAAACTGGGTACAGGGCGTTGCACAGATTTATGAAAATTCGGAAATTTTCGAAGATTGGCTGATGGTTAATAAGGTGTGGAATCAAACCATGGGATTAACTGCAAAAAATAATTATACAGTAGTTCAAATGCCAACTTTGTTGCAATACCCGTGGGTTGCGCTGTCTAAACACGAAATTGATTTATTGCTTGAAAAACAATTCAACTCACAACCAATTTACAAAGATTCCAACAGTGGTGAAACTTTCCCCTTGCCGGACGGAAAGTATTATCCTGAAGGTTGTGAAAGCACAGTTTTATATGCACCTGAAAAAATAGTGTTGGAAAATCCGGTTTTTGGCTTGGTGGTAGAAGAATTTTCAGAGCACATTCCTGATAAAAAAATGAATACAGGATTAAGTTTTAATTACAATATTCCGAACAATGAACCTCCACAGGCGATTTTGCTTGCCGTTCATCCCAAAGCAGGGCAGGAGAGCAATTTCTTCTGGTCGGAAGATGATCTCAGGGATATACTTTATGACACCATGGATTTATATAAAATAAGAATGGTGGACCTGGAAGTGATTCAGGAATACGGATACATTTTGCCAATGACTTATTGGTTCAATATTCCCGGAAACAAGTAAAAAGAGGTATGAGTTTGTACTTTAAAATAAAACGAAATTTGTTTCCTGTTGAACAGGGAACATTGGGTTTTATACCACAATTCCGGTTGGAAGGCCGGTCAAGAAATGGTGATGATGAATCGGGACTTGAAATGCGAACTGCTGATCCGTTGTGGATGCTCGGTCGGCAATGGCAGTTTGGCGAATTTAAAGGTGAAGATAACGGCTCGCCAATTGGTGCACATGCCAACTTCAGGAAAGAGATGCTTAACTTCTATTCTTTTCTGAATAAGGAATCAAAAAAGGAAATTGGAAATGTTCCATTAGAAGCCCGGGTTGAAGCGATGGAAATTCAACCTGTTAATTTGCGTGATAAAGTTCGGATAGGACAAAAATTTGAAGAAATCATTAAAGCAAATTTTTCACGAAGTGAATCAGAAGATCTTATAAATAAACTCAGAACTGAATTTCCATTAATGCTGAATGGAAAACCCGATCAGAAATCACAGCGGTTTTTTAACCTGATGACCGGAAATGTGATTAACGGTGGAAGTTTGTGGGAGAAAATTCAAAAAAATGAATTTCCAACAGGTGATTTTACCCCGCTGGAAACCGCAGCCAATAAGCTTAAAAATTGGTATCAGCAACTTTATTTGCCTGCTGGAGATGAATCTTCGTGGCAATCAACAAACCTGGTTCATAAATTTAATGTGCATGGTGAAAAGAGTATTGAACTGAACGCACCTGATTATCAAAGTGGAAATCTTGACTGGTTTTCTTTTGATAACTCAAAAATTGGTATTGATCCTTCAGAAAATACAGCCGATTCAGATGTTTTTATGCCAGTAAGAGTATCTTTTGCTGCCATGCCCGACAAACGATTGTATGCTTTTGAAGACAGTAAACTTGATTTATCTGGAATGGAAGTCGATCAGGCTGACCTTGTTAAACTGATGATCATCGATTTTTCAATTGTTTCTGATAACGACTGGTTTACAATTCCTTTTGAAATGGAACAGGGAGAAATTTGCTGGATTAACCGCATCACCGTTAAAGATGTATTCGGGATAACAACCATAATTAATAATGATAAAAATACTGGTCAGTTTTTGGATGCCAATCCGTTAAAAGTTTGGGA
This sequence comes from Draconibacterium sp., assembly GCA_016705335.1. Taxonomy (GTDB): domain Bacteria; phylum Bacteroidota; class Bacteroidia; order Bacteroidales; family Prolixibacteraceae; genus Draconibacterium. Next base: position 13,214 of record JADIYN010000009.1, on the reverse strand, counting down.
TGCATTCAAAATCAGACCTTCGGATATGTTAAGGGAGCGAGAAAAAAGCAACCAGGAATTCTACAGGAAAGAGGAGCAATTTCTTTATCTGCCGCCTGTTACAACGTATCGCCAGGAATCGCGACCAATTGAAGAAATTCTTTTCATGAGGGATGAATATGCCAATATGGTTTGGGGAATTGAAAAAACAGTTTGTAACGAATTGGGAAAGCCTATCAACGGTTATGATCTACATTTGGAACTAAACGGTCCCTTTACAAATCCTGAAGAAAGAGAAACTACTATTCCTCAGTTTCGGCTGGCAACGCAGGTTCCAACCAACTGGATTCCTTATTTGCCTTTTCATATCGAGAATAGTGATACTAATATCGAATTGCGCCGGGCTGTAATGATGCGAAATGAAGCAGATGCTGAACCTGTGGATATTGATCCGCTTTCCGTGCTGGCTCAAAACGACTTGCTGACAATCAGAGAAGAAGCCATTCCCCGCGCCGGTGTTCGTGTACAACTGACAAGACAAAGGGTTAGGGGAACTGATGGCAAAACCTATATTTGGTTAGGCAGAAAAGTACTTGCAGGTAAAGGAGAAGGAAGCAGCGGGCTAAAATTTGACCAACTGCTGTTTTAAGGATAAACGAAATGAAAATTAAGATGCTGTAAAATGGCACAACGAATAAATTATTTTTTGCCTTACATGAGGCAGGGTTTAACAACCCTGGCAGAGCACAAAACTGTGTCGGGGCAACGATTGGTTGTACCTGTAAAACTTACGGTTACAGCTAATGATATTTCTGATAATCCGGTTAACTCAGGAATTGTCGAAAAAAATATTACCCTTCTGGGGCCGGGTGATATATTGGGAATAAATGAGAATATTATTTCACGCAAGGCTCCTTCACCCAACACAAATAATTTTGAAAGTTCTCTTATTCCGTTTATTGAATTTTCAGAACCTGATTTTTTGTGGCGGTTCAGCAGCCTGCAAAATGATGATAAAAACTGGATTCCCTGGTTGGCGCTCATTGTTTTAAAAACCGGGAATGGAGATAAGGAAGTTGGAGAATTTGAGAAAATACAAAATTCAAGAAAAGAACTTCCGCCACAAATTCAGCTAAAACCAAATGCAGTTTTGCCCGATTTAAAAGAATCATGGCGGTGGGCGCATGTGCACAAACTGGAGATTAAAGAGGTTTCACCTGAGCAAGTTGTAAATGGGATAAAACTGACACCCCAAAAAGCAGTTTGTCGTTTGTTGTGCCCGCGCAAATTAAAAAAACAGACAAAGTATCATGCTTTTTTGGTACCGGCGTTTAAAATTGGCGCTGAGGCTGCAATGGGCAATATCAATGAAACACAGGAAAGAACGTTGCTAACATGGGAAACTCCGGCGAATGGAGCAGGCAATATCATTCCTTATTATTTCGATTGGGAATTTAGCACTGGAACCGGTGGCGATTTCGAAAATCTTGTACGCAAATTAAAACCCCGCGATTTGGAAAACATGGGACTCCGTACCATCGATTGCCACAATCCGGGTTATGGAATGCTGGAGGAAAACGGGCTGGAATTGCAGATGGAAGCCGCGCTTAAATCTTTGGATACAACTGTCCAGCCTTGGGGCATGGATATTTCAAATGACAGTGAAAATATTGAGCTCAGCAAAAAGAAACAGGAATCTTTGGCCGGAATATTAAATAAACGGGAACAGAAAATTCAAAACGAAAATGGTGAAACTGAAACAAAATTAAGGGTAACTCCACCTGTTTATGGTGAATGGTATGCTTCAATGCAGGGAAAACCCATTGGGAGTGAAACGCAAAACAAAAACCTTTGGCTTGAAGAATTAAATCTTGATTTTCGTCACCGGGCAGCAGCCGGATTGGGAGTACAGTTTGTAAAAGAAAACCAGGAAAACCTGATGAAAGCCGCCTGGGAACAGTTGAGTAAAGTGCAAAAAGTAAATCAGGAACTCAATCTTGGCAGGTTTGGCCGTGAAATATCCGGTCAAATGTTTAAACGCCTTGAAAAGATGAAGCCGAATAATGTTTTTAAAATGGCTTTACCTCTAAAAAATAAAATCGCTTTTGAACCAGATAAAACCATCGGTGCATTTCTGAATAGCAGCACAATTACAAATAAACTTACAAATGTAAAAACACAGAAATTCCTCTTCAAAGTAAAGAAAACTGAGGTGAAACCCGAATTCAAGCCAATTGTAAATTCACGTTTGGTTAATTTGAGTTTTAAGGTGAGCGGATTGAAAGATTCATTTACAAAAGTTGCCGCTACTCCTGTAATTACAGTTAGGCCTACTTCTGTAATTACAGTTAGCCCTACGCCTGTAATCACAGTTGCCGAACCGGTTGATAAAACTTTTTCAGATGTTGTTGATAAAACGATTTTAGCGTTGAACCCCAAAAAAACGATTGAATCGATGATTAAAAGCAGGGTTGCCAATTTCAGAAATATTGAAAAAACCGAAGTCACTCAAAATGTAGCGGAGGATGAATTACACCCTGTAAAATGGTATCCTGAGTTTCACCGTCCGATGTACCACTTTTTAAGGTCGATGTCGCAGGATTATATTTTGCCCGGATTGGAAAATGTGCCGCAAAACACGGTAGGACTTTTACAAACCAACCGCCGTTTTATTGAAGCTTTCATGGTGGGTTTAAATCATGAAATGGCGTCGGAATTGTTATGGAGAGAATTTCCAACTGACCATCGGGGAAGTTATTTCAGAAGTTTCTGGGATACTTCAATTTATTCAGTGGATGACAATGAAAAGGAACAGTTTAGAAAAACTGAGATAGGTTTAAAATTACTTGAACAAATTCAGAAAAAGTACGGAGACGAATTTAATACATTTCAAAGAATAGAAGCAGCTTACCTTGTTGCCGCACCAAGTGATATAGTGAAGGAAATAGCTGATGCATATGAAAATGCAATTGAAAAGTGGCTGCTTACGCGCGATGAAGACAAAGATATTGACAAGCTTTCAAACTGGAAAAAAGAGAACCGGTTGGGTGATAATCCTGTGCCCGGTAAATTGAATAATCAACAGGAAGATCAAAATCAAATGGTGCTGTTAATAAGGGGAGAATTGCTTCAAAAATTCAGCAATACACTTATCTACCTGGTTAAAAAAACGAATGGAAAACCTGATTTAACCCAAAGTGCAGAACGAACTCATCCTGTTTTTGAGGGTGAAATGCCTCCTGATATTGTGTTTCTTGGCTTTCCGATAAAAAAGGAAGAATCCGCAGATTACTTCGTAATTTTTGAAGAGCGAATGACTGAACTGCGGTTTGGCCTAGATGAAACACCGGAAAATTCAGTCCCCGGAACAGGCGAAAATGATTTTAGCTGGCAACATTTTCCTGAACTTCCAACCGAGGGGTATTTGGATGGAATTCAACCCGCCATTTTTACGCAGAATTGGAACAATGCGGCATTCATTAGCAAAGTAATGGTGCAGAAACAGGTGAGGGCTGCCATTGAATTAAAGAAAATGTTGCCCGGATAATTGAAACTGGAAAAAGAATAAACTGATGGCATTAAGTAAAACCGATATATTATGTGGACCGATTGTAAGAAGGGTTGCGCAGGATGAAGTATCCATTTGGATTGCGTTGAAAACTGCCGCCAAAATTGAACTGACGGTTTGGAATGGCATGATTGCTTTCAACAATGAAGGGAAAATTGACGAGCCGCCAATTGACAGTGTTTCTCAGGATACTACACAAATCGGTAAATTTCTGCACATAACTGTCGTGCGACTTGCACTTTCAAGCGATAAACAATTGCATTGGGGTCAGCTTTATTCATACAATCTCAAATTTACCACAGCAGATAATGAATCCAGAGATTTTAAAACCCTTGATTTACTGAGTAATTCAGATACTAATGGAAATACAACAATTAGCTATCAGATTGACCAGTTGCCCGGATTCGCATTACCTGCTGACAAGATCGAGGACCTTAAAATTCTTCATGGTTCGTGCCGAAATAATGACAACAACTTTGAGGACGCGTTATCCTTTGTTGATGATTTAATAAAAGAAAATCTGTCTGATCCGGCAAAACGTCCACAGCAACTGTTTTTTTCGGGTGACCAGATTTATGCTGATTCAGTGGTAGGATCGCTTTTGCACCATCTGACCGGATTGGGGAACCAAATTCTTGAAAATAAGGAAACGCTGCCAACCGAATGGGAAGATCCGGAAACTAAAACGAAAAGGTGGCTCGCTGATTCAAGCCATTTTCCAGCTTTTCTTCGCAGACGATTAATTGATTCTGAAGCCCGGTTTACCACAGGCGACACTGCCAGTCATTTAATTTCTTTTGGAGAATTTGCGGGCATGTATTTATCGGTTTGGTCCGATGTTTCCTGGCCTGAAGATGTCGATACAATGAAAAGCTTTGAAGAGGTTTTTAACGAAATAATAGTTACTCCGGAAAATTATGGGGCGATTTTCAGACAGAATTTATTTGATGAAAGATCAGGGAAAAAAGCGCTGTTTGAAGATGCAATCATGAAAAAATGCCTTGATTTTCTATTCGGAATTTCTGATAAGGAAATTCTCAGAACGCTACTCTCAGGAATGGGAACAGCAGATCAAAAAAGCCAGGCGGGAAGTGCCCTGATAAATTTTCTAAATAGTTCAGCTTCTAAACAAAGGATAATCTGAAAATTCTTAAACAAACAATGCCAAAGGTGCGAAGGGCGATGGCCAATATTTCAACATTTATGATTTTTGACGACCACGATGTTACCGATGACTGGAACCTGAACCCGGCTTGGCGCGACCGTGTTTTTACCTCACCGCTTGGGAAAACTATCGTAAGAAATGCAATGATGGCATACGCACTTTTTCAGGATTGGGGAAACCGGGCTGACAAATACAACAGGGTTGGTCATTTTTTTGAATTGGATACTGCTTTAGCTGAAGAGCTGAACACTGAACAATTTACAGAAACACTAAAATCGGCATTTACCGAAAAAGGGATAACGCTTGACAGTGAAAAAGCAATTGTGAAATTATTGCATACAGGGGAATGGTTGTTGACAAATTCAGAGAATAAAGATGAGTTTATCATTCGGAAGTATAAAAAAAATGTGGGTAGCGATGATGAAATTCTGAAAGTTTTGGGGAATCCTCATGCTCACCTTTTAAATCAGATTACACAGTTATTTTCGGGAGAAAATGTGGATGTCGCTGCAATGGAAGATCACGTTGATTTCCTGTTTGGGCTTGATTTTCAGCACAGGGTAGCGGGTTCTGCAGGCGGAAGGCAGCAACTTCCCGATAACAGAAGTCCGTTGATAAAATGGCATTTTACTTATGATGGAGCCAAACACAAAATATTGGTAATTGATAACCGAACCCGCCGGTCTTTCGTTGATTTTCAGGGGGCGCCGGGGAATCTGTCCTTCAATGGAATGACCGATCTTATTCCTGAAAACCCAACACCAAAAGACGATGAGGTTTGTTTTGTGATTGCTCCGTTACCGGTTTTGGGACCCTCTTTATTGGATGAACTTATCGCACCTCTGGCTTATAAAGTTTTCGATCTGAAAGAATATTTTAAAGAAGGTGATGAAGTGAAATCGGGGATGAAAGGTACAAATCCCGATGCCATTGAAGCCTGGACTTTTGATCCGGTTTCGCAGGAAGAGCTGCTTAAACGACTGGCTCCATTTAAAAAAGTAATTTTTCTATCGGGAGATGTGCACTACGGATCGAGTCAGCGCTTAGCCTACTGGACAAAGGGTAACGCCAAAGCAACTGCATGTTTTGCACAGTTAACTTCAAGCGGATTTCGAAATATTATGCCCAGTTATATCCGCAATGCCAGCCAGCATTTTTTAGTCGCACAAAAAATAATTCGACAAAATTTAAGAGCAGAACGTTTGGGTTGGCTCAATCATAAAATTAATCCTGATCCGCTTGACTTTCCCGACAACACGAAAGTGTCATTCCTTAACGATAAGCTGAAAAAAAGCCCTGTCATTATACCTGTGAACGGATGGCCTGCCGGTACAAAATTTGGCCGCGATCCGGATTGGTCATGGAGAATAGAAAACGTAACTGACAGCCGGATTGAAAGTGACAGGCCGTCTCCGGCACGGGTTGACACATTGGAAGAGACTGATGATGTGATGAAAAACCTTCAGAAAATTGCCAGCCGGCACATTGCGCAGGCCAAAAAGGTAAATTATACCCGCCAGATTTTGTTCAAATCAAATGTTGGGTTGGTTACGTTCGAAAAACCCACAAATGAACCTCTGCATGTAATTCATTCTCTGTATGCTGCTCCTTTGGATGGAAAACCGGGCACTACACAGAAAATTGAAATTTATACGCTTCACAAAATTCCTTTGGAAGCTTCTGAAGCTGAAAAAGCACCGGTGTTACCTCATTCTAAAAGTTGAATATTATGGCTAATGAACCTGGTTTTTTACAGTCAGTTATCGGGAAAATAGGTGAATTTTTTCTTTGGTTAAAAGAAAAGATGGAGGATGATCAGGTACGGCGTGACACCTTATTAAATTTAGGTTTGAATCCGGATAAAGATGTAAAACTACAGATTCCCGAAGAATCTGTAAACAATATTGACCAGTACCGAAAATCTGTTAATCCTGACGATTTGGCTTTTCAAAGCGCGGTTAATGACGTAAAAATACTTTACACAGCCACAAAAGAGTTTATTAAGGCTATTCTTGATAATCCTACTGAAAACCCTCAGGATATACATACTTTACTCTGGCGGTTTTTTGAAGTGATGAGTACAAATTATGCGCGTCTCCATCATCCGGGATTTTATTGGATTGCCCAGTTATCCGGTTTTTTGGTAGAGTCAGGTGTTACTGGTCAAAGTGCTGTAAAAGGGCAGGGGACGCCTGATGTTACTTACAATATAATTACAAAAGGACCAACTTTTCTGATTGAGAATTTGTGGGAGTTAATCACTCACCCAATTAGATATGTCAAAAGTTTTCCTGATAAAATTGGAAAAGTTTATGGTAGCATCAGTAATCTGGATACCTTGGAAGATGCTGAAAACTGGTCAGAATTGATGGTTGTTTTGGCAATGTTTTTTGATTTTATGGAAAGCCGTTTACCTGAAAGCCGGTTTCTTTATGGATGGGATATCCCACCTAAAAAATGGTCACCAGAACACATGGATGAACTGAAAAATTCATTTCAGGGAGACCATTTGCTTTATAAAATCAGAAAAGAGCATAGTACTGATTTTCCAATTGATGAAGACAAATTAAAAGCCTGGGAAAAGATAGAAGCGGTGATTGTAAAACCACAACCTTCTGAAATTGAAAAAAAGATTGTTGAATTATTCAATATAGCCATCGAACAATGGAAAAGAGGTAATTGGTCGGACCTGGTTTCGGAACGTGCCTTTTCTTTTGACCTTAAACTTCCTGAAAAAGAAAAAAGTGAATTTGACAAACGATTGGGTGGCACGTTATTTTTTGTCGCCGATGAAGAAGTTTCCGATTATTTCAATAAAGATTCCACGGTGAAGATTGAATCACTGGGCGGACTTTTTATTTCGCTAAACGGAGAAGTAAGTTACACATACGATATAAATGACAACTGGGAATTCAAAATTAAAACTACAACTGGTGATGTACTTGATATTTATGCCGGACGGTTGCCGGATGCGAATGTGTTGGGAGATATAAAGCTGGAATTAGCGCTCAAAAGAAAAGCCGATCCGAAAACCGGAGCCTCTTATAATATTCCGGATGAATCGGGGACACGTTTAGCAGTTGGCAAAATAAAAATCTCGGCATTTTTAAGCAAGCAAGATGCAGGAATTGAAATAGGTTTGAAAGACAATGCAATTGTTTTGTCAGGTGGTGAAGGAGACGGGTTTTTAAATGAGATTATGCCTTCGGGCGATGTGCCTTTAAAATTCACCGTTTCAGCTGGTTTTACCCGGAAAAAGGGATTTTATTTCGATCATAATATCGACCTGTTAAAAGATATTTTGGATGATGGTAAAGATGAAAAGAAAGAATCTGAACCTGCAACATTACGATCTGTTGAACCTTCAGCTCTTCCACAACCTGAATCAGAAAACAAAACAAACGGAGAAAGCAAGACTTTAGAAAATCAGCCTTATCAGTTGCTTATTCCAATTCATAAAGATTTGGATCTACTTTATTTTGATAATGTTAAATGGGATTACGGACCAATAACAAAAGATGGTGTACTGGGAGGTTATTTAAAAGTACTTTCGACATTTTCTTCAAAATTGGGTCCTGTTATTGTAAAGGTGGAAAACACCGGATTGGGAATTGCTGTTTCTACACCAAATCGTGAAGGAGATTTGGGAACAACCGATTTCTCTTTTGGATTTACACCACCCAATGGAGTGGGTCTCAGAATAGATTCTGAAATAATTACAGGCGGAGGATTTCTTGAACTTGATTTCGATAATCATCGTTATGCAGGTGTTCTGGATTTAAAACTGGCACTCGAAAAACGCGCAATCGGAATTATAGCGATTGGTTTGATAAATACCCTTTTGCCAAATGGTGAAAAGGGATTCTCGATGCTTGTCAGTATCAGCGTTTCATTTAATCCGCCAATTCCTTTGGCATTTGGATTTACACTAAATGCCGTGGGAGGTATTGTTGGAATTTACCGGACAATGAAAGTGGACATTTTAAGGGAGCGGATTCAAAACGGTGCGATGAAATCGATCATGTTTCCGGAGAATGTTATACAGAATGCTTCAAAAATAATCAGTGATTTAAGAGCTGTTTTTCCTCCGCAAAAAAAACATTATGTGGTGGCGCCATTCTTTAAAATTGGTTATGGTTCGCCAACATTTATTGAAATTGATTTAGGGTTTCTGCTTGAATTCCCATTTGCCGGAAGACTTATTTTACTTGGTAGCCTAGGCATTTACCTGCCTGACAAGGATGCGAAAAAACGCCTTGGGGAAATTCATATTGATATTTTTGGAGATTTTAATTTTGCTGCCTCATATATCCTGATTGAAGGCAGGCTTCGCGCTTCGAATTTAGTTGAAGTTGTGCTGACCGGTGGCTTTGTTTTTATGTTGGATTGGGGTAGCAATCCGCAATTTCTTTTATCCGTGGGCGGATATCACCGCGATCGTAAAAACCCGAAAGTTCCCGATGTGCCTGTGGTTACAGCCTTATTAAAAGAAAGTGAAGATACTCGGTTAACCTGAGAATTATACCGCAATCACATCAAACTCTTTACCAGGTTGGTTTAGTGCAGAATTGGTGATTAAAAAAGGAAATATAAGGGTGTACGGCTTTTTAGGATTTAATGCCCTGTTTCAGTTTGATCCGTTCTATTTTGAAACTGATATCCGGATTAGTGTTGAAGTTTCATACCGTGGCCGTTCCTTCTTCGGGGTTGATCTTGAGTTTTTACTCAGCGGTCCTGAGCCCTGGCGTGCACAGGGATATGCTAAAATTAAGGTGTTATTCTTCTCCTTGAAAGTTAAATTCAATATTAGCTGGGGTGAAAACAAAAGATTGCTCCTGTATTTATTAAACCCGATGAATTACTTGAAAACTAAGATCTCAGTTGCAGCAAACCGGCAACTGACTGCTAAAATCCCGGATGGATTCAACGGGGCAGTTTCGTTTCGAAGTCTTGGAGAAGCAGAAAACAAGACCAGTATTTATTCATCCTGCCAGTTTTCTTGAACTGCGGCAAAACCTGATTCCCTTAAACACAACCATCGGGAAAATGGGAAATAAAACTGTTGAGGTGAAAACAAGTTACAGGATCTCGGACTATACATTTGGTAATGGACAACCTGTGGAAGCTAAAACTCAGCCACCTTTACAGGATTATTTTCGCGTGGCCATTTTGAGGATTTAACGGATGATGAAAAATTGTCAACACCCGATTTTGACCTGATGACTGCAGGTATTAAAGTGGCACCGGGTGAATTGTTTGATATTCCGGCAAATGATATTCAATCTACTCCAAATGATTTTGAAGATATCATTTTAGAGGAAAAGGAAAGTATTAAAACACAAAATACTGACAACTGGCAGGGAGAACGAATGATAAACTTTAGTGGAATAAAAAAGCGAATAGATTTTGCCCGGCCGGAGGAATTATTTGGTGTTGACCAGGTACCCGGACCGAAAAGGAAAGTCTATAAAATATTGTCGAAAGAAGCACTGATATTCCTTCACAATTAAAAGAACAGTATTTCAACAGTTATTCAGGGGCAAAAGATTATTTGCTGACACACTGGCCAAAGGAAGAACAAAGAGATTGGCAGGTTTTGCCTTCGGAAATTGAGGAAAGCGATAAAGTTTTAATTGGTTAGATGCTGGTAAGAATTAGAAATAAACAATAAATAAAAAGCGATGATAAATTTTGAAGAATTGAAAATTAAGGAGAGTGAACTGTTGGATAAGGAAAAGTGGAACGGTTTATTGGATGATACAAAAAGGTATTTCGAAGGCAATGTAGGAATTGGTGTAGATGCTCCAATTGCCAAATTATCTTTAGGCCCTTCATTAAACAAATTGAAGCTCGCACTTTATCAGAATAATGAAGGAACCTCATATTACGGAATGGGAGTAACAGCAGGTCATTTCTATTTTAATATCGGCAATCCTCAGGCTAAATATGCGTTTCTAGACAGGGCTGGTGATAATGCGCTTGAGATATTAACTATTCAGGGGAATGGAAATGTAGGGATCGGAACCTCAACACCTTCGTCAAAATTACATGTCAATGGCTCGCTCACCTGCGGTGATTTAAAAGCAAATGTCGTTCAGTTCACCCGTATGAAATCTGTTATTGGTGAGTTTGCTACAATACTGCTGTAGGAGCCGATATTTCGGGTAATTTAAAATCAAACAGATTAGAATGTGCGGGAGTTCGAACAACAACATTGTTTGCAACAAGTCTTAGAAATATCGGCGATAAAAAAAATGTACAATACAATACTGCAACAGGTGAAATTGGTTGGGATAACTCAACACGGAAAGACAAAAGAAACATAACCCCTTTACAGGATGATTTTGGCAAGATAATGCAACTGCAGCCCCAAAATATACCCGTCCTTTTGAACCGGATAAGTGGGAAATCGGATACATAGCAGAAGAGGCAAAGTCACTGGTCTCGAACAGTTGCTTTTTATGACGAAGAAAATAATCCTGATGGAATAAACTACCGGAAACTGTGCCTCTATCTTGTTGAAGTTCTCAGGGAGCACGAACGCAAGCTCAACCCAGATTCTCCCTATCTGGAGAAATATGTTGAGAATGAGCAATCATAAAACCGTTCATTTGTGTTCGAATATAAACAGAGGCAAATTATTAATGCATATTGCTGATTATTTGACATAAGATTTACAGCAGTTAGAACATAAAAAAAGCCTTTCATAGAAAGGCTTAACTTGTGTTTTATTAAGATGTGACCCTAAGCGGAAAGGTGTCGAACTTTTGGTTGTAGATTACGAGGCTGTGATGAAGTTTATGAGCACCCAAATACAAATGAAAAGACACAATTTGTAACAGAGTTACTTTTGTTATTTATTTAGTTCTGTGTAATTATATTGTGCTAATCTGATTTTATTTAAGAAACCAACCCCTTACATCGTAGCCTCTGTATGCCTTTTCAAAGGTAGGCATTCTCTTTAAAGAAAATTTGGTTTTGCTCTGGACAAATGGTGTCATATACAGGACAAATGGCACAATTAAGTTTAAAATGGATAAAGAGGGGAGACCGAAATGTTTGCTTACAATACAAGTCTCCTTTCTACTAACTGGCACAAGTTTAGATAATAATGCAGACAAGGTCTGCATTATTGTAGTTGTATTTAAAAGAGTCATTATGATTGCAAAATTATTCAGAAAAAAAAAAATGTCTGAATGTCTTTTGATTGTACAAATTTCCAAGTATTATTTACCAACCTCAACCGATATGGAGCTCAAATATAGACAATGAGGAACTTTACAGAAACAAATGAATTAATAAAAGATTCTTCCCTATTCCTGGAAGTAGAGAAGTTTTGACAATATAATTGGGCAAATAAATAATCCCAATTTTATTAAAATAGTTAAATGTAAACATGGATTTTAGTTATTTAACTGTTATGTCTGTAGCTGAAACATTGAACATGTATAGTAAAAGATTGATTTTTCTATCACCTCTTTTAACTTTATTTCATTAAAAGCATTAGGTTTTGGTAGTAATAATCTTAATATCTAATGTACTAAAGAATTAAAAACTAACTTGTTTTGAATTGTCATTTTTGGTGATAGAGCCCAAATTATTTTTGGGGAGATATAAATAATTAAAAAGCCTGTAGGGCTTTTTTTATATCAAACCATCATCAGCAAAAGAGTAATAGATTCTTCCGTGAGAATGATATGATCAAAAACGGAACAATCGAAAACTTTAAAGCTTCAGCTATTTTCTTAGTAATTACTTTATCTGCCCTCACTTGGGAAAAGTGTTCCTGAAGGATGATTATGAGAAAGGATTACTGATTTTGCCAAGCTTCCACGCAGATTCTTGGCAATGATGGTGGCATCGATAACAGTTCCCAATTTCCACCTTGCGAAATCTTTGCATAACCTATGGTAGTATTGTCTCGATTCAGCAAAAGGATGAAAAACTTCAAAGATTCCGAGATCATCTGAGTAAAAGTTGCGGATAAATTCATTTGCATCCGCTGATGTGCCAATTTTAACACATGGAAAATCAGACTTGGTTTTCTTCAAAGTGATTAATGGAAGAATTTTCTTATACGTTTTCATTATTCTTGACCGCTGCCCTGCGGACTTATTTTAGCTTCTGGCTCGCCAGTTAATTTTGAACTGGAATACCATTGAGCAGACCGGATTCTGGTCAAGGGCGAATGTCATAAAACCTAACGTGCTATGATGTTAAGTTACAGATGGTTTTAGGTTTTTGACTACACGAAGTGTGGCTTTTAGCCTTAAAAAAAAAACAAGAAAGCCACCCTTGACTTTTCCGGAATGCGTAAATAACTTTGCGATAAAATTGAATGGGATAGTCATTTTTTTGTCTGCAATAACTTTTTCAAAGTGAGAACAAACGGTATCGATTTTTTTATCATTAGTTTGAAAAAAAGAAAGTTGTAGGTTTTTTGTTCAAAAACTTTTACGAACAAATCCAATTTAAAGCATGTTACATTTTTATAATGATTTA
>JADIYN010000008.1 GCA_016705335.1 Draconibacterium sp. | reverse complement strand
TATTTCGACCATTATCAAAGTTTGAGCAAATACGAACCTAAAGCTTTTGGTGGTTATGCACCTTTGAAAAAAGTATATATGTACGAACCTGTCCCCGAAAATTTAGAACCTGAATACAGCGCCCTGATTTTGGGTGTGCAAGCCAATGTTTGGACTGAATACATGTACGATTCAAATCGGGTTGAATATATGACAATGCCCCGAATGGCTGCTCTTTCGGAAGTTGCTTGGCGTGCGCCGGGTAAACGCGACTGGGAACATTTCAGAAAAAAAGCTGCTGATTTGTTTAAGCGGTATGAAGCCATGGGTGTGAATTATGCAAAGAGTGGCTTTCGTCCCGATATTTTGCTGAAACTGAACAAGGAAACCAAAAATATTGAAGTTACCCTCGAATCGGAAATGATTACTGACATTTATTACACAACCGATGGAACAGAACCAACCCCGGAGACAGGCATTAAATATACAGGGACTTTTGTTTTGGATAAATCGGCCATTGTAAAAGCCATTTCGTCAAACGACAGTACCCTGCTGAACGAACCTGAATCGATGGATGCGGTTTTACATAAAGCACGCGGCGCAAAAATTACTGTTGATCCCGAACCTGAGGGAAAATACAGTGCAAATGGCGCATCCACACTGGTTGATACCGATTTTGGCGGTGCCAAATGGGCAAACGGGCGATGGCTGGGCATTTTAGACAACGACTTTGTTACAACTATCGAATTTGATGAACCTACTGAAATTTCGGAAGTAGGATTTAATTGTATCGAAGAAACAGGCGCCGGCATTTATTTCCCCGAAAGTCTTGAAGTTTCGGTTTCAGATGACGGGGAAAATTATAAACCGATGAATACCTGGCATTCAGATCGTCAATTGCCAATCGACAAAACTTCGGATATCAAAGTGCAAAAAATACTGGTTGAGTTTGAAAAAGTAAACTGCAAATTTCTGAAAGTAAAATGTAATTATCAGCGCGTCCCCGATTCGGGAGTTTTTGTTTTTGTCGATGAAATTGTGGTTGAATAACATTTAACGGCAGAATTATTAATATTCACTCCTCTAAAACATAAAACAACCCGACTGAAAGTGTTTTAAAGAAATATGCAATTATTGCATTGTAACAACATTCAATTATGCATCCTGTTTGCTAATTTGGAAATCTGATTTCAAAACCGGAATCTCAATAATTGAAACTTGGCATTTATATACTGCTTTCATTCAACCGGTAAACATTTTTCAAAAGCAATACGACATAAAAAAAGCCTTGAATTTCTTCAAAGCTTTTTGGTTGGGTGGATGATGGGATTTGAACCCACGACCTTCGGAACCACAATCCGACGTTCTAACCAACTGAACTACAACCACCGTATTTTGCGGGGGCAAATATAATATTTTATTTTTTTCAAAATCAATAATTGATGCATTAATTAAATTTGTTCATTGCAAATGCGATTCCTTAAAAAGGAATATGAATTAAAACAATTGCAACCATTTACTTTTTTTGTTGTCGTTAAAATTGAAAGTAAACAAATTGGAAAACTACGGGGAGAACCATAAAAGCATAATCGATGCCTGTAAAAAAGGCGACGAAAGGCAAAAGTACAGGTTATATCAAATGTACTCAAAAGCCATGTTTAATGTGTGCTACCGTATGATGAACAACAGAGAGGAAGCGGAAGACATGCTCCAGGAGGCTTTTACACAGGCTTTTTTAAAACTGGATTCGTTCCGTTACGAATCAGGTTTTGGCAGCTGGTTGAAAAGGATTGTAATAAATACATGCATCAACGCAAAAAGTAAAAGGAAAGTGGAACTTACATATTTTGAAGAAATGCACAAATTCGACAAACCCGAAATAGATGAAAACAACGAAGAAGAATTTCAGTTGACCGTGGCCGGAATTACAAAAGCCATGGAAAAACTGCCCGAAGGCGGGCGAATTATTTTCTCGCTTTATTTATTGGAAGGGTATGACCATGGCGAAATTTCGCAGATTCTGAACATTACCGAGTCAACCTCGAAAAGCCAGTTTATGCGCGCAAAACGCCGCGTTGTTGAAATTATGAAAGAACAAAAAACAGAAATGAGATGAAAAACGATCATTTGGAAGAATTTATAAAAGCAAATCGTGAAGCGTTTGACATGTACGAACCTTCAGAAAAAGTTTGGGAACAAATATCGAAACCAAAACGCAAAACGAAAATTGTAACTTTTACCAGCTATTTTTTACGGGTAGCCGCGGTTTTGGCCGTTGTTGCTGTTTTCTCGGTTGTAATAGTTAAAACAAACATTTTTAATTCAGGCGAACTTGCTGAACAGACAACCGACCCTGAATTGCGCGAACTAATTGAAGCCGAAGCATTTTATGCCAGCCAGGTAAATGAGAAAATGGATGAAATAAGAAAATGTTATTTAACGTATCCGGATATTAAAGCAGACGTTGAAATGGATTTGAATGAATTGCAACAGATGTATAATGTATTGAAAAGCGATTTGCAGGAAAATGTTTCGAAAAAAACAGTAATCGAAGCTATGATTGAAAACAACCGTTACCGGCTCAAAATGGTAGATGAGGTTTTGGATCAAATTAATTGTTAGAAGAAAATAAAACGAAAAAGATTAAAAACAATAGTTTTTGCAGGATTGATTGTGTTAATGATCCCAATGTTGGCGAAGGCGCAGTTTACCGAGTCGAAACAGATAAACAAACGCTTCAAAGCCGGCAATGACACCCGCATTGAAATAACAAATAAATACGGGAAAATCAAGATAAACACATGGGATAAAGATTCGGTGGTTTTCGAAATAAAAATTAGGGTGGAAGATAAAAAACTCTCGAAACTTGAAAAATTGGTTGACGATGTTAATGTTGATTTTACCGGCAGCCAGCATTTTATAATTGCACGCACAAAAGTTGGCGAAAGTCGCAGCAGCATTGAAAAAGAAATTTTAAATTTTAAAGAATCGGTTTTTCAGACTGACGGAAAAATAGAAATCGATTACACGGTTTGGATGCCAAAATCGAACCCATTGAAAGTGGAAAACAAGTTTGGCGATATTTATATTGGCGATTATTCAGGTGATATTGATATTAACCTTTCGAACGGAAATCTTAAATCGCATGATTTTTCGGGAAAAACAAAGCTCAACCTCAGTTTTGGTGATGCAACAATCAACAAAATGAAATCGGGAACTTTGGATTGCAATTACAGCGAAATTTATATCAAAGAAGCCGACAAACTGCAAATTACAAGCAAATCATCGGAGTACGAAATTACCGAAATCAATGAAATCAAGGCAGAATCACGACGCGACAAATTCCGCATTTATTTGATTGAAAACCTGACCGCAAAAGGGAGTTTTACAAACTACAGAATCACTGAACTAAACAGTACCCTCAATTTAAAAACCGAGTACGGAGATCTCGATATCGAAAAAGTGGCTCAGGATTTTAAGTCGGTTTATGTCGAATCCAAATCAATGGATATCAACCTTGGGTTTAGCGAAAAATCGGAGTTTGGTTTTGATATAACACATGTTAAAAGCGAGGTGAATTTTCCGGTTAAAATGACAATTAAAAACGAAGAAGTACTCGATGAAAAAGAGAAAAAAGTGCAACTGACAGGAAATTTCGGAAACAGTGTGAAAACCACAAAACTCTTTATAAATACTTCGGGCGGTGGAATAAATGTAAGTGAATATTGATTAATGGAATCCAAACCAAAATAAGAGCCCAAAATTTTTTTATTGGTTAATTGTCAGTAAAATAGTTTCATTAATCCTAAAAAACCTTTTTCCTGGCATTTAAACTTTAGCAGATTATTAATTCCCGGACCAATCAAAACCGTATTTTTTATCTGTGAATTTGAAAAAATATTACCCAATCAAAACGTAACAGAACCAAATAATCGCAACGCTTTTCAGGTTAAAAAATCCTGTAAGATTCAAATTATTAAATACTTCAAAACTTTCGGTTAACAAAAATCAGAATTAAATTCATTTCATTTTTGAATTTACGCAACTTTTTTCAATTTTTTTCAATTGATTTTGCAACCAACAAAAAAAATTGCTGTCAATAGATTTACAGAAAACAAAACAGGATAAACAAACATGGTTTATCCGTGAAACAAAACAGTTAATTTTTAAAGTAAGTATTTAGTTATGAAAACAATTAAACAATTTTCTTTTTTTACACTGTTGCTATTTGCTGCAACAAGCTGTATCGCAGAATTTAACATTCGTGGGAATGGGGTTGAAGCAACCGAAGAGAGAGCAGTTTCTATGTTCAACAAAATTAAATCATCCGGCGATTTTGACATTCAAATCATTAATGGAGATGAACTTGAAGTTCTTGTAACTGCCGAGGAAAATATACTTCCGTATATTGGTACCTCTGTCAGCAACAACACATTGCAGATTGACATTCAAGGCATGCACAATGTAAGAAACAGGTTGCCGATGAGAGTTTTAATTACTGTTCCCCAGTTGGTCAGCGTAAAACAAAGCGGGTCGGGAAGTATTACAGCCGATTATTTTTCAGGCGATGAAATGGAATTTTCCTTGTCAGGTTCGGGTTCAATTTCTGCTGATGTTGATGCAGATTTGGTAGTTGCTTCCATTTCAGGTTCGGGCTGGATAATAATAACAGGCGATTCAAATGAATCTGAGTTAAACATTAGCGGTTCAGGGAATATTGATAGTTCGGAACTGACAGTTGACAATTGCAACGCGCATATTTCAGGCTCAGGAAACATGCAGGTCAACGCGCTCAAATTAATTACAGCCAAAATATCGGGAAGCGGGAATGTTTATTACACCGGCAACCCGGTAACCGAAACAAATATTTCGGGTTCAGGCAAATTGGTACATCGAAATTAAAAACGTTGTTATGAAAAAGTTAATACTTTTTGCAGCATTTGTAATATTAAACTGTACCGCTTTTTCCCAGGAATTCAGATATGCTGCAGGTATTAGAGGAGGTTACACAAGCGGCGTTGAATTCAGAATTTATACCGATGAATTGAATTCATATAAATTTCTGCTTGGCTCGCGCATGGATGGGGCAGTATTTCATGCTCAAAAAGAATTTCATCAGCCTGGCCTGTTCAGTTTTACCGACCAGTTAAACTTTGTTTATGGTGGCGGTTTACACGTTGGTTACGAGCGATGGAATACACGTTATTACAGGACCAACTCAAGTTATTATGTTACAAACACCGACTTTATTGCCGGTATCGACGGATTGGCGGGACTTGAATACATGTTTGCTGAAGTGCCGCTTTCTTTGGGAATTGAAGCAAAACCATATTTCGATTTGTTTGGGCGAAAGGTTTTCGATCTTGAATTGTTCGATTTCGCTTTTACAATTAAATATCATTTTTAAACATAAGTCATTAATAATCAATTTATAATATCATGAAAAACACAATTTTATTTATCATTTTTATATTGGCATTTACATTTGCCAACGCACAGGACTCATATCAAAATGATGAAGTGAGGACAATTTTCACAAAAAACAAATCAAACGGTGGTTATGGCGCATTATCTTTAGCTTACTCTAATATCGGAGGTTATGATGCTATGGTAGCAGGTGTACGAGCTGCTTTTATTTTTGACCATTCACTTGCTGTTGGCTTGGGTGGCTATGGTTTTGCGAATAACCTTAACTACGATTATTATCATCATAATAATAGCGAAACCAATTTATCACTTGCCGGTGGTTACGGAGGTTTAATAATTGAACCAATTGTTGCAGGCAAATCGCCTGTTCATTTGTCTTTTCCGGTTTTAATCGGAGCTGGCGGTGTAGCGCTTGTTGATATGTACGATTATGATTACTGGGACGATAATTATCCAGGATACGAATATGCCTACGACGTATTTTTTGTAATTGAACCCGCTGTTGAACTGGAATTTAACCTTGCCCGCTTTTTTCAGAATGGCTGCGGCGGTTAGTTACCGATATACTTCAAATATTGATTTGAAACGCACTGGACTTGAGCTTTCCAGTCAAACCAAGTCTGATGCTTTGCGTGGTCTTAATTTTGGATTGACATTTAAGTTTGGAAAATTCTGAATTGTAAATACCACAGATTACTCTGATTTACACGGAATAGGATAATCAAAAATCTGGGCTCATTTAAGAAAACCGTGGTTTAAAAAATATAATTTTTGTGAGTTAGGTTTCAATTTCACAAAAAAAAAATGCCGGGAATCAAAAATCCCCGGCATTTTTATTAATGTAATTTTCGCTTATTCTGTTAAATTCACATAATCTGCTGCTTTCAGGAATTCCAAACTTTTCTGACTGCTTTCAAGTGAAGGGAAATTGTATTCTTCAACTTCCACGATACCGTATTTTACACCGGCTTTTTCTTTTGCGGCAAAAATAGCAGCAAAATCAATGTTGCCACTTGCACCAACTTCTGCTTTATCTTTAATGTGCCACAATTCAAAACGACCCGGGTATTTTTCGAAATATTCAACAGGTTGTTTTCCGCCTTCAATAATCCAGTATAAGTCCAATTCGAACATCACTTTTGCAGGGTCTGTTAATTCGAGCATCCAGTCGTAAATAGGTTTTTCCTCAAAAACTGTTGAAAACTCTTTATCATGATTGTGATAACCAAAACGTATTCCGGCAGCATTGCATTTTTCGCCAACTGCATTAAAATATTCACAGTAACTTTTCAGTGCATCGAGGCTTTCATAAGCTGTACCACCCATAAATGGCTGAACGATCCATTTAACTCCGGCTGCTTTATGTGCAGCGATACAAGTATCCCACCATGCCATGGTTTGGTCCCAGGTTTCTTTGGTTGGAACTACCTGTCCGCAATGTGCACCAAGAAATTGTACGCCATTGCTTTCACACAAATTTTTAAATTCAACAGGATCCATCCCGTAAATTTTACCATCTCCATAACCTGCGGCCTCAACAAATTTGTAACCCATTTGGCCAACAGCAGCAATTGTTCCGGGAACATTTACTGCCATACTATCCCGAATGGAATACAACTGCAGGCCGATAAACTTTTTCGGCAACAGCACTTTTTTCTTCAGCTGGCTCTTGTTTCTTTGTTGAGTTGCAAGAAACAAATCCCTGCAACATAATCACAGCAGCCAGAGCCACTAATAAATTTTTCAGACTGATTTTTTAATTGACATTTTTTTTGAATTTAGTTTATTACTTTTTTTGCTTTTCGGTTCAAAAATATTAAAACCATTTTGCTTATCATATGATTTAGTCGCAATTCATGTTTTTTACAACTGATTTTTAACACTTAATCCTTAATATTGCGCGTCATAATTTTTAAATGAAAAACAAAGAAATCCTTGCATTTGGTTCAGCGCTCGGGGCTGCATTTTTCTGGAGCTTCTCTTTTATATGGTTTAAAATTGCATATCTTGGCTACAATCCGGTAACTGTTGTAATTTTTCGACTGGCAATTGCTGCAGTTCTTATTACAATTATAGCGGCCTTTTTAAAACGATTGCAAAAACCTTCAAAAAAGGATTTCCGGCTATTTGTTCTCATGGCTTTTTTCGAACCGTTTATCTATTTCCTTGGCGAAAGTTATGGTTTGAAATATGTTTCTTCTACTGTTGCTGCGGTAATTGTAGCAACAATCCCGCTGATTTCGCCGGTTTTTGTTTGGTATTTTTTTAAGGAAAGACTGAAATGGATGAATATTGCAGGATTGGCATTATCATTTTTCGGTGTGGGTTTGCTGGTCATAAACGATTCTTTTCAATTCGATGCATCGCCACTTGGTGTTGGCCTTGAATTTATTGCAGTACTTGCTGCGATTGCCTATTCTCTTGTTTTGCGGAATCTTGTTTCACGTTACAATACACTTTCCATAATTGCCTACCAAAATATTATCGGAGTAGTTTTGTTTCTTCCCGTTTGGCTGATCGTTGATTTTAACGATTTTATTTCACGTCCTTTTCATGCTGAGGCTTTCCGTGCCATCATTTTGCTGGCTGTTTTTGCATCAACGCTGGCGTTTGTGTTTTTTACCCAAAGCATCCGCCAAATTGGCGTTAACCGTTCAAATTCATTTATCAATCTAATACCTGTTTTTGTGGCAATTCTTTCATTTTTTGTTTTGAAAGAAGAATTGGGTGGACAGCAAATTATTGGAATTTTGGTTGTGGTTGCCGGATTGTTCCTGGCGCAAATCAAAAGAAAACGGAATTTCAAAAATCAAAAAGGGTTTGAGGTTCACAATACCTAAAAAACTTGCGGGTTGCGGGTTACTAACGTAATGCCACAAGTAAACCACCTGTTACAAATGCGATTACCCACCAAATATATGCATAGCGCGAATAAATATGAATGTTGTTGGGGACTGGGCAATATGAACCATTTTTAATTTTCAAACGCCATATCAAAACTGCGTCAATAAACATTCCGGCCAACGATGAATATCCTATAATTCCATGCAGTGTAAAACCCCCTTTTGATGAACCTAGTATCATGAGAATAGTGGCTGTAATATCTAGCGCAACTCCAAGTGTCAAAAAAACGAGAATTCTTCGGCGAAGTATCTTTTTGCGTTGTTCAGTAAATATAGCTATTGAATATGATGCAAGTGCAAATACAACGATTATGGTTCCGGTTTGAAGTAATGGATTCATGCGTACGGTTTAAAAATTGAATGACGCCAAAAGTAGATTTTTTTAAACGAAATCCAAAACAGGTTGACAATTGCTTGATGATCGTAATTTTCAATTTGTCATAAAAGTTTGAAACAACAAAACCTGTGAAATTTTTATATTGAAAAAAATTGCATCTTTAAAACGATAACCAATTATTGCCAATTTAAAGTTCATTAAGATGCTTGAAAAAAACAATACGCGACTTATAAATGCCTGGGCTTCTTTCGACTGGTCGAATTCGGTTTACAACCTGATTGTTACCACCGCAATTTTCCCAATATATTACCTCAGTACAACAAATATTGCATTCGGTGGCGACACAGTTCAATTCTTTGGAATTTCGGTTGTCAATTCAGTATTATATTCTTATGCAATTTCCTTTTCATTTCTTGTTATTGTATTTCTCGCACCGGTACTTTCAGGAATTGCTGATTTTAGTGGAAGAAAAAAGCGGTTCATGCAGTTTTTCACATATCTGGGCTCGTTGTCGTGCATCGGGCTCTATTTTTTTACAGGGGAAAATATTGAATACGGTATTGCCTGTACCATTTTTGCAAGTATCGGTTTTGCCGGGTCATTGGTTTTTTACAATGCTTTTCTACCCGAGGTAGCTACCGAAGAAAAAATGGACAGGGTTAGTGCCCGCGGATTTGCTATGGGTTACGCCGGTAGCGTTATACTTCTAGTTATCAATCTTGTTTTATACATGAAAGCTGAATTATTTGGATTTGAAAATGGCAGTGCCGCTACCCGGTTTGGGTTTATACTTGTGGGTGTGTGGTGGATGAGTTTTGCTCAAATAGCATTTTATTATCTCGAAGACAGGGCAACAGGAAAACAAATTACCATGGGAATTTTGGGAAACGGGATAAAAGAGCTGAAAAAAGTTTACCGGGTTGTAAAGGATAAAAAAGTAATGATGCGTTTCCTTACTGCTTTTTTTATTTACAGTATGGGTGTACAAACCGTGATGCTGCTTGCGCCTTTGTTTGGCGATAAAGTTGTTGGAATTACAGGAAATGAAATGATTATTGTTGTGCTGATTTTGCAAATTGTAGCGATTGTTGGAGCCTACTTTTTTGCATTGATTTCAAAATTCAGGGGTAATGGATTTGCTATTGGTTCAACTTTGATTATCTGGATTTTCGTTTGTGTTGCAGGCTATTTTCTAAAAGAAAAAATGTCATTTTATGGCCTGGCCGGATTGCTTGGTTTTGTGATGGGAGGGGTACAGTCAATATCGCGTTCTACCTACTCAAAGTTAATACCTGAAGGGACAAAAGATACTGCATCCTTTTTCAGTTTTTATGATATTACCGAAAAATTGGCTATTGTTATCGGTTCATTTTCTTATGGGTTGATTGATATGCTTACCGGAAGTATGCGGAATAGTATGATATTTATGTCACTGTTTTTTGTTGGCGGATTTATCGTTCTTCAATTTGCAAAACTTAAAAAAAATTTATTACTTAGGGCTGGAAGTTGATGGAATTAAAAACAGAATTTTAATTCAAATCTTAATATAGTTGTGAAATGATCAGTAGCCTAAAAAAACTAATTTACACCTTCAGCAACGGGAGAACCGTTTCGATCTTTTTTGTGTTATCATCCATCTTTTATTTTTCCATGTTGACTTTACCATTCCCAAAGTTTCAGGATTTGCCAATGGCATGAAAATACTTGATATGCTGCCTGAAGGATATGATATTTATTACGTTAATACCTTGTTTGCAGCACTTGGTGAAAATGGAAGAGATGCCTATTTATATAATCAGATACCACTTGATTTGATTTTTCCCGCACTTTTTGGCATAGGTTATTGCTTGCTTTTTGCCTTTTTATTAAAGAAGTTAAATCAAATTAAAAGCCCATTTTTTTATTTTAGTTTTTTGCCGTTAATAGCAGGAATTTCAGACTATTTAGAAAATACAGGGATTATAACAATGCTAAATCAATATCCCAATTATTCGGACGAAACAGTTACAATTACAAGCACTTTTTCATTTCTGAAAAGTTCAACAACAACCATATACTTTATTGCACTTATTTTTGTTTTGATAGCTTTTGGGGTTCAGTATGTAAAAAGTAAACGTTCAGAAACTGTGTTAGGCTAGTTTGATTTTGAAGGTTTTAACTTAAAAATAATAAATCGCGCAAAAGCACAAAGGTGCAAAGCATAAAAAACTGCTTTGCACCTTTGCATTTAATAATTTCTCACACTTTCGGTAACTCCCAGGGAGTTCTGTAAGTCGGAATCAGATATTTGTTTGCCTCATCATCATTTTTAATCTGACGGGTTTCGGCATCCCAATACAAACGGTGCCCTGTTCTATGGGCAATATTTCCCAAATGTGCCACACGTGCAGTATTTGCCGCAACAGTAATGTTGGCATTCAGGTTTTGGTTGCGGGTTTTTACGCCATCAATAAAATTGGCCATGTGCAAATCGAGCCCTTTGCCCGAACCTTTTATTAAGTCAACACGCTCCATAAGGTCTTTGCCTCTCTTTTTTTCCGGAATTACTTCCCAACCCTCACGATCGACAACCAAAGTGCCATTATTTCCAACATAACCAACCCCATGATTTCGTCCATAATAACCTCCGTCAATTCCGGTTCCGTGATCCCATAACATGGTGTGGCCATCAAATTCGTATAAAGCCTGCAAAGTGTCAGGAGTTTCAGAGGCATCGTCGGTATAGGCAAATTTTCCACCCATTGCCATTATCGATTTTGGAACAGGGTCGCCCATTCCAAATAATCCGTAGTCGATAATATGTACACCCCAGTCGGTCATTAAACCACCGGCATAATCATAAAACCACCTGAAATTAAAGTGAAATCTATTCGGGTTAAATGGCCTTTTTGTGGCAGGCCCCAACCAGAAATCATAATCAACGCCAGCTGGTGCCTCACCGTCAGGTTGAACAGGTACAGGTTCCATCCAACCCTGATATGCCCAGGTTCGCACGGTGCGAATTTTACCCAATTGGCCCGATTTTACAAATTCAACTGCATCCCGCCAATGCGGATCACTGCGTTGCCACATTCCGACTTGCACCACTGTTTTGTATTTTTCAGCTGCACGTTCCATGATATTTATTTCTTCGATGGAATTCCCCAGCGGTTTTTCACAATATACATCTTTCCCGGCCTGGCATGCTGCAACCATTGGCAAACAGTGCCAGTGGTCTGGAGTACCAATAATTACAACATCGATACCGGGCATTTCCAACAGTTTCCGGTAATCTTTAAAACCCACTGGTTTTTTACCCTGCAATTTCTCAGCTTCTGCAATACGGCGGTTCAGCACGTTTTCGTCAACATCGCAAATGGCTGCACACTCAGTATTGGGCTGTTTTAAAAAGGCATTTAAATCGGCCCAGCCCATTCCATTGGCACCGATTAATCCACACACTAATTTTTCGTTTGCTCCTTTGCAGGCGGCCATGGGCATTGTTGAAGCCACCGCAACACCTGCAACTACAAGGGTCGAATTTTTAATAAAAGTTCTTCTGTTAGTCATGTTTATTTTTCTTTTTGCATCGCATCATCAAACGCCACATCCGAAGGTTCGAAATCGCAGTATCTTACAAAATCGCATGCTTCTTCGGCACCTGCTTCGCGGTTCATGCCACTGTCTTCCCATTCTACCGAAAGCGGCCCTTTATAACCAATATCATTTAAAGCACGAATGATATTCTCAAAGTCGATTTTTCCACGTCCCAAACTGCGGAAGTTCCAATACCTGCGATTATCTCCAAATTCACTGTGTCCGCCAAAAACGCCGATTCCCATTGGAACATCGCTCCAGTACGCATCTTTCATGTGAACATGGAAAATACGATCTGAGAATTCATAAATAAAACGGACATAATCAACATGCTGATAACCAAAATGACTGGGATCGAAATTAAATCCAAAAGCCGGGTGGTTATTCAGTGCTTTCAGCGTTAAATGCGCTGAATGAATATCGAACGCAATCTCCGAAGGATGTACCTCAAGCGCGAATTTCACACCAAGTTTTTGATATTCATCCAGAATTGGTATCCACCGTTTGGCAAAGTCGGCATAACCTTTTTCGATCATCGATTTTGGTACAGGAGGAAACGAATAAAGCAAATGCCAAATTGGGCTTCCGGTAAAACCAACTACAGTATCGAGTCCAAGCATTTTTGCAACTTTCGCAGTTTTAATCATTTCGGCAGCAGCACGCTGACGAACGCCTTCCGGGTCGCCATCGCCCCAAACATGCGCGCTGGCAATGCTTTTGTGGCGTTCATCTATATTGTCTGCCACACACTGCCCGTCAAGATGAGTAGAAATTGCATATAATTTCAATTCATATTTTGCAAGCAAAGCTTTACGGGCATCACAATAGGCCTGGTCGGCTTTTGCAATTTCCATGTGGTCGCCCCAGGTGCAGAGTTCAAGTCCGTCATAGCCAAATTCCTGTGCTTTTTGGCAGATGGTTTCAATGGGTAAATCGGCCCATTGTCCGGTAAAAAGTGTTACTGGTCGTGACATAATATTTTAGTTTAAAAAGCCTCTCCCCCAGCCCCTCTCCAAAGGAGAGGGGAGTAAGAATTGACAATTGTTATTTACATAATTGTTTATTTTAATTTGAGATATTGACTCAAAGCCACTTTCTCAAGATTCTCCCCCTTCGGGGGAGTTAGAGGGGGCTTTTATTCCCCAAATTTTACCCATTTCATTTCATCATCATATCCGGCTTTAACCACTGTGTCGATAAACTGCATTCCTCTGATTCCGTCCTCAACGCCCGGGAAATCGAGCATTTCGGGTGTTGGTGTTTCGCCGTTTGCTTTAGCTCTGACAGTTAATGAGAAATTGCGGTAAATATTGGCAAAAGCTTCAAGATATCCTTCAGGGTGACCACCCGGAACCCGTGTGTTGTGTGCCGCAATCGCACTGTCTAGGCTGGTGCCAACACGTAAAACCTGCATTGGCTGGCCGAGCCATTTAACTCTTAATGTATTTGGTTCCATTTGTTCCCAGTCAAGGCCACCTTTATCGCCGTAAATGCGAATACGGATTGCATTTTCTTCGCCTGCCGCAATTTGGGTTGCCATTAAAACTCCCTTTGCGCCATTATCGAAACGAAGCAGTGCCGCACCATCATCATCGAGTAATCGGTTTGGAACAAATATGTTTAGTTCGGCACACAATTCGGTAACTTTCAAACCGGTCATGTATTCTACCAAATGATGGGCATGAGTACCAATGTCGCCCATGCAACCCGCCTTTCCCGACCGTTTTGGATCGGTTCGCCATGATGCCTGTGGATTTCCTGTATCTTCCAGTTTCGAGGAAAGCCATCCTTGCGGATATTCAACAAATACTTTACGGATTTTGCCAAGTTTGCCATCGGCAATCATTTGTTTGCCGTGTTTTACCGCCGGATAACCGGAGTAGGTATGTGTCAGCGCAAACGTTAAACCCGTTTCGGCAATTTTCTCTTTTAGTTTGATTGCTTCATTCAAAGTAAAAGTCATAGGTTTGTCGAGTACCACATTAAAACCTTTATCCAGAGCCATCATTGCCGGATCGAAATGAACAAAATTTGGTGTTACAATGGAAACAAAGTCCATCCGATCGCCATCAGGAAGTTTTGATTCTTTTTCAAACATTTCCTGATAGGTTTCATAAACACGGTTTTCAGGAATAAAATAGAGTTTTCCCGAAGATTTTGAAATTTCAGGGTTGATACTGAAACAGCCGCAAACCAGTTCAATCTGGTTGTCCATTAAAGCTGCCAGGCGGTGCACCGCACCAATAAAAGCATCGGTTCCTCCACCGACCATTCCCATACGAAGTTTTCTGTGCATATTTTTAATTTTAGTTGATTTAGAAATCGTGCCGATAAAATTAAGAACTCTTTTGATAGGAAACAAAAGTCGTTTACAGAACCTTTGAAAGAATTTAAAAAGAAGTTTGTTTCCCTGAAACGAAGTTCAGCAACATTTCATTAAATTAGCCCATTAATAAAATAAATACTTAAAACCAACAGAACCATGGAAAGAAGAAATTTTCTAAGAAGTGCTGCAATCAGCGGATTGGCAATTACCGGAATGGCGGGAATTAACAGTGTTTCAGCTGCAGAATCAGTTGTTTCTAATGAAGCAAAATTCAAATTGAAGTATGGCCCGCATTTGGGAATGTTTAAAAATAGTGTAGGAGATGATCCGATAGACCAGATAAAATTTATGGCCGACCAGGGTTTTACTGCTTTTGAAGACAACGGGATGATGGGACGTGATATAGCATTACAGGAAAAAATTGGTAAAACACTTTCCGACCTTAATATGACAATGGGAGTTTTTGTTATTGAAAAAGGTGGAAACATGGCAAATACGCTGGCTGCAGGTAAACAGGAATATATTGATATTTTTCTGGATGGTTGCCGCAGAGCTGTTGACGTAGCCAAACGTGTTAATGCAAAATGGATGACAGTTGTTCCCGGTGGTTTTGAGCGGAAATTGCCAATTGGCATTCAGGATGGAAATGTTATTGATGCTCTTCGCAGAGGCGCTGAAATCCTTGAACCACATGGTTTGGTAATGGTGCTCGAACCTCTTTCCGATTCCCCTGATCTCTATTTACGGACTTCGGAACAAACCTACATGATTTGTAAAGGAGTAAACAGTCCTTCCTGCAAAATCCTTTATGACATTTACCATATGCAAAAAAATGAAGGAAATATTATTACCAATATGGATCTTACGTGGAGTGAAATTGGGTACATACAAATTGGAGATAACCCGGGTCGAAAAGAACCAACTACCGGGGAAATCAACTACAAAAATGTGTTCAAACACATTTACGACAGAGGTTTTACAGGTATTCTTGGTATGGAACATGGCATTTCTGGAGAAAGAATTGAAGGCGAAAAAAGATTGGTTCAGGCTTATCGTGAAGTAGATTCATTTGAGTTGTAATACACCATAAAAAAAGGCTGAAATTTTCAGCCTTTTTTTATGTCTATCTAATTCTTAAATCTTTTTTATTATAACAACCCCCTGTTTTTTAGCAGCGGTTCAATGCCCGGTTCTTTACCACGGAAATTCATGTAGAGTTTCATTGGTTCATCACTGTTCCCGCGTTCAAGAATATTTTTCTGAATGATTTGGCTACATCCTGGTTAAAAATATCGCCGGTTTCCTTATATGCATTAAAAGCGTCGGCATCAAGTACTTCGGCCCATGTATATGCATAATAACCACTTGAATAACCCCAGGAAAATGCATGTGCAAAATAAGTCGGGCGATAACGTGGAATAATTTCCTTTATCAAACCTAACTTATCCAAAGCTGTTTTTTCAAAGGCATTCACATCAATGTCACCCTGATTTGTAATTGTGTGAAAATCCATATCAAGGAAAGCAGCTGCAATAAATTCAGAAGTAACAAAACCCTGGTTGAATTTTCCGGCTTTGTCCATTTTATCGATCAGTTCCTGTGGGATAACTTCGCCGGTTTGATAATGTTTTGCATACATTTTCAACACTTCGGGTTCGGCAGCCCAATGCTCCATAATTTGCGATGGAAGTTCAACAAAGTCACGCGAAACATTGGTTCCGGCAATACTAACATAAGTACATTGCGATAAAAGGCCATGTAATCCGTGTCCAAATTCATGGAAAAAAGTCTCAACTTCATCAAAACTCAAAAGTGCAGGTTTATCGCCAACAGGTTTCGAAAAGTTGCAGGTGAGCGAAACAACTGGGCGTACACTTTTGCCGTCGGCGGTTGTATATTGTTCGCGATAATTATTCATCCAGGCACCGCCTTTTTTTGAATCGCGCGGAAAAAGTCAACGTAAATCACCCCAATTTCCGAACCGTCAGCATCTTTTACTTCAAAAACCTGGCATTCAGGATGATAAAGCGGCATGTTTTCCAATTGAGTAAATGTCAATCCATAAAGTTTGGTTGCTACAGCAAATGCACCATCACGAACATTTGTAAGCTCGAAATAAGGGCGAAGTTGTTCTTCGTCGAGATCAAATTTTTCTTTGCGCACTTTTTCAGCATAAAACCACCAGTCCCAGCTTTCTATTTTGAAATTCCCGCCTTCTTTGTCAACCATTTTCTGCATATCGGCAACTTCTTCTTTAGCACGTTTAATTGCCGGATCGAAGATTTTCTGCAATAAAGCATACACATTTTCAGGTTTTTTTGCCATGTTGTCATCAAGTACATATGCCGACCAGCTTTCGTAACCAAGAATATTGGCTTTCTGCAAACGCAGGTTTACAAACTGGTTGATAACTGCTTTATTGTCAAACTCGTTGTCGTTGTTACAACGATTGTAAATGGCTTTATATATTTTTTCGCGAAGTTCACGTTTTTCGGAATAAGTAACGAAAGGAATCCAACTCGGTTTTTGCAGTGTGAAAATCCATTTGCCTTCCATTCCATCGGCTTTGGCCTGCTCAGCAGCAGCTCCGATCACATTTTCGGGCAATCCTGCCAAATCGCTTTCATTGTCGATTACAAGCTTGAAACTGTTTGTTTCGGCTAAAAGGTTTTTGTCGAATTTCAATTCAAGCATTGCGAGTTGCTCGTTCACTTTTTTCAATTCCTCTTTTTTATCTTCCTGAAGATTTGCTCCTCCTCTTACGAATTTCTTAAAAGTTTCTTCAAGCAGTCGGGCCTGTTCGCCATTGAGCTGCAAACTTTCTTTTTGATCATAAACCGCTTTCACTCTTGCAAAAAGGCTTTCGTTCAGCAAAATAGCATCACGATGTTGCGAAAGCAGCGGGGCAACTTCTTCTGCAATAGCGTTAATCGAATCGTTTGTGGCGGCTTCCTTCACATTGAAGAATACGGCTGAAACTCTTGTCAGCAAATCTCCACTACGGTCGAGTACTTCAATTGTATTTGCAAAATCAGGTGCAGCCGGGTTCGATGCGATTTGCTCAATTTCGGTATTGTGTTGTTTCATTCCTTCCTGAAATGCAGGTAAATAGTGTGCATTCAGAATTTTGTCGAATGGCGGAACCTCGAAGGGTGCCGTGTAAGTTTCAAAAAATGGGTTCATTACCTCTATTGTTTTTGTTGATTTGTTGCATGAAATTATGATACCTGCAACAACAGTTAAATAAAATAGTTTTTTCACTTTATTAAATTTTAATTTCAAGGCGCAAACTTAAATGTTTGAGATGAAAAAAATACTGATAAACGGTTGGTTTTTGAAATGGGATTGGAATAAATTTAGAAATTTCAGGTGTTCCTGAATTAATACAATACTTTACTATTTTTGTAAAAAGTTAAAATACTAAATCAATGAAAAACCTATTTATTATTCTGCTGGGCCTATATAGTTTTCCAGTATTTTCACAATCGTCTGATAAACTTTGGTACAACCAGCCGGCGCAATATTTTGAGGAAAGTCTGGTACTTGGAAACGGCAAAGTCGGAGCCTCGGTTTTTGGTGGTGTTGAATCGGATAAAATTTACCTGAACGATGCAACTCTTTGGTCGGGCGAACCGGTTGACCCGAATATGAACCCGGAAGCATATAAAAATATTCCGGCAATCAGGGAAGCGCTAAAAAACGAAGATTATAAACTTGCTGATGAATTGCAGAAAAAAGTTCAGGGTAAATTTTCAGAATCTTACGCGCCGCTTGGAACAATGTTTCTTGATTTTAAAACCGAAGGAAAACCGCAGAATTATTATCGTGAACTTAACATTGCCGATGCGGTTTCAACGGTTAAATACGAATTAAACGGCGTAAAATATACCCGTGAATATTTTGTATCGCACCCCGATAAGGTTTTTGTCATCAGGTTAACAAGCGATAAAAAAGGGAAACTCGAATTCGATATCAGGTTTGAAAGTCTTTTAAAATACAAAGTTGAAGTAAGCGAAAGGGACCTTGTAGCGAGCGGTTACGCTCCTTTGTCCGCACTCCCCAGCTATGTGGGCAACCGAGAAAATGCAGTAGTTTTTGTCGAAGATAAAGGAACACGATTCAGTTCGTTGGTTTCAATCCAAAAAACGGATGGGGAAGTGGTTCAAACTGAAAATTCTTTGGGCGTAAAAAATGCTACCGAAGCTGTTATTCTGGTTTCAATTGCAACAAGTTTTAACGGGTTCAATAAAAATCCGGTTACCGAAGGTTTGGATAACCTGGCGATTGCACAGGAACAGTTAACGAATGCTTCAACCAAAAAATTCGCGCAATTAAAAAGTGCGCACCTTGCCGATTATCAGCAGTTTTATAAAAGGGTTGAATTGAATCTTGGAGAAACTACTGCTCCCGACCTCCCGACCAACGAACGTTTAAAACGATATGCAGAAGGGAAAGAAGACAAAAACCTCGAAATCCTGTATTTTCAGTTTGGACGGTATTTACTCATTAGCAGTTCGCGAACTCCCGGTGTTCCGGCCAATTTACAGGGAATCTGGAATCCATACATCCGCCCGCCATGGAGCAGTAACTACACAACAAACATAAACGCCGAAGAAAATTACTGGCTGGCAGAAAATACAAACCTGAGCGAAATGCATCAATCCATGCTTTCGTTTATAAAAAATATTGCAGAAACCGGAGAAATTACGGCCAAAACTTTTTTTGGGGTTGAAAATGGCTGGACAGCCTGCCACAATTCCGATATCTGGGCAATGAGCAACCCCGTTGGGAATTTTGGCAACGGCGATCCGGTGTGGGCAAACTGGTACATGGGCGGACCGTGGTTGAGTACACATTTGTGGGAACATTACACTTTTACACAAGATAAAGAATGGCTGAAAACCGAGGGTTATAAACTTCTAAAAGGTTCTGCTGAATTTTGTCTGGGCTGGCTTGTTGAAGATAAAAACGGGAAACTGATTACTTCGCCTTCAACTTCACCTGAAAACAGATATATAAATTCTGAAGGTTACGGAGGGGCAACATTGTATGGTGCTACCTGTGATTTGGCTATGATTCGTGATTGTTTTCAATAATTTATCGATGCTTCAAAAGTATTGGATACCGATACCGATTTGCGAAGGAATATAGAAAATGCGCTTGCCCGTTTGCACCCCTACCAAATAGGCAAAAAAGGAAATTTGCAGGAATGGTATTATGACTGGGAAGATGCCGAACCACAACATCGCCATCAAACCCACTTGTTCGGGCTTTATCCGGGGCACTCAATTACACCGGTTACAACGCCTGATTTAGCCGCAGCCTGTAAAAAAACACTCGAAATAAAAGGCGATGAAACAACAGGATGGTCAAAAGGCTGGAGAATAAATCTTTGGGCGCGACTGGGCGACGGAAACCACGCTTACAAAATGATCCGAACACTACTAAAATATGTCGATCCCGACGGAGTGCGAACAAACATGTCAAACGGCGGCGGAACTTACCCCAATCTTTTCGATGCGCACCCGCCATTCCAAATCGACGGTAATTTTGGTGGTGCGGCTGCTTTTGCCGAAATGCTTGTTCAATCGTCAGAAACCGAAATACGTTTAATGCCCGCACTTCCTGATGTCTGGGAAGTTGGCTCGGTAAACGGTATTTGTGCCAGAGGTGGTTTTGAGATTGCCATGGAATGGGAATAGGGAAAATTAAAATCGGCAAAAATCCTGAGCAAAGCAGGAAATCCTTGTAAAGTAATCTATGATGGAAAAACGTATGATTTGAAAATTGAAAAAGGGAAAACAAAGGAATTAAAGTTTTAAAAATTAACTGATTGCTTTGTAAGAACAAAAACTGTTGTACAAATAATAAAAACAGACATAACATGGAAAATAATTCACGCCGAAATTTTATAAGAAGGACAACTTTGGGCGGAATGGCTGCATTTTGTTTGCCACCGGTAGAATCTTTTGCGTCAATTATTAATGAATCAAGTGTTACAAAGGTAAAGGAAGGTGCAGTAATTCTTTTCCAGGGAGATTCCATTACCGACGGAAACAGGGGAAGAAACGAAGATCCCAATCACATTATGGGGCATGGTTATGCATTCAGCATTGCCAGCAGGGTAGGAGCTGATTATCCTGAAAAAGCATATCATTTTTATAACCGCGGAATAAGTGGAAATAAGGTAACTAATTTAGCTGATCGCTGGGAAAAAGATACACTTAATCTAAAACCGGATGTGTTAAGCATCCTGGTTGGAATCAATGAAACTGTCTCTTTAGTTCTGCAAAGAGAACCTGTCATCTCTGTCATTAAATACGAAGAAGTGTATATTGAATTGCTTGAGCAAACATTAGCAAAATTCCCCGAAATTCTGTTTGTGCTGTGCGAACCTTTTATTCTGAAAGTTGGACGGTTAAAGGATAAATGGGAAGAATACCATTCAGATGTTATTCAACGCCAGGCGATTGTTCGAAAACTTGCAAATCGTTACAACACAATTTTTGTGGGTTTTCAGGAAGTTTTTGATTCAGCCTGCGAAAAGGCGCCGGCTGATTACTGGATTTGGGATGGAGTTCATCCAACTGTTGCCGGTCACGAACTCATGGCCAGAGAATGGCTTGAACAGGTTCAGAAAAGAATTTCGTTTTAAAACTGTTTCAGGCAAAAAACATTAAAAATGAAAAGATTGAACGCCAAATAATTGAATAGTTGAAATTATTTTATCAGATAATCATAAACAAGAACGCCACCATAATAGCCTGTAATACTTACAGTAACAACTGTGAAAAGATAAATTGCTAATGCAATCCATTTTAAGTTGCCATCTTCCTTTTTTTCGGTTTTTAAATAGATTTTGAATGCAGCTCCAACCAAAGCAGAAATCGTGGTAATTTCGGCAAAAGTCTCATGTGAACTTTGAACAGCTCCGGCTGCTCCATAAAGTTCTTTTGTAAGTAAAGCACCGCTTGCATAGGCCGCTGCAGCAGTTATTGCCCCAACACACAAAAGCCAGAATCCGGCTTCTGAAAACAGCGTTTCTTTCCGGAACAAAAGATAGATTAACTCACACAAAAACCCGATGTAAATTAATGCAATTGGGAAATGCACTATCATCGGATGAACATGATCAATAGAAAACATTACACTAGAATTACTTTTTGCCAAATATAGTTTGTTTTAAACTGATTGAAAATCTGTAATTGGTCAAATCATTAGGCAGTTCGTTAATCACAAAAAAAAAAAAAAAAAGGAAAAAAGGTTAAACTTTTTCAGGTAATAAAAACGGTGCCCTGTACATTTTGGTCAAGTAGGAATCAGCTTCCGGATCGTTCACAAACTGTTCAGCATTCGGATTAAAATTCAGCGATCTTTTTAAACGTGTTGCAATATTTCCCAAATGACAAAGCGAGGTTGATAAATGCCCTTCCATGATATCAGCATTAAGGTTTTGCCAGTTCCTTGTTCTTACACAATCCAGAAAATTGGTAAAATGATTTACATTGGAATTGGCAGTTGCCGGATCATCGCTTGCGAAAACAGGGCCGGCGTTTTCTTTGTAAGAAGAAAATCCATCGGGTTGAATTTTGATGTCACTTTGGAAAACTTTGGCATTACCAACGTCTTCATTATCGATACTCATCCAACCTTTCGAACCATAAATCAAATCTCCGATTCTGATTCCGGCTTCTTCATTTGTGCCCAAACCACGCACTTCGAATTGCAGAATCGAACCATCTTCATATTCAAATTCAAGTTGCTGCATATTTGGTGTTTCCTGATCCGAATCCCATATAAAAAAATTACCCGTTCCTTTAATTCTGACTGGATGCGTTAATTTTCCAAGTGCCCAGCGGGCAATGTCGGCTTGATGGATTCCCTGGTTTCCAAGGTCACCGCAACCTGTGTCCCAGAACCAGTGCCATTTATAGTGAAAACGATTTTCGTTAAACGGACGATACGGTGCCGGACCAAGAAAAGTGTTCCAGTCAACGCCTTCCGGAATTTCACTGTTTTTTACATGACCAATACTACCGCGCGGTTTCAGACAAAGTCCGCGGGCCATGAATATTTTACCCAAGCCATCATCGTTCATAAATTTCATGGCCTTTATAGTCGCGGTGTGGCTTCGTGCCTGAGTTCCTGTCTGCACAACCCGGTTGTATTTACGGGCTGCTTCAACCATTTTTCGCCCCTCTTCAATTGTATGCGAAACCGGCTTTTCAACATAAACATCTTTTCCAGCCTGGCAAGCCCAAATGGTTTGCAGCGCATGCCAGTGATTTGGAGTGGCCAGTGAAACCGCGTCAATATCTTTTCTTTCAATCAGTTTTCTGAAATCTGTCTCTGTTTCAGGTTTTTTTCCTGTAAGTTTTTCAACAAAGGCCACAGCTTCAGGCAACTGGCGCTGATCGATATCGCAAATTGCAACAATATTTACGTTAGGTATTTTTGCGAGTGCACGAATATGATCTTTCCCCCTGCTTCGGATTCCGGTAACCGCAATATTTATAGTTTCGTTTGGCGAATTCGCCCAGGATGGCTGAATCAAAGGAACAGTAATTACCGCCCCGGTTGATGCGACAGTTAAGCCTTTAATAAATTTTCTTCTTTCCATTTTGCTTTTAGTTGCTTATAATTTTTGATGAATTTAATGAAATCGGTTAGTATATACAACAACATGTTTTTAATGTTTTTAAAAAGATTTGAATTTCATTCAACACCTGTTGTCGGCAAGCGGTAATTAAGCTAACTGTTAAATCAAAATATTGTCAAACTAAATTCAAAACATTGTAAAACCTCGTTTTTAAGAACCGATTTAAATAATTTTCCAATATTGAGATTTTACCGAAATTGGTTAACTTTGATTGCAACAGGGTTAAATTGCTGAGCCAAAATCAATTCTGAAAATTATTCTGGTTATAAGTAGTTTCCCTTTTTAATATTATCCAAATTTTTGAATCTGCATGGAAGCTTTTCAGACATCAAAGCACATTTATTTTCAACTTCTTGATTTAATCAGGGAGAAAAAATCTTGTGTTTTGGCCACTGTTACAAATTCGCAAGGTTCTACGCCACAAAAACCCGGATGTTCAGCCATTTACAGCAAAAAAGGAATACTTGCAGGAACTGTTGGAGGCGGTGCAGTTGAACTTGCAATCGGTGAAATTGCTGCAAAAAGTATTCGATCCAAAAAATCGGGTTATTATAAATTCGATTTGGGAAATGACATTACCAATTTGGAAGCTGCTATTTGTGGCGGTGGAATGAATATTATTGTGGATGCATCACCCGAAAAGCATGTTGATATTTTTAAGCGTTGCTAAACTCAATAATGAACAGGACTTCCGGCGTTCTTGCAACTTTGTGTGGTTCTGATTCGAATGAATGTGCAGAAATAGAAAGATTTTGGATTACTGCCGGGACTTTTAAAAATTATTCAGGACTGTTGCCTGATGAAATTATTGTGGAAATTTCAGAAATGCTCTCCTGGTCAAATCCCGATGAATTCAGGGAAATTGTACATCCCGGTTTGGAAAATGAGGATATGAAACTGGCATTTCTTGAATCAGTTGTTCCACTGCCGCAACTGATAATTGCCGGCGCCGGACATGTTGGAAAAGCCGTTTCACATCTGGCCAAATTACTCGATTTTGAAGTTACAGTCTGGGATGACAGACCTGAGTTTGCCAATAAAACCAATTTGCCCGAAGCTGATAAAATTCTATCCGGTAAACTGGATGAAAGTATTGCAAAACTCAAAGTTGCAAAGGATACTTATATTGTAATTGTAACCCGCGGACATAAAAAATGATGCGAAGTTTTACGAAAATTTATCGGCTCAGATGCTTGTTACATCGGGATGATTGGCAGTCGCAGAAAAATTGCACAGGTTTGTGATACTTTCCTGAATAATGGTTGGGCAACCATTGAACAATGGGAGAAAATTCACACACCAATCGGTTTGGAAATCGGCTCCAAAACAGTACAGGAAATTGCAGTAAGTATTGCGGCACAGTTAATTCAGGTTCGAAATGAAATAAAAAAAGGATGAACGAAATTTGGGCCATAATTCTTGCAGCTGGCGCTTCAACCCGCATGAAACGGCAAAAGCTACTCCTTCCGTTCAATGGAAAAACAATTATTGAAACGGTTGTCGAAAATGTTGCAAACGTTGTTGGTTCAAATATTAAAGTTGTTCTCGGTTCTCATGCCGAAGAAATTAAAAGTGTAATCGAAAATCAAAAAGTGCAATTTTGTGTAAATGAAAATTATTTAAACGGAATGTTGTCATCGGCAATTTGCGGATTTAGGGCTTTGCCACATGAAGCAAAAGCTGCACTTGTTTTTTTGGGCGACCAACCACAGATTCCACCGCAGGCAACCAATTTGGTAATTGAAGCCTGGATGAAATCAAAAAAAGGAATTGTAATGCCAACTTTTAATGGCAGGCGCGGACACCCGGTTTTAATCGAAACCCGTTATAAATCTGAAATTGAAAAACTTGATCCCGAACGAGGTTTGAAGACACTCGCGGAAAAATTTAAGGATGACGTTTTTGAGGTAGAATGCGAAATACCTGAGATTCTCAGGGACATTGACACACCTGAAGAATATCAATTTGAAATCAATAAAAAATAATCGATATGGAGAAAAAAGTACAATTTGAACTGAACGGAAAACAGGTTGAAATTCAGCCGGAAGAAAACCAAACTTTGCTTTGGGCGCTTCGAACCAATTTCAATCTGACAGGAACAAAATACGGTTGCGGCGAAGGTTTTTGCGGCGCGTGCACAGTGCTCATGAACGATGAACCTGTAAGATCGTGCGTTATTTTGCTGGCAGATGTGGCAGGAGCAAAAATTGTAACCATTGAAGGTTTGGCAGAAGGTGAAAAATTACACCCCGTTCAGCAGGCTTTTATAGAAAACGATGCTTTGCAATGTGGTTACTGCACGCCTGGAATGATATTAAACGCGGTAGGTTTGCTAAACAAAAACCCCGAACCAACGTGCCAGGAAATTATTGAAGGAATGGAAGACAATCTTTGCCGCTGTGGCGCACACACCCGCATTATCAGGGCAATTGAATCGGCATCAAAAAAATTGAAAGGAGAACCACAACCATGAAAACTGAAAAAATACACGAATATTATTTTCACGATGTGAATAAAACACCTGGATCTATTGACAGACGCGGGTTTTTGAAAAATCTGGGAGGTGGGATTATTATCGTTTTTTCACTTAGCCAGTTGGGTTTTATTTCAGGTTTTAAAGGAAAAGATGGAGAAGATTTGCCTGAATTTAATGCCTTTTTGAGGGTAAAAGAAGACGGACGGTTGATTGCTATTCAGGAAAAATTGAAATGGGACAGGGCATAAATACTTCTCTGGCACAAACACTTGCCGACGAATTGGAAGTTGGTCTCGACAAAGTGGATATGATAATGGGTGACACCGAACTTTGTCCATACGATGCAGGGACCTGGGGTTCAATGACAACCCGTTTCCACGACCCGCTAATTAGAGCTGCAGCAGCCGAAGCGCGTGAAGTTCTGAAAAAACTGGCTTCCGAAAAACTAAATGTTCCGGTGTCGCAGTTAAAAGCTGAAAACGGGATAATATTTGTCGAATCTGATAAAAACAGGCAGATTACGTATGCTGAACTTACAAAAGGGCAAAAAATAGTTCAATCCATAAGCGATAAACCTGTACTTAAAAAACCAGGAGATTTTAAATTTATCGGGAATTCCTATTTGCGTTCCGATTCCCTGCAAAAAGTTACAGGAAAGGCGCTTTACACTGCCGACGTGCATTTGCCGGGTATGTTATACGCCAAAATTGTTCGTCCGCCGGCTCACGGTTCAAAACTGATTTCTGTTGACACTTCGGCTGCTGAGGCAATTCAGGGAGTACGCGTAATACGGGAAGATGATTTTATTGTTGTTCTTCATGCTCATCCCGAAACTGCTGAAAAGGCAGTTCGGGCAATAAAAAGCGAATGGGAAAAACCGGCATCGAAAGCTGATAACGAAACTATTTTCGAACATATAGTGAAAACTGCCACCGACAGCCGGGTACGCCATGAAGGAGGAAATCCTGAAACAGGAAAAAGGAATCGGAAATTCTTTTCGAAAATGAATACCACGACGGCTACAAAGCGCACGCATCAATAGAAACACATGCGGCGACTGCAGTTTTCGAAGACGGGAAGCTTACCATGTGGGCATCGTCGCAAACACCGTTTGGGACTAGGGAGGAAGTTGCGGAATTACTCAAACTTCCGAAGGAAAAAGTACATATCAAACAAATTTTCCTTGGCGGTGGATTTGGAGGAAAAATATACAACCGCCAGGCAAACGAAGCTGCCCGAATCGCAAAAATGGTGGAAGGAACACCTGTTCAACTGATGTGGAGCCGCGAGGAGGAATTTATGTACGATATGTTCAGACCGGCTGCTGTGATAAAAGTAAATTCCGGAGTTACAAAAAATGGAATTATAAAATACTGGGATTTCAATATTTATTGTGCCGGCGACCGTGGAACTGAACTTTTTTATGATGTTGCAAACCACAAAACAACAACCCTCGACAAATCGGGAGTTCATCCGTTTGGAACTGGTGCCTGGCGTGCTCCGGGCAACAACACAAACACTTTTGCCCGTGAATCGCAAATCGATATCATGGCAGATAAGATTGGAATGGATCCGCTTGAGTTTCGTTTGAAAAATATGAATAACCAGCGGGCAATCAACTCATTGAAACTGGCTGCCGAAAAATTTGGCTGGACTTCAGCAAAACCTCCAAAAGGTACCGGTCGCGGAATTGCTGTTGGAACCGATGCAGGCACACTTGTTACTGTTATTGTTGAAGTTAAGGTTGATGCGCAAACCGGTGAAGTGAAAGTTACCCGGGCAGTTGTTGGTCAGGATATGGGGCAGGTTATCAATCCCGAAGGAACAATTATTCAGGCCGAAGGTTGCGTAAATATGGGACTTGGTTATGCGCTTTCCGAAGATATTGAATTTGACTGGGGCGAAGTAAAAACCAAGAACTTTGGAGATTACAATTTGCCTTTGTTTTCGTCTATACCACCGCAAATTGATACAGTGTGGGTTGATGCGATGGATCAACCGCCGCAAGGTGGTGGCGAACCAGCCATTATTTGCATGGGCGGAGCCGTTGCCAACGCAGTTTTCGAAGCTTGCGGAGCAAGGGTTTTCAGGTTGCCGGTAACGAAGGAAAGAATTTTGGAAGCGATGAAAAAATGAAGTTATAAAATAAATACCCACCAGTAAAACCAGTGGGTATTTATTAATTTAATTTTTCTGAATTTTATATTTTACTTTCTAAATAGTTACCATTTAAAGTGTTTGAACATTATTGAAGAGCCTCCACCTTCTCTTTGCCTTAACTCAAAAGTACATTCCCCGGTTCCTGAAAAAACGATTGGCATGTCCACGTGCGTTCCGGGCGTTTCGACAGTAGCATTGAACGCATTTTTTTCCTCGGATAAATAAGGCGACCAGTTTATTACTAAATTTTTATCGAACGACATTGTCCCCGAGCCACTTTGCCTCATTATCCACAATTCAAGCTTTAGATTTAAATCAGCAGGTGTGGTTAATGCAAGACTATAAGTAATTCCACTTTCAAGAATAGAGCTATCATTTTTCATGAATAAATTTTCACCATACTTCGCGGTTGGACGGTACATAATCCCAAGGTTTTTAGGAACATCCCAACTAAAATTTGTAGTCCGCGTTGGTCGTTCCGAATCATTCTCATAAATTTCAACTTTACCATTTCCTTTACCTTCAAAAAATAAAATATGATCGGCATCGGTAACATTATTCTTTGTGGTAAATTCCATAATCCCGATCCCCTGAGGATTATGTTGGTTAAATGTCATTTCATAAGTACTTACCTCGCCTGCAGGAAACGTTGTATAAAACCAGTTAGATCCGTTACCCATCGGGCTTAATCGAATAACCCGGGTTCTAACTTTAAAACCTTCAGGCATAATTGCTTTTATACTATAAATTGCCGGAGATGCTATTATTTCCTGATCCTGCAAGCTTAAAAGACTAATTCCATATTTTCCGCTTCTGGGATATTCAATTCTTAAAGTATAATTAAAAGCAGTTTTTTCAACAAAATTATTTACAATACTTTCAAAGTCAGGAATAGTATCAGTTTTTTCTCCTATTGTAAAATACTTACTTTCAATATTACTTCGAATTTCTTTTAAATTGAGATGCTTTGCATGGTTAATTAAATTTGAACCACAAATAGAATCATTCAAAATGCCGTCTTCCCGAATATCCAAACTTATTTTTGAAAGTAACTCTGAGAGTTCGGCAATATTCCTTTTGCCTTGTAAAATAACAGAAGAGGCAAGCAAAACAGCATTGTCATCTCCTTTTTTTGAAATATCAAGTTCTTCAGAATTTACTATATTATTTTTTCAACTTCAAAAATAGCCAGCACTTCTTTTTGTGCCTGTTTTTTTGCTTCTGAAAACGATTTGCCATTTTCAACTAAATATTCAATACGGGGTTTTTCGAGTGTTGAAAGTACATTAACGTTAATTGTGTTTTTATCGGTTAAATCGCTGAGCGAATAAAGTGCCAGGCGGTTATCGGAAGTTATTCCGCGAACTTCGTTGAAATAAAAACCATCGGCTTGTATTTCAACAATTTTGTTGTTCAGCACAATATTACTGAGTTTGAAATTACCGTTGTTGTTGGTAATTTGAGTTTTGAAATTACGTCCCGATTGCGAAAGTGTACTGTCAAGTTCAACAACGGTTATTGAAGTACCGATTGCAAATGGGCCTTTTTGTACAAACCCGCTAATGCTCTCTTTTACTATTGGTTCGGGTTGTGGTTCAGGAATCGGTTGTAAAGTTTCATCGGTATTGCACGAAAAAAGAATAATCCCAAAAATGAACATTGAAATGTTGAATAGTGTTTTCATTGGTTATTGATTTTTGATGAGAAATTGAACTTATAGCCAAAATTAAATAAAAATATCCTTGTAAAAAAACTGCAAATTATTTATAAAAGCCAGATTTATTTTAGCGGAACAGGTTATTTTTCTGATACTAATAACTCAGTTTATTTATTTCTTCATCAGCCAAAGCCCTGTTAAAAACTGCAAGACCGCCAATTAATCCTGTAAAAAAGTTGCCCATTCCACTTTTCAATAAAACTGCGCCCACTGTAAAATCCGAACCATTATTTCCCATTCCGTAAGGAAAATAATATGGATTTTTTGATTGAAATAATCCATCGGGATAACCTTCAAATCCCTTTTGTGTTGTTTATTAATTCAGGTTCACTTTCCTGAAATTCGCCGTTTAAATACGATTTAATATATTTTCCATTGTAAGTAAATGCAATGCACTGCCATTCATTTTTAGAAACAACCTGTTTGCTGGCTGAATAATCGATGGAATACGGAAAATGGCGGAGTTGGTTTCCCGGTTTTTGAAATATGGCCGCAAACCTTGTCGGCGCCGTTGTAATGTGGCAAAGAAACAAAAAGTCCGTACTGGCGTTTTCCGCCGTCCTGGTATTCATTCCACATTCCACCAACAAATCCCGTATTTCCTTCCCATTTTACCCATGCAATTACAGTAACTCCCTGATTTTCCCCGAAGATATTCAACGTGCCTGTTTTTTCGTTTTCAAGTTTTAAAAAAGCCTTGTTTCCAAATTTTGCTGAATAACCTGATAACGGGCCTTCATTGATTCTTGGAAGCGTTCCGTTTTCTTCGTTTAACGGGAATTTACCAATTCCAACAGCTTTCCTTTCATGACCTTCCTTTTCTTTAAAATCCCATAAAGCAACAAGTCCGGGAGTTTTTTTGATTTTTGAAATCGTTTCGGAATTAGCTGAACTCATCCTGGATTGAACGCTAAGCTGAAGGGTAAAAAACAGTAAGAGTTCAAAAAAAACAAAAGTTGTTCTCATTTGAAAAGAAATTTTACTTCAACCTTCCATCCATATCATTCCCATTTTCGGGTTGGAGCGGAAATTTTACAGGTTTATTGTCGCGTGTTGAGCGGTAAATAGCCGTGAATAATTCCACTGTCCTGCGGCCATCTTCTCCGGTTACCAAAGGTTGTGTATTATTTTGAATAGCATTTAAAAAGTCTTCAATTTGCCGTTCCATATAAAATACCATCGGGTCGATAGTGTTGAAATGTTTAGAATCCTGAGCTTTCCATTGTTCAAGCATTTTTTCTTCGCCCGGCACCGACCAGATATCGTTTATTGGTGGTTCGAGGATTCCCGACATTCCGGCAATAAACATTGCCCCGCCATCGGTTTGTACGCCCACCGAAGCGCCATTTTCGCCATGAACATGCACTTTTCCGTAAATACCGGGTTTTTGCGAGTTGCTGACAATTATATTTCCGATTGCCCCACTTTTAAATTTTACAATGGCAACCGCAGTGTCTTCAACTTCAATATATGGGTGGTTCAGATTTCTCCATAAACCATAAACTTCGTCGATTTCTCCCATAAACCAGAGAAAAAGATCGAGTTGATGAGGTGCCTGATTAACAAGAACTCCGCCGCCTTCCATTTCCCAGGTGCCCCGCCACTCGTCGGAATCGTAGTAATTTTTATCGCGCCAGCCGAGCATGTTAATGGTGCCAAAAACCGGGTTACCGATTTTCCCGGCTTCTATTGCTTCTTTTACCCGTTTTACAGATTCGTACCATCGCCGCTGACTGATAACACCAAGTTTTACACCTGTATTTTTACAGGCTTCAATAATTTTATCCGAATCTTCCAACGTTGAAGCAAGTGGTTTTTCAACCAGGATATTTGCTCCGACAGCCGCAGCTTCCAAAACGGGTTCTAAATGAAAAGGATGGGGAGTGCAAACAATTACCAAATCAATTTTCATCCTTTTATCAGTTTTTCAATTTCAGTATAAAACTGAACTTTATATTGATCAGCAAAAATTTTAGCTGAATTTATTGATCGGCTCCAAACACCTGCCAGTCTTGCATTTGGTAAATTCTGAATTGCTTTTGCATGTAAATGAGCAACTTTTCCGCAACCGAGGATGGCGATGTTTAAGATTGAGTTTTT
Organism: Draconibacterium sp.; assembly: GCA_016705335.1. Lineage (GTDB taxonomy): Bacteria > Bacteroidota > Bacteroidia > Bacteroidales > Prolixibacteraceae > Draconibacterium. The sequence continues at coordinate 170,366 of JADIYN010000008.1, read as the reverse complement.
CAGGTTCCGGGTTTTGGGTTTTTGTGATTCATTTTTATTTGATTGGCGACAAAGTTTTTGAATTTTAATTCAATTAATTGATTTCAAAACGTACATTTATAAGTGTTCTCTTTCTTAACCCCCTCCTTCGGAGGGGTTGGGGGAGGCTCTATGGAACCAATATTACCTTATTCAACCCGGGTTCTTTATTGTAAAGCCGGTTAAACCAATCGGCTCCTTCGAAAGTGGAGCAACTGCGGATATCATTTTATCGACATTGATTTTCCCTGAAGAAAGAAGGTCAAGTACCATTTCATATTCGCCATTAATAGCGCAACTTCCCAAAAGAGATAACTCTGTAGTAACAATTTTTTGAAGCGGAATTGTAACTTCCGGCTTCAGGTTCCCAACCAAAACTGCAGTCCCACCTTTTCGCAAACTGTTGATGCAAATATTTACGGTTTCATTAATACCAACCACTTCAAAACCAAAATCGGCTCCGCGGTTTTTTGTCAGTTCTTTTACTTTTTCTGAAAGATTGTCTTCTGTGCTTTTAAAAGAGTGAGTTGCTCCAAATTCTTTGGCCAACCTCAGTTTATTTTCATCCAAATCAATTGCGATAACCGGATTTGCCCCTGCAATATTCAGCATGTTAATTACAAACATTCCAACCATTCCTGCACCAACTACCAGAGCACTTTGTCCGGGCTGAATTTTTGAAATATTTACAGCATGTGCAGCCACTCCAACCGGTTCGACCATTGCAGCCTGTTCAAATGATACATTGTCGGGGATTTTATAAAGAATGTGAGCCGGAACTGTTACAAATTCGGCAAAAGCGCCGTGTTTGCGGTATTCGCCGGGCGAAACACCCAGCACTTTTCTGTTATCACTTAAATTGTAGTGGCCTTTTCGGGTGTACCAATCATCAAGCGGGTAAATGGTTGAATCAAAAGTTACACGATCGCCAATTTGCCAGCCGATAACTTCATTTCCAACTTTTTCAATAACTCCGGAAGCTTCGTGTCCCATTACAATTGGTGGTTTTCGGCGACCGGTACTTCCGTCCATTCCATGAACGTCGCTGCCGCAAATTCCACAGGCTTTTACCCTGATTAAAACTTCATTTGGCTCTATTTTGGGTTCTTCAAAATCCCGGTAATTTAACTGTTTGTATTCGTCTAAAACAAGTGCTTTCATGTTTGCTAATTTTTTTTTTGTGGGGGGGGGGGGGGGAATATTAAATTTTTTATTTTTAATTTTTTTTTTTTTTTTTTTTTTTTTTTTTTTTTTTTTTTTTAATTTTTTTCCTTGCCCCCCCAAAAAGGGGGGGGGGGGGTGGCTATTGAAAATCTTCAACAGCAAATTTAACAGTTTCTCCTTTTACAGTTTCCTTTGAAATCAGTTTCCCGGAGTATCTCAAATTCAGCTTGTTGCCAAGAATCGATTTTACTTCTACCGAACTTAACTTTCCACTTTCCCATGCAATTGAAAACTCAAAACCGCCACGACCTTTAATACCTGAAATTTTTCCTTTAGAAAGTGCTGAGGGAAGTGCAGGCAAAATATCCTGGTAAAAATCGCCATTTTCATCACGAAGATGCGATTGTAAAAGCATTTCGGTAATACCTGAAGTTGCCCCAAAATTTCCATCGATTTGAAACGGAGGATGAGCATCAAATAAATTCAGGTACAAACCGCCTTTATCTCTCATATCAGTTTCAAGCGAGATTGAAGGAACCATCAGGTTTTTCAGCAATAAAAACGAATGATCACCATCAAGTAGTCGTGCCCAAAAGTTGATTTTCCAGGCTCGCGACCAACCGGTTCCACCATCGCCGCGGTGTGCGAGTGTTACTTTACAGGCTTCAGCCAGTTCAGGAGTTGTGAGCGGATGGATTTCGCTGCCGGGATGCAGTCCCCATAAATTTGAAACATGTCGGTGCTGTTCATTTGGATCGTCTTTATCTTCGAGCCACTCTTGTAACTGACCGTAATTTCCAATTAAGTTGGGTGCAATTTTCGCCCGTTTTTCTTTCAGCATTTCAGCAAAATCAGTATCGATATTTAAAACTTTGGCAGCTTCAATTGTATTTGCAAAAAGCTCGCGAATGATTTGATGATCCATTGCCGGCGCCATTACCAAACCACCGAGTTCGGGACTGTTACTTGGTCCGCTTACAAGCCATTCGGGGTTTTTGGGATCTGGAACCAGGTATTCCGAAAAGAAACGGGAAGCTTCTTTTAAAATTGGATAGGCTGTATTTTTCAGATATTCGATATCACCCGAAAATTGATAGTGCCACCACAAATGCTGGCTCAGCCAGGCGCCCCCCGTTGGCCAAAGTCCGTGATTGGCATGATTTATTGGTGCTGCTCCCCGCCAGATATCAGTGTTATGGTGGGCAACCCAGCCATTCATATTGTAATGTTCTTTAGCTACATTTTGACCGGTTACAGCTAAATCTTCAACCATTTTTATCAGTGGCTCAGTACATTCGGCAAGGTTTGTAATTTCTGCCGGCCAGTAATTCATTTCAGTGTTGATGTTGATCGTGTATTTACTGTCCCACGGTGGCGCGAGTTTATCGTTCCAGATTCCCTGCAAATTTGCAGGTTGTGTTCCAGGCCTTGATGCTGAGATCAGTAAATATCTTCCGTATTGATAAAGCAGTGAAACCAATGAAGGATCTTCATCTTGCTTAAAAGAAATTAATCTTTCATTTGTTGGGCGATTTGATATTTCGGAACTTCCCAAATCCAATTCAACCCGATCAAAAAGTTGCTGATAATCGGCAACGTGATTGGCTTTTATAGTTTCATATTTTTTATCGTTCAGGCCGGCAAGGTAATTTTGGCATTTTTCTTCCGGATTTCCGGTGATATCATTGTAATTAACAAAACTAGTGGCAGCGACTAAATACAATGTTGCATTATTCGCATTCTCCACAATAATTGAATTTTCTGTCCTGGTTAATTCGCCACCTTTATTTACAACTTTTAAGCGTGCTTCAAAAGTCAGTAAACTTTCGGGGTAAGGAAAACCAATAAAATCAAACTCTCTGGGGTAGTTGTTTGCTTTTCCTTTCAGTATAATTTCATCGCCATCAATAGAAACAGAGAAATTTGAATGTGGTGAATTCAGTCCGACCGAAAAAGTTAAAGTGCTTTTTTTCGATGACTCAAGATGTAAAACAATTGCCTGATCAGGATTCGATGCAAAAACTTCACGTTTAAATTTCACTCCATCAACTTCATAAATAACCGTTGAAATTGCTTCTTCCAAATCGAGTTTTCGTTTGTAATTAGTAGCATTTTCATGACCGGAAAAGTTTAGTAAAATACTGCCAAACGGCAGGTAGCATTGCTGCCCAAAAGGTTGTGACATAAATTTTTCGTTACCCAGTTTGGTAGCTTCATCCTGTTTTCCTGCCCACAACAATGATCTGATTTCATCAAGGTATTGATATGCACCCGGATGCGAATAATCGTGCGGTTGGCCGCTCCATAAAGTTTCTTCGTTAAACTGAATTGTTTCGGTTGAATCTCCTCCATAAATCATTGCGCCGAGCCGTCCGTTTCCTACAGGCAGCGCTTCTGTCCAGCCGTTTGAGGGTTTGTCATACCAGAGCGTTAATGACGGGTTGGTTTCTTTTTCGGGCTGAGCTAAATTGCACGAAAGCATAAAAAAAGTACAAATCAATAAAATCAGGTTATTTTTCATCTGAATTGGTTTTGGTATTTCTATTTTCCAAACTTACAAAATTTCGGTTATTGAAGCTTACAAATTATCGGGTTAAACACTATTTAATAAACCATCAACTCATCGTCAATAAAACTCAGAAATAGCTATCTTCGGGACTATTAAAATATATTCAGGTTAATACATTTCTTGTAAACGTTAATTGAATTCAAATAATATGAAGTACAAACTGTTACTTATCGTTGCTTTTCCAATGTTTTTTGTCTCTTCAATTACGGCGAAAAATGTGAAACCAAATATTATACTTTTTATTGCTGATGATGTGAGTTGGGATGATTTTGCCTGTTACGGAAACCAGGATGTGAAAACGCCAAATATTGACAAATTAGCATCACAGGGAATTCGGTTTGATAATTTTTTTCTAACGGCCAGTTCCTGCAGTCCCAGCAGAAACAGCATCATAACAGGGCGTTATCCGCACAATACAGGTGCCTGCGAGTTACACACCGAACCACCTTTGGAGATGATTTCATTTCCTGAAATTTTAAAGCAAAACGGTTATTACACTGCCCAATCCGGGAAATTCCATATGGGAAAATATGCCATTAGAGGTTTCGATGTAACAAGTGAAGGAAAAGAAATTGGCGATGGGGGCGAAGAAAAATGGCTCGAAACAATTAAAAACAGGCCAAAGGAAAAACCTTTCTTTATGTGGTTTGCGGCACTTGATGCACATCGACCGTGGGGAAAAAATTCATTTGCAGGAACACATGATTCGACTAAGATTTTACCGCCCGTTTATCTTGTTAACGGACAAAAAACAAAAACCGATCTGGCACATTATTACGATGAAATTGCACGTTTTGACAATTATATCGGGTTGATAATTGATGAATTGAAACAACAGAAAGCACTTGAAAATACACTTATCCTGATTATGGCAGATAACGGTCGCCCATTTCCGAACAGTAAAACAAGGGTAAACGACAGGGGCATGAGAACCCCGTTTATTGCCTTTTGGCCTGAATGAATTGGAATGAGAACAAAATATTGCAGGAGTTTGGTTAGTGCAATCGATATAGCACCAACTATTTTGGAACTTGCCGAAACTAAAATTCCTGAATCAGTGCAGGGAGTGAGTTTTGCCAAACTGCTTAAAAACCCTGAAACACCCTTTAGGAATTATGTTTTTGCTGAACACAACTGGCATGATTATGAAGCTCACGAACGAATGGTTCGAACACAGGATTTTTTGTTTATTCTGAATTCGCGCTCTCAATTTACAAACCTGGGCCCGGCTGATGCAGTTGGAAGTCCTTCATTTGCTGACTTAACAGAATTAAAGAATGAGAGGAAGCTGACAGAGGAACAGGCTGAAATATTTATCGAACCGCGTCCAACCGAAGAATTGTATTACAACCAGAGTGATAAAAACCAATTCAATAACCTTGCATTTCAGGAAAAATATAAAGAAAAGCAAAACGAATTAAAGCAGATTTTGCTCGATTGGATGGAAGAAACCGGAGATAATATCCCCAAAAAACTTACTGCCGACTGGTACAAAAAAGTACCGGGCTACATAAAAACACCCCAAAACGGAATACGTGGAGAAATGCCTGGAAATGCAACCAATGCAACAAAAAACAACAACAAAGGGAAATTTTAAATCGATATGAAAAACCTAAAATTCAACTTTATTAAAATTTCTTTACAAATAATTATTTTTCTTCCAGCAATTTCGGAATATTTAAATTAAAATGAAGGCGATGAAATTATTTTTGGCATTTACGATTCTGATATTTGTTTTTTCATATACAAACAGTTTTTCGGCACAAAAACCCGACAAACCAAATATTGTACTGATTTTAGCCGATGATATGGGTTGGGGAGACGTTCGTTCTAATGGAAACATGAAAATTGAAACCCCTGTTCTGGATCGGCTGGCAGAGAATAGTTTGAGTTTCGACAGGTTTTATGTTTGCCCGCTTTGTGCGCCAACCCGCGCCGAAATGCTTACCGGAAGATATTTTCTTCGCACTGGTGTTTCATCAGTTTCACAGGGGTACGAAAACATGGATCCGCGCGAAACTACAATTGCACAAATTCTCAAACAAAACGGATATACTACGGGCTGTTTTGGGAAATGGCACAACGGTGCCTGGTTTCAGCAACACCCTAACCGCAAGGGTTTTGATGAATATATTGGATTCATGGTTGGGCATTTGGGCTATTATTTTGATGCCATTTATCAGCACAATGATGAGGATGTGAAATCGGACGGATATGCAACTGATTATTTTACCAGTCAGGCGCTCGATTTTATTGAAAAAAACAGCGGCAAACCTTTTTTCTGCTATGTTCCCTACAATGTGCCGCATTCACCTTTTCAGGTTCCGGCAAAATATTTCGAAAAATACAAAGCGAAAGGACTTGATGATGAACTGGCTTGTATTCACGGCATGGTTGAAAATATGGACGATAATATCGGGTTGATCCTTTCAAAACTCGACGAATTGAAGATCAGCGACAACACAATTGTAATCTTTCTATCAGACAACGGTCCAAATACCTATCGTTACAATGGCGTAATGAAGGGCAAAAAAGGTTCGGTTGACGAAGGTGGAGTGCGTGTTCCCTTTTATATTTCCTGGCCTGAAAAGATTAAGCCAGGTGTAACCGAACAGCTTGCACAGGATATTGACATTATGCCTACTTTGCTGAGTCTTTGCAGTATCAGCGACAGGCCTGAATTACCAATGGATGGGAAAAATCTTACTACGGTAATACTGAAAAATGCAAATCCGCATGACCGTATCATTTTTTCAAGACAGGGGTTTTACCCGCTAAGCAGATGCGCCGATGCTGTCAGAAATAATAATTTTCGATTGGTAGTCTCGCTTCAGGATACTTTGCTTTTCGATATGATAGCTGATCCTGCCCAAAAACAGGATATATCAGAAAATCAACCTGAAATAAAGAAAGAATTGCTTTCAGCTTATTTGAAATGGGAAAATGAAATGGTTTCCAATTACCAGGTTCAAACTACTATTAAAGCTGGTTTTCCTGAAGAAAAGAGCATTACACTGCCGGTTCAGGATGCAGTTTTATCTGGGAAGGTGAAATTTTCTAGTGTTCATCCCAACCAGTCGCACACCGAAAACTGGGTTGAAAATGGCGATTCGATAACATGGAAACTGGATATTCAACAAACAGGGAAATACAAAGTTGAGCTTCGGTATGGCTGTCCGGCAGATAAACTTGGAAGTCAGTTTAAGCTTTCTTCTAATGCCGATTCATTTGATTTTGCAATCGACAAGGCTTTCAATTCCGAAATACTACCCAACCGCGATTATGTACCGCGCTCAGAATCGGTAGAAAGAACCTGGGATTGGATGCCGATCGGAACAATTTCAGTAAAAAAGGGAGAGGAAAAACTATCTCTGAAACTTATTGATAAAAAAGCTTCGGAAGCGGGATTGATAAAAGCAATCCGACTGATAAAATTTTGAAAAATATAACTAACAAATCATAAACGATGAAACATCTTATTTTTTCAACACTGTTTATTTTTATTTCAGTTTTGATTTCGTTTGGAAAAATTACGCCAACCAAATTAACATGCGAGTACCTGCAAAATCCATCAGTTGTTGATGTAATGCAACCCCGGCTGGCCTGGATAAATATTGCCGGCGAAGGTGAACGCGGACAAACCCAAACCGCATGGCAAATCAGGGTTGCAACTTCAAAAACGGGACTTGAAAAACCCGATTTGTGGGACAGTGGAAAAGTTGAAAGTGTCGAATCGAACCGTATTCAATATGCCGGAAAACCTCTGAAATCACGCACAGAATGTTACTGGCAGGTTCGGGTTTGGGACAAAAACGGGGAAGTTTCGAAATGGAGCGAGCCGGCATTTTGGAGAATGGGATCCTGAATCAGCAAGAATGGACGGCAAAATGGATTGGCGCTCCGTGGACCGCCGCCGGCTCCAATGCTTCGTAAAGAATTTGATGTGGAAAAGAAGGTTGAAAAAGCCATTGCCTTTGTAACCGGATTGGGTTATTTCGAATTGTACCTTAACGGTGAAAAAGTTGGTGATGATGTTTTAGTGCCAAATCAAACCAATTACGGGAAACGTCCCGATTTAATCAAACAGGGAATTCCACTACCCGATAATTTTCGTGAATACAAAGTGATGTATTTGGCTTACGACATTAAAAATCAACTAAACGAAGGGCAAAATGTGCTGGGAAGTATCCTCGGAAATGGTTTTTACAATCCGGCAAAACATTGGGCTTTGGGATATGGAACGCCCCGTTTTTTGGCGCAGGTTTATATCACCTATTCCGATGGGTCCGAAGATATTATTGTGAGTGATGAAAGCTGGAAAGCCGCGCAAAGTCCAATTTTAATGGATATGGTTTACTACGGCGAACATTATGATGCCCGAAAGGAACAAGCTGGATGGAACCAGGCGAATTTTGATGATTCAGACTGGCAAAAAGTTGCACTGAGGAAAGCGCCGGAAGGAAAGTTAGTTGCACACACCGCCAATCCCGACAAAGTAATGGAAAGGCTAAAACCTTTGAAAATTGAAGAATTAGCTAACGGAAATTACCGTGTCGATTTTGGTGTAGAAGTTTCAGGTTGGATTCGCTTAAATAAAGTGAAAGGGCCAGCGGGGCATAAAATCGAAATTAAATACCTTTGTAATACGTACTCCGGCGACAATTCATACATTTTTAGCGGGAAGGGAGAAGAAAATTATGCAGCGCGTTTCAACTGGTTTATTTTCAGTGCTGTGGAAATTATAAACTGGCCTGGCAAACTCACTTCCGAAATGCTCACGGCTGAAGTGGTTCACACTTATGTTGAAGAATCGGCAACATTCGAAACTTCAAACCAGCTTTTTAACGATATCAATAAAATATGGCGTAGAAGCCAGACTGATAATATGCATGGCGGTATTGCGAGCGATTGTCCCCACCGGGAACGATCGGCATATACAGGTGATGGACAGGTTGCAAGTGTTACAGTGATGCACAACTATGATGCGCGCAATTTTTATCAGAAATGGATCAGCGACATGCTTGGGGCACAGAATGTTGAAACCGGTTATGTTCCCAACGGGGCGCCCTGGCAACCCGGTTGTGGCGGTGGTGTGGCCTGGGGAGCCGCAATATGCATTATGCCCTGGGAGTTTTACCTTCATTATGGTGCCAAAGACATGTTGGAAGTTAATTTCGAAGGCATGAAAGAATATGTTCGGTACATGCAAACCTGGGTTGATAAAGATGGAATTATGTATTCGCAACGGGTTGGAAAGGACGGAAAAGTATTGAAATGGTTCAACTTAGGTGAGTGGGTAACTCCTGGTAATTTACCTCCTGACGAAATGGTGCACACTTTTTATTTGTGGCGCTGTGCCGATTTAACAGCGCAGGCAGCAAAAGCGCTCAATAAACTGGAAGAAGCAAAAATATTTGTGGCAATTTCGGAACAAACGAAAAATGCTTTTCATAAAAAGTTTTACAATGAAAAAAATGGAACTTACGGAAATGCAGGTGGAAATATTTTTGCATTGAAAATGGGGGTTCCAAAATCGCAATACGACAAAGTAGTTGCAGCATTGAAAAATGATATTAAAGCAAACAATGGTCATTTGGATACAGGGATTTTTGGAACTCAGTTCTTTTTCGAAGCGCTTTCGGAAAACGGGATGCACGACCTTGCTTATGAAGCAATGAACAAACGAGACGAACCAGGTTACGGTCACTGGCTGGAACTTGGTGCAACCACTTCCCGCGAGCAGTGGAGCGAAGAAGGTTCGCACAACCACCCCATGTTTGGCGGCGGATTGGTTTGGTATTACCGCAAATTGGCCGGCATGAATGCCGATCCTGAAAAACCGGGTTATCGGCACATTATTTTCAAACCACAACCTGCAGGTGATTTGACATTTGTAAAATATTCGAACCAAACTTCTTACGGAGAAGCAGGAATAAACTGGAAAAAAAGTAATGAGGAATTTTCGATGGAAATTGATGTTCCGGTTAGTTGTTCAGCAACGGTTTATGTTCCTGCTGAAGAAGGAAAAACTGTTTTTGAAAATGGAGTTTCTCCTACTGAATCAAAAGACATACATTTTATGGGTGAAGAAAATGGATATCAGCTTTTTGTTGTGAAAAGTGGTAAATACAATTTTGTTATGAAATAAATTTCATGTTTTTATAACCAGTCAAACGGTTCAGAATCGCTTGACTGGTTATGTATGAAGCGGCAATGTAAAACAAAACTCACTACCCTCACCAACCACACTTTTGACGCTAATTTGACCACCGTTTTTTTCAACAAATTCCTTGCAAAGGATCAACCCGAGTCCTGTTCCTTTTTCGCCCATAGTTCCAACGGTTTTATGTTTGCTGTCGATTCTGAATATTTTTTGAATATCCTCTGCTGAAATCCCGACACCGTTATCTTTCACACAGATTTCGCAATAATCACCTTTCTTTTTAATGAGGATAGTAATTTTTCCGTTTTCATGGGTGAATTTTACAGCGTTTGCAAACAAATTCCGAAATACAGTAGAAAACATATTTACATCGGCATAAACAACATTTTCTTCATCCGAATGAACTTCAATTTGAATGTTCTTTTTTGTAATGGCACCGTTTAATAATTCAAGTGATTCGTTTATTTTTTTGCCTACAATAAAATTATCAGGATTATAATGAATCTGGTTTGTCTGCATTCTTGCCCATGTCAACAGGTTTTCGAGCAGGTTGAAAGCCTGTTTTGAAGAGTTGTAAATGTTGGTCAAATGGAGCTCTACTTTGCCCGAATCAAGTTTTTTAAAATCGGTAACCAGTACTTCCAAAAACCCGACAATAATATTGAACTGGTTACCCAAATCGTGCCCGATAATTGAGAAGAATTTATCTTTTGTTCTGTTTAGTTCATTCAGTTCCTGATTTTTCGATATAATCAACTTGTTTTGTTCCTCAATTTGAAGTGTTCGTTCAAGTACTTTTTGTTCGAGAATAGCTTTATCATTTATCAGTTTTCTTTCACGCACTTTTATAAATACAATTATCGAAATAAGGATTAGCATTAGATAAGCAAAATATGCATAAATACTTCTCCACCAGGGTGGAAGCACAACAATACTGAGGCTAATTTCATTGTCGTTCCAAATCCCATCGTTATTTGAACCCTTCACTTTAAAAATGTATTCGCCCGGTTGCAGTGCAAAAAATGGTACAAATTTCCGGTTTCCAATATCAACCCATTCGTTTGAAATGCCCTCCATTTTGTATGCATAACTGTTTTTTTTCGGATTTGTATATTCCAACGCAGCAAATTCAATTGTAAAGGAGTAAACGTTGTGACTCAAAACAACTTTCGGCGACTCATCCAGGTTTACATACTCTTTCAGGCTGCCTTTTTGTGTATAAAATGATGTGAAAACAAGATTTGGAATATAAGGATTTCCGGAAATTGAATCGGGATAAAATGAATTAAACCCATTCATCCCGCCAAAAAGCATTTCCCCGTCAGCACTGACACATGCAGCTCTTATATTAAATTCAAGACTTTGCAGCCCGTCTTCGGGAGTAAACGTTTGGAAAGTGTTTTTTTGCTCATCAAATTTGCACAATCCTTTCCCCGTAGCCACCCAAATGTCGTTGTTTTTATCTTTCCTGATTTCAAATATTCTGTTGTTTGGAATACCCTCTGCCTGTGAATAGAGAATAAAAGTTGAATCTTTTTTATCATAAACATTCACGTAAGTACTTGTGCCAATCCAAATCCGACCTTTTGCATCTTCACAAAGTGTAATAACAAAATCGTCACTCAACCCATTTCTTTCCTTGTTGAAATGGTACATTTTTTTAGTTATCGGATTGTAAACATCAAGTCCGCCAACTGTTGCAATCCAAATTAGTCCCTCCGAATCTTCAAGTAAACTATAAACCAGATTGGCACTAATCTGCTGATTTTTTACCCCCAACTCTTTTTGAAAAACTTCAACTTCCGATGTTTCCAGATTGATTTTGTAAAGCCCGTTTTGTGTTCCAATCCAGTAATTTGACGATTTATCCTGAAGAATTATATAAATACGCATATTGTTCAAATTGGGTAATGCAGGGTTCTTAAAATATTCATAATATGGGAGAAAACGGTTTTCCGGTTTGTCGTAAATCATTATTCCATTGCGGGTTCCCAGCCAAATATTTCCTTTTGAATCTTTAAATATAACGTGTATAAAATCATTCGATAATTTATGATTTCCGGAGTGCTGTGTCGAGAAATGTTCAACTTCATTTGTATTGCGGTTTACCAGGTTCAGGCCTTGCCCCCAGTTTCCCACCCACAAAATACCATCGTCATTCTTATAAATCGAAGCAATTACATTGCCCAGTAAATCCAGGGAGTTTGGTGAATTGCTGTTTCTGTAAAGATTAAATTTTTTCTTCTTTAAGTCTGTTTTGCTGATTCCCGATAAAGTTCCAATCCAAAGATTTTCAGACTGATCGATGATAAGCGATTGTACAATATTATGACCGATCTCACTGTTCTCAGAAGTGTAATTCTGAATGTTATATAAGTTTTGCGAATTTTGAGAAATAACAAATAAACCTCTTCCCTCAGTGCCAATGTTTAAGTTTCCGTTTTTATCTTCAAGAATGGTTCTGATACAAGTGTTTTCAAACGTAAAATTTTCACCTGAATTAAATTTAAAAGTTTGTTCCTCAAAACGACTTAAATCGGAATTAAAACAGAATAAACCAACAGTGGTCCCAACCCATAGTTTTCCTTGCCTGCTTTTAAATAAAGCAGAAATGGTTACATCATCTTCAATTTTACCATTTCTGTTAATAAACGGGAAATAGCTGAATTCATTTGTGTTGAATGAAAATTGCGCAAGTCCTTTTGTTGAACCTGCCCAAACTTTGCCATCAACATCTTCAATCACCGGAATTTTGACATCCTTAACCGAACCGTCGTATTCGAACTTGCTTTCAAAATGTGTAAAACTATCTTTTTCGAAATTATAAACAGAAATAACCGGGGGTGTATTGATTAACATATTTCCGTTTTTCAAACAAATAATGTCATAAAAATATTGGGTAACATCATGCTCAAAATCAGTTTGATAAACAACCCGCTTAAACTTATTTTTATTTTTCCTGTAAATATTTAGACCACCTTTTGTACCTACCACAAATTTCCGTTTGTATCTTCTGCAATGGTATAAATCCAGTTGTTTGATATAGAACTTGTGTCGGCCGGATTGTAGCTGTAAACATCAAAAGTTTCGCCATTGAAACGGTTGAGGCCGTTTTGAGTACCAATCCAGATGTAACCTTTGGAATCCTGAAAAATACAATTAACAACACTTTGAGAAAGACCTTCGTTTATGGAATAATTAGTAAAAATATACTGCTGGGTAAAACCAGAATTTGTGAATGTAAAACTGAAAAAGATTATGATTAAAAGTTTTTTCATTTTTTATTTCGAATACTAAGCTAAACTAATGATTTTTTAAGTTATTTCAATAAACGCCTTTAATACCGACACTATTTGAGTTGCTTTTTGTGAAATTGAAAATCAAACTAAATTCAGTTCAGTTTTTCAAAATCTGTTAATTTAAATACTCCCCAAATATTAAATAATCAAGAATTTAATCTATGTTAACAGGCTATTCTTGTAACCTCAGTACCGAATGGTTAAATTTGCGTCCACAGTTATAGATTTCTTTCAAAATCAATAAATAAAATTATGGGAAAAATAGCAGACAAAGTAAAACCTGGCGTTGTAACAGGTTCCGACTTACAATTTATTTTTAAAGTAGCACAGGAAAATAATTTCGCAATTCCGGCTGTGAACGTAGTTGGTTCGTCATCGGTAAATGCGGTTATGGAAGCAGCAGTTATAGCAAAATCTCCGGTAATGATTCAGTTTTCAAACGGTGGTGCAGCATTTAATGCAGGCAAAGGTTTGAAAATGGAAGGTCAGCAGGCAGCAGTTTTAGGTGCAATTGCAGGTGCAAAACACATTCACGAATTGGCAGCTGCATATGGAGTTCGTGTTATCCTTCATACCGACCATGCGGCAAAGAAATTGTTGCCCTGGATTGACGGTTTACTCGATGCCAGCGAAAAACATTTTGCCGAAACAGGAAAACCACTTTTCAGTTCTCACATGCTCGACCTTTCTGAAGAACCATTGAAAGAAAACATTGAAATCAGCAAAAAATATTTGGAGCGCATGAGCAAAATGGGCATGACACTCGAAATTGAATTGGGAATCACAGGTGGTGAAGAAGACGGCATTGACAACAGCGATGTTGATTCATCGAAATTGTACACCCAACCCGAAGAAGTTTGCTATGCATATGAAGAATTGAGTAAAGTATCACCAAATTTCACAATTGCCGCATCGTTTGGTAATGTGCATGGGGTTTACAAACCGGGCAACGTAAAACTTACTCCTAAAATCCTTGACAATTCTCAAAAATATATCGTTAACAAATTGGGCTTGAGCGATAAAACTCCTGTAAACTTTGTATTCCATGGTGGTTCGGGTTCTTCGCACGAAGAAATCCGCGAAGCTATCGGATACGGTGTTATCAAAATGAACATTGATACCGATACACAGTGGGCGTATTGGGATGGAATCCGCAAGTTTGAAGCTGCAAACCATGATTATTTGCAAGGACAAATCGGGAATCCTGAAGGCGATGACAAACCTAACAAAAAATTCTACGATCCACGCGTTTGGATCAGAAAAGGTGAAGAAACATTAATTGCCCGTTTGCAGATTGCTTTTGATGATTTGAATGCAATCAATAGTTTGTAAAAATACACATGACAAATAAATTCAAAGAGGCTGTTCGAAATTTTCGGGCAACCTCTTTTTTTTACCTGTTGTTTTCGTTGCCAGAAATTTTGAAATTAGTTATTGATTGTCTTGTTATAGAGATTGGCATTATCTTGTTTTGCCATTTTTATAATGCTGAACAGTTCATTTTAGCAGCAATTATTTCACCTGATAATCCATTGATAAATATCATTAAATCAGTGTTATTAACACATTTTTTATCCTTCTGTCTTTCCAAAAGGCACATTTCTTATAATTTTGATGAATTATTTAACTTTTTTTATGAAAAAATAGAAAATAATATTTCCTTTGTACAGTATTAGGACGCAGCTAATAAAGTATTTAGAAAAAATTTGTTGTTAATGTTCATCTGATTTGTATTGGATTTCGGCATTGAAGATTTGATTGTTATAAAATTCAATACGATTACAATTTTAAGAACATTGATTAGTAATTAGGATTAAAGTTAAAGTTTTACGTTTTTTGAAGATGAAGTAGTTGATACTATTTTAAAGCTCCGGTTTTTTACCGGAGTTTTTTTTTAATGTTTTGTGCAAATTTTCAAATGGTAAAAGTATTACTCTTTCAAATTAACGGCTTTCCCGGTTTTGGCGGATTCCCTTGCAGCATCAAGTATCCGAACTACTTCAATATTATTTTTTAATGAGTAAAGTCCAAATTCGGGCATTGTTATTTTTTTGTGAATGACATCCGCAAAATAGGTAAACGGATCTTCATAAACCGCAATATTTTCTGAGGTCAGTTGCATTCTATTTTCGGTTTTATCTTTTTGTCCCCTGATTTTTAAATCAGACTTGTTTTCAGCAATAATATAACCTGTTTCTCCGTAAATTTCCATGTCTTTTCGACCAAATGGCCAGTTCCATGATGCTTGAATAATACACTGTGATTCAGGATAGGAAACGATAATTGTAGCTTCGTCATCAACTTTAGGGTAAATATCGGGTTTAAACTGGCGGGTTACTGCACTAACTGATAATGCTTTTTCACCGTTTGTTAAGGCAGTCATTAAATTTGCACCATAACATCCAAAATCAACAATTGCTCCGCCTCCGTTAAGAACCGGATCGGTCAGCCAATCCAGAAAAACTTTGTCGCAGCCAATTTCTTTTGGTCCCTGGTGGCCATCGTGAATTACAACTTTCTGATTTTGCCCATAAAGTTTTCATTCTTTACCATTTCCAACGATTTTGCTGTTGTTGGATACCACGAAGTTTCATAATCGGTAAGTAAATGAATGTTGTGTTTTTCAGCCAGTTCAACCATTTTATTTGCATGTTCCATGTTTACGGCCAGCGGTTTTTCAACCATCACATGAATTCCGCGAGGCGCGCAGGCTTCAACAACTGCCAGGTGATCGTAAATTGAACCAAAAGCAACAACTGCTTCCGGTTTTACTTTATCCAGCATTTGTTCCAGATTGTAGTAAATCAAATCCGGAGAGAATTTGTATCGTTCAGAAAGGCGTTTTGTCAACTCTCTGTTTGTATCAAAAACACCCACCAGTTCAAAATCTCCTTTGTCTGGGCGATTCAGAATAAAGGAAATGTGGCCGTGTGTCATTCCTGCAACTGCCAGGCGGATTGGTTTTTGAGTTTGTGATTTTACTATTATTGAAGTAAAAATAATTAGCAAAACAAAAACAGGGTTTTTACTTTTGAGTTTTCATGTTGTTAATTTAATATTTAATCCACTTCAACAAATATATGAAACAAATTAGTTGAAGGGTAAAGAGAATTTTGTACTGAAAACGATTCATAGGAATATGTTGAGTGGAGAAAAGCACTAAAGGAAATATTTTCGGATTTGAAACCTTCTGATTAACGAACAAAAAAAATATCTTCTTAAATCAATTCTCTAAAGAAATCCATGAAATTGAAAGTGTACCGCTGCCTTTTTGTACAACTTTCCAATATAAACCTTTTTGGATGGGAATAGTTAAAGCAGATGGTGTTACCCCAATTGCAACAGTAGTTGATGGATTGTTAGTTGAATCGGCATAAACGTAAAAACCGGGATTAATAAATATGTTACTGCTTATATAAGAATTAACAAATAAAATACCATCAGTTTTTGCCTGATAAACAACATCCTTTTGAAAATCAGTCTGAGTTTTTCCTAACCCGTTTTGACACATATATTCTGTATTTTGAATCTCGTTTTCATCTAAATTGGAGTTTTGGTTCATATCTAAACCACTAATAATTTTGTAACCGCCATTGTAGCAATTTTCTCCTGCTGGTTCAGGCAAAATATTCATCAACGATAGAATTCCATCGCTTCCGGATTGGCCATTGCAAATGTATTTTGTTTCATCGATTTCATCCATATCAAGAATACCACTATTATTCAGATCAATACCGCTTATAATCTTTAATCCACCGGAATTGCAATTTTCTCCAACAGGTTCAGTTTGAATGTCAATTAAAGAAGTAAATCCATTTAATCCTTCTTTTTCGCAAGCAACCAGAGTTAGCACCACAATTATGATAACAGTTATAATAGGTTTCATAATGAATAATTTTTAGTTTTTATACTGATATTTTAGTTTGTAATAAATTTTCTAAAAGCGAATGTTTTAAAACGCTCCATGATTGTTGAAAATGAATCTCAAAAATCATTGAAATATATTCAGTTTCAATATGATATAATACTTCAATGTATATCTTTGCAATATACATGATAATTGTGAGGGTTTGAATGGGATAAGGCAAATTCTGAAAAAAGCCGGTTTCAAAACGTATTGAGCGATTAATAAGTATTTTTAGGGCCATTTTGGAAAAACATTCAAGAAGATTATGGTACTTGTTGGAAAACGAAAGGTTTGTTTTACAATCCGAAATAACAAGATTAGAATTATTTCGGCTAGAGATATGAATAAAAAGGAAAGGGAGGTTTATAATGAGCGAGATTAAAAAAATACCGGTATTTAATAAAAAAGATTCCATCTTTAAAAAGATAGAATCCTTTTTATCTATTCTTGCAATCTTTCGACTACTAACTTCCTACTTTCTTACATCAATTCCACAATTAAATCGTCTCCAATTTTTGTAACCTGGGCCAGTTTATGTTTTGTAAGTCCTTTTATCGAAACGTCCCATTTTTTATTACTTAAACCTGAGTTGTCTTTTAACTCGACAAGTGAAACGGGTGATTTAGCTTTTAACAATGCCAAAACCACTTTTTCCTCTTCAGTCAATTCAATTGGTTTCTTTTCAGGTTTCATTTGTGGGAAGAAAAGCACATCCTGAATGGAAGAACTGTTTGTCATAAACATGGTCAGGCGGTCGATTCCAATTCCCATTCCCGAGGTTGGCGGCATTCCGTACTCCAAAGCACGCAGAAAATCCTGGTCGATAAACATTGCTTCGTCATCCCCTTTTTCCGAGAGTTTTAACTGGTCTTCAAAACGTTCGCGCTGGTCGATTGGGTCGTTTAGTTCAGAGTAGGCGTTGGCCAATTCTTTACCGTTTACCATCAGCTCAAAACGTTCTGTAAGTTCCGGATTCTCGCGGTGTTTTTTTGTCAACGGGCTCATTTCAATTGGATAATCGATAATGAAAGTGGGTTGGATATAATGATGCTCGCATTTTTCGCCAAAAATTTCGTCAATCAATTTTCCTTTTCCCATAGTAGTGTCGGTTTCAATACCCAGTTTATTGCAAATTTCGCGGAGTTCATTTTCATTTTTCCCCGAAATATCGTAACCTGTATGTGTTTTTATGGCTTGTGTCATAGTTACACGCGGGTAGGGCGTTTTAAAATCGATTGTGTTTTCGCCAACCTGCACCTGTGTTTTACCATGCAAGGCAAGAGCTACACGTTCGCAAATTTCCTCAGTAAAACCCATCATCCATTTATAGTCTTTATAGGCCACATAAATTTCCATAACAGTAAATTCGGGGTTGTGTGTGCGGTCCATTCCTTCATTACGGAAATCTTTGCCAAATTCATAAACTCCTTCAAAACCGCCAACAATCAGGCGTTTCAAATAAAGTTCATTGGCAATTCGCAGGTAAAGGGGCATATTTAGTGAGTTGTGGTGGGTAATAAACGGACGGGCAGTTGCACCTCCCGGGATGGGTTGCAAAATTGGTGTTTCAACCTCGAAATAGCCATATTCATTAAACATTTGCCGCATGGTATTTACAATCTTTGTACGTTTCATAAACGTGTCTTTTACCTGCGGATTTACAATTAAATCGACATAACGCTGACGGTAACGTTGTTCGGGATCGGTAAAGGCATCGTATGTTTTGCCTTCTTTTTCCTTAACAACGGGCAGAGGCCGCAATGATTTGTTTAAAACAGTAAATTCCTTCACATGAATTGAAGTTTCACCGGTTTGTGTGATAAATACAAATCCTTTTACGCCAATGATATCACCAATATCAAGTAATTTTTTGAATACGTCATTGTACAGGGTTTTGTCTTCTCCGGGGCAAATTTCATCACGGTTCACATAAATCTGTATCCGTCCGGTGTGGTCCTGCAATTCGGCAAACGAGGCTTTTCCCATAATCCTGAAACTCATAATCCGGCCGGCCAGAACTACTTCCTGATAGTTCTTTTTCTCCTCATTGAAATTTTCTTTTATTTCGGTTGAAGTTGCATTTATTTTATATTCTGCTGCCGGATACGGGTCGATGCCAAGTTCACGCATTTTTTGCAACGAATTTCTTCTGATTCCTTCCTGTTCGCTTAATTCCTGAATGCTCATGACGTAAAAAATTTTTCGCAAAGATAATAAAAGTAGTGATATTGCTTTTAGAGTTAAAGCATTGAATATCAGTTATTATAAAAATTATTTTTTCAAAGATTGATTCTAAATTAATATATCACGGGCCATTTTATATCTTTGTCGGTAGTCAGTTGACAAAACACAAAAAAAGGCATGGATAAAATCTGGAATTTAAAAAAGCAGGGCGATTTGAATGAGGTGAAACACCTTTCTGCAGCGCTGAATGTAAACATGGTGATAGCGCGTTTGCTGGTGCAGAGAGGTATTAATACCTTTAACGAAGCCAAGGCATTTTTTCGTCCAAGGTTAAGCGATTTGCTCAATCCGTTCCTGATGAAAGACATGGACAAAGCTGTGTTTCGCATTGAACAAGCCATTGCAAACAAAGAGAAGGTTATCGTTTATGGCGATTATGATGTTGATGGTACAACCTCGGTTGCAATGATGTATTCGTTTCTGAAACCACGTATAGAACAAATTGAATATTACATTCCTGACAGATATAGTGAAGGTTACGGAATTTCACCCAAAGTATTAATTATGCAATTGATAATGGTTTTACGTTAATAATTGCACTTGATTGTGGAATTAAAGCCGTCGATAAAATTGCAGATGCAAAAGAACGCGGTCTTGAATATATCATTTGCGACCACCATAATCCCGATGATCAGGTACCACCGGCATTTGCAGTTTTGGATCCAAAACAACCGGATTGCAATTATCCGAACAAGGAACTTTCAGGTTGTGGTGTGGGATTTAAATTATTGCAGGCTTATTGCCAGAAAAACAACATTGAACAAGACGAGATTTATGATATGCTCGACCTTCTTGTGGTTAGCATCGCTTCTGATATAGTACCGATTGTGGGCGAAAACCGTGTAATGGCATATTATGGTTTAAAAAAACTGAACACAAGCCCCGGAATTGGGTTGCAAACTATTATTAATCTGGCCGGTATTGCTGATACTGAAATTACAATCAGTGATATTGTATTCAAAATAGGTCCCCGGTTAAATGCTTCAGGAAGAATTGAACACGGTAAAAAATCGGTGCAAATTCTTGTTTCCGATGATGAGGAAAAATCCGATTTAATTGGTGAAGAAATCGACTCGTATAATGAAATCAGAAAAACGCTTGACCGCGACATTACGCAGGAAGCACTTGATATGATTGAAAGAAGCGAGGATTTGAAAAACATGAACAGCACCGTTTTATACAACCGCGACTGGCACAAAGGTGTAGTTGGTATTGTGGCGTCGAGGGTTACTGAACAATATTACCGCCCTTCAATAATTTTGACCGAATCGAATGGATTGGCTACGGGATCGGCACGTTCTGTGCGTGATTTCGATTTATATGAAGCAATCGGGAAATGCAGTGATTTGCTCGAATCGTATGGTGGACATATGTATGCTGCCGGTTTGACACTCAAAATAGAAAATATCCCGGCTTTCAGACAGCGGTTTGAAGAAATTGTAACAAACCAGATTACAGATATGCAGCAAACCCAAACAATTGAAGTTGATGCTAAAATAACACTAAGCGAAATTACACCCCGTTTTTACAGGATTTTAAAGCAGTTTGCACCTTTTGGCCCACATAACATGGCTCCGGTTTTTGTTACTGAAGATGTTTATGATGCAGGAACAAGCCGTCGTGTCGGGAAAAATATGGAACATCTGAAACTGGATTTGGTAGAACCCGATGTTAATTCGGGGATTTTGCCGGTATTGCATTTAACCAGTCGCAAGCGTTTGATTTAATAACTTCAGGCTCACCTTTCGATATTTGTTATTCAATTGCTGAAAATGATTACCGTGGAAAAACCAATCTGCAATTGTTTATCAAAGACATTAAAAAGAGGGATATTTTTTAGAATTTAATTACTCAATGGGACTGAGTAGTGCATTTAATTCTGACCTCGGATTAATGAACTGATAAAATTATTTGAATATTCCTCCACCATAAATTTTCTTCCTAACTAATTTTGCATTCGTCGTTTTAATCGGTCTTCCGATTGATCATCAGTCCGCAACTTAAAACAACCATTGTACCTAAACTTTCGGCTACTTCAAAATCGTGGATTGTAAGTCGCCAATTTATCCAAGTAACTTTGGATTTTTCAATTTTGAATTCCAAATCAGTTGCTTTCCACGTTCAATTTTTGAAGTTGCGTAATGGTCTTTACAAGCAGTGGCACCTTCAAAAGAAAATATTTTGCTGTTTTAGGGTTTGTTCCAGCATGTTTTGTTTCATTGCAAAAAGTAAACAACTGGCGATTTCAAGATTTTGAAAGGCGGTCAACTAACTCGCGCTCAATACTTTAACAGCATTTGCAGCGAGCAATTTTCAAACCACTGTAATACAAATCAATAAATTCACGTGCAGGAATTGAAAAATCTTCTTTTTCGAAATCGAACCCAATAATTTGATAATAATCTTTACAGGAAACGAAAAATCTCTTTGTATGAACTGATTCAATTTCGGGCAAATCCCTTCTTTCAGCAACTTATTAACTGAACTGATGCATAAATCAATGTCGTTGAGAAGCGTACCGTTCCAATCCCAAATAACCGAATTCATTTATATTTTCGTGACTTTTAATTTGTTAATGACCGGGTTTGCATACAATTTCAGAAATCTTTCCTGAATATCTGTAATCGGAAAGTCGATATTTACCATGGCTTGTTCAACCATAATTTTGAATTTCCGTTCCTCCCAGTGTGTATATTTGCTTTTAAAACGGTGTTCCTGCATCAACATATCATAAGCAATATAATTGTTAGGCCAAAGTTTGTAGTTGGCATAAATTTGCTGGTCTATTCTTTCTGCAATATCCTGTGCTATTTTGTTTTGCTGTTCTTTCGATTTCGAATTTTCTTCATCAATATTTATTTCAAGCGGTTTGCCAAAAGTGAAACGCATTCGCCCTTTGGGGTTAAACATTCCCATCGACATGCTTTTCAAATCGTCTTTACTTGTTTTCGATTGACCGTAATGTTCCTTTTTGATCAACTCTTTTATTTTGGCCAGTCCGCAAGGTTCAATTTCGTATGAAATGGCAACCGGAACAATATTAAGTTCTTTGAATCCTTCTGAAATATTTTTTTCGTTGCTCATGTTCAGCATTTTCAAAACAGCCACCTGTGTTTTATCAAAGCCGTCTTTGGTGCGGCCTTCGCGTTGGGCAATCCATACCGAAAGTTTATCTTCAATAATTGATTTACGTATAAAATGCGATACTTTGAGTGAGGCTTCAAGAATTTCGCGGGGAGGCAAATTACGTTTTATTATAAAAGCACGGTTAAGTTTTACAGCATGTTCAATCCAATTGTACAACAGCAGATTATTCCCAATGGCAATAAGGGTTGTATTCATCCCTTTCTCAAAAATCAGATAATTTAAAAGTGCTGCATCCAGCACAATATCGCGATGATTTGAAATGAAAAGATAGGGTTTCTTTTTGTCAAGGTTTTCAATCCCCGAACAGGTTAATCCTTTCGATGATTTGCTGATGACGTTTCGAAGTAAATCGTAGATAAAAGTGCCTTGCAATTGTTTAATTGTCCGCAACATACGAAGCTGCAGTTTTACCATTTCAACAACTGGCCTGAATTTAAAAACATGCATAAGAACCTCGTCGAAAACGGGGTCTTTAACCATTAAAGAAATTTTCGATTTTACTTCTTTGTCGGTGTAAGGTCGTATATCTTCAAAATCAAGATGCGGTAAATCTGACATGCTAATATTTTTTAAAAACTCGGCAAAGTAATAAATTCAAAATCAAATTTTCAACCTCAACTGGAATTTTAACTCGGTTTTGTTGTTTCCCGAAATCTCATTGTAGCCCGAACTGATTGCGTCGCGGTCGGTCCACGAGGTATTTGCTATTTTGAACCAGCAATCAATATTTTTTGAGATTTTGTAGTTGAGGTTCAAATAAGTGCGGAAACCGGTTCCATAAAATGACGGGATTGAAAAAGCGTAAAGCAAATCGTTTTCGTAGGCATAAATACGTGAATCGTAACTGGCGGTATTGAAATATGCAATCCGGGCAGTTAAGTTTACCGGGAATTTTGCCGGATGAAATTGGATATCCTGAAAAATTAAAAATCCGTTTTCCTTTTGTAAGCCGTTGTATTTTGAATGCTCAAAACGGGTTTTCAGAATTATTTTTTCAGAATATTTAAAATTGATATGTAACCTTAGTTTTTGGTTTTGCACCGGAAGGTTAACATATCTTTCATTTTGGATGAATTTTTCTTCTTTTTCTTCATTTTTATATCGAATATAAAAATCAAGTTTACGCGATAAAACAACATTTGCCTGAACAAGTGCATCCCATCCGGTTGAAGGCGCTGCGGTTGAATAGTTTATCCACGGTGATTTATACAAATCGGAATAGGCGGTAAGCGCTACAAATTTCACAGGTAATATTTTTGTACCAAAATAAAGCCCCGATTCGTTGCTGATATTGCTCCCTTCAGCAAAAGTGTTTGCCCAAAGCGACTGGTAATTCCTATCGAAATGCCTGTACAACAAAGAGAAACTCAACTGATCGTTAAGGTTGAAAATTGCACCCTGTACAAATGCCTTTCCTTTTGATTTTGACATGGCAGCTTCGCCAAAAAACTGGTATTTACCTCTGTTGAAAATGTAATCAACACCGCCTGTAAGGTTTTCAGTTCCGCTAAACCGAAACTGGTTGTATAGCTGACCGGCTGGAATAAGCGGCATATTTAACTGTTGGTGAATTAAAGTTGCACCCACTTTTAAATTGCTGAAAGTCCATGAAAAAATTCCTCCGAAGTTTGTGTTTCGAACCGAGTTTTTATCTTCAATTTCACTGTTTGTGCGGTGATAACCCGAGGTTTGCAAACTTGTTACAAAGTATTCGGTAGAATCAGTGCCTTCCAAATTTCCGTCATCATTTTTTTGCGAATAGAAAATGCTCAGATTTGCTTTTCCAAAATTGAGTGTTGTTGCCGCTCCCCTAAAAAACAGGTTTTCGTCAACAGCGGTGGATGGACGAATTCCCTGGTTGGTTTTGGAAATTGCAATACATTTTCCGATTTCCCGCTTGTGTAGCCCTGCCACAAAACAAGTCCCTGTCCGGTGCGTACGAGAAAATCGCCTACTACTACCCGCTCAAAAGTCTTGTTTATTTTCAAACTTACATGGGCTGAATAAAAATCGAAACCCTGCTTGTTCGATCCTGTAAAAAATGATTCTCCCTGATCTTTTTCAGCCGTAAAACCTGCTGAAAACCGATCGTGTGCTTCATATTTGTAACGTGTGTAATACTTATATTGATTGCCTGCGTAAGGTTTTTCCCCGTCTTCGTTGGGTTTGTAACCATCTGCTTTCTGAACATTTCCAAGCGTTCGCAACAAAAGCTGATTCTTTCCATATTGAAAAGCGTCGCTAAAATTTTGTTTCTCTATTCTTGGTCCAAACCAAATAAACGGTTCAATTTTCTGTAATAAATTAGGCGTAAAACCATCAACTGTTTTTAGTTCGAATATGGAATATGCAGGACCATATTTTGCCAAATATTCGAGCAGCTTGTTAATTTGAACGTCATTTAAAACATACAATCGCGATAATTCTGAAGCTGAAGTAGCATTAATATTAATTGGGTGTTCTATAAAACTTTCAAGATCTTCGATAATTAGTGCAACATCAGTTTGTTCGTCAATTTTATCGATTTGTGATTCAATTATTGATTCGATTATCCTGTTTGGATCTTTTTCCTGCGCTGCCGTCACAAAAGCAATTGAAATAAAACAGAAAAGTAATATTTGTCGGAAAATCTTCATCGTTACAACGCAATTTGAATTGAAACAGCAGGTGTTAATCCCAAGTTTCCATGATAACTAAAAGCGATATCGGTACTTATTTTGCCAACTGTGTAACCAATTCCGGCGGTGTAATTCAATGGTTTTCCTGACACGCCAAACCGCATAAAAGGCATTTTCATTTTCGGGGAAACGGGTTGAAAGATAATCAAGCTGGATTGCCGCTCATTTTTAGGCATTTAGTTTTCATTGCGAAAACTGTCAGCTTTTTGGGCAAATCCGCCAATGCGACAGCTCATCTATCATAAATCGTGATTCGTAAAATACCCGGAAAAATTTCGTTGTGCCATTGTGAAATTGGATCCGAAAAACAAAGCATTGAAAGTGCCGCAGTGCTCCGGAGTAGTTTTCGCGAAAACGAGGGGAAACCAGGTGTAATTGGTCTCATGATTCAAGCTGATCGTTCATAAATCGTGTTTCATAAAATATTGCCTTCCTCAAATTCGATTCTCTTGCGTAAGCATTCAACAGCCGGCGATTGTGAATGTACTCCACGGATCGATCAGAAACAAAGGCATTTAACAAGTTGGTCGCCTAAAAACGCAACTTGCTCCCCCAGTTCATACAAGATACCAGAAGTTTTTTCGTGACAGCCGTCTTTTCCGTTTTGTACAACTTTGAAAAATAAAAAGTAATTTCCCGTTCCCAGAAAATACAGGGCTTTCTCTATTTCAGAATTAAAAGTGTACTTTCAAAATACACTTTTTTCCGCATTTAAAATTTTACTAGAATTTTTTATTCAGACTTTCACTTATTCGTTTTAAATTTATACTTCACTTCTGAAAGATCTTTATTCGCCTGAACTATTTTCTTTTTTAGGCTCTCTTTATAATCGACAAGTTTTTGCATCAATTTCTCGTCGCCGGTTGCCATCATTTGGGTTGCGAGGATTGCAGCATTCATTGCACCATCAACAGCAACTGTTGCCACGGGAATTCCGGGAGGCATTTGCAGAATAGCCAAAATTGAATCGAAACCCGAAAGACTGGCATTGATTGGAACACCGATTACCGGCAGTGGTGTCATTGCGGCAATAACTCCGGGCAAATGTGCGGCCATTCCAGCGCCTGCAATAATCACTTTTATTCCGCGGTCTTTTGCGTTTTTGGCAAACTTTTCCACTTCATCGGGCGTGCGGTGCGCCGAAAGGGCGTTTATTTCAAACGGAATTTCAAACTCTTCAAACAATTTCGCAGCTTTTTCCATCACGCCCAAATCTGATGTACTTCCCATTATTATACTAACTTTTGGATTCATGTTTTGTATTTTTAATTTTTAGTTAACCGAATAGTTTCGTTAATTTGTGCCTTTATTTTTCAATTGACGAAATTACAGCAATTTAGGAAAAATCAAAAATCAATAATTTTACAATGAAGCAGGTAAAAATCCACGACAAAACATTTGAATTGTATATTCCTTATGAAAAACTGAAAGGAGTTGTTGAAAAAATGGCCGAAAAAATGAATGCAGATTTTGAGGGTAAAAATCCTTTGTTTGTTTGCATATTGAACGGTTCTTTCATGTTTGCTGCCGAATTGTTTAAAAGAATTGAATTGATTGAAACTGAAATCACTTTCGTAAAACTGGCTTCATACCGTGGCGACAAAACCACAGGTGAAGTTAAACAACTCATTGGGTTAAATGAAAATATTGAAGGAAGGACCGTTGTAATACTTGAAGATATTGTGGATACAGGAATCACAATTGAGAATATTCTTGAGCAATTGAAAAAATTGAATCCAAAGGAAATAAAAATTGCTACCTTGCTTTTAAAACCCGATGCACTGCAGAAACAGGTTCAACTCGACTATATTGGGCTTGAAATTCCCAACGACTTTATTGTTGGCTACGGGTTGGATTATGATGGTCGTGGTCGTAATTTAATAAATATATACTCGGTTATTAACGAATAAATAATATAAAAAAATGCTGAATCTCGTATTATTTGGGCCTCCCGGAGCAGGCAAAGGTACTCAGGCTGAATTCCTGATTAAATCATTTGGCTTGGATCATCTTTCAACGGGAGATTTGTTGAGAAGTGAAATTAGGCGCCAGAACCCAACTCGGCCTTGAAGCAAAAAGCTTTATGGAAAAAGGAGAATTGGTGCCCGATGCTGTTGTTATTGGAATGATTGAAAGCAAACTCAAAAATAACAGCAAAGCGAAAGGTTTTATTTTCGATGGTTTTCCACGTACGGTTGATCAGGCAAAAGCATTGGATAATTTACTGAATCAAAACGGTACACCAATTTCAGGTATGTTAAGTCTCGAAGTTGACAAACAGGAATTGATTGAACGTTTGATGACAAGAGGAAAAAGTTCAGGTCGCGCTGATGACCAGGATCAGTCGGTTATCGAAAACCGAATTAATGTTTATAACGAAAAAACATTGCCTCTTATTGAATATTATAAACCGCAGGGGAAGCATTTCGGTATAAATGGAATGGGTAGTATCGAAGACATTGCCGAAAGATTGGAAGCGGTAATTGCAAAATTATAAAAGTAAAAATGGCTGAATCAAATTTTGTTGATTATGTAAAGATTTTTTGTAAATCGGGAAGCGGAGGAGCCGGTTCAGCCCATATGCGCAGGGAAAATTTGTTGCCTATGGCGGTCCCGATGGGGGCGACGGCGGTCGTGGTGGCCATGTTATTGTAAAAGGCAACGAACAAATGTGGACTTTGCTCCACCTCAAATATCAACGCCATATAAAAGCCGGAATTGGCGGACCTGGCGGCAAACAGAAAAGTTCGGGCGCCGATGGTGAAGATGTAACCATTGATGTACCACTTGGAACAATTGTAAAAGATGCTGAAACCGGCGAAGTAATTTTCGAAATTACCAAGCACGACGAAAGCAGGGTTTTAATGAAAGGTGGACGTGGCGGATTAGGAAACGAAGATTTTAAATCGGCGAGTTTTCAAACACAACGGGTGGCACAACCCGGCGAAGATGGCGAAGAAGGCTGGAAAATTCTTGAACTGAAAGTACTTGCCGACGTGGGTCTTGTTGGTTTCCCAAGTTCAGGAAAATCGACACTTTTATCGGTGGTTTCGGCTGCAAAACCCAAAATTGCCGAATATCATTTTACAACTTTGGTTCCCAATCTCGGTATTGTTGGTCATCGTGAAAAACAATCTTTTGTAATGGCCGATATTCCTGGTATTATCGAAGGAGCCCACGAAGGAAAAGGGCTGGGACTTCGCTTTCTGCGGCACATTGAACGTAATTCAATGTTACTTTTTATGGTTCCTGCCGACAGTAAAAATCACCTGAAAGAATATAAAATTCTCTTAAACGAACTTGAAAAATATAACCCCGAACTGCTCGATAAACAACGTTTTCTGGCTATCAGCAAAGCCGATATGCTTGATGAAGAGTTGATGAAGGAAATAGGAAAAGAACTTAAAGGAATCCCGCACATGTTTTTTTCTTCAATAACGGGGTTTCAATCTTCCACAACTAAAGGATAAGATTTGGGAAATTTTAAACAGTTAAATGGATTGGCTGCAAAATATACTCGAGCTTGATAAAGAGTTTTTTCTATATCTGAATAGTTTTCACAACGATTTTTGGGACACAATTATGTTAATGATAACCCGCAAGGAAACCTGGATTCCTTTTTATGTGGTTATTCTTTACTTCATTCTAAAAATTACAGGCTAAAAGCTTTGCCAATCATGTTTTTCCTTGCTTTGACAATCCTTTTAAGCGACCAGCTTTCCGGGTTATTAAAAGAAAGTATTCAAAGGTTTCGCCCGGTACACGATCCGGTAATTGGCCCGCTTGTGCATAATGTTTTGCGGAAAGGAAGTAATTTTGGTTTCGTCTCATCGCATGCTGCAAATGGCTTTGCAATTTTTATTTTCACATCGCGCGTTTTTAAAAATCTGAATTACCGTTATCTGATTTTCTTTTGGGCGGTTTTATTTGCCTACTCGCGCATTTATTCAGGTGTTCATTACCCGCTTGATATTATTGGAGGTGCTGTTTTAGGTTGGGGCATTGGCGAATTGTGCTTCAAATTGCTTATGTTTTTTGATAATCGTTACCTTATTTCCCGCTCGCCCGAAATTGCAAAAACACAACTTTATGACACGCAATCGCATACAATAATACTTGTATTTGCTGTGTTAATGTTCACTGTTTTCAGTGTTTCCGGTATACTTCATCATTATGGGTATTTGTAAAATGAACACTCAAAACCAAACCTTTTACACCCAAAAACTCGAAAAATATTCTGCAGAATTATCTTCGGTTTCAAAAAAATTAAGACGCTTTGCATGGTATCGGTTTTTTGCGTTTTTACTCATTTTTGCCCCGCTTTTTATTTTTGGATTTGAAAGTTGGATAACACTAATTCTCTCGGCTTCAACGATTTTTCTTTTTTTCCCTCCTATAAGAAAAAATATTCAACTCGAAAAAACAAAGAAAAAAACTTCTATCCTGAAAAAGATTGTTGAAGACGAACTTTTGGCGCTCAACCATCAGTTTTCGCATTTTAAAAACGGTGAAGAATTCCTCAACACCGACCATTTTTTTTCGTACGATCTCGATTTATTTGGCGAAGGTTCGCTTTTTCAGTTTATCAACCGCACTTCAACAATCAGCGGAAAACAAAAACTGGCGAATTGGTTAATTAATCCTTTGTTGCAAAAAGATGATATTAAAAAGAAACAAAAGGCAGTCAGCGAACTTTCAGAACTACGTGAATGGCGTTTAAATTTTCTGGCTAACGGGAGAGGGTTTGAAGAAACCAAAGAGATGCATAATGAAATTATTTCATGGTCCGGACTGGAATTGAAGCTTAAAAATACAGTTTCATTAAAAGCAGCGTTGTTTGTAATCCCATTTCTGACCTTGATTTCTTTGGTTCCTGCCATTTTGGGAATTACAAATCTCTTCATTTGGATCATGGTTTTAACACAATGGTTTTTCCTCTATTTCTTCTGGAAAAAAGTGAATAAATACTTTAATTTTTTTGGCCGAAAATCGGAACTGCTTTCAAAATATATGCAACTTCTACGGTTTATTGAGGAAAAAGAATTTAAGTCGGCATTGTTGTGTGAATTGCAAAACAAAATTACCCAGCCAATTTCAGCAGGAAAACTATTTCTTCAATTAAAAAAACTTGTCGAACAATTTGAATACCGTCAGAATATTCTAGTAGGTTTTGCATTAAACAGCTTGTTACTATGGGATATCCGGTGTGTTTACAAACTTTGGAACTGGCATAACCAACATCACAAAAAACTGACAGATTGGTTAGAAGTAATTTCAGAAATTGATGCTTTAATCAGTTTGGCCAACTTTGCCGGTAATCATCCCAATTTTGTTTTTCCTGAAATTAACGATAACGACTTTATATATCGTGCAACAAGTTTAGGACATCCGCTTTTACATGAAAATAAAAGGGTTTGTAATGATTTCGAAATTGATGGATGGTCGAAAGTGATGATAATTACCGGTGCAAACATGGCCGGAAAAAGTACGTTTTTGAGAACTGTTGGCGTGAATTTAATTTTGGCAAGAACCGGCGCACCTGTTTGTGCTGGAAAAATGGTTTTTACGCCCATCGAAATTTACACAAACATGCGCACAACCGATTCGTTGCTAAAAGATGAATCGTACTTTTTGCTGAATTAAAACGGATCAAGGGAGTTTTGGAATGGCTGCAAAGAGGAGAGCATATTTTTGTAATTCTCGATGAAATGCTTAAAGGAACCAACTCTGTTGACAAATTGAATGGCTCGAAGGCTCTGCTTCGAAAACTTGTCCAGTTTAAATCGTTTTCGCTCATCGCAACTCACGATTTAAAACTCAGTGAAATGGATACGGAATTTCCACTGCAGGTTTTCAACAAATGCTTCGAAATCAGGATAGAAAAAGATGAACTTGTATTCGATTATAAACTTTATAACGGGGTTACAAAAACTATGAACGCAACCTTTTTGATGAAAAAAATGGGAATAATTTGAAGAAGGTTGAAGTAGAAGTTGTAGTTGTTGTCAGGTTATCATCGGGGTCGGATTTTTTAAATACAATGACTACAAACATTAGCCGACAACAACGGTAACAAATCCACTCCTTTTCCTGTGTTTTCAACCGTATTTTGTTAGTTATTGGTTTGTTTCGTCCTGTCGATTCCGTGTTGTTTTCGTTATATTTGCGGCTTATGGAAGAAATCATGGTGCCGAATTACGACGAAGGAACAATAAGAACGTTGGATTGGCAGGAACACATTCGCAAACGACCGGGAATGTATATCGGAAAACTGGGCGATGGCACTGCATCCGATGATGGAATTTATGTCCTGCTAAAAGAAGTTTTGGACAACTCTGTCGATGAATTTATGATGGGGTTCGGCAAGAAAATATTGGTCGAAATAGATCAGGAAAAAGTTTTGGTTCGTGATTACGGGCGGGGAATTCCTTTGGGAAAACTCGATGACGTGGTAAGCAAAATGAATACCGGTGCAAAATACGATTCAAAGGTTTTTAAGAAATCAGTTGGATTAAATGGAGTCGGTATAAAAGCCGTTAACGCGTTATCTTCCGATTTTACGATAAAGGCTGTTCGTGAAGGAGTTGCCAAAGTAATCCATTTCAGTAAAGGGATTAAAACGGGTGAAGAAGATTTTACAGGATTGGAAGAACCCAATGGAACAATTGTAACATTTGAACCCGATCAAACCGTTTTCAAAAAATACCACTACATAAGCGATTTTGTAGTGAATATGATCAAAAACTATACGTTTCTTAACTCCGGATTGGTTATCGAGTTTAATGGTGAAAAATATCATTCAAAAAACGGGTTGCGTGATTTACTGGAGGAAAACATGGATCACGATTCCATTTACCCGATTATCCACCTCCGGGGCGAAGATATTGAAGTTGCAATAACCCATGGAAATCAATATGGCGAGGACTATTATTCGTTTGTAAACGGGCAACACACTTCGCAGGGAGGTACACATTTGCAGGCATTTCGTGAAGTACTTGTGAAAACAATCCGTGATTTCTATAAAAAAGATTTCGATCCCTCTGATATCCGCGCATCGATTGTGGCTGCTATTAGCATTAAAGTTGAAGAACCTGTATTTGAATCACAAACAAAAACCAAACTCGGATCAAAAGATATTGGACCGGATGGACCTTCAGTGAGAACACATGTTGCTAATTTCCTGCAAAAAGAACTCGACAATTTTCTACATAAAAATCCTGATACTTCTGCAGTTCTCCTACGACGAATACAGGAATCTGAACGTGAAAGGAAAGCAATTACCGGCATAAAAAAACTTGCCAAGGACCGGGCCAAAAAATCAAACCTGCACAATAAAAAATTACGTGACTGCCGGGTTCATTTCGATGAAATAAAACAACCACGATACGAAGAATCAAGTTTATTTATTACTGAAGGAGATTCAGCCAGTGGTTCAATCACAAAATCACGCGATGTAAATACACAGGCGGTTTTTAGTTTGAGGGGAAAACCACTAAATACATTTGGGCTGACAAAAAAAGTGGTTTATGAAAACGAAGAATTCAACCTGCTGCAAGCCGCGTTAAATATTGAAGAAAGCATTGATGATTTGCGTTACAACAAAGTAATCATTGCTACCGATGCCGATGTTGACGGGATGCACATCCGTTTGCTCCTCATCACTTTTTTCCTCCAGTTTTTCCCTGAATTGGTAAGGAAAGGGCATGTTTACATTTTACAAACTCCACTTTTCAGAGTAAGAGACAAACAAAAAACATTTTATTGTTACTCTGAATCAGAAAAGCAAACAGCCATACACAAACTAAAGGGAAAACCTGAAATAACAAGGTTTAAAGGACTCGGAGAAATATCTCCTGACGAGTTTAAAAATTTTATAGGCGATGATATCAGGCTGGATCAGGTAATGATGAAAAAGCATGAATCTATATCTCAAATGCTTGAGTATTACATGGGTAAAAACACGCCGGAAAGACAGGATTTCATCATTGAAAATTTGTATGTTGAAAAGGATGAAGTTGCATAGTTTTTTTAGAACCGTGCTTTAGCCCGGTGATTTAATTGTTAATCAGGCAAAACATAAACGAATTAAACGACAGCTAAAAACCGAATGTCAGAAGAATATATAAACAACGAAGAAATACCTGAAGAACCGCAGGAAGAAGAAGTAAAAGACGAAATAATTTACTTGTCGGGAATGTACCGCAACTGGTTTCTCGATTATGCTTCGTATGTGATTCTGGAGCGTGCTGTGCCATATATCAACGATGGACTAAAACCCGTACAACGCCGCATTTTACATGCCATGCGCGAAATGGACGATGGCCGCTACAACAAAGTGGCAAACATTATCGGGCAAACCATGCAGTACCACCCACACGGTGATGCTTCTATCGGCGATGCTGCAGTTCAGTTGGGGCAAAAGGAGTTGTTAATTGACACGCAGGGAAACTGGGGAAATATTTTAACCGGCGACGGAGCAGCAGCGCCGCGATATATTGAAGCACGTTTATCAAAATTTGCACTCGAAGTGCTTTTCAATCCCAAAACCACGGTTTGGAAACTATCATATGACGGACGAAAACGGGAGCCTGTTACTCTCCCGGTAAAATTCCCTTTGTTGCTTGCACAGGGAGTTGAAGGAATAGCTGTTGGACTTGCCTCTAAACTTTTCCCGCATAATTTTATTGAATTGTGTGATGCTTCAATTGCCTGTTTAAAAAACCAGGATTTTGAATTGGTGCCCGACTTTCCGACCGGCGGAATGGCTGATTTCAGCAGGTACAACGATGGTTTGCGGGGCGGAACGGTAAAAGTAAGAGCCAAAATCGAAAAGCGCGATAATAAAACACTTATAGTTACAGAAGTCCCTTTCGGGAAGACAACTTCAACCTTAATTGAGTCGATTATTAAAGCTAACGAAAAAGGCAAAATCAAAATCAAAAAAATAGATGACAACACCGCAGCAAATGTTGAAATACTAATTCATCTTGCACCGGGAGTTTCATCAGATAAAACTATCGATGCGCTGTTTGCATTTACTGATTGCGAAGTTTCATTGTCTCCAAATTCAGTGATCATCGAAAACGACAAACCGATTTTTATTGGAGTAAAAGAAATCCTGAGACGTTCGGCTGACAGTACACTTCAACTGCTTAAGCTGGAACTTGAAATTCGGAAAAGCGAGTTGGAAGAATCATGGCATTTTTCTTCACTCGAAAAAATATTTATCGAAGAACGGATTTACAAAGACAAAAAATTTGAGGATTCCGAAAGCATGGATCAGGCGATTGCCCATATCGATATGAGGTTGGAGCCATGGAAACCAAAACTTAAACGTGAAGTAACCCGCGACGATATTTTAAAACTGATGGAAATCAGGATGGCGCGAATACTCAAATTCAATAAAGACAGAGCAGATGAACTTTTAAAAGCTATTGAAGACGAAATTGCCGAAATTGAAAATGACATACTACATATCGTTCCATTTACAATAAAATGGTTTGTTCACCTGAAAACAAAATACGGAAAGGGTAAAGAACGCAAAACAGAAATCCGCAGTTTCGAAAATATAGTAGCATCAAAAGTTGTTGTTCGCAATGAAAAACTCTACCTCGACCGCAAAGAAGGTTTTGTAGGAACAGGATTGAAAAAAGCCGAATACATTTGCGATTGCTCAGATATTGACGATATTATTGTATTCCGGCGTGACGGGACCTATTTTGTAAGCAAAGTTTCGGAAAAGGCATTTATCGATAAAAATCCGATGCATGTCGAGATTTTTAAAAAGAACGACAACCGTACCATTTACAACGTGGTTTATAAAGACGGGGAAACAGGATTTCATTATATGAAACGATTTTCTGTAACCGGCGTTACCCGCGACAAAGAATACAATCTGACTCAGGAAACCAAAGGATCGCGTGTGGTTTATTTTTCAGCAAATCCAAACGGAGAAGCGGAAGTTTTAAAAATTGTTTTGAAACCAAAACCACGCATCAAAAAGTTGAATTTCGAGATTGATATGGGTGAACTTGCTATTAAAGGCAGACAATCATTGGGAAATCTGCTTACAAAGTTCGAAGTTCATAAAATAAGCCTAAAAGAAAAAGGGCATTCCACTTTGGGCGGACGAAAAATTTGGTTCGATGAAGACGTGTTGCGTTTAAACGCCGACAACAGGGGTAAATATCTTGGCGAATTTTCAGGTGACGATAAAATTCTTGTGCTTTACAAACGTGGCGATTACCAATTGTACAATTTTGATTTGAGCAATCATTTCGAACAGGATATTTTAACTATTGAAAAATTCGACAGTACTAAAATATTGTCAGTTGTTTATTTTGATGCCGAGCAACAGTTCTACTACGTTAAACGCTTTGAGATTGAGGATTCAGAAGGAAAAATGTTCAGATTTATTGGTGATAACCCCGACAATAAATTGGTAAGTGTTACATGGGTCCGCTATCCACGTTTGGAATTGGAATTTGGTGGAAAGTATTCCGAACGTGAAAACGAAATCATCGAAGTAGCGGAATTTATTGGTGTAAAATCATGGAAGGCAAAAGGGAAAAGATTGTCGAATTACGAAGTTGGGAAAATTGTTGAAATTGAACCGGTACTAAAAGATGAGGATGACAAACCCAAGTCGGATGAATTAATTGAATTGGATGAACCTATTGAACAGGAGCCTGTTGAAACACCAAAGCCAAAGGAAAAATTAAGTTTTAACGATATTCCGTTTGAAATAAAAAGACCAAAAAAGGATGATCCAGATCCAACACAAATGTCACTATTCTGAGTTTAAAGTTTAAGGTTTAAAGTGAGCCTGAAAGTTGGATTGAAAAAAATTATGAAGTTTATGAATAAAATATATAATAGACAGTTTTTACTCCTTCCTCCCTCGGGGGAAGGTTGGGAAGGGGGCTGCCTGTGAGAATTTACCTTATTGGATATATGGGTTGTGGCAAATCTACTTTGGGACGCAGGCTTTCGGAGCATTTGAATTTACAGTTTGTTGATATGGACCACTATATTGAGGAGCGTAACCTTAAAACAATTCCCCAGATTTTTGAGCAGGAAGGCGAAACTGAGTTTCGAAATAAAGAGCGAAAAGCGCTTGAAGAGTTATCGGAATTTACCGATATAATAATCGCAACCGGCGGCGGTGCTCCCTGTTTTTTTGATAATATCGATTTAATGAACCGTTCAGGAAAAACTATTTATATCGATATAGATCCTGATATTTTGGCCGACCGGCTTTTAAAATCGAAAACTGAACGTCCTTTAATTAAAGGGAAATCGAGAGAAGAGCTTGTTGCTTTTATCGACGAATCACTAAAAAAGAGAAACCAGTTTTATCGTCAGGCACAGTTCAAAATAACGCAGCCCGATATCGATTTGAAATTAATTGAAGAGATGATTTCATAAAGAAAAAAACGTTTTCGGGTTTTGTTTCAGAAATATCTCCTCACTTGCTGTTTGTAATTTTCATATTCTGCCCCGTAAACTTTTCGCATAAATTTTTCTTCTTTCAGAATAAAAAAATGAATACCGATTGCGGCTAAAATTGAAAAACCGATAAAAAACACACTGGGCAATAAAAGTGCAATACCCAGAAAATACAAGTCGATCGAAAGAAAAAAAGGATTGCGTGAAATTGAAAAAATACCTGTTGTAATAAGCTTTCCGAGTTGCTTATCATTCAACCCAAACCGAAGTGAGGTTTTAAAATGAATGAGAGTAACAGTTAATAAAACCAAAGCCAGTATTAAGACCAACGCACCTGAAATTTTCAGGAAAAAAGAATTGAAAATATGTGTTGTGATGATATTGGGCAACAATGAGAATGGAATTTGAAAAACTGGTTTTACTATTTCATAAAGCCATAGCAAAACAATCAGTAAAAAAATGTAATAGTAATTTAAAAATGATTTTTTTCCGTTTGTTACTCCCTGATTTACTGAAACTCCTTTCCTTTTCAATAAAAAAATCTTTCCTGAAATCAGCAAAACCAGAACAAGAAAACTGGCAATGGGAAAAACTTCAAATCCGTTCATAATTTGTGATAATCGGATTTAAAAGTAGTTAAAAATTTATGTGCAAAAGCAAAAAAATCCCGGGTCAAAACCCGGGACTTTCAATTAATTTACTTAATGCTTATGTCTGTAGCTTTATGTCTCGATACTTTGGTCTGTTAATCTATAAATCTGTTCTTTAAATATTCGGGAACGAAATACCAAACATTAAAGGATGGATTTCAGGACCTTTCGTGTCTTTAAATAATGAGGTCATACTGTAATTGGCAAATACACAAAAGTCTCCAAAACCAATTCGTCCGGTAATGTCGTATTTCCACTGGTTAATATGATAGTTGCTTTTGTACTTTTCTTTGTTTCCATTGTCATATTTGTATTTTGTGTGGGCTCCCAAATACAGGCCACCAATTACACCACCTCCAAAATATAGTCGCGAACTTCCCATTCTTAGCGGGGTTTTTACTTCGAGCATGAGTGGCACTGTTAAGTAATTAACATGCAATTTCGACTTTTTTACACTTGTATTAGCGAGTGTAATATCTTTTGGCACGATCATTCCATATCCGCCTTCTTTATTGACTGTAACAGGTGAGTCGAATGCATATTGGTTAAAACTGATTCCCATGCCGGTTACAACCCCAAAAGTTTTTTTCTCGTTTTTAAAAGCCCATTCGGCAAAATTCAGGTTCCATGTGAGGGATTTGCCAGGATTGAGTTCGAAAACATCTCCGTACTGTTCATATTCTGTGCCGTCATAAAATGAATAGTCAGAATTCTGGAAACTGTTCATGCCAATTTCCAACCCAGCCCAGTGCGGATTAAAACTACCATGCCATTTGTGTGATTTGTCTTCTTTTTCATATTTAACGTAGGTGCCGTTGTTGCCTTCAATCACTTTAAATGTTCTGCGGCCAACCCTAATATGTGTTGTATCGCCCCAGTCATCCGTAATCACTTCAATACCTTTTCCCTTTTCCTTATCACCTAAAACTACCTGCACCTTGTCGTCACCATCAACAACTGTAACTACGTTTTTCTTGCCAACATGAATATTGGTTGAGTCGGTTTGTCCCCATGTATTTGCGGCAATTATGCTGCATAATGCCAATGTAATCAATCGTTTCATTTTTTTCATTTTTAATTGTTCTGAACCTGTGACGGACTCCTGTTTGGAAAAGTTACAGAGGGAGGAATAAATTACATGAATTTTAATATAACAGGACGTATTATCAGGAATTATAGTTTAAAAATAGTCGTTTATTATGCCATAAAATAAAGACGCATGATCGTTTCAGATAACAATCATGCGTCTTTACAAATTCATGTATGATATATTATATTTAAAAAACAGTTGTCATTCCCCGTCAATTTCGTTTTTTGTTGGAATTGAAAAAGCCAGAATCCGGGAATCGTATTTTACTTCCGTTATTTTTCCTTCTGAATTGGTTTCGTAATTGAATTTTTCCTTGGAAATGCTGGATACAAAAGAAAGTCCGGCTTTTGTAATCTTATCGAAATTCAGCTTCTCAATGCCTGTTTTTTCTTTTACAATATCAACTAAAAGAATTTCATCGTTAAAAGTTTCAATACTTTCAGGAGTGTTTATTTTAACAGGAACCAATTCAATTTTGGTGATTCCTGCATATATTGATGGATTTAAACTTTGAAGTTTCGAGGGGATTTCATCGTTAATCCGAATCATTGCCAAATCTTCACTTTCAAGCCTGCCTTTTGAGTTTTCGCGCAAACTTTTTACCGGTTCCGGTTTTGGTTTCTCCTTTTTAATTACTTGTTTTTCCCCTTTTATTACCGGCTCAACTTCTTTTTTTTCAGTTTTAACCGGAACTTCTTTTATTTCCTCTGTATTTGGTTTTTTCTCAGGAACCTTTTCAAGTACAGCAATCTGATTTTCAGGTTTTAATGTTTCTGAAGTTTTATCGATATAAATATAAACTGACAATGCAACAATAAAAACTGCAGCTACTCTCATCGACCAAAGAAGTATGGTTCTGCCTGATTCTTTTTTGTACAGTTTATTCTTTTTACTGAAAACAACTGTTTCATCAGGATGAAGTTTTGTAAGCTTGAAAAGTTCAAATTCTTTTTGTTTTTCAGGATGTTTGGAAAGATATTTATCAAATTCAGCTTTTTCTGATGTCGAAATTTCTTCTTCAAAAACAGCAATTGCAGCTTCGTTAAAAGCTTGTTCAACATCGAATTTTTCTTTCAGCAAAAGTTCTTTTTTATTAAAAGTTATTTCCTCGTTCCTAATTGAAATATTTTCAAATAGTGATAATTCTTCTTTCAAATCGGGATTTTGCTGAAGAAATTCAATAAAATCATCTACAAGTTTTTCATCGAGTTTACCCTCAAGATAATCGACAAAAAACGATTCGTAATTATTTCTGTTAATCTTCATTTTTAAATTCCTTTCTTCTTTTCATTCCTCTCTCCACCGGTTTGCAGGGAGGTTGCTTACACTACAACTTCCAACTTTCCAATATATTTTTTCAAAAATACCCTTGCACGGTAAATGTACACTTTTACCTGTGATTCATTCAGGTTTGCCATTTCACCAATTTCTTCATACGAATATCCTTCGTAATCGCGCAGCAGCAAAACCATCCGCTGTACTTCGGGTAATTTGCCAACTGCTTCCTTTAATATTTCACCCAAATCGGTATAATTGTTTTCATGGCTTTGTTCCGGCAGTTTTGTTTCTTCAGTGTATGATGAACGTTTTTCTTTGCGGATAACGTCAATCATTGTGTGATAAGCAGTAGTAAACAGATACGATTTCACTTTTTCGAAACTCACGTTTTCGGCATTTTTCCAAAGTTTCTCGTAACTGTCCTGCACAATATCCTCAGCTTTATGAATATCCCTGATACTCTTCAGTATAAACCGGTAAACCCGGTCAGAAAATAGTTCAACCGATTTGTTATATTCGTTTACTGTCATTTGTTTTCTGAGCGCTTTTCAACATATAAGACGCACAAGTTGCGAAGTTGTTACAGGCTAATATTATTTTTTACCGAATAAGAGATATTTTAAAATTTGAACTCAACCGGAAAATCAAATGAAAAAAGAAAAGAATCCGTAATTTGAATATCTGAAATTTTACCTGCGGCTAAATTTTTGTGAATCAATTATCTTTCCTGCCGCTGATATTCTGCATATATAAATTCCTGTTTTTAACGATTCTGTATTCAAACTGATTTCATGGTTGTCTGAAATATTGCGAAAAATTTCAGAGGAAACCCGTTTTCCCATTACATCGCAAACCTCAACATTAATTTCGGGTTGAAATTTACCTGAATACCTGATATTTAATTTGTCATTTACAGGGTTTGGCCAAAGTTTTACAGTTGTACCAACATTCAGATTTTGGATTCCGGTAGCTGTTGTTTTTAGCGAAATATTTTCAGAATAAACCACGTTACCCTGTAAATCCCTAACAATCATGTTTGATTCATTTCCACCACAGTTTATTGCATCCAAAGGAATACTATCGGCTTCAACGATTGTCCCGTCACAAAGCCGCCATTCCACTTTCAAACCTAATGCAGTATCCGATTGAACGTACAATTCTTCTGTTTCACCACTTAACCACCAGTTATATACAGAAATGGGAGTGATGATTCCATCTGCATTCAAAACAAATTTTGTTGAAACTGCGCAGCCATCGTTCATTATTGCCTCTACTGAATAAGTTTGTGTAGGACAAAGACCGCTCACTGTTGCCAATGAATCGCCGGTTGACCAACTGATAAATGCAGGTTCAACCAACTCTTCACCCAAATAAACCAATGCCGAAGCCCAACCTGCACATGATGAAACAGCAGGTGGGAAACCACCATCAACTTTGATAATGTACGGACACGCAGGATCAACAATAACCGTATCGATTATTGCAGGATTTAAAATTACTGTACCGTAATAAGTAACAGTACAGCTGTCAGCAAACATTACAGTTAAAGAAACTTTATGTTCCGGCTGAAAAATGCTGAACATAACCAGCGGATCTTTTTCAATGTTAACCGATCCATCTTCGAAAACCCATTCACGCGAAATAACATCTCCTTCCGAAACTTCAACCAACTGGATTGGGACCACCTCTGGTATTGTCATAATATCATCAGGCTGGTAATATTTATAATAAACATTGCATTTAAAGGTGTCAGGTTCCGGTTCGGTAACAAAAACAGGGATGTATTCGCAATATGTAACCTCGCAACTATCTTCTGTAAATACTGTCAGGCAAACAGTCTAGTAAGGATTGGGATAAACATAATAAACTGAATCGCCAAAATCGAATCCGGTTGAATTGTTTGAATAAAAGTATGTACAGGATTTGGTTCAGTGCTTGTTGTTCCATCACCAAAATCCCATCTCCATTCGGTAGCTTTAGGGTTCGATTTATAGTTAAATTCAACCAACATTGAGGGTAGCGGTCCCATGAGAATATCTTTCATATTGTAACCGAAACCTACAAAACACATGGGTTCAACCGGATCAACATAACCCGAATCCCAGGTTATTGGAGATTCAATATAAACCGCATCGCACATAGTACTGATACAACTGTCAATCCCGGTAACTGTAAGGCAAACCTTATATTCTTTTTGTTGAAAATCGAATTTTACAATCGGCTCTTTTTCGGTACTTGTTATGCCATTTCCAAACTGCCAGAAATAGCTTAGATTTTCACCTTCAGAATAGTTGTTAAAAGCGAAAGTAGCACTTCCGGCCAAAGTATCCCGGGTCGATTCATAATAACTAAAAATCGCCTGGCAATTCTGATTTTGTTCTGAAAGTGTTCCGTCAATAATGTTTATGGTTTGCGTAAACGTACTTTTGCAACTGTCTGCAGTAACAATTGTAAGCGTAATCTTTTTGTAAGGGCTGATTTTTACAGTTGGCCCGCTCATCGGATGGTTAAAAATAAACATCGGATTTTGATCACGGCTTGTAATACTATCGCCAAAATCCCAATACCAATCTTTAATATCTCCAGCCGAAGTATCGTAAAAATTAATTGCAGTGGCCGGTAAAAGCGTTTGAATATCAGGGTTTACAGCAAATGTAAAATCTGCTTTGCAATCGCCTGAATTGTAAGAATCCTGTGCGCTTATTGAAAGGGAGCTTATTAAAATGCCAAGTAAAATTACCAGTTTCATAAATTTTGTTTTAAGTTACAAAAGCTAAGACGGAGTTTGTTTGAGAAAGGTTGCGTTAAAGATTTGGCTAATTGAAGAAATTTAAAATTTATTCATAGGGTGACAACAATTCGCCCCGTGAATAATAAAAGCTTCAACTTCAACTTCAACATAAAACAATGACAACGCGACAACAACGACAACTTTCTACTTAACTCCTGTAGTTCCACCACCTTTTAATGTAAGTTCCACAGGTGCATTTGTTTTCCATGCTCCGCGTGTAAAATCGGGAACATCAACAGAATTTGAACGGTTTGCAACCGATTTTTCGCTAAGTGGTGCGATCGCGCTCCACAACGCTGCATCGTAAACATCCTGATCAAGTGGCAGTCCGTTACGCAAACAGTCAATTGTCCGCCAGTCCATCATAAAGTCCATTCCTCCGTGTCCGCCCACTTTTTTTGCCATTTCACCAATTTTTGTAACAATTTCGGGTGTATATTTTTCTTCCAGTTTCTTCATTTCAGTTTCATCCAACCATTCATGACTTGTTGCAATTCTGCCCGGTTCGGGGTATTTCATAGCAACGCCTTTTGTGCCGCTAACGAGGTGGATGCGGGAGTAAACCCGGGGACTTGTGACGTCATGTTGAAGCATTATGGTTCGGCCTTTATATGTGCGGATTGTGGTTGTGTTCATATTTCCACGGTACTTTTTATCAGCGAATTCAGTAAAAAAGCTGTCCTTTTCTGCAAGTTGCTTTGCTGTTGACGACATTAAAAAATCGTTTGATGACATGGCTGTTAAATATTCCATCTGGTCGCCGCGATTGATGTTCATTACCTGACTTACCGGCCCCAAACCGTGAGTAGGATATAAATTTCCGTTGCGATAATTTTCTTTTAAGCGCCACATTTCGGCATAACCATTTTTATCGAAATTTGAATCAAGTAAAGTATGGATGTAAGCACCTTCAGTATGAATTATTTCACCAAAAAAACCTGCGCGGGCCATATTTAGTGTGAGCAGTTCAAAAAAAATCGTAACATGTGTTTTCGAGCATCATACAATGTTTGCGGGTTTTTTCTGAAGTTTCAACCAATTGCCAGCATTCATCAATAGTTTTTGCGGCAGGAACTTCGCTTGCTGCATGTTTGCCGTTTTCCATTGCATAAACTGCCATTGGCGTGTGCCATTCCCAGGGTGTGGTAATATAAATCAAGTCGATATCAGGATTTTCGCACATTGCTTTCCAGGCTTCTTTGCTGCCTGTATAAGTTTTTGCCCTTGGAATTCCGGCTTTCTCCAGTTTCTGTTGTATTTTTTCAACCCTGTCTTCATACTGGTCGCAAAGCGCGGCAATTTCAACACCTTCAATATGCGACATTCGTTCAACAGCGCCCGGACCGCGGCTGCCCATTCCAACAAAACCAATGCGTACTTTGTCGAGTTTTGGTGCAGCGTATCCGCTCATGTTAAAACTTTGTGCTGAAGTTTTTTCACTTGCACTTTTAATCGAAAAATTCTGTATCACCGATGCATTTCCGGCAAGACCTGTTGCAATTATCCCCGAACCAATTAGCGATTGTTTCAGGAAACTTCTTCTGTTTGATGACATATTTTAAATTTTTAAGATTTGTTTTTTTATTCCCACTGAAAAGCCAGATAAGTGCATGGTTTTGTTCCTGTATTCCGAATGGCATGGGATGTTTTTGAACCCAGAAAATAAATATCTCCAACTTCGCCCTGATAAGTATTTCCGTCGATTTCCATTTCGGTAGTTCCGTCCATCATAATTACGATTTCAGCAGGTGCGTGGGTGTGGGGCTCGTGACTTTTTATGTTTGGATTCAGGGTTGTTGCATGCATTTCAATCCGGTCGGACATGGCAGATTTTCTGTCGAAAAACTTCCGGACACCGCCCCTGTCGTGTGGTTGAAATGTTATTTTTTCCCAATCAATCAACATTGAACCTCCTGCAGTTTTTCCACGTTCAGCATTCATTGCCATTTTCGATTTGTATTTGATAATATAATAGGTTGCCCGTGAAGTGCTGACGTTTTCAATTCCATGTTCATCGCCCGGCATAATTAATATTACACTTCCCGGCCCCATAATTTTCTTTTCGTTGTTGAGTGTAACTTCAATTTTGCCATCTTTTACAAAAACAATTTCTTCTGAATCAGCATGAATCTGGCTGCCATGCGGTGCTTTGCCCGGTTCAAGCATGGTTGTATGTATTTCGAAATTTTCGAGGTGCGTTGTCTCGCCATCAATGAATTGCCTTTTT
The DNA here is from genome assembly GCA_016705335.1 of Draconibacterium sp. GTDB lineage: Bacteria > Bacteroidota > Bacteroidia > Bacteroidales > Prolixibacteraceae > Draconibacterium. The sequence goes on along the minus strand of JADIYN010000008.1, from coordinate 125,693 downwards.
TCTCCCGAACTTGTTTTTTCAATTTTTGCTTTAGAAAAACTGTAAACTTTTGATTCCACACGATCAACTTTTTCACTGTTTCCAAAAAACCAAAGTATAAATACTAAAAGTGCAATTGATTTCATTTTGAAAAATTTTACGTTAAAAACCGGTTTCAAATTAAGAAAATAAATTCATTTTATCGTATCAGCAAAACTTGTCCTTTCATCGAATGCTGAAATCCCTGGATATCGGCAAAATCTGCTTTCCAAATGTAGTTCCCAACGGGTGCGGGTTTGTTGTTTTTGGTCGTTCCATCCCATTTTTTATCCAGACTGTTTGTTTCAAAAATCACTTCACCCCAGCGGTTAAAAATTTTCATATTGAAGTTTTGAGGATCTACACCTGTACTTACAGGCATAAATTCTCGGTTTTCAGAAATTTCGCTGTCGGGCCGGAATGCATTGGGTGTGTAAATGTCAAAAGGCAGGATTTCGATTTCCATCATTCCTGTATCGGCACATCCAAATTCTGATTCAACAATTAGATTGACAGGAAATTTACCCAATTAAAAATACGAATGTTGCGGGTTTTCATCTGCAGAAGTCACTCCATCGCCAAAATCCCAGTAAAATATTTCAACTTCGGGGGTTTGATTTGTGAATTGCAAATGGGCATGTTCAATTATTGCAACCGGAAAATCTACAGTGAATTCAGCCATGGGTTTTGGATAAACTTCAACTAAATCATTTTTAAAAAGTGTATCGCTGCAAGCCGTTAAATTTGAGTAGGCAGAAACCGAAAAATCATATTTTACTGCATCGGGCAGGATGAATGTTTGTTCAATTCCTGTGGTTACAAGTGAGTCAGTTAACCATTTGAAATCAATGTTTTCGTCGGAAGTAGTTGCTTTGGCCAGAATTTGTAAAGGTTGGCAACCCGTTGTAAAATCTGTGGAAAAGTCAAACAATGGTTTGCGTTTTGCACTTGCTTCAGCCCAATCGCTTTTACAGCCAAATTCCTCAACCTGAAGACGAATTGCTGCAATTTGATTTTCAAGCAAAACTGTAATCGTGTCATTGCCATCGCCAATTTTTGAAGCCCCACCGAAATTCCATGTACAAAACGAAGAATCGATATTTTGCAGATAATAAACTTCAACTGTTTTGTCGTTGCAAAAATCAGGATCAACAACAATATCAACTACCGGAGTTGGGAATATTTTACCATTTCGTCAATTGTATATCCAATTTTACAATTGCTAAGTTTATTTGTAATAAGTAATTCCACATTATATTTTCCTGTATCGGCATAAAAATGGGTTGGGTTTTGCAGATTGCTGATTGGTGAACCATCACCAAAAACCCATTCAAAGCTCAAATCATCAGGCGTTTTTAATTCACCTGAAAAATGGATCGTTGCCGAATCGCAGCCCCGGCTTTTTACTGTGTTCATTTTGAAATCGGGGTTTGCTCCAATTTCAAGCCGCGAGGTATCGCTCCAGCAACCATTTTCTTCAACCACCAGTGAAATAACAGGATTTGAAGCGAATACACCCAAAGAAACCCGGCGAAGGTTCCAATCAATTGAGTCTGCATAAACGCCATCAAAATCCCAAAAAAGACTTGGATTATATACAGAACCACCAACATATTTTATTTCGCGGCTGTAACCTCCGCATTTGTCGTTGGGATTTTCATCGGCAAATTCAATTTTTGAAGAAGGTGTGTCGGCAAACCGGAGTTGAAAGGTGTCTCTGACCACGCAAAAATCAGGGGTTGTGAAAATATAGGAAACTTCATATTCGCCCCAGTCAGCTACCTGAATTTCGGTTGAAACATTTGTTTTGTTGCTGAAAGTAAGATTCGGATTACTGGCAAACCATTCCATTTTCCCGTTTTGCAGCATGTTTTCATCAGCGCCTTCAAACTGTAATTCAAGAATCCTGGATTTTGTTCCGCAAACAATATTGTCGCCAACCATCGAAATTACAGGAACCGGGAAAACAGTCAAATTCATTGTGTCTTTTTTGAAACAACCGTATTGATCGTAAACTGTAACTGAATACGAATAAGTTCTATTGAGTCTTTCTGGTAACAGCCATCAGTTGTTGTGCCGGTTGCCCAATATTTATCTTCCTTTGAAACAGTAATTTTCTGGGTTGTTTCACCCGTATTCCAAAGGTAAGTGTCGAAATACGGACCGGCATCCAAAACAAGTGATTGTCCGTCGCAAATGGGCAGTGTATCACCATCAAAATTTAGTCCCTGCCCGATATCAAGCACCAAATCGAGGTTGAAGCCTGCGCCGTAACCATAAGATTCATAACCTCCGTAACCATAAACATAGGCAAGAAACCCGCGATCAGGATTTAAGTTTTTGATGGTGTGATTACCCGGGTAAATCGGGTGTTGCGTGTATGAATAATTAGTTCCGGCAAATGGTTTAAAAAAGAATCCCAACGGTACTCCATCCAGTTCAATGTTGTCTTTTTCAGAAGTAAGTACTACGATATTGACATAATAACTGTTGATTTCATGCGAGTCATACGCTACAAAAGTTGCTTCATTTTTCGATTGGCTGACAGGGCTAAGTATTATCATAAACGGGTCGCCAGTGCCATCTGTTCTTTGCGACTGGCTAAACTGAGCTACCATAATGGGTTTGTTGGCGTGAATTCGTGTAGGCTGGTTAAAGCTCAAGGTAAATTCATGGTAATCTCCTTTGTTGAGCAATACAGTGTTACTTCCATAGGTGATTATTGTACTGTCTTCAGAAGCCATAACGCGATATCGGTCAGCCTGACGTGTCAGCAACGGAACTGCATAATATTCCCGTCCCCAGGTTCGTAGTGGTGGTATTTGTTCAAAAAGATGGTCGAAACTCGCTCCAATTAAATACGGGACAGTTGTGCTAAAATTTCCGGAATAAACCGCGACAGGTTTGTCCGATTGTATGAAACTTCCCGATAAATCTCCCTGTCCCGCTAGATTGTTCCGGTTAAGCGACTGCACCTGGTAAACTTCGCCTTTATTTAAAATTATATTGAATTGTACATCGGCTGGTTGTCCTCCATCAGTAACAACTGAAGGAGTTATTTCAACAGAGGTACTGTCTTCCGAAGCAACAATTAAAAATTCACTGTTTCTTCCATGTTCCGGGTCATCGTCAACATTTGGTTCATAACACATTGTGAAATACTTATTACCAAGAGATGGCACTGGGTAAATTACTGCAACGTCAGCCGAATTTTGATCCCAGTTTAACGCATAAACATTTACCGGATTTTCAGAAACCAGGTGTATTCCTTTTTCCTGAATAGTTTCAGAACCTGTTGCTTCTCCAAGGTTGAGTGGTATTTTTATTTGAGAGGAACTGTTTTGCAGAACACTTCCTGTGTAAAATGGAGTTGTTGATTTCCCGATGAAAATTTGAAAGTTTGTTGCAACACTTGCAGTAACTGTAATTTCGATATAGTGTAAATTATACCTGTAGTTTCGGCCTTCCATAAAACCAAACCAAAAATCTGTGCCTTCGGTTGACCGGTGGCAAACGGCATCATCTCCGTAAACCCGGCTTGAGAAAATCCCCAAAAGAAGTAATAAAACGATGAAAACTAAACGCATAATGTTACTTATCGAAACCATAAAATTGGTTTTAATTTTTCAGATGTGATGATTTTCAAATGAAAAGATATGAGATTTTTTTGTCGCGCACGCAGGGAAAACAAAAAAGGGAGCTTTGGGAGTTCTCCCACAGGCCCAACAAAGGCTTTGGGAGTTGTCCCCGGCCAAACAAAGGCTTTGGGAGTTGTCCCAAGGCCGAAACCAAAAGGAAGTCTTGGGAGTTGTCCCACCCACAGGAAGCTTGGGACCCAAGACGAACCGCTAAATTCTTTAAAAAATTGAATTGAACTTTTCTTTCAAAATAGCTTTTACATCGTTCATTGGTATTTCGTGCCCAAGTTCCTGCTGAATAGAAGTAACGCCATAAGTAGCAAATCCGCAGGGATTTATGTAATTGAAATATCGCATATCAGTATTTACATTCATTGCAAAACCATGCATTGTAACATAACGGCTGACACGAACTCCAATTGCACATATTTTTCGGGCGCGAACTTTGTGATCCGCATCAAGCCAAACACCGGTTGCTCCTTCTTTTAAACCTCCGGTTAAACCGTATTCGGCAATGGTTGCAATAATTGCTTTTTCCATTTTTTCGATGTACTCACGCACCCCGATTTTGTAGTATTCAAGGTCGATTATCGGGTAACCAACAATTTGTCCGGGGCCGTGATAGGTAATGTCGCCTCCGCGATTTATTTTGTAAAACGTAGCTTCTATTTTTTTCAGGAAATCGCCGGCTGCCAGCAGATTTTTTTCATCGCCACTTTTGCCCAGCGTGTAAACATGAGGATGTTCAACCAACAAAAAATGGTTTTTTGCCGATGGTTTTTTTGTTGCGCGCTTGTCGTCGGAAACCTCTTTCAACATTTCTTCCTGATAATCCCAGCATTCCTTGTAATCTTTTAAACCTAAATCTATGTAATTGAAATTTGCCATAACTTATAACCAAAAAAAAGGTTTGTTTTAAGGGGTTATCAATATCCTACTAAGGTCGAAATTTTTTTTTAAAAAAAAACAACGGTTAAACCAAAAAAAAAATTTTAAAATAAAAAAAAAAAAAAAAAAAAATGTTTTCCTCCTTCCCTCAAGGGGAAGGCAGGATGGGGCTTCTTTTAAGCATTTACATGCTCTTCAGCCCTGTACGAACTACGCACCAACGGCGAACTTTCAACAAATCTGAATCCTTTTTCCATTCCTATTTTTTTTGTATTCGGCAAAACGTTCGGGTGTAATGTATTCAACAACGGGCATGTGTTTTGGTGTTGGGGCGAGATATTGTCCTATGGTCATCACTTTGCAACCGGCTTCCAGCAAATCGTCCATGGTTTGAAGTATTTCTTCATGGGTTTCACCAAGGCCAAGCATAATTCCCGATTTTGCCACAGTATAATTATCGGCAACATATTTTATTACCTCCAGACTCCGGCGATATTTCGAAGCAAAGCGGATAAAAGGAGTTAATCTTTCTACTGTTTCAACATTGTGGGAAATCACTTCGGGTTTGGCATCAATTACATGCTGAATGAGTTCAGTTTTTCCCCTGAAATCAGGGATCAGGACTTCAATTCTTGTTTCGGGGTTTACACGTTTTACTTCAGTAATTGTGCGTGCCCAGATTTCTGCGCCCTGATCGTCCAAATCATCACGGTCAACGGAAGTGATAACACAATGTTTTACTCCCATTATGCGAACCGATTCGGCTAATTTTTCCGGTTCTTTTAAATCGGGGGCCAGCGGTTTGCCATTTGGAACTGCGCAAAATTTACATTTTCGTGTGCAAATATTTCCCAGGATCATAAAAGTTGCGGTACCCCGGTTCCAGCATTCGCCAATATTCGGGCAGTTTCCGCTTGAGCAAATGGTGTGCAGCCCATGCTCATTAACCAGGTTTTTTATTTTCGAATAGCTTTCGCCTTTTGGCATTTTCATCTTCATCCATTTCGGCAATCGCTGCCTGTCTCTCATCTCATGTGCCATATCAGAATTTTTTTGCAAATGTAGGATTTTTTGAAGAAAGAAGGGAGTTGAAGTTACAAACCGGGAGTTGGAAGTAGTTGTCAATCCGGTCGCAAGTTCTGCATCCTTCCGGAACCGGAAGCATCTGGTCACAGAAAGGGAGCTCTGCGCAAGTTCTGCACTGAAAAGCGGAAAGCATAGTTTCGATAATAAATGGCTAACGCCAGAGACAGATAATTTCAAATTTTAAAAAAAATCTAAAAATTAAATTTATGGAAACAAAAATTTCTGTCACTGTAAATCTCAATAGTAATCACAAACATTGACAACAAACTGAACAATGACAAAATTTCCAACCTCTTTCTCTCCTCCTTTCAACATAAATTTCATCAACAAAACTATTCTTATGCTGAGAGTGTTATTTTTGTACAATATTATAATTGAAAATGAAGTATTTTCTGTTCATCTTTTTATATTTTTTTGCAGTTACCGGCGTTATTGGCCAAAACGCACAAAACCAGATTCAAACACAATCGAACCTGGCTTTTCAGTATTACAATGCCCGGGATTTCGAGAGAGCTGCCCCATTATTACAACAGGTTTATGAGTTAACTAAAAACTCAACCTATTTTAAATATTATCTGGATTGCCTTATCCAGATGGAAAAATATGATGAGGCAGTGCAAAAAATTCAATCTGAAATTAAAGGGCAAAAGCCCGAAAAACCTGAATTATTTGTTAACTGGGGATATATTTTAAAAGTTCAGAAAAAGGTTGAAGAGAGCAAACAAAAATATGAAAGAGCTTTGGCCCTGGTATTGCCAAACCGCAACGAATATGCATTGTTGTCGAATGCATTTTTGCAATGGCAGGAGTATGAATATGCCAAACAAACCTATTTGAAAGGGGAGCAAATAATGGGACCCGGGATTTTTGATTATGAACTTGCCCGTGTTTACTCTTATTTGCGCGACTATGACAATATGATGGAAAAATATCTTGACATGGTGAAACAGGATGAAAAGCAGCTTCCCCGTGTTCAAAGTGGTTTGTCATCTTCCATGCGGCTTGATATCGACGATGAAATGCTCGATATTTTCAGGGAGCAGGTTTTAAAAAGAATACAGGCAAATCCCGAAGTAATTGGTTACAACCGTTTGCTGATTTGGTTTTTCCTTCAGGAAAACAAATTCTCTGCTGCTTTGCGCCAGTCAATTGCGCTTGATAAAAGAACAGGACAGGAAGATGCACAAATAATTCAGTTGGGTTACATGGCGCTGAATAACAAAAAGTATGATGATGCCCAAAAAGCTTTTGAGTATTTAATAGGAAAAGGCAAGGAAAACCCTTTTTATGCACAGTCATTTGCTTTGAAAATCCATTCGTCTTATTTGCATTTTACCAATGAATTATCGGGAAACTGGGAAGAGGGTGAAAAAATTGCAGCTCAGTTTAAAGAAGGTTTGGAATTTCTGGGAATAAATGTGACTACTTTAAATCTTGTGCAGGAATACGCTCATTTACTTGCATTTTATCTTGATGAAAGTGATGAAGCAATTGACTTTTTAAAGCGGACACTTGAAATTCCAAGTTTAAAACCCGAAGAGTGGGGGAGGTTAAAAACCGAAATGGCCGATATTTATATCTATGACGACGATCCCTGGGAAGCAACATTGATTTATTCGCAGGTAATTGATGGCAATAAAACAAATGCGCTGGGTGATGATGTTAAACTGAAAAAAGCAAAACTGGGGTACTATCTTGGTAATTTCAGCTGGGCAAAAGCACAGTTGGATGTTTTAAAAGCCAGCACTTCAAAACTCACTGCAAACGATGCCATGGAAATGTCACTTATGATTGGCAACAATCTGAATTTAGATACTACTGCCATTCCGTTAACCATGTTTGCCCGCGCTGATTTGCTTTTCTTCCAGAACAAAAATACTGAAGCAATGGTGATTTTGGATGGATTAACAAAAACGTATCCGCACCATTCGCTTGTTGACGATATTCTGTACAGAAAAGCTAAAATTGAAATTGAACAGCAGGATTATGCAACAGCCGCGCAACATCTGGAGCAGATTGTTAGTGAATTTAGTTACGATTTGCTTGGTGATGATGCCACTTTTATGCTTGCCGAATTATACAATTACAATCTCGGACAACAGGAAAAAGCAAAAGATTTGTATAAAGAAATTTTAACACGTTACCCGGCAGTGTTTTTATCGAAGAATCGCGTGAAAAATACCGGCAATTGCGCCTAATTTACCCCGATAAAATAGACGAAACCGACAAGATGGAAATGTTTTTGAACGCCCCCAAAGAAAATGAGTTCTAACAAAAAAGCATACATTTTTGCAGGGTTGGCAGTTTTGTTTTGGTCAACAGTTGCAACAGCCTTTAAAATTGCGCTTCTCGAATTTGATTTTATTCAACTCATTTTTTATGCTTCCGCGGTAACTGTTGTTTTACTCTTCTTTGTTTTGTTATTTCAACAAAAAATCAATTTAATTTTAAAACAAACTCCGCGCGAGTGGGTTTACTCGCTGTTAATGGCAGCATTCAATCCTTTGCTTTATTATCTTGTTTTGTTCAAGGCATATTCGCTGTTACCGGCGCAGGTTGCCCAGCCGCTGAATATGATTTGGCCAATAACTTTGGCACTTCTTTCGGTGCCGCTGCTAAAACAGAAAATAGGCTGGGTAAGTGTGGGTGCGCTTTTTGTCAGTTTTTTAGGGGTGTTTATTATTTCATCACAAGGCGGATGGGATGGATTTAGCAATACAAATCCGCTGGGTGTTTTGCTGGCGGTTGGCAGCTCGGTACTTTGGTCGCTTTACTGGATTTTCAATGTCCGTGATAAACGTGATGAAGTTGTAAAGTTGTTCCTGAATTTTGCTTTCGGACTTATACTTCTTGCCCCGGTTGTTTATTTTTTTTCCGATTTCGAAATACACATAAACAGAAGTTTTTACGCAGTAATTTTTACAGGGGTTTTTGAAGTTGGAATTACTTATGTGCTTTGGTTAAAAGCGATGAACCTCACAACAAGTAATGCAAAAATTGGGAATCTCGTTTTTTTTACCCCGTTTCTTTCACTTGTTTTTATTCATTTTATATTGAAAGAAACCATTTACATAACTACTTTTATCGGGTTGATTTTTATAGTTGCCGGAGTTTTGATTCAGCAAATAGAAAGAAAGAGATTGTGAGTATTGAGTATCAGGTATCAGGAAAGTGATTTGTTATAAAATCTAATCAAATAGTCATTTCCAAGAAATGTGAATGCAGATCTTTAATTTTGCCACTTTGAACCTTAAACTTTGAACTTTAAACTACATGTCTGAAAAACCACTCAGAATATTGGGTATCGACCCTGGAACTACAGTTGCCGGTTATGGTCTTGTCGAAATCAGGAATAAAGTTCCCGTGATTTTAAATATGGGAACCATAATACCCGGCAAATTCTCGGATCACTACGAAAGATTGAAATACCTGCACGAACGGGCACTGTTTCTTGTTAAAGAATACCAACCGGATGTAATGGCGCTTGAAGCACCGTTTTATGGTAAAAATGTGCAGTCGATGTTAAAATTGGGTCGCGGGCAGGGAGTAATTATGGCAGCAGCACTTTTCACGGAATACCAATTTTTGAGTATGCACCGCTTTTGGTAAAACAGGCAATTACAGGGATGGGTCGCGCTTCAAAAGAACAGGTTGCCTATTTTCTGCAAAAGGTTTATCATTTAAATGATCTCGAAAAAAGCCTTGATGCCACTGATGCTGTTGCTGTTGCCATCTGTCATTTTATCCAACTTGATAAACCGCAAAAATCAAAGGAGTTTAAAAACTGGGGCGATTTTGTGAAGAAAAATCCGGGGAAAGTGAAGTAGTATTAAGTAGGAAGATAAGTACAGCAATTTACAACTTTCGAAAAGGATGAAGAGTTGAAAAATTTGTATGGTATAAAAAAAACCTGGCTATCCAAAAACAGCCAGGTTTTTTATTAATTGCGGTATCGAAACCCTGCCGTTCCCAATTACCGGGCACTTTAATATCGGGCCAGGTGGAAACATCAAAATCATGTTTGTAAAAATCAACCGGTCGGTTTTCGGGGTTCGATGCAATATTGAATTTCCAGATTCCATTTAACGATTGGAAATAGGCTGATTGATTTGCGTTATTCTCAAGCGCCAGTCTTTCATTTTCAAAAGGGATAAAGTTGGCATGCGGCGCTGTTCGGTTGATGTTAAAGACGGCGGGATCTTCCCACTCTTTTTTATCCTGCCCCGACAAAGTCCCGAAAACTATTAAAAACAGGAAGGTTATTTTTAAATGTTTTATCATGGTTTTAAATTAAATTGGTTTTTAATAAAGACGTCAAATTTGTGTTATTGTACCTACTTTGTTTAGCTTGAATAGTTGTCAATTCACAACTATTTTTTCAGTTTTTGTATCCCCATTTTTGTTCGAAATTTTAAGGATATATATTCCGGGCAAAAACGTTGAAACATCAATGTGGGCCAAGTCTGCATTCAAATTTTGGTTTGTGTCAAAGCTGAAATAGTTTCATTCGATAAAATATTAACCATACTTTTCGCGGGGTTTGGATAAATTTTAATCACTGTATTTTCCACCAGTTCATTTGTGTTAACTGTTGCACATTTTCCCAGCATATTTTTATCGAGCCATTTAAAACGTGTTGAAATCCAGTCTTTCAGCTTTTCAACTTCGCCCTCGTAAGTTGCAGGTTGAGTTCCAACTTCAGGCGCACCTACATTTTGCCCCAATATTTTCCATTTCTGAAAATGTTTTACCTGGGCATTTTTTACTTCATTGTACATTGAGTCAATCATGCCAAAAACAGTTTCATCGCTCAATGCATTTGTCCGTAAATCGAAATAGCGACAGTTTACTTCGTTTTTAAATTTTTCGTCATAAAACAGCCGGATCATCCAGCCCGGCGAATTCAAATCCGGGTTACAATCATTTATTTTGTACGCCCAACCCGATCCGTCAGTGGCTTTAAAAATGTAACATTCGTTGATATTTTTCCATGCCCAATCGAAATCCCAGACTGGACCTGCCATAATTTTTCCGTTTTTATCTTTATGAAAATAGCGGCTTTTCTTAAAACCGTCGTTGTTGCGCGAAACTTCGCTAACCAAAAAATAGTCGATAAAACTGCTTATATCAATAAAGTTGGGGTAACCTTGTGTCTCATCTGTGAAATTGGTGCTGTATAATGCGTCTTCAAAAGAGGTAACATAATTTTCAATATAATTTTTTGCTGATAAACCAGTTCGTCCCAGTCGGGATCGTGAAAAACAAAATGGACGTTAAAATCGGGGTGATTGATGGGGTGGTAAGGAGATTCCCAACTGTCATTGTTGTTCCAGTAATCTATTTTGAAAATATAACCTCCTGTTAATTCTTCACCTTCAATATCTTCTTCCTTTAGATTTGCGATGTCAACCCGGTTTTTGCCACGTTTTAATTTTTCTGTCAGAATGTAAATTCCCTGGTATTCATTGTTAAGTATAACATCAACAAGTCTTGCTCGGGGCGCATAATGACCAAGCCGTTCGAAAAGCTGGTAACCCAGAATATTTCTCATAAACGATTTGTCGTTATAATTCGAAAGCAGTATCCAGTCGTTTTCTTCGGGCAAACCCAAAAGCGAAACATTCAAATTACTGCCGTCACTATTCCGGGTTTCAAATAAATAGGGTTTTTGCGGATATCCCTGAGAGCTGCTACCACGTAGCTCAATCCCAATAATTCCATCATAATTGTTTGCCTGATCTGTAAAATGATTCAACCCTTCTGAATTCGAAATAATTTTCATACTCCCGGTTGTTTTTGGTTCGTCATAAATGGGTTTTCCATTTGTATTAATTATTACCAGTGGCAAATCGGTTGAAAAATTATTGATGCTTTGAGCCGATAATTTACCTTGAAGAATAACCCCAATAATAAGAATGAAGAACAGGTGTTTAGATGAAACTTGCATGACTTTAAAATTAGGCATTTTTTAGTCTAAGTGTGGTTTGTTTAAAACTTTTTTGTGACAGTCTCTGCCTCGTTAAAATGGAAATTGTTCATTGGTTTACTATGAGCATTTGGCAGGAATATAAATTTTAGATTAGATGAAACAGTAATTAGAAAATAAATTTCACTTCATCAACATTATGCCCGAAACCATTCTTCCCGTTTCAATTCCTTCTTTGCGGGCCGAGTAGTATTTTTCTGATTCAGAGAAAGAACATTCGCCAAGTATTTCGATGTTTTTATTTTGAAGTCCGTTTTGAACCAGCACCTGCCTGTTTGCTTCCCACAGGTTCAAATGGAATTTCCCTGAACTGTTCTTAAGTAATGAAGTTTCGGCATTTGGAATTGATAGTTTTACTTCTTCAACAACTTCATTGCCAACCTCATAAATTTCGGGACTGATGGACGGGCCAATTGCTGCAATAATGTTTTCAGGCAATGAACCATAATTCTGTTCCATTCTTTGAACCGCAATTTCAGCAATTTTCTTCACCGTTCCGCGCCAGCCGGCATGCACTGCGGCAATTACATTTTTTACAGGGTCAAACAAAAGGATCGGCACACAGTCGGCAGTTTGCACACACAGGCAAATACCTGTTTTATTCGTTACCAATGCATCGGTTTCCCTGATCTCAGTTTTAGGAATATCTGAAACTTCGACTACACAATTTGTATGTGTTTGTCTCGGAAATACAAGTTGATCGGGTTTAATCATTAGTTTTTCTGCCAGCAGAATTCGGTTTTGTTCAAAAATATCAGTCGAGTCGCCTGTAAACCTTGGATTTTTTGTTTCAAAAGTTTGTTTGGTACTTGTAAAAGCAACTACGTTTTCAAATCCCCTGAAAATTTTATAGTAAATGAGTCCTTTATTATTCATTTTTTATCAATTGGTTTAGTGCTTTTTATCAAGCAGCGAAACTGTTTTATTTTTTATATTGATTGTGCCTTCTTTTTGCATTTCTCCAAACACCCGTGCAAGCGAAGGTCGGGTAACACCAAATAAATCGGCTAATTGCTGTTGTGTATTTTTTAGTTCTACCGAATGAAATTTATCACCGGCTTGTTGTAACAGATAATGGGCAACTTTTCCCTTTATGGTTTTAAAACTTAAAAAGTTGAGTTTCTGCGAAAGAAACTGTGCACGTGAAGATATACTGTTCAAATAGTTTCTGAGGATTTGGGTATTCAATTGCAACACTTTCAGGAATTCAGTAACGGGTATTATTAATATTCCTGCATCGTTATTCACAGTAACGGTAACCGGATATTTATTCTGTTGCCCGAATAAAAATGCTGTTGCCAGCGGTTTTGGCGCTTCTATATCTTCAATTTTTATGATTTTGCCCGAATAGTCAATCATTTCGCCTCTAACACTTCCCGAAATTATAATCAGAAGGTTTAAAACGGTTTCCCCGGCAACCACTACTATATCATCTTTTGAATATTTTTTTATTTGAAAATGAATTTTACTAAACAGAAATTCTGTCTCTTTTTCGGTAATTCCCTTAAACATGGGACACTGCGTTAAAAGCTGATAATTTATCATTTTTATCGATTTGTAACAATTGATACAATGATTGGAACGTCCAAACTCTACATTTGTTTTCTTAAAAATATTAATATGATACGCGAAATTGTAAAAATAGACGAGGAACTTTGTAATGGTTGTGGCGACTGTGTACCAAATTGTCACGAAGGTGCATTGCAGATAATTGATGGAAAAGCACGACTGATCAGCGAGTTAATGTGTGATGGATTGGGTGCGTGTTTGGGGCATTGTCCGCAAGGTGCAATAACAATCGAAAAACGGGAGGCTGATGATTATGACGAAATTACAGTAATTGCACAAATGATAAAGAGTGGGAAAGCTACAGTTTTTGCACACTTAAAACATCTGCAGGAACATGGTGAAACAGGATTTTTAAACCAGGCGCTCACTTATATCAAGGCAAACCGCGAATCAATGCCTTTCAAAATCAGTGAAGTACATGAATTGTTACATGCTGAAAAAGAACATAAACATGAAGAAGCTGGTGCAGGATGTGGTTGTGCCGGTTCAGCCCCGCAATCATTTGATGTGGCAGGAATAAAAATGGCGGTTCCTGTTGGTGAAGTACCATCTGAATTAACGCAGTGGCCGGTTCAAATGCACTTAATCAACCCTGCTGCATCTTATTTTAATGGGGCTGATTTGCTTGTGGCGGCTGATTGTGCGGCATTTGCTTACGGAAATTTTCATACCGATTTTATCAAAGGCCGAAAAATGGTAATTGCCTGCCCAAAACTCGATCAGGGAAAAGAAATTTACATTCAGAAATTGACCCGCTTAATTGATGAAGCCCGTGTAAATACAATTACAGTTGTGATTATGGAAGTTCCCTGCTGTGGTGGTTTGTCTCAAATAGTTCAAATTGCAACCCAATCTGCTTCGCGAAAAGTGCCTGTAAAAGAAGTGGTTATTGGAATAAAAGGAAAAGTTTTGTCGGAGGAGTGGGTATAAAAATTATAGCTTTTCGAAGATAATTGATATTAAATTTTTCTACTTTGTTTAATGGTGTTTACAATTTTGCGAGCACCATTTTTTATTTCGTAAAAAAATACAAGGGAAAAAAGTCTTTTTTATTTCCGGGTTCAATTAGTACAAAAAATAACTTAATTTTAACCGTTTTTTTAAAGTCATGAAACGAGCGTTTAAAACATTCACATATGGGAGAATGATTACGTGCGAGTTCCATATGATACAATAAAAAAACAAACAATTATAATCATATGAAATAGTTAAACAAATAGTGAAAACAACCATACGAAAATCGATACCAAGGGATCTTGATTTTCTTGAAAAGCTTGAAACCACTTGCTTCCCAAAATTTCAACAGAGTAATCGCCGGGCAATCCGGTACAGTATATCCAGCCCTTTTCAGAAAGTTGTAATTGCCGAAAGTGGCGACGGGAAAGAGAAGAAACCTGTCGGCTCTGCAATTCTTTATCTTTATGCAAAAACACTTCGCATTTTTTCAATTGCTGTCTTGCCCGAAGTTCAAGGGCAGGGTGTTGGAAAACAGTTATTGGAATATGCTGTGAATCTGGCAAAATCAGGTAAAATAGGTCGTATTACACTCGAAGTGCGGAAAACTGATTCGAAAGTGGTAAAATTCTATGAAAATGCAGGGTTCAAATTTACCGAGGAGTTGCCAGATTATTATACCATTGGCGAAAATGGAATCAGGATGGCGTTGCAAATTGATGAAAACACAGAAAAACAAAGCCTTTCAAATATAATTATTGTAAAAAACCCAAAAAACTGGAACCTTCAGATCGAGGGGGTTAAAGTAGTTTCATCAAGAGGTTATATTACAGAATCTGAGTTTCAATCGTTAAAGAATGTCCGCATTTTTAACCTTTCCAATTCTTATCAATACCAAAAAATGGGTTATTATGTGTCGCTATTGGCTTCGGCCCGCGACCACCGCGTAATACCAAATGTTACAACACTTCGCGATTTTAGCAGCCTATCATTAATCCGTTCGCTTTCAGGCTATATCGATGACGATATTCAAAATGCGTTCAGATTGGTAAAAGAAAACAAGGTCAGTGTTTTTGTTTATTTCAGTAAATCAGTAAATCCGAAATTCAGACAACTGGCACAAAAGCTTTATCACTTGTTTGAAGCACCGTTGCTGCAAATCGATTTTGTGAAGTCGGAAAAGTGGATGATCCAAAAAGTCACCCCATTGAGCCTGAAAAAAGTAAATCCTGATGACCTTGAGAAAGTGCAGGAATTTGCCCGCGACTATTTTTCGAAGAAGCGTTTCAGCCGACCGCGTTTTAAAAACTATAAATATGATTTGGCGATTTTGGTAAATCCTAAAGAAAAAAACCCGCCGTCGTGCCCCGAAGCACTCCAAAATTTTAAAAAAGCCGCCGAAAAAGAAGGGTTTTATACTGAGTTTATTACAAAAGAAGACTTTAGCCAACTTTCGGAATACGATGCATTGTTTATCAGGGAAACCACAAGCGTGAACGATCATACTTACCAATTCTCGCGAACGGCTTATGCCGAAGGTTTGGTTGTTCTTGATGATCCGTGGTCGATTTTACGTTGTTCAAATAAAATTTTCCAAAACGAAAGGTTGAAACAAAACAAAATAAAAACTCCGGCTACGTTGGTTTTATCGAAGTTCAGCTACAGAAAATCACAAAATTTGAACCTCAAATTCCCGCTGGTATTAAAACAACCAGACAGCGCTTTTTCTATTGGCGTTGAGAAGGTTGATAATATTGAGCAATTGGATGAAGCATTAAAGAAATTATTCCTCGGTTCCGATTTGATTATTGCACAGGAATTTATGCCGTCAGAATATGACTGGCGGATTGGTGTACTTGATCAAAAACCACTTTTTGCGTGTAAATATTATATGGCAAAAAATCATTGGCAAATTTACAATTGGAAAAGTGAAAGCAAATACAAGGGAGGTGAGTCAGATTCGGTTGCTATTGAAGATGTTCCCGAGAATGTGATTAAAACTGCAATAAAGGCTGCTGCACTTATCGGAGACGGACTTTATGGAGTTGACCTTAAGATTATAAACGGTGAGGTATATGTAATCGAAATTAACGATAACCCGAACATTGATGCCGATGTTGAAGACCTCATTTTGAAAGACCAGCTTTACAGTAGAATTGTACGTTCGTTGTTAAACCGTATCGAAATCAACCGAAATATTGCACAGTTTGTAACGGGGTAGGTTTCTCTAAAACACCACTTTCAAAAACTTCGTTTCAAAAGCCTTTATTTCAGTCGAGCCGTTTTGAACCGGATTTCCCACAACGTCAACTTCCAGAAGAATCAGATTTTTACTACTGATCTCGTTTTTCAGTTGGATTTGAACCGATTTTCCTGCAGTTTCGCGAATATGAAAAATGGCACTTTTTCCATCTTTTTCAGGCATTGCCGTAATAAGGACAATATTTTCGGGCCAGCCCGAAATTACTGAACCCTGTTTTTTTCCGCCACCATTTCCGCCACCGGGTAAAATACGTGAAATAAAAGGAACCATATTTTCCCAGCCAAACCGGGTTGCTGCTGTTTGCGAATTTTCTGCTGCACTGCTGATTAAATAATTCCAGGTAAAACCACCGTGTTGCTCGGCATTAAAATTGGTTGTCCAGTAATTGTTCATTGGCCAGCCGTAAATGTGCGTGGTTTCGGGTGTTGCCCCGGCTTTGTAACGCCCCGTGTTAATACCTCCGAATTGCATCAGCGGTGTTTCTTTCGAACTCAGCAGAATCTGGGAGTTGCTGTTTGATAGCCGTGCATAGTTCTGAACCGTATTCCAATCGTTTGTTGAACCGGGAATCTGATCGACACCGGCCCTTATTTCGCCACCTTGTACATCGAAAGCCAGCTGTCCGTTTGCAAGAACAAACGGAAAAGCAATATAAATTCCTTCGGGTTCAGTTACCATTTTCTTTTCGATAAAATAGACCAGTTCAATACGTTTGCTGGTATTAAAAAGCCTGATTTCGAAGCTGTACAATCCATCGCCGTTTGCTGCGCTGGTGTTGCCTTTAAAACGGACTGTATTCCAAACCGGTCCTTCTTCAAAACCATCAAACCAAACTTTGTTTAATCCTTCACGTTTGTAATTATCGAGTTTTTTCGATTCCATTTGCGAGCGGTTTCCGAGCGTTTCGTAAATAAATTCGCCGAGTTTCCATTGTGCATTCCGGTCAACCAGTTCTTTGTTCAGTTCCTTGTCGAATAACCCCGAAATCGCGCCTTTTTCCTGGTCAATCGAAATCCTGTACCATTGGTTTTCGAGGATTTTTATGCCCTCTTTTTCTTTCGCCTGGCTTTGTTCAGGTTCATTTTCGGCAACCTGAATTAAATATTTTTTAAATCCGAAAGCCGGAACATCATCAGCCCAAACCACCCAGTTAGTTCCATCGGAGTAATGTTCCAAAGCCTGCGCTTTTGCTTCGCTGCCGTTTTCATTTATCAGTTTGAATTTTTTATATCTGGGCAAAATCTGGTGATCGACATAAACCGTAAAAAGTCCGCTGCGGGCCCAGTTGAGGGTATTGTAAACAACCAGTGTGGGTACTTTTTCTTTTTGAATATTATTCTGAAGTAACCCCTGCGCTTCTTCGCCCAGCATTTTTGCGCGTCGGCTGGCTTCCCATGCATACGACTCTTTTATGGCACGTTGCTCCATTGTATTTTTATGAAATGGTTCGCGAACGCTGCCATGATAACCGACCGTGTGCTCGGTGTAGAAAAGTAAGGCGCTGTTGGTTGTCTCGATTCTGTCAGTAATTTTTTCAGGAAGTTTTTCACCCTGAATTGCAGCCATCGTCAGCCCGCCAACGTTGGCAATCAAATCGGTTTGTGCAGTTCTCACCGCCGAAACTTCGCGGGCTGATGCGCCAAAACCATCGGTCCACCAGTCGGGCCAGGCACCGCGGATAACCTGGAATTCACCACCATGTTTAGCTTCCATCTCTTCGAAAAACTCGGTTGCCGAAGCAGTTTTCAGTTTTGGCCACGTATATTTTTCGTTCCATTGTTTTATCATGTCCGAAGCCAAAGTGGATGGCGGTGCATTGTCGGTCAGATATCCCGAATGCTGAATGGAAATCAAATCGTATTTGTATCCTTTCTCTTCCAAATTGACCAGATAAGAGAGCAATTCATCTTCGAATAAATTGAAATTTTCGGAATGAATTTTAAACTCGGTGTTACCGGTCATGTAATGTTCTGCCCGATACGCCAGCATTCGTTTTCCGGAAGGCGATTCCCACCAGAAAAGAGTTGGTTTGTCAAACGCAATCAACGCACGGTGACCGTGGGTTCCCATGTTCAGGTATTTCACGCCCAAATCGGAATAGTAATCGTTCAGGCACCAGCCAATCCCGTTCACATCGTTTTGCATGGCCACTTTTACTTTAAGTCCGTTTTCACTGAACCTTTTTAATGGTTGCAGTGATGCTGCGAGAATTTGTTCATCGGGCAGTTCATCGAAATTGAAATACATTCCGGTGAGTTCGATTCTACCTTCTTTCACTCTTTGTTTAAAACGCTGAACCTGTTCTGCAGGGCGACTTTTCAGGTATTCGTCAACAGCCCAGGCGGCTTCGCAGGTCCACCTGAATTTTGCGTCTTCGGGATAATTATCGGTAATGTCACAGTAATCGAGAGCATAATCAATATAGCGCAAATGCTCGGCAAGAATTTCAGTTTGCGGACGCGTGTACCCAATGTCGGTGTGAGAATGCTGCACAAAATTCACGCGCCAGTTTCTGACCGGTTTAACAGCGAGTTTTCCTTTTTCGGTAAAATCGCCAACATCAAGCCGGTACGATACTGTTTTTTCTTCCTTAACCACAGGCAACTCAACACGCAAATAGTTGTAACCAAATTTGAGTTCCGTTTCTTTTACAAGTTGATTATCGATATAAATTTTGGCAGGCGCAGGATTTTCGAAATGCAGCACTCCCAAAACCCCAACTGTTTTTTCATACCATTTATTTCTGAAACTGCAGGCAGCGATTTTAAACTCACCGAGGTTTCTAAAGCAAATTTAAATGTCATGTACCACGAGGTTTTTTCAAATTTTCCACCGGTGACTTTTAACCTGAGTGATTTACCTTTCTCCACTTTCGATGAGGGGATTTTCAGGTACATAAAACCAAACCGGTCGCCATTCTGGTCGATCAGGTCTTTTTGAAACGAAAGTTGCGAACCATCCCCGGCTTTGATTTCCCAACTGTTGGCACCATCGGCCCAGAACGAAAATTTATCTTCGCCATTTACCTGTAAATCAAAACGGGCGCGACCTGGCGACGAGCCAAGTCCGGCCAGCCAAACAAAAGTGACAAAATCATTTTCAAGCTTTCCGGGTGCTGGCGAGGTTTCCCATTCCAGCGATGAATTGCCGTCGGTAGCGCGAATAAGCAAACACTCTTTTGCCACAGGAATTGACGAGCGGTAACTAAAATCATCACCTGAAATTTTTTGACTGTATCCGTTAACAATTTGTGTGTCGGAAAAGTCGGGTGTTTGTGCCATGTTAACCAGACAAAAACAGCCCAGAAATATTGTTAGAAATGTTGTTTTCATAAATTGTCAGTATAACTTATAGTGATGGTTTTATTATTTTTAAAATTCTGCAGATTACCAGCTATTTAGAAGGTACTATCCTTGCCACCCAGCCTCCTCCCGAGGCCAGATTTAGCTTTAGGTTTTCACCCGCTGAAAATTCAAATTCAACCTGTTTGTAATCTTCGGCCCGGGTATTTGCATTTATCCCATCCTGAATTGCTTCCAGTTTGTACTTCCCGGGTTTTAGAAAATCAGTTTTAAGTTCTATTGTTCGCTGATCCCAGTTGGTAATTGCACCAACAAACCAGTCGTTTCCTGCTCTTCTGGCCATAACCGTGTATTTTGCAATTTTACCTTGCAGCAGTTTTGTTTCGTCCCATTGAACCGGAATTTTTGCAATAAAATCGGTACATTCCTGTTCGCGTTTGTAATCTGACGGTGCATCGGGTAGCATTGTCATCGGGCTGTTTAGCACAACAAAAAGCGCCATGGCATGTGCTCGTGTTCCCTGTTCCATTGGGTAATCGCCAATGGGTCGGTAATTATCTTTGGTTGAATTTCGCATGGATGCCGGAATATAATCCATTGGTCCGGCAAAACCACGAATATAGGGAAGAAGATTGTGATGTATCGGATTGGCTTCATTGGTCCATCCGTTGTATTCAAATTCGATAAGCGCTTCGCGGGTTAAAACATTTGGATATTTGCGTCGCAATCCGCAGGGTTTGTATGCTCCGTGATAATTCACTACCATCTTTTTTTCAGCCGCTTTTTTGGCAACTGCTTCGAAAAACTCTACCATTTGTTGGTCGTCGCGGTTCATAAAATCAATTTTAATGCCCTTGATTCCCCATTTTTCAAACAGGTCAAAGCATCGTTCCATTGACGTTGCAGCGAATGCCAAATCACCCAGAGTATTACATCCACACCTTTGGTTTTGGCGTAGGCTGTAACTTCGGCCATATCAAGACCTTTCACTTCGTGCAGTAAATCTTCCTTGGCGCACCAGCCATCGTCGAACATAAAATAGCGGAATCCCTGTTCGGCGCAGTAATCGATAAAATATTTGGCTGTTTCTGTATTCACTCCGGCTTTAAAATCAACTCCGAAAACATTGTTTTTTGCCCACCAGTCGAACATAACCACACCTGGTTTTATCCACGAAACATCCTCCAAAACATTTGGAGATGCAAGCAGATATACCATATTATTGGCTACCAGTTGAATTTCGTCGTCAGCAACTGCAAAAATCCGCCAGGGATATGTGCGCGTGCCATTTACTTTAGCAATAAAATCTTCGGTTTCGGCAATCTGGCCGTGACCGTAAACACTGCCAGTGTAGTTTAGTTTTTTTGGATAAAGCGGATTTGTTGCTTCAAACTGCGCCGTACCAGTGCCTTTTAACCATAATCCCGGATAATTGTAAAGATCGGCTTCGGAAGCCATTACAAAAAGTCCGTTCGCTTTTTCAACAAGCAGTGGCAAATGACAAAGTCCATCTTTTTCGATATCTGAAATGATTTTATGTTCGTAAGGTGTTTCGTATGATGAATTAAAAGAATTTGATGCCTGAAATCGCACTGAATCGTTAACATCGAAATGGACAGAGAGAGTTTCCCTGTTTATTTGCAGACTGTCATTAAAAGAAGTTGTCAGCCGGTATGCAAGTCCTTCGTTAAAAACTCTAAAAGTTATGGCGTGGTTGGTTTTAAATTTTAATTCGAGCTCGTTAAAAGAATTGGTCAAAGTCCTTTCTTTTTCCCTGATTACAGGAGTTACTATTTCGTTAACCGAATTACGTATTGCCTTTTGAACCTTGAACCCTGAAAACAAATGAGCTTCCTTTTCAGTTTCAAGTGCGATATTTTCCAATGATATTGCAGGGCTTCCCTCCTTTGCAAGATTCACAAAAATACCTCCTTTTATTTCTATTTCAGCTTTTAATTTTCCATCGGGAGAACTGATTTGATATTTTTGCGCTGTGGTTAATAAAGAAACAAACAATAAAGTTATAATTGGCAGAAATGTTTTCATGATGACAGTATTAATTGGTTTAGTTAATTAATTTTATTACTAATGCTTAAAAATATATAGAAAAGGGACAATTTACAACAACTAATTAGCCTGCATCAAAAATTAGTTTCCGGTATTGTATTTTAAACCTTTTGACAATACTTTAGCCAAATCTATATTACAATCAGTACAAAAGAATTAAATGACTTTGAGAAATTTTTCTTTTTTCACAGAAACCGCTATCAAGGCTGCAATTAAGGCCGGAAATGAAATACTCGACGTGTATTACAATTCCGATTTCGGTATTGAATTAAAACCGGATAATTCTCCTTTAACTCTTGCCGACAAACGCGCACATAAAGTTATTGTTGAATATTTGAGCCCCACCAACATCCCAATTTTAAGCGAAGAAGGGAAAATGATTTCTTTTGATGAAAGGAAAAACCGGGAACTTTTTTGGCTTGTCGATCCGTTGGACGGAACAAAGGAATTTATTAAACGCAATAACGAGTTTACTGTAAATATTGCATTGATTGAAGGTCAAACGCCAATTGCAGGAGTTGTTTATGTGCCGGTAACTAAAGTTTTGTATTGGGCTGATGGAAAAGGATCGTTTAAGGCGCATGTGGATAATGAGAACGAACTTATAAATGACATTGAGCAACTTCCAATTTCTTCGGAAAGGGAAAATTTTGTAATTGTTGGCAGCAAATCGCACATGAACCGTGAAACTGAAGAGTTTATCAGTTCGATAGATACAAAAGGGAAAGCAATTGAGATGGTTTCAAAAGGCAGTTCGTTAAAACTTTGTATGGTTGCCGAAGGAAATGCCGATATTTACCCCCGGCTCGGGCCAACCATGGAATGGGACACAGCTGCTGGCCACGCAATCGTTAAATTTGCAGGGAAACATGTTTATCAATTCGAAAACAAAAAACCATTGATTTACAATAAAGAAAACCTGTTTAATCCCTGGTTTGTTGTTGAATAGTGTAAATTCAAAAAAATGACAAAGGAAAATTCAAATATTTATCCCGTTTTTGACAATTCAGTTTCCCGCCGTGAGAAGGAACTTTTGCTTAATCAAAAATCGAAAATAATTTGGTTTACGGGTCTTTCAGGTTCAGGAAAAACCACGCTGGCAAACGCACTTGAAAAAAATCTGTATGAAAAAGGTTTTTTGACACAAATTCTTGACGGCGACAATATACGATCAGGAATCAATAATAATTTAGGTTTTTCGCCCGAAGACCGCATGGAAAATGTCAGGCGGATTGCAGAAATTGCCAAACTTTTACTGAACTCAGGAGTGATTTGTATCTGCGCATTTGTCAGCCCCACAGAGGATATCCGAAACCTTGTTTGTGGTATTGCAGGAGATGAGGATTTCATTGAGATTTATATGAGTACTCCGCTGGAAGTGTGCGAACGCCGCGATGTAAAAGGATTGTATCAAAAAGCGAGGGCAGGAGAAATTAAAAACTTCACGGGAATTAGTGCGCCATTTGAAATACCGAAAAACGCGGCTTTGTCAATCGACACCACAAACAAAAGTGTTGAGGAATGTGTAAATATTCTGCTGGATAAAGTATTGCAGGAAATTTCGTTGTAAAAAACCTGTAAATTCTGATCGTTGTACAAATCCACAGTAATATTTACAAAACAAAAGTTCCGACAGTACCTTTTGACAAAGAAACCTCAAACGTTTCTTCCCCAATTTTAATGTTGAATTTCTGATTCGAATCTGAATCATTCAAAACTATAACAGCAATTTTACCCTGAGGAGTTTTAAATGCAACATTTGGCAAATTAGCCGGTATGTTTGAATCGATTCGCACCGATCCCGGGCGGACAAATTTCGATGCATGTGCAACAATATAATATGCAGGATTGCGTGTAATCAAATCGCCATCGATTGTTACTGCGCCCAAACACTGCGTGCAACCTCCGGGTGTGTGAGGTTTTTGTTCAGGGTCGGCGGCAAGGTTCCATTCCAGAACAGTTTTGCACCAGTTTCGCGAAGCCCCGATTATCAGTTGTTTTGTATGCCATTTCAAATCGCCTCCAAAATCGCCGGGCGCACCAATCCACTGTTCAGTAAAATAGCGGTTTTTATCGGGGTGTGCTTCATGCACTTTACTCACATTTTCGATCACCCCGCCATATAAGTGAAACGCCGAACCATCGATATATTTCTTAGCTTCCGGATCGTTTAAGATTGTAATCGGGTATTCGGGTTTGTCGGCATTGTGGTCGTAAATAATGATTTTGGTTTTTACTCCGGCAGCTTTAAACGCCGGTCCCAGACTACGTTTTATAAAATCAGTTTGTTCAGTTGCAGGCATCAGCAAACTCGGATTGTTTCCTGGATGCAGGGGTTCGTTTTGAACAGTAATCGCATCAATTGTTATTCCTTCGTTTTGCATTTCCTGCACATATTTCACAAAGTAAACTGCATAAGCATCGTAAAATTCAGGCTTTAAACTTCCACCTTTTGATGAATTATTGGTTTTCATCCACACTGGCGGCGACCAAGGCGAAGCAAGTATTTTTATTTCGGGATTGATTGCAAGAATTTCTTTCAAAACCGGGATCAGGAATTTTTTATCAGGAGAAAGCGAGAATTTTTTCATTTTCAAATCGATTTCACCATCCGGCAAATCGTTGTACGAAAAAACTTCTGCATCCAAATCAGAAGCGCCCAAACTGATTCTCAGATAGCTGATCCCGATATTTTCTTTGTCGAAAGCAAAAAGTTCGGTTAAAAGTTCGTGGCGTTTTGTTGCCGACATGTTATTGATATGAAACGCGCTGCCACCGGTAAGTGTGAACCCAAAGCCATCCATTTCCTGATAAGCTTTTTTTGTATTTATTTCGATGGTAGGCAGGTCTTTATCTGCGCCGGTTTTAACGCCATTTTCCTGTTTGGCAAACAGTACCGATTTATCGGGTGTGGTGAGGTAAAATGTTACATTTTTTGATTGTTCCGGAGGCAATGATTTTGGATTTTCTTTAAAATTCAAACCCGCTCAATAAAGCAAGAAGAGAAATAACAGAGATGTACAAACATTGATTTTTCATAAATTAAATGACATTGATTAGTGTGCCAAAAATACTTAAAACCATTTTAACATTAAAAGTGATTGTCAAAAAATAAAATCGAATGCTGTTTCATCTGTGTTTTGTTTTTATTTAATTTGACCGTAGTATGTTATTGAACATATACCCGTTAATTTTCCGGTTAAACAGTTTTAATTTTTTAGTTTTCTGATTACTTTTCGTGCACCGTTGAACATATTATAAATCATTAAAAATTTAAATTACCCTTTCATGAACAACAAAATCAATTTTATTATTCCTGAGGAGGTTCTGTTAGAATCAACTCAAAAGTTAAATGAAGCAACAGAATTATTGAAGCCTTATTTAATTGCACTGACACCCAGAGAACGGAAGACTATCCCAAAAATGAGTGACAAAACTGTCCCATTTGTTGAAAAAAACCTCGAGTACTGCGAAACTGCACCGCAGTTTGCACCACCATACATGGACAGCGAAGCGCTGTATGGCGATATGAAAGTTACACAACAGCTTACTCCGCTGTTTAGAACAGTAAAGGCCTTAAACGATGGTCTCGACGATACAATTATGGAAGCCGGTGGCGAAGCATTTGTTAATGCCCTAAGTTATTACAACTCTGTAAAAAATGCTGCCAAATCGAATATACCCGGCGCCAAGTCGATTTACGATGATTTGAAAAAGCGTTTTGAAAGAGAAAAAACTGGGAATGGAACACCGCCTGCAAAGGAGGAATAGAAACAGCAAAAAGGGGCAATCAACGGTATGCCCCTTTTTTTTGTCCTTTTTCGAAGAGAAAATACCACGCGGGGGTACCTTAGAAGTGGAGGGGGGTACTCCCGAAGTGGGTGGGGTACTTCAAAGACTCAACGTTGAGGTTCTGAGGGTATAATTTTGAGCAAAAGGCTCAACGTTGCGGCTCAAAGGCTCAAGCTCCGGGTTCGGAGAGTCAAACGTGAGGCAAAAAGGGCTCAAGTTTGGGGCTCTGAGAGTCAATGATGAGGCAAAAAGACTCAACGCTGAGGTTCGGAGGTTCAAAGTTGAAGTTAAAATACTCAAGGTTGAAATTCGAAGGATATAATTGGAGAAAATAACCGGATAACATAAAATTTTTTACCTCCGCAAACCTCGGCAATTCAGCTTTTTCTATCTTCGGTAAAAATTAACCTGACATGAACTGCCAGCCGCTAAAAGAAAAATCAAAGTTGCATATTCCCGGACAAGGCATTGGGATGCGCTTTTGCTACGCGTTACAATGCAAAGAAATCAGGTGAGAAAATAACAAAAAAGTATAATAAGTTCGGGGGATTAACTAGTTAACCACAATTTGAAATGAAAAACTGATAGCCATAATAGTATTTTTTTAGGATTTGCATATCAAGCATCTTCGTGTGATTGTTTGTACTTGAAACATTTTATGAAAACACTAAAATACTCTGAGTATGCTATTATCGGTCAATTGGTAGAAATAACTGAGACTGACAGTATCCCACTTTTCGGAAAAGCTGGAGTTAAAGGTAAATTTAAAATTCAGCAAGTTCTTAAAGGTAAGATTGAAACTTGAAATTGAAATTATTGGGGGTTGGCATTGATTGCCGTGAAGACTTATATAATTTAAAACTTAATACTGACTATGTAATTCTGTTAGATTATGATTTCAGTTTGAGTGTCTGTGGATATACTTACCTTCCATTGGAGAATGGAATTGTTCATGGGCGAATAAATAAAAAGAAAGAGCAAATAATGCCTATTGACGAGTTAATTAGAAAAATTGACAAACGAAAAACAGTGGTTAACAAATTGTAATATGGCAGGTTGGGTTTTAGCGGTCTGACAAGTCAGACCTGTGCGTTCCTTTCTGCGGGTCTGACACGGTTTCTTCCAGAAATCCCGCCCGACCACATACAAGTGACCGTTATGGGCAACCTTAATTTTGCGACATTGACAATGATAAAACTTGAGAATAATTTGGAAACAAAAGACGCTGACCAATCTGGAAAAGGATGAGTGGAAACAGCCAGACAATGTTAGTAGACTTGTTGCTAGGACAATTGAATTGCGGAAAATTCCATTAGACAAGTTCACAACGGAAGACTTGCGGTTAATGATTGGACAGCAATTCAGCTTGGACTATTTAGTTCCTTTGGCATTTGAGACATTGTCCGTTGACCTATTTGCAGAAGGTGACTTTTTTGAAGGTGACCTTTTAAAAAAAGTTCTTTCAATTCGGACAGAGTTTTGGGATAATAACAAAGTATATTGGTTGAGTTTAAACGACTTAATAAAAAATAGAAGAAATGAAATTGTGGACAAGAAATTTGACCTTTCCAACTTTGACAAATGCAAACATAGACAATGAAACGAAAGGCAGCCCATAACTTCAGCTACCCGTCAAGTCCGGCAGCAGTGGTTTTCGGTGGGCATCTTTCCGCTCGGGCAGCTTTTCGGCTTGACAGGAAATCGCCCGCAATCCACAACGATTTCATACCGCCAACGTTAACAGCAAATCATTCCACCCCCAGTTCCTTCCTGCACTTTGCACAAAACCGCCAGTCTTTCTGATCGATATCTTCAACGTAGGTGCTCGACCGCATTACACAGGTTGGGTTGATGCAATGGTACAAACCAAATGTGTGGCCCAATTCATGAATAATTTCTTTGCGCAAACGATCTGTAAAAACTGTTTCATCGGGTTTTAATCCGTAACGTTCGTTTGTCAGCCGGTAAGCCGATGCAATTCCGCAGCGCCCGTTTAAAAAAGCCTGTCCGTAAATAAAAGTTAAAATGGGGATAAAAAGATCAACATTAAATATACCAAGGGTTTTTTTTCTTTCAGGAGCAAAGTTTGTCTCAATTTCCTTTAATAGTTTATTTGCATCATACTGTTTTCGTGCGGGGTCGAAAAACTCGCTTAAATCCAAATGACCTTCACGGAGAACTACCGGAATAGAAAATTCATGTTCTATTTCATCAAGGATTTCTCTGAGATATTTCTTCTCAAAATAGCCAAAAGAGATGATTTTGATTTTTTCCGGTTTCATCTACCCGACCTAATTTGTTTGTTTCAGGTTGTATTTTTTGATTTTATTATAAAGGGTAACACGGTCAACTTTTAAGGCTTTTGCAGTTGCCGAAATATTCCAGTCGTATTTATTAAGAATTTGCAAAACATGGGTTTTTTCAATATCGCCCAGGCTTTCAAATGCCGGAGTTGAATCAGTTTTCCCGATTGGCAAATCTTTGAGCGTGATTTTTTCCGTTTCCAACCACAATTGCCCGCTCAATCATGTTTTCCAATTCGCGGATATTACCGGGGAACGGGAAATGTTCGAGGCGTTTTAAAGCGGCAGGTTCAATTGTCATTACAGGCCGGTTCATGGTTGTGCAATATTTTTTTATGAAATATGCTGATAGAAGCGGAATATCGTTAATCCGCTCGCGCAACGGCGGCACATTGATATTTACAACATTCAACCTGTAATACAAATCTTCCCTGAAAGCGCCATTCTCAACCATTGTTTTCAGGTCGCGGTTGGTTGCACAAATCACCCTGAAATCCGATTTTATCTCTTTATTTCCACCAACCCGAACAAAGCATTTCGATTCCAAAACACGTAACAGTTCAATCTGCATTTTCGAAGAAATTGTAGCAATTTCGTCAAGGAAAATGGTGCCGTTGTCAGCCATTTCAAACCTGCCTTTGCGGTTGTAAATTGCTCCTGTAAACGCGCCTTTTTCGTGGCCAAACAGTTCGCTTTCGAGCAAACTTTCAGACAAAGCGCCGCAATGTACACTCACCAGCGGAAAAAATTTACGTGGCGAATTGGCATGAATTGCGCGGGCAACAAGCTCTTTACCTGTTCCGCTTTCGCCTGTAATTATAACCGATGCATTTGATTGTGCCACACTTTCAATTTCGCGCAGCACATTTTGAATGGCCACACTTTCTCCGATTATATCTTCTACATTTTCGAGTGAAACCACTTTCTCCTTCAGTATTTCGTTTTCTTCCATCAACGAAATTTGTTTTGTGGCATTTCTGATGAGGTGCGACAAATCATCAGGATCAAAAGGTTTTGTAACATAATCGAAAGCGCCGTCTTTTAAAGCCTGCACAGCAGTTTCAACTGTTGCAAATGCTGTCATCATTATTACAATCGTTTCTTTTTTTATCGCTTTTATCCGCGAAAGCATTTGCAATCCGTCCATCCCGGGCATTTTAATATCGGTCAGGACAATATCAAAGCTTTCCGATTCAAGGATCATCAGCGCTTTTTTTGCATCTTCAGCAACATCAACATGGTATCCGTCTTCGATAAACCAGTTGTATAACGAATCCCTGACAGAGCTTTCATCGTCAACGATTAGTATTGAAATTTTTTAGGCATGGTTATAAAATATTATTTCTGTATTAATGGTAAAATTATAGAAATGGTGGTCCCGGTTCCACGTTTCGACTTTACTTCTACTTTCCCGTTGTGGCTCTGTATTATCCCGTGGACAATAGACAATCCGAGGCCAATCCCGCTGGTTTTTGTTTTTGTCGAAAAAAATGGTTCAAAAATATGCGGAATGTCTTCTTCGGCAATTCCAACTCCGTTGTCTGTAATTTCAATCCTGATTTGGGTTTCGTCAGGATTTACAGTCCTCAGAGTGATTTCTCCGTTTTCTCCAACAGCTTCGGTGGCGTTCACAATAATTGCGAGGCAGGTTTGTTTAATTTGGTTGGGGCTGCATGAGATAAGATCTTTTTTTGCCGACAAATCAGAAATAAAATGAATTTCTTTAATTTTCATTGTATGTTCAAGCAAATCAAAAGTATCCCTCAATATTTCGTCAACATGTTTTTGTTCAAAGCCATCCTGTCCTTTTCTCGAAAAATCAAGCAATCCTTTTACAATATCTCCGCAACGCTTGGTTTCACTTTCAATCAGTTTTAAGTTTTTCAACATGTTGTTTATTTTATCCTGATCTAAATTCTGATTGCTCAATTGTTTATGAATCAGTTTTGTATAAATCAAAATACCCGAAAGTGGATTATTGATTTCGTGGGCTACCGACAAGGATAATTTTCCGAGTGATGCAATGCGTTCGATGTTGATTAGTTCGTTTTGTACCTGCCCCAGTTCCTCCGACTTTTTTTGCACTTTATATTCCAGTTGCTGCGACCAGTTTTCAAGTTCCAAAGTTGCGGTTTGCAGGTTGTCGAGCATTTCGTTAAAAGCTACTGAAACCAAACGCATATCAGAAAGTTGATTATGTTTTACAGGCAGACGTTTGCTTTTATCGCCCCGGGCAACTGCCTCGCTGGCTTTAATTAATTCATTCAGCGGTGTTTTTATTTTTTATTTGTGAATAAAATCAAAAACAGGATGAGAAAAACTGTGAGTATCGATGCCAGCAAAAAATAATCGGTGGTCGATTCTGTGAGTGCTTTGTCAAGTCCCTGCAAAGGCATTTTTATGATTAACGAACCCAGTACTTTTTCGTTTGGTTTGTGGGCGTGGCAATCGGTTGTTGAACAGGACGGGTTGTTTAAAATGGGCGACTTAATAAGCAAATTTCTGACGTTTCCGTTTTTGGGGTTCATCACACATTCGCTGTTTGCATCAACAATGCGGTATGATTTTTCATCGGGCGAAAACATTTCATTCAAATCAGCGTGGCAACTTATGCAATCGGGGTCGCTGTGATTTGTTGATTCGTTTAAAATAGAAGTGTATGCAAGGTTATTGTTTTTGTCGTACATGCTTACATTGTCAATCCCCGACATTGAATTTATCTGATCCAGAATTTCCTGAAGGCTGGATTGGTTATTTTCAAGCATTGCTTTGTAAAGCGCACTTTCAACAAGAAGCCCAATGTTGTTGCCATTTTCGCTAATAACCGATTTTATGTAATTTTCATTTACTGAGCGAAATACAACACCAAAAGAAACAAAAAGAAATACAGAAGAAAGCGTGAAAATAAAAACAACACGCCCATAAATTGACGATCGGAATTTTACATATCGGCTAACAATTGGTGAAACTATCCGGTTTTTTCTGTTATTTTTTTTCGACCAAAACATGAGAAAAAGCTTAAGTTGATTTAGGGGATAAAATTAGTTTAAATTGATTATTAACGCCATTGTTTAGCTATGTTTTACAAACATTCATTGAAAATTATTATTTGGCAAATGTGCTATAAAAAAGTTGATGCGATGTGTTTTGCACATCGCATCAAATACATTGTTTGTTTGAAAAACATTTGGATATTAAATCATATCAGGATAAAAATTCATCTTGAAAATCGTTCCATACTTCTTCCGGCATTTCGGCAAGTGGTTGATCCATCAATTCTCCACCATCCTGTAATACTATTCCGGTTGATTCAGGAATATATTTGGAAACTGCTGCCGACAGAAAATCTTTAATTCTTGCCAATTCCTGTAACATCCAGACTGTTGCCTCATCAGCCAGATAGTAGGAATTTGTTTCAGCTTTCAGTTAGTTGGTTTTATGTTATAAATCCATAACTGCCGGAGCGGATCATCTTTTATTTGTTCAGGATTGTCAATTATCATTGAATTGGTAGCCGTAATTTCTCCCGAAACCGGTGAAAAAACATTTAGTTTTTTACCATTGTGGATGATCCTTGTCATTAAATCACCTTTTTAATAAACTCTCCCGGATTTTTAATGTTATCAATTCTTACATTTCCCGTAATATGCATAAGCAAGTCATCGATGCCTACTTTTGCATCGCCGTTTGTTTCAAGATGAGCCCAGGTATGATTTTTACTAAAAAAAATACCCTGAGGAATTCGGATTGAATTGATTGAAATTATTCCGGAAGTTCTGGAAACCAGCTTTGATACTTTTGTTTTTCTGTTTAGTATCAGCCAAAAAGGAACAAGGATTGCAAAGAATGCAATAATAACAAGGTATTCAATCCCTTTCGTTTCAAAAATGTTGGTGTAAGTGTATCCTTCCATAATGTTTTATTTTAATTGATTAATGTTTATCGTCTTTTGCCCAATCGGGCGATTCTCTCAGTACTGGCATTCTGTTAATTATCCATCTGAAAATCCAGATTTCAATAAAAATAATTGTTAGTGTAACAACGAATTCCATCCACGAAGAAACATAGTGAACGGCGGCATCCCATCGAAACCCGATTACTGATATGTTTAAGCGATTCAGAATAATGCCCAACATTGTTATTATTGCGGCAATACGAATGGTTAAAATGTTGGTTTTACGGTAACTGTAAAAGTAAAGAAGCATCGGTAAAAGCACAAATCCAATCATTTCGAATAAAAACCAATACCCCATCGGTGAGTTTAAGTAAGCCCAGTTTTTGTTGTGGATAAAATTCAGAATTTGCAAAAAGAGGTATGCAAACATGGCAAATGCGCAAATTCCCGATAATCCGTGAAGAATTCCATTGTGCGCGTGGTGGTTTTTCTTACTGATTTGGCCCGAAAAAACTTTATGGCTTATTGATCCTTCGAAAATTACCATCGAGAGACCGGCAAAAACACTCGAAACAAGAAAAAGCACTGGGATAAACTCTGAATACCAAAGGGGGTGAATTTTCACTTTTGCCATTAAATAAAGAGCTCCCAGACCCGACTGATGCAATGTTGACAAAGTAATTCCGAATATTACTGCGGCTAAAGTCATACCCGAAAGGATTTTTCTTGCTTTTCGTGCACCAAGCCACTCGGCAATTGCCGGTGAAAACTCAAGCAACTCAGCCAGCATGTAAAGCAGGAAATGCCAGGCCACAAGAAACAAAACCGAATTTGCCCCGAAATTGTTCCCGGATTATTGGATTAATAATATTCCATGGATGGCCGAGGTCGAGCAAAGCGCACCGGCATAAAAAGATATGCCAAAAAACCGTTCAAAACTGTTACCCTGACAATTGGTTTGTATTTTTCAAGTTCAAAATGTAAACCAAAAAGGTTAAATGTATGCGCCACCAGCAAATGCGACTCCGGTTACCACATCAAACCAATCCAAAGCCCCCACGGAACTTCCTGTGTTAGATTTGTAACAGCGCCAATCCCATAAATAAAACGGATAACAATGAGGATGATTCCGACAATTATTGTTGGAATTGAAATTACGTTGAACCAGGTGAGCCATTTTCCACGGGGTTTTAACTCGTTCATTAAAAACCGCCAGGTTGACTGGCCCTTTTTTTCATTCGATATTGAAATTGACTGACTATTCATGATCTTCTTCTTTGGTTTGTTTAGATTTGGTTGCTTTGTGAATGCCGAGGAGTAAAGTAGGCACAAGAACAAAAACTGAAGGAACTGCATACAGGAATCCCTTTGTTAAAGCGGGGTACGAGGAATTTTGTATTCTTTTGTCGAACCCAAGTTGTTCGTGTGGCACTGGCGAGAGATATAAATATCCGGTGCCGCCGGCTACAGTTTCGCCATAAATTTTGTCAACATAAAGTTCAGGGTTTTCGGCAATTCTTTTTCGTGCTTCAGCTATAATTTCACGGCGGGTTCCGTAAAACAATGCACCGCCACAAGCTTCAACACACACGGGTTTCTCGCCTTTTATAATACGGTCATAACACATATCGCACTTTTGAATTTTCGGGTTTGCGCTGTGGTATTCAAATTTTGGTACATCAAAAGGGCATGAAACCATGCAGTAGCGGCAACCCATACATTTGTCTTCGCGCCAAATTACAGGCCCTTCCTTTGTTTTGTACATGGCTTGCGTGAGGCAGGCTGCAGCACAGGCAGGTTCATTGCAGTGCATGCACTGGTTCCGCACGTAAATTTCACCATTTTCGGTGCTTATTGCATTTATGGCACATCGCTGGGTTTCGCTTGTTTTGCGAAGTTTTCCGGCTACAAGTTCGTCAGTAGGAACCGGTAGTCCATGGGCTTCGGCGCATGCTGATTCACAGGTCAGACAACCCACACAAATATTTGAATCATACAATATTCCATGAAATTCGGGTTCATTTTCTCCAGCTTCGGGAGCTCCTAAGGCGTTTACACCAATAATGGTCATGCCTGTAACTCCGATGGTTTTAAAGAAATCACGTCGATTAATACTCACAACTTTAATTTTTAAATGGTTTTTAGATGGTTTTTTATGTTGAATTTTATTTCGCTGTGTCAATAAATTTGGTTTGAAAATCTTCCCAAACTTCAGGACCAAGATCTGCCAGAATATTATCCCTGAGTTCTCCTCCGTCCTGCAAAACAACGTGCTGATAAACAAGCTGATTTGAGTTTGCCGAGTTTGCCATAAAATCCCTCAGTCTGGCAAATTCATCTTTCATCCATTCCTTGTATTTATCAATCATAAACATAAAGTTCACTTCTCTTGTCCAGTTTGCCGGTTCAATCTGGTAAACCCAATTGTCGGTAAAAGCAGAATCGTTTATTTTTGAAGGTTTTGATGACAGTGACTCATTTTGCTGTCTGATAAAACCTGTAACCGGAGAATAAAGGTTGAGTTGTTTTCCGTCGCGGATAATCGTCACTATTTTCTCTCCCTTACGTACCTTTTCGCCCGGAACTTTCATTTTAAGTTGGGTTATATTACCAACAACATGTTTCAAAAAATCATCAATCCCAATTTTTACCAGCCCATCATGTTCCATAAATGCCCAGGTGTGTGTTTTATCGTAAAATAATCCCCGGGGTGCTGAAATTGAATTCTCACTAAATGCCTGGGTCATTTCAATATTTTCGCTTTCAATTAGTTCATGGTTGCTGTATTTAAAACCGAAAAACACAAAAATCAACAATATAACACCAAGTGCAACAAAAATCAGTACCCATCCCAAATTTGAAATTGAAACTTTACTTGCCGGTGCTGATGAATCTACAGCAGTTGCCAAAGCAATTATATTTGCTGTTTTTTCGGCACTTGAAAGTATGCTGAACCCTGACGTTTTGATTTTGCCCTGACCTTCAATTGTTAAATAAGTCATAAAATCCAAAGCGGTCTGATTTGTTGGTTTAACAGTTGAAAGTGCATATATACTGCCTGTCAGTTCCAGTGGATATTTTCCAATCCAGGCACCTTTTGTAAGTGTTCCGGGATTTGCATATATATTTTCGAAACTGTCTATTCGCCCGTTTTTATTTTTGTCAATGGGGATGATGCTGATTTGTTCAGCAAATCCATTTTTTTCCTGATTTAAGACTTCAGTAAGTGTACAAAAACCAATTGCATTTTTGTTTTGTTGAATTTGTGAAATCAAATCTGTTGCGGAATTAACTTTTTTAGCAGCGACCAATTCTTTTTCTGTATGCGTAAAATCGGCAACTCTATTTATTACATTCTGATTATTAATAATGTAACATTGAACCTGGGTATTTTCAGCACCGTCGAAAAAAGCCGGAAAGTTTATTTCTCCGGTAAGAAATCGGGCAAATTCTTCGGATGTAAAACCTCTTTTATAGATTTCATTTAAGTTTGGGTTATTTATGCTTGTAACCGGAACAATTAAATCATGCCCAACAACCATTTTCCAGGCCTGATTTTCATTTGGTAATTCTGGATTATTACTTGAAAACAAATATAAAATACCGTCATTTAAAGTACTTGCTTCTGTTTGGGAACTCAATGTGATTTTTTGTTCCGGATTCAAATTCCTGTATCCGACCAGCCATTCGTTTGTTAGGTCAACCAAATCGGGAGAAGTCACAATTTGTAAAGTCTGAAATTCAGCAGTTGCTAATTGTTCTTTATTTAAATCATCATTTTTTTCGTCTGCAATTAAAATGTTGCTGCAAAACAAAAATGACAGCATGGTTAAAAAAAATGTGTAAAACTTGGTTTTCATGATATTGATTTTTTAATGTTAAACTCTTATAAATTGTATCTTTCTGATATTTAGCAGAATAGATTTTGCAATTATATATAGCCAAATAGAATGCCAAGAAAATATATGGCATTTATAGTGCAGTATATCAGTTAGATACAGGATTAAGTGCATAAATGTGAAGCACCCGAGTGTTGAATAATTAAACACCTATATTATAACAAGCATGTATAGTTCAGAATATCAGTTCAATACATTAGGTGTTTAATAATTCAACAGTGCATAGAAATTCAACACTTAAATGAAATTTTGATGAACCCAACCAGAAAACCCGGCGTTTTTTATTTCGAAACACAAAAGAAAGCCGGGCAATGCATAAAAAAAGCGGATCATTTACTGAATCCGCTCATTTAAAATAATATATATAGAAGTTAGATTTTACTTTTCTATTTCTTTCCAAACCAAAGCGCTTGCACCTACAATTGCCGCATCGCCAGGTTTAAGTTTCGAAGGAAGGATTTTAATCTTGTTTTTGAAAAATGGAAGGAGGTGTTTTTCCATGTTTTCTTTGGTTGGTTTAAAGATATATTCGCCGGCTGCAGTAGGACCGCCAAACAGGAAAATGGCTTCAGGACTCAAATAGTGCACTGTATTTGCCAATTCCAGCCCTAACCAGGCGCCTGTTTTTTCAAATACTTCCAGGGCAACTTTATCTCCTTTTTCCGCTGCTTCAAAATCATTTTCGAATCAAGTTCCTTAAATGATTTGTCAGCAAGTAAACTATCGCTTGCATTGTAATGTACAAGAAGTTCGAAGGCTGTTCTTTTTATTCCCGAAGCAGAGCAGTATGCTTCAAGATGCCCCAGTGATGAACATCCGCATGGCCGGCCACCCGGCACAAGGGTTGTATGTCCGATTTCACCCGCAAATCCGTCGCTTCCATAAACCAAATCACCATTTACAACTATTCCGCTGCCAACACCTGTCCCAAGGGTAAACAAAACAAAGTTTTTCATTCCCTTTGCGCCACCATAAATCATTTCACCAATTGCTGCAGCGTTGGCATCATTGGTTAATACAAGTGCCTGCATTTTTGGGAAATGATTGCGAAGAAGTTCTATTAAATGTACAACTCCCCTAAATGAAAGATTGGCTGCATATTCAATGGTCCCGCTGTAATAGTTTCCATTTGGGGCACCAATGCCAATCCCCATTACATTAATATCTTCATTCAGCAATTTCACGGAATGAATCAGTTCGTTTATTGCATCTGCCAGGTCAGCAATATATTTGTTGATATCACCGTGTGAAGGAGTTGGAATATTGTCTTTTACCATTACATTACCTGCTTCATCTACTACACCAATTGCAGTATTCGTCCCACCAATATCAACCCCGATTGCTACTTTTTTCATCCTTCAGAAATTATGATTATGTAATTTGAATTAACGCATAAGTTGTAGTTCACAAAAATAGAAATATTATACAAATCCATTTGGTTTATTATGAAGTATTCCTGTTATTTATTTGAGGTTAGATATGAATTGAATTAAATAAATTCTATTTAGTTGTAAATTTGCACGCTGATAATTAATGAAATGCAATTTTTAGTCAAAACTATATTAAAAGTACTTGGTTGGATTTTTCTGATCCCGGTATTTATTTACAAATATGCAATATCACCATTCACTCCAGCATCATGCAGGCATGTGCCAACTTGTTCGGAATATGCTGTTCAGGCAATAAAAATACATGGCCCGTTTAAAGGCTTTTGGCTTGCAACCCGGCGCATTTCGAAATGTCATCCCTGGGGAACTCACGGTTATGATCCGGTTCCACCTAAAATGGATTGATTCTTTTTCAAAAAAATAATTCCAAAATATGCCTGGAATTTAATGCCGGGGTTCTAAAAAGGTCAATTATTTTAAAATAAGATTAAAACGATCAACTTAAATTTGTGTTTTTACCAATGTTCTAAATTAGTTTGTCTCAAGTTTTCTAAGTTTACAGCCGAAGTTGAACTAATCGTGTAAATGATATCATCAAAAAAAGAGAAAATTTATATCTGCACTTCGTGTGGTTTTCAGTTTTCGAACCTTGACGTTGACAGAACCTGCAGCAACTGTTTTGCATGCACCGGTTGTGAAATTTATAATTGTCCGTCATGCGATGCTGAGGTTGTTATCAAACCTATAAAACAAATGAAAAGATCGGAAAGTCAATAAAAATATAATATGTCAAAACCCTTGAACCGAGTTTCTTTTCAAAATAACATCCATATTTTCGATAAAGGTTAACGCTTTTAGAACATGGCACAATTTTTTTTGTTTAAATTAAAAAAACAGCTGAATGAAAAATAAAAATATTAAACCTACTTCGCCAATTTATGTGGTTTCCGGAGGAAGGGGAATAGCCGGAAACAATATTGTTCAGGCCGTATTGATTCAATATCCTGATAATAAAATACCGGTGATAATTGTTTCGAATATGGACAGCGAAGATGAGCTTTTTGACGTTGTTATGAAAGCAAAAACCGATGGCGGAATAATTGTACACACTTTGGTAAATGGTTTTTTGCGTAAAAAGGCTATTGAGTTGTGTGAGGAATTTGGAGTCAGGGAAGTAGATTTAATGGGGAAACTGGCTGATTTTCTTGATGATTCTTTAGATATTAAACCATTAATGCATCCGGGTTTGTACCGTGAAATTAATCACCAGTATTTCGATAGAATTGAATCCATCGAATTTACACTTTCGCATGATGATGGTATGAGTCCCGAACGTTTAAAAAATGCTGAAATAGTTTTAACAGGAGTTTCGCGTGCCGGGAAAACTCCTTTAAGTGTTTATCTGGCAATGTATGGCTGGAAAGTCGCCAATGTTCCGCTGGTGAATGGTATAAATCCTCCGGCAGAATTGTTTGAAATTGATCCTCAAAGGGTTTTTGGACTACATATTTCTGCGGCACAATTAATAGCGCACCGTAAAAAAAGATTGCTTGGCTGGAATAATCATCAGATAGATTCGTACATTGATGAACGTGAAGTCAGAGAAGAAATCAGAAAGGCAATGTTTGTTTTCGATAAAGGTGCTTTTACTGTTGTTAATGTTTCAAATAAACCCATTGAAAGTACCGCCAATGAAATTCTGAATATCATGTCGCAAAGATTTCCTTATGGAGGAAGAAAAATGGAATCGCCATATCATGACCAAAAGGATGAATTTCCAACTTGATTTATAGTGATTGATAAATGGGTAACAGTAAAAAGATCAGCAAAAAAAGACTAATAAAATTATGGCTAACCAATTAAAGAAAATGGGAAAATTCGGTTCAATAGGTGCGTTTGTGGCTTTGGTATTAATGTTAAGTATTGCATGTCAAAAGGAGGAAGAACCAGTTGATCCAATTGTTGGCACCTGGGAATATGTGGAATCTACGGAGGATTTTTCAAGAACTGTTACATTAACTTTTAATGCCGATAAATCAGGATTATCCAGGATTAGCTATGTGATTTATGGTGATACCGATGAGAGAAACAATAATTTTACTTACAGTACAAAAAATGGTATTTTAACAATTATAATAGGTTTTGAAATTACAGATTCACCTTACTCAATTTCTGAAAATCAATTAACTACCACTTTTCAGGGTGATTTAATGGTTTTAACCCGGAAATGATTAAACCAGCATTTGGATTATTTAATCCCGTAATGGCTTTCCAGAATTTTACCGAAAATTTTACCGGGTAGTATTTGCTTTAAAACAACGGCCAGTTTTTGTTCCAATGAAGCAATAATATAACGTTGTTTGGGATTTCGGCATTCAACAATCTTTACCATTTTTTTGCCAATATTTCTGGAATCCATCCTTTTGCTTCGTCATTTTCTATAATCGAAAGTGTTTTTTCAAATTGAGGTTGATAAGGATCTATTTCGGAATTAACTATAAAATCACGCCGGGTTAAACTATTGTTTGTATGGAAATCGCCCGGATTTATTACCACAACATTAATTTTAAATTGTTTTACTTCCATTCGGAGAGCTTCGCTAAAACCCTCAATTGCAAATTTACTTGCTGAATAATATCCCTGAAAAGGTAATCCCATCAGTCCGCCAATTGATCCAAAATTAATGATGGTCCCACCTCCCTGTTTTCTCATGAACGGCAAAACTTTGAGGGTGAGTTGCACCAGACCCATAAAATTTGTATCCATTTGCATTTTAACATATTCCAGCGGTAAAGTTTCAATAGATCCTCCGGTGTGCATTCCGGCATTGTTGATTAAAACATCAATTCTGCCTTCATGGTCAATAACTTTTTGCACAGCATCTGAAATAGAATCGGGATTTAATAAATCCATTAATAAAACATGAATATTTGATTTTATCTCTGTTTTTTTTCGAACAGTTCCATAAACAATATGACCATTTTGGACAAGTAATTCAGCGGTTTCCTTACCAAATCCTGAAGAAATGCCGGTAATTAAAATAACTTTTTTCATCAAGATTTCTTTTTGAATATCAATTTTTCAACTTACATAAGTTCAAAGCGATTCATGATCTAAGACACCGAGTTTTTTTGCCGCTTTAAAAATTTTTTCAATCGAAATATCAATCTGTTCTTTTGTGTGGGTTGCCATTAACGAATAGCGAATTAATGAATCTTCTTTTGGTACTGCCGGAGAAACAACCGGGTTAATAAATACGCCATCTTCAAAAGAATTTTTGTAAGGGTGAGGGCTTTTATATCATCACCAATAAACAGCGGAATTATTGGAGATTCTGATTTTCCTGTATTAAACCCCAATGATTTAAAACCTTCCAAAGCATAATTTGTATTTTCCCAAAGTCTTTCAATTCTTTCAGGTTCCTCATTTATAATATCAATTGCCTCCAATACCGTGGCTACCGAGGCTGGTGTCATACTTGCACTGAATATTAGCGATCTTGAATTATGTTTTATATAATTAATAACTTCTTTATCAGCTGCAATAAACCCTCCCAGCGATGCAAATGATTTAGAGAATGTTCCCATGATGAGATCCACTTTATCTGTTAACCCAAAATGGGAAGAAGTGCCCGAACCATTTTGACCAATAACTCCCAATGAATGTGCATCATCAATCATGATTTCTGCATTGTATTTTTCCGCGAGTGCAACTACTTCCGGAAGTTTTACCATATCACCTTCCATCGAAAAAATTCCATCTACAACAATAACTTTAATGGCGTCCCTTTCACAGGTCTGTAATTTTTTCTCAAGCGAAACCATATCATTGTGTCCAAACTTTAAAACTTTTGAAAACGAAAGCCTGCTGCCTTCAATTAAAGAGGCATGATCAAGTTCATCAAGCAGGATATAATCGTTCCGTCCGGCAAGAACCGAAACCACACCCAGGTTTACCTGAAAACCTGTACTGTAGCACAACGCTTCATCTTTTCCAACGAAAGTTGCCAGTTTTTTCTCAAGTTCAATATGTATATCAAGCGTTCCGTTTAAAAACCTTGAACCAGCGCAACCTGTACCATATTTATCAATGGCATTTTTTGCTGCTTCCTTAATTCTCGGATGATTTGTCAAACCAAGATAACTGTTCGAGCCAAACATTAACACCTTTTTTCCATCCATCAAAACAACTGTGTCCTGATCTGACTCTATCGCTCTAAAATATGGATATATTCCAGCTTGCATCGCTTTCTGAGGGGCATCATACAGCGATAATTTTTGTTTAAGATTTCCCAATTTAGTTTACAATTAGTTGTAATTATTTTGACTAAGAATAAAATTAACAAATTCAAAAAAACATAAAGTTTCTCAAATTTGTTCCCAGCCGGTTCTGTATGTATGCCTTACCCATTCTTCTGCCATTTCGAAGGCATTTAAAGTTTTATACTCTTTTTTGAATTTGGGATCACCGTTTATAATTTCAAATTCATCCTTTGCAAGAACTTTAATATTGTCGGAAGGAAGAATGTTTGTAAATCGCATATTTACGCCATCCCACAATAATTTACGTTGCAAACTCTGAAGCCGGACAGCCAGAACGCCCATTACTACCATTTCGTTTAATGGGCCTGAATAATTGAAATTTGACGAAGCTTCGAGTCTGAAGTTTTTATCTTCCTTACAAGCTCTTATCCAATCCTGTTCATGACCTCCATCCATGGCATTTGAAATCCTTCTTATCGATTTTTGTGGTTGTATAAAGTTAGCCATTTCGCTGGTTGGTAAAAGGGTAGGGTTTTGTGCGTAAGTACCACACATTATTTTCCCTTTTGACCCATAAAAAATGCAGCCTCCATCTTCATCACCCATTTGTTCTCCAATTTGAAGTTCATCGGGGCGCGGTGGCATAAATCCGCCATCATACCAGTTTACGGTTACAGGCGGCATTCCAACTTTTGGCAAATTATCACGTCGTGGAAATTCATAACGCACAAATTCAGCGTTTGGAGGTGAATCGTTATTAAATGAAGAAGAACTTGCTTCAACAGAAGTAGGATATTCAAGCATCAAAGCCTTAAAAACAGGATCAATAATATGGCATCCCATGTCGCCAAGTGCGCCTGTACCAAAATCCCACCAGCCACGCCAGTTCCAGGGATGATATATTGGATTGTATTCACGGAATTTAGCCGTTCCCACAAACAAATCCCAATTTAATGTTTTTGGTATGCGTTTACTTTTTTCGGGAGTTGAAAGTCCCTGTGGCCAAATTGGCCGGTTGGTCCAGGTATCAACATGAGTAACTTCACCAATTGCGCCTCCCCAAATCCATTCACAAATCAGTCTGATTCCTTCGTCTGAATTTCCCTGGTTTCCCATTTGAGTGGCAACATTGTATCGATTTGCCGTTTCGCGTAGAATTCGTGATTCATAAACCGAATGAGTCAGCGGTTTTTGCACAAATGCGTGCATTCCCTGCCGCATTGCAATAACTGCAGGTAAAGCATGCGAATGGTCAGGAGTTGCAATCATCACAGCATCAATATCTTTTTGCTGATCAAACATTTCACGGTAATCCAAGTATTTCTTAGCCTGCGGCCAACGTTTGAAAGCATTTCTGTCAGCATATTCCCAGTCAACGTCACACAGCGCTACAATATTTTCGGTTTCCATATTTTTGAGGTTGGTAAAACCCTTTCCGCCAACGCCGATTCCGGCAATATTTAACTTGTCACTTGGTGGTTTATGCCCAAATCCTGCAAATACTTTTGATGGTAAAATAGTTATACCGGCTGTTGCCGTTGCTGCTGCACCTAAAAATTGTCTGCGTGACACCATGGTAGAATATCTGTTTATGTGAAATTATAAAACGGCGCAAATTAGAAAAAATATCAGCGATAACCTGTCGTTTAAATATTTTTAAGTAATTCTGGATTGATTCTTCATGTAAGAACAAGTTACATTATTTGTTTCCAATGCAGAAAATATGGCTGTCTCCCCTTAAATAAATTTTCCCTTTGCTGATTGCCGGTGAAGCGTTCATTCTTTCACC
Organism: Draconibacterium sp.; assembly: GCA_016705335.1. Classification (GTDB taxonomy): domain Bacteria; phylum Bacteroidota; class Bacteroidia; order Bacteroidales; family Prolixibacteraceae; genus Draconibacterium. The sequence continues at coordinate 82,594 of JADIYN010000008.1, read as the reverse complement.
AATTGAGTTTTGTGCAACCATTTCGAATTTAGAACCGGGTTTAATTACTGTAATAACTCCATCATCGTTAGGCATATAAACCAACCCATTTGCTAATACCGGCGACGAATATTGTTTTCCCAGATTTTCTGTCCACATAATATTTCCTGTGGCAACCTCAATACAGTGAACCTGTCCATTGGTCATTGTGGAAAAAAGGTAATCATCGGTACAAACCGGTGAAGGAACATAATATGCACCTTTTGTGGTTTGCCAAACAACATGGCTTTCAGTAACATCTCCATTCCCATCGGGTTTAATTGCAAGTAAATGCCGTTGTGGCCATGCACTGCTAACCAAAACCAAATTCAATTTTTCATTATAAACCGGGCTTGAACAAAAATCTTCAGATGGACCATTTACCCACCAATATCGTGAGCCGTCTTCAGGATTATAAGAGGCAATTTCCTTGTTGCCGCAAAATATCATCTGTTTTTTACCGGTTATTTCCCTGAAAATTGGCGTACTAAAACTATGCGCAGGTTTATCATGATCAACTTTCCAGATTACTTTGCCATCTTTTTTGTTTAACGCAGCAATAAATGCTTCTCCCTGGCTGTCTCCATTTATTATAACTTTGTCTTCGAATAAAGCCGGTGAACAACTGTATCCGTGGGGACTTGAAAATTTACCCGGACGTTGAACCCAAACCTGTTCTCCTGAAAAATCATAGGCTGCAACCAAAACATCGTCTTTATCTAAAACTGAAACATAAACAAGTTTTCCGTCGGTAGCGGGTGTTCCCGATGCGAAACTGTTGTCATTGTGTTTGTTTTCAAAATCAGATTTGATTATTGTTTTTTGCCAAAGTAAATCTCCGTTTTCAACGTCGAAACAAAGCAGTATTTTTTCATTGGTTTCTGAAACGGCAGAAAGGGTAAATAACTTATTTTCCCAGATTATTGGCGAAGAATGTCCTGTTCCGGGTACTTCACTTTTCCATAAAACGTTTGTTATTGAATCCCATTTTACAGGCAAATTGATTTCGGTGCTTGTTCCATCGCCGTTTGGTCCCCGCCAATTTGGCCAGTTTTGGGCCTGTGTTGATGAAAATAACAATGAGGTTACAAGTAACAGAACAAAACGGAATAATTTGAAATTGGTCATTTGGTTTATTTTTTAGTTGAATATTTTTCTTCAAATTAACTTTAAAGTTTTCATCTGTACAAATTATTAAAGTTGCTGATTATTTGGCTGATATACTTTATCTCTTTTATCCAAATTCTCACCCGATGCAAGCCAGAGGCTTCGGACAGGGATCTCACATTTTTTTTGTTTATGGTTGTTTCCCGAATAACCGGGACAAGTTGTGTTTAACCGCAAACATGTTTGTTTCACACAAAAGTTATATTCTGTCAGGAAATATTTTGATGCTGAAAATTAGAAGATATAAAACAGATTGCAAGAAGTTACTTGTGAACAATGCCACTTTAGGATTTTTATTGCCCATTTGGGGAATTAAGAAAAAGATAATTAAAGCACTTGTATTAACTGTCGGTGAAATGGTTTTGTTATTTATTTAATTTGGAAAATGCAGAATTTGTTTTGAATATAGAAACAGGATAAGCCTTAAATCTGAGTTATTTGAAGTACAGGTTTCCCTAAACGGGCTTTTTTAAGTGTGATTAATCGTAATTAAAAGCGAAAATGCCTTGCTCAAATCACATTCATTATCGATTTATATTTATTGATTTGGAATATACAGTTTCATTATTTGAAACTTTTAAGAAGTAAATTCCATTTTCACGACCCTTTAAATCAATTTCAACTTTATTTGTAAACTCTACATATCTTGAAAATACCTTCTGCCCGGTTGAATTGAAAACCTCGATATTTAAATTGCCAAATTGAGTATCTCCTAATTCGAGAGTAAACAAACCATTTCCCGGATTCGGATAAACGTTTAAACCGCTGTTTGTATCGATGTTATTTGTGCCTGTTGTATTATCCAATTTCATTACTGTTGTTCGCCTCATGCTGTAATTATCGCGATATGCTAAATAAGGTATATTACTGTGGGAGAATGCAATACTTATATACTCTGCATCACTCCTGGAAGCCACATCGCCTGCTTTACTCCAGTTTGTTCCGTCATGTTTCACAACAGTTGCTTTGCGCCCATTTCCCCAATCGGCAAAAACAAAATATAAAATTCCATTATGGTCGAAGCCAATGGTTTGCGAACTAACCTGGTTGGTGGTAACGAACGGAACCCCCAATTTTCCCCATGAATTCCCGTTGAATTTGTAAACCATTGGATTGGCATTAATATCCCACGAAGCCAAATATGGTGTTCCATCTTTAACGGCAAGACATTGATAGGCATCGTGGGTTTTATCTGAAAATCCCTGAGTTCCCAACAGTTCCCAACTGGTTCCATTAAATTTCATAGCACTCGCTTTGTAATTTGCATCATAATCACGATAAGCTACATAAGGTGTATCTCCGTCAACCGAAAGTTCAATTTTATTATATGTATAACCGGAAGAAAAGCCTGGATTTCCAACGTATTCCCAGCTTCTCCAACCAATTTTACAACGCTTACTTTACTGCTATTTACCCAATCTTCAAATGCAACATAGGGTACGCCATTTCCAACTGCCAAACTAAAAGAGGACCCTTTTTTCAACAAAACCCTCATTGCCGGCATAAACCCAGGCTGAACCATCAAATTTCATGACTGATATTTTACCTGGTTTATTTTCATAGTCAAAAGCAACATAGGGCGTTGCACCAATCATTGCAAAACTCAATTCGTTTATTGCATCTGGGGTGAAACCTGCAGAGCCAACAGTAACCCAATCCGTTCCGTTAAATTTCATTACGGTGGCTTTATTGTTATTTTTACTGTCAAGAAAAGCAACATATGGTGTCTCTCCATCTACGGCCATATGCTGGATAAATGCTTCTCCCGGTGAAAAAGCCGTTGGTCCGACCGGAATCCATGTTTGTGCAAAAAGAAAATTGCTTGTCAACAGCACCAATAATATTAAAAAGTAATTTTTTTTCATTTTGTTTTTGTATTAGTCGATAAATGTGTTCTACAACTGATAATGTGTAATTTTAAAAGCATGGTATTTACTGATATGATTATTAACCTATTATAATCAGAATGAAACAAATGTAACCCAAGCAAACTAAAATGAACTACCATATTGTAAAACCAATGTACAAATGGTAAATTGGAGCCCAAATTGAAACTAATCTAAATACCGTTTGATGTGGAATGACCTGATCATTTATACTCCCATGTATGTTACCTTTTTCTGGGCGCTAGTATTGCTCATTACCAAACGTGAAAATAACCGGGCAAGGTTTTTTCTGGGGATATTTATGTTTGTTGCCTTTTTACTTTACTTATCACATGCTCATTTTTTTAAAAAGTTAAATTCAACATTTCACATTTTTGAGCCTGTCTATATTTTTGCATCACTTTCAGTTTACCCTCTCTATTACTGGTATATCAAATTGCTTTCGGTTGAATCGGGTTACAAATGGATAAATTTGCGCTTATTAATTCCTGAAGCTTTTTTTGCTCTAACTTCATGTGTTTTGTATAGTTTAATGAGTACTGAAGAAAGACTTTTATACATCAATGAATTACTTTTAAATAAAAAACTGAATAATTCGGACCTATTTCTTATTAGTATTCAAAAGATTAATGTTACGGTTAGCCGGATTGTATTTTTTATTCAAGTTTTATTTTTTCTTGTAAAAGGGCAAAAGCTTGTAAAACAATATAACAGACAAATTGCCAATTTCTATTCAAATCTGGAAAGCAAGACTATTCTCTGGGTTAACTTTTTCCTTATTCCTTTGTGGTAACTTCGGTTATTAGTATAGTTTTTAATATTATCGGGCGAGGGTTTTTTATGGAATCACCAATCCTGCTCTTAATTCCATCATTGATTTTTAGTGTTTTATTATTCTTTATTGGATTTTTGGGTTTCATGCAAAATCATACCGTAATTGATTTGGAATCTGAAGAAATTGAAACTGAAAATTTTGATAATAAAAGTTACAACAAAAATGTATTAAACGATAAATTGCTGGAACTCTTTGTTGATCAATCGATTTACAAAAACCCCGATTTAAAAATCACTCATCTTTCCGAATTACTTAATACAAACCGCACTTACATCTCCAAACATATAAATACTGAATTTTCGTGCACTTTTAGTGATTTTGTTAACCGGTACCGGATAGAAGAGGCTAAAAAACTTTTATCCGGTGATTCTTCAAAAACCTATTCGTTGAATTATATTTCCGAAAAATCGGGTTTTGGTTCAATGGGTAGTTTTATGCGTGTTTTCCGTGATTCGCAAGGAATAACACCTGGTCAATACAGAGATCGACAAAAACTGAAGAAAGAAAATCATTAGGTTTTAAATTGCATTGAAAGTATTCAAATAAAAATGGACAGTAAATACCATCCATTTTTTTCGATTGGCATATGCCAAATCGTACTGAGGGCCGGAACGAAATACCAATCAAAAATTAGTAATCCAAATCCGAATATTTTTAATTGTGGTTAAAGCGTCAATTTTTGAACGTGCAAATTTCAATTAAATAAGGTTTATTGGAGTTATTATATCGTAAAAACAATGTTTAAATCGTAAAAATCTGGTTAAAACCAATTCGCGGAAACCTAAAAATTAAATTTTTCATGTTTAACCAAACAAATTTCTTCTGAAGTAATCATAAAAAAATCATGTGTTAATTTACAGGAATGACGAGGTTGAACTTATTTTTCAGTATCACATCTTTTAATAACAAAGTGGGGAAATATTGAATCGATTGATTTGATCTGACTTTCATTCAATAGTCCGGTTAAAATATTGATGAAACCTGGAGTTTTGGTTTTTAATAAATTTTCACTCGATATTGTTGATTATAAGTCATGTGCTTTTTATTTGTTGTCGGTATAAAAACGTTATAAAACCCAAGAAAATGACTTTCCGAAAAAGTATTATACTCTTTCGGAAAGTCAAATCAGCACTTTGCAAGGTTTATAAATTAATCCAAAAACCAATCCTTTATTTTCTGATTACAATACTTAAATCCATTGGATATTTTCCCGATTTTGCGCCATAAACCGACAGTCCTCCACGGTCGCTTGTAGATTCATCAACATGCAACTGAATGATAATTTTGGCGGCTTCAAGCACTGATTTTTTCAAATTTTCATCCAACTCCACTTTTACCAAATAACCATAAGATCCTGCTTCATCAAGCAACCAGGGAACCTGTGTTTCTGCATCTCCACTTTTACCAGGTATTTGGTTCATCCACGAAAGTATTCCTTGATGGTCAGCCGGATCATCGTATAATTCTACCTCATCAATTTTCTGACTGTCGGTAGTAATTGTAACAAGAGAACCATGCAATTTTTCATCGGTTTGAGGATAACTGTTTTTCCCGTAGCCAGGGATTGTACCTTTTTCTGATACCACTGTCATCCCGATCCGTTCGGCATCGCCTTCTTCCAAATATTTTTCCTGGGGATAACGGATGCCAACTCTGCCCTGAATTCAATGCTTTTTACTTCATCGGCATTCAAATCTTTAGGCAAAACAAATTCATATTCAAAATAACCTGATCCCATTCCCCAAACTTTTGCACCGTTTTGCGTTTCCATGTGTTTGATGGTCCAATCGGCACCAATAAATTCATTTGGCGATTTTGTGATTATAATTTCATCAGTTTCCGAATGCCCCGAAACCGTAAATGGAACGAAATTGTGTTGTAAAACTTTTCCTTTTTCATCCTCCAGTGTTGTTGCCAAAAACATAACCAGGTTTTCGTTTGGAGCTATAAACTCAACCGGTTTTAATGGTATAAATTTAAAAGGTTCAGCATCTACTTCAATTTCGCCTTTACCTTGCTCAACTTTATCTCCAAGGTTGTTCCATCCGAAAAGTTCATATTTTAATTTTAGGTTTTCGGGTATTTCACTTGTTACGGAGCTTATTCCAACCGGAATTTGTACAGTTGCACCTCCTTCGTAATTCTGATAAAAATCTTCACCTGCAACAACATACAAATCTTTATGAAAATCGTTCATCGACATTCCCGGCACTATTTCATCAAGCCCGAACATTTTTTTGGATCGGTCGAAACGGTAATATCCGTTCCACTCATTTATTACGTCATGAAATTCGGTAAAAAGAAATCCTGCAATTTTAGGGCGTTTGCGAAATTCGTTCATCATAATGTGGTATTCCCACGTAAGGTCGATGTCGCCTGTGCTGCCGGAGTAACCCCAAACTGCGCCGCATTCTGAATTAAACATGGGTTCGTTCCCCTGTTTGTTTCCACCGATGTAATTATGGGTTGAACCGGGGTAAGTATTTTTCACTATTTCATCCAAAAAACCTGACCAGTTTCGGGCAGGAATATATGCGTGCCATGTGTTGATGTCGGTAATCACGTGATCCCAGTTGCAGGGCGAATTATCTTCAATCAAACGTGTTGGATCTGTTGTTTTGGCAATGTTGTATCGTTCGCGAACCCAGTTTTGGGTTTCAGGTGTGTAACTGCGGCCATTTATCGAGTCTTCAGAAAATAATCCCCAGGTTTCGTTGAAAAGCACCCACGAAAAAATGCTTGGATGGTTATAGTCGCGCGCCATTTCTTTTTCGGCAATAAATTCCCAGTTGGCTTTTGCAATACTATCAGGTTGACCCCAGAAGTTTGGAATATCTTCCATAATCAGCAATCCCAGTTTATCAGCCCAATATAATTTACGCGGAACTTCTGCTTTTATGTGAATCCGCAAACCGTTCAATCCCAAATCCTTTGCGCGTTGAATTTCCTCTTTCATAAACTTGTCCGATGGAAATGTATAAAATCCTTCAGGGTGGTAACTCTGGTCGAGCGTGAGTTTCATGTAAATGGGTTTATTATTCAATGCCACATATTGAAATTCCTGTCCGGGCACCTGCATTGCCGATATTTTACGCATTCCGAAATAAGTTGAGACTTCATCGATTCCGCTTTCGCTGGTAACAGAAGCTGTTACTTCATATAAATAAGGGTTTTCCAAATCCCACAATTTCATATTTTCAATGGGAATTGTAAATGTTGTGGTTGAAATATTTGCAGGTATTTCGCCATTAAAATCTATATTGTTTTCTTTCCCCTTTAAATTGAACTGCACTGAAGACGCACTGTTTTTTGACAGTTGAACTTCCGCAGTAATCTTCGAATTATCAATGTCGGGAGTGAATTTAATTAGAGTGATGTGGTTTTCGGGGCGGGCTTCCAAATAAACGGTTTGCCAAATACCTTTTGCATTTCCGTAATACTGTTTTCCCGACGGGCGATTCTGCAACTCTTCGTCTTCAACCCTGACAATCAGCTGGTTTTCTCCTTCTTTAATAACTTCGGAAATATTAAAATCGAAAGGTACATATCCGCCCGAATGAGTGCCAATTTCAGTACCGTTTATCCAAACTGTTGTGTTAAAATCGCTTGCGCAAAAAACGAGGTAAGTTTCTTTTTCATTCCAAATTTCAGGGTTATCGATTTTGAAAGTGCGTGAATACCAGCCTACATTCACTTTTGGCATTTTAATTTCACTCATTGGGCTTGCCCATGAAAACGGCACCAAGAATTTTTTATCGAATGTGCCTGGATTTGACTGCCAGTTTTCGTTTAGTCCAATATTTGAAGAGTCGGCTTTAAATTGCCAGTATCCATTTAAGTTTTGCCAAACTGCACGTTCAAAAATAGGTTGCGGGTGTTCCGAAAGCGGTATTTCAATTTGTTTTTCTGAACACGATAAAAGAATCGCGACCAAAATAAAAAGGAGTGAAAATTGGAATTTCATAGTAGTAATTTTTGTAGATTATTATTTAACAAAAATAAGGGAATTGAATAATGAAGTGAAACTCAACGCTGACATTCAATAATAAAGCAAAAATGGCCACCAGAAATCTGACAGCCATTTTAAACATGAAAACCACCCTTGCTCTCAAGGGCGGATTCAATCTTAAGAAAATTGCATTTGCCGAAATTAATTCGATGCCTGCAACTTTATTTTTAATTCGTTTTGTTTTGAATTGACTTCTAAAACTTCAGTTTGTTTTTGGTAAGAAATATAATTTGTAACCACTTTATATTCTCCGGGTTTTACATTTTTGAAAGCGAATTTTCCATCGAAATCGGTGTAGGTTTTTAAATCGGTTCCTTCCAGTTTAACTTCGACACCCACAAGCGATTCACCAGAATTCTGATCGGCTACTGTTCCTGAAAGTACCAATGTTGCAGCGTTTTCAGCATCCATTGATTTTCTTTCACCTTCTTTGGCATTTACTGCAATAACTGTTATTGCCAGTAAAAATATGATTGCAAATTTTTTCATCTGTTTTAAATTTTCTCTTATTAATGTAATGTAAAAGTACTTGGGTGCTGTTAAACACAGGTTACAGAAATATTACAGTTTTGTTAAAAGAATCACAACAATCCGGGATGACGTTTCGCATGGAACAACAAATCAGGGAGCTTAATATTTTCGTTCGCTAACCAATTCGCCTTTTTCGTTGTAGTTTTTCCAGGTTCCGGTTTTTTCACCGTTGTTGTATTCCAGTTCGTAAAGCAGATTACCGTAGTCGTTCCAGATGATCCATTTTCCATGTTTTAATCCGTTTTTATACCGGGCTACCGAAATTTTAATATTGTGGTTGTTATACATTACCCACTTGCCATGCATCTTGTTTTGTTTGTAAGTGCGTATTTCGTTGAGCTGTCCATCTTCAAACCAGATTTTTGTTTGCCCATCTTTTAATCCCTTTTTTATTTCGGTAATCATTTTCACCGATCCATTTTCATGGTAAGTAGTCCATTTCCCGGTATAAAGTTCGCCGTTTAAAAAATAGGTGTCCCCTTTTTCAACCAGTTCCTGTGCCTTGATAACCCCTTGCAAACTGGTTATAAAGAGAAAAATCAGAAAAATTTGTTTCATATCATTATAAATTACAGTGTTTGAAAAAATGTGTGTTTGGGGGTTAATACGGTACGCAGTGAATAAAAGTTGATAAAAGCCCCGGATTTCTCCGGGGCTTAAAAAATTGACAGAAGCCAATTTTTTTCAAACACTGCAAGGTCAAATATTGTCGTTTTGCATCAATTATTTATTGTGCCATCATTTTTAAAGTCTGAACTTCATTTCCCATAATTACTTTACCAAAATAAAGTCCGCCGGGTAATTGCGATGCATCGAATATGAAATCATAAGTTCCTTCATACAATTGGCCATTTTGAATTTCAGTAACAACAGCTCCGGAAATGTTAAAAATTACAATTCGTACATTATCACTTTTGCGAAGATGTATTTCGATGTTTGTTTTTCCTTTAAAAGGATTAGGGTAATTGCGAACCATATTCATATTTGCAGCAACATCGAAATCAATGACAGGAGTTGTACTCCAGTATGAAGCATTGTAAACCGGTGAACCTGCCATTGGCTGGAAATTGGGCTCCGTAAGATTAAACGGGTCGGTAATTTTTACATCGCTTCCGTTTTCGATAACCTTATTTTCTTTTTGGGTTTCGAGGAACCATGTTTCCAGCTGTGCAGCAGATAATACTGCATCGTCAGTTTTAAATTTATCGCCATAAATTGAACTGATAAAAGTATTCTTAACAGTCATATCATTTGCAGCTGCTGCATTGTGTGTTGCCGTCGATTCGAAACGCAGTCCGCGGCCCCAGCCCATAAACAAAGAGTTATAAACCGAAATACGGCTGCTTTTACGGATGCGCAAGGAAGAACCTTCCTTGTGATTTTGCGGAAGCGCGTTATATGTTGCCAAATCCTTTGCTGAACCAAATCCGCTGATGTTGCTGAAAATAGCCTGTGTAAACGGCGTGTTCACACTTGCATCCTTGTCGTTGTCCGATTCAAAACCGTTGGCAGTATCAGAGTCAACAATGGATGGGTCGCGGAGAATGATACCAAACTGAACCATTCCGCTGTAGCCGTTGTCGGTATCAAAGTCGTCGTCTTCCGTACGATAGGAAATGAGGTATTTAGCATTTACAGTTCCGCCAAAGAATTCGTAACCATCATCGCCTGAATACGAAACCTGTATATTTTCGATGCGGGTTGCGCTTCCAACCGAACCTAAAGTAAGCCCGTTAATTTCGCTGCCTGTTGCAACTTCGAACCCCGGGAATTCAATTCTTACATAAGTAAGTACACCTGAGTTGTCAGCAGGGTCGCTGCCACCGAATTCGGTTCCTACACCACCTTCAACAATTCCCACACCACCGGCGAGGTTATTTGGAGCTTTGCCGCAAATTACAAGACCGCCCCAGTCGCTGTTTGAGCGGAAACCTGCACCCTGCGAAGAAGTGAAAACGATGGGTAGTGTGCGTGTACCGGCAGCCATAATTTTTCCGCCAGGGGTAATAATAAGCACACTTTTATTTGTACCGCGAATGATAGTTCCCGGTTCAATTGTGAGTGTTGCACCGTTGTCAACATAAATCCATCCGTCGATTTTAACAACGCCGCTCCATGTTTCGTCGGCAACAATATGTACACCGCCGATGTTTGTAAACTGACCATTTCCTTTGGTCATTGTATAAGTTTCAGAATAATCCTCATCTACGGGACTCCAGTTGGTCCAGCCTTCGGTCCAGTTGTCGTAACCATCGAAAGCGCCTACATAACTTACTTTATCAAAGAAGTTGTTGTCGATTGAAACTGGTTCGCTTTCTTTATACCAGTATGAAGCATTATAAACCGGTGAACCAGCCATTGGCTGGAAATTGGGAGAAGTAAGATTAAACGGGTCGGTAATTTTTACATCACTTCCGTTTTCGATTACCTTATTTTCTTTTTGGGTTTCGAGGAACGATGTTTCCAGCTGTGCAGCAGATAATACTGCTTCGTCTGTTTTAAATTTATCGCCATAAATTGAACTGATGGTTTTGCGGAAGCGCGTTGTATGTTGCCAAATCCTTTGCCGAACCAAATCCGCTGATGTTGCTGAAAATAGCCTGTGTAAACGGCGTGTTCACACTTGCATCCTTGTCGTTATCCGATTCAAAACCATTGGCGGTATCAGAGTCAACAATGGATGGGTCGCGTAGAATGATACCAAACTGAACCATTCCGCTGTAGCCGTTGTCGGTATCAAAATCATCGTCTTCCGTGCGATAGGAAATAAGATATTTAGCATTTACAGTTCCTCCAAAGAATTCGTAACCATCATCGCCTGAATACGAAACCTGTATATTTTCGATGCGGGTTTCGCTGCCAACCGAACCTAAAGTAAGCCCGTTAATTTCGCTGCCTGTTGCAACTTCGAACCCCGGGAATTCAATTCGTACATAAGTGAGTACACCTGAGTTGTCAGCAGGGTTCGCTGCCACCGAATTCGGTTCCTACACCACCTTCAACAATTCCTACACCACCTGGGAGATTATTCGGAGCATTACCACAAATCACGAGTCCGCCCCAGTCGCTGTTTGAGCGGAAACCTGCACCCTGCGAAGAAGTAAAAACGATGGGCAGTGTGCGTGTACCGGCAGCCATAATTTTTCCGCCAGGGGTAATAATAAGCCTACTTTTATTTGTACCGCGAATGATAGTTCCCGGTTCAATTGTGAGTGTTGCACCGTTGTCAACATAAATCCATCCGTCGATTTTAACAACGCCGCTCCATGTTTCGTCGGCAACAATATGTACACCGCCGATGTTTGTAAACTGACCATTTCCTTTGGTCATTGTATAGGTTTCGGGATAATCCGCATCTACCGGATTCCAGTTGGTCCAGCCTTCGGTCCAGTTGTCGTAGCCATCGAAAGCGCCTACATAACTTACTTTATCAAAGAAGTTGTTGTCGATTGACTGAGCCATAGCAGTGGCCGTAATCAACGTGATTAATAAAAATCCAAGTAAAAACTTTTTCATGATGTTAATTATTAAATTAGTAATACACTGATATTTGTTTATTTGTCATTTGTTAAAAGGTCCATGTCAGGCTAAGTGAAAATTGCCTGTTTGGGATATAGTTTCTCGTATCTTTCACAAGTTCTTCGCTATCTCCGTAATACTGAACAAACCTGACAGGGTCGTTCAGAATATCTTTGATTCCTGCCTTCAACTGAAGGTTATGTTTGAATGTTTTTTGAACCGTCAGGTCGAGTGAGTTGCGCGGTAATTCCCATGTATGCGGGTTGGCAGGTGTTCCGACATATGCAATCCGCTTTCCGATTATGTTATAATTGAGATTGATGTCCCAACCTTTTTCCACATTGTTGTAAAACAGTCCGAGGTTAACAATGTAAGGTGACTGACCGGACATTACCCGAACTGTATCGCGTGTAAATTCCTGTTGCGATGTATTAATTTCGCTTTTTATGAGTGAAGTGTTGAAAATTACAGTCAGATCTTTCATAAACCGAAAAAATCCGGCTGAGTTTTCAAACCCTGTAAAACGTTTTCGCACATCAATTTCAACTCCTGCGCTGTATGCTTCCTCGGTATTGTAAAAAAAGTAGTCGTAGGTGGATCCTGACGGACGAAGAAATGTTTCAATCGGATCTGTGAATGCTTTATAAAAACCTGCCCCCGAAATCATTTCACCCTGGTTGGGATACCATTCGTATCGCAAATCATAGTTTTTAATATAAGCTGCCTTTAAATCCGGATTTCCGTAAACTATTGCAAAAAGCTCAAAATCCTGGTAATCGAACGGTGCCATTTCCCTGAATTCTGGCCGGTTAACAGTTTCTCCGTAGGATGCCCGCAACAAATTTTTCTCGTTGATATTATAAGTAGCATTAACAGATACAAAAAAATCAACTGTATCACGGGTGATGGGTGTTTTATCGGCAGTTTCGGTTATTTCCCAGAAATCCCTGATTTCGCGGCTCCAGTTTTCAACCCTGACTCCACCATAAACATTGAGTTTTTTGGTAACCGGAATGTTTAAGGCCAGGTATCCCGATTTCATTTTGTCGGTATCGTTGTAGTTGTCTTTGGCGCGGGTGTTGTCGCGGTACGAAAGCCCATGGTGTGTATAGGGTGAAGTGCGATCGAAATAGAAGTTTTCGGGAGCCATTATTTCACTTATAGGGTTAAAGAAAATATCGGGAGGATTGCGCATGGCAACTACGCCGATTAAGCGCGAATTGAACTGACGCTGTTTATTTTCATAAAACCCACCGGTTTTAAAACTCCAGATGTTTTCGGAACTAAATAATTTAAAGTTATGTGTGAAATCGAGTTTGGCATCGTACGTATTTTCATTCATATCAATCCATAACCGGCCCGCATAATAAGGATTTGGTACGTTTTGTAAACGCAGGTAATATTGCTGATCGCGTTCGCTGGTTTCATCGTTAATCTGAACAGAAGTGAGTCGGCGGTTGTCGGGTTGATTTTTATTGGTATGCGAATATCCCATCATCCAGTTTATTTTGGAGCAGTCGCCATTAAATAATTGCTCTCCCGAAAGTTGTCCGGAATAAACCAGCCGGCTTTCGTACTTCAAATCCAAAAGTTCCAAAGTTTCTCCGTTGTCGTAGCGTATTCCGTTTCGTTGTGTGGTTGACTGAATTCCGGTTTGATTCAGGAAATTCCGGAATTCAAGCTTCTGGTTTTTTCCGTAAATCATATTCCAGTTGTGAATCAGCCCGGTTTTAAATTCCTTTTTTGAAACCTTGTCAACAAAATCGAAATCCATTACCGTTCGATACTGATCTTCATCAAATTCAAGGAATTCAGTCCGGGTTCCCGAAGTGTAACTATTCGAAGTTCCGTAATTAAGCGAAGTAATATTCCCGAACGAAGCTTTACCAACTACAAACCGTCGTTGCAGCGACACTGAAAAATTCTGATCTAAAAACGGAGCATCGTTCGATGTTTCCCAGTTGTTGGCAAAAAGAGCCGAGATATTATTTATTTCATCGGTTCGCTGAACGTACAATTCGGCATTTGGCCAAACGTATAATTCTGCAAATTCCTGCTGTCCCGGCACACCGTCAGGAATTGCCCTCGAACCATTGTCGTAACCCAGCCAGTCGGTTTTACTGTTTTCGTGGGTAAGAAAATCGTTGTTGAATGAGGTGTTCTGAACATATTTTGTTCCGTAGCTAAAGCTGAAACTGTTTTGGTCGGCAGCATTTTTTGTTTGAATATTGATTGCTGCGCCTGCAAAATCGGCAGGTAATTCAGGAGCCGGACTTTTATAAATCAGAATATTATCAATCAATCCACTGGGAATGGCATCGAAGGAAAAAGCACGTTTATCGGCTTCGAAACTGGGAGCAGTTGAGTTGTTCAGCATTACCGAATTGTAACGTTCTACCAAACCGCGCACTACAACAAAACGGCCGTCGGTAATAGTAATTCCCGGCACGCGTCGAATTACTTCGGCAGCATCCTTGTCCTGGCTTTTCACAATCAGGTTTTGAGCTTTCAGGCTCGAAATCATCGACATATCGGTGTCGGTGCGGCGTTTGGCAACTACCTTTACTTCGCCAATATCGAGCGTTGCAGGTTCAAGCGAAACATTTACAACAGTTTCGATTTCGTTTTCAACTTCAATTTGTACTATTTTCGTTTGGTATGAAATAAAGGAAATAACCAGATTGTATTTTCCGGGATTTACTTTTTGAATTATAAACTCGCCATCGAAGTTTGTAATTGTTCCTTGTGTTGTGCCCTGTATCAGAACTGTTGTTCCAATCAGGGTTTCACTGGTTTTAAAATCGGTAACAATTCCTTTTATTGTGCCGGTTTGGGCGTTTACCGCTATTTGAAAAAGAAGTAGCAGTAAAAAACAGGTAAAAAATTTTCTCATTAAAAATAACATTTGCAGTGTTTCTAAAATATCCTTTCGAATACACGGCAAATGAACCTGCAAAATGTTACAGGCATATTAACCTTCGTTTAAGGTTGTGTTACATTTGTTTAACCGAAATGTAATATGTTGTATTAACAAACTGACAGTCAGTTGCATAGATGCTATTGCTCCTTAAAATCATGATTTCCTGTGAAAATTTAAACGTTTGTTAATCAAAACTTAATCGTTTTGAGCTTCTTCCCGTTTTTTTGAACTTAAAATTGTAAGTATCTTAAAAATTAAAATTATGAAATCATCAGCACGAATTATTTACAAGTCATACATGACATATTTCCACACATTTATGCCAGTATATTTCTATGGTATGCCCAATGGGAAAATACAGGTAATGTATGCCCGGTTTTGCGATACACAAACAAACAAATCAGGTCTCGAATTTATTTTTGCCGAGCATGAAGATTTTGTTTATGATTATGAAACAGACAAAATCTATTTCCGGAAATTTATTGAAATCGACAGAAAAGATTTTATGAGGATGGTTGATCAGCCTGATCAGCACATCAAAGTGTTCAGCATTAACGACACTTTTAATTCGTATGCCGAAGCCCAGCATTTTTTAAATAACAAGCAGCACAACAAACTCGACTATTTTGTGATGGAGCAAATGTTTTAAAAAAATTGTAAGCCGATGAAAATAAGGGACGTTGAAGTCGCTGTTATTTCAGACCTGCATTTGGCCACACACGCCTGCAAACCAAAAAAGGTACTGAAATACCTGAAATCAATACGACCAAATATTTTAATACTGAATGGAGATATAATCGACTCGTGGCGATTTAGCCGGAATTATTTTCCAAAAAATCATTTAAAAATAATCCGTCAGATAATTAAAATGATGGAAAAGGGAATACCGGTTTATTATATTACCGGCAACCACGATGAGTTTTTACGCAAATTCAGCCAAACCCAAATCGGCAATCTTAAAATCGTTAACCAGGTAATTCTTGAACTTGGAGGTTCAAAAACATGGATATTTCACGGCGATATTTTCGATCACATCATACACCGTTCAAAATGGCTATCGAAATTTGGTGCAGCAATTTATGGGCTGCTGACGATTTTAAACGATGTCCTTAACCACATATTTTCAATTTTTGGCTCGAAGGAAATTACTATTTACAAAAGCCTCAAAAAATACCTTGTAAAAGAAAATTTTGTGCATTCGAAATTTGAAATGGCAATAGGTAATTCAGCAATTCTGCAGGGCTACGAAACCGTAATTTGCGGGCACACGCACATTCCAAAGGACAAAAAAATAATGATTAACGACAATTCAATTCGATATTTGAATTGCGGTGATTGGGTAGAACATTTCACCGCGGTGGAGTATCACAACAATAACTGGCATTTGTTTTACTATGAAGATCAGGATGATGAACTGCCGGCAATTGACGAACTGGACTATCCCGAAGAAAAACAGATGTATAATATGCTTATAAAGGAACTTGCATTTTCAAGTAAATAATGTAAAAAAATGAAAATTTTATATGCAATCCAGGGAACAGGAAACGGGCATTTGGCAAGGGCGACCGAAATTGTGCCCATTTTGCGTGAAATAGCCGAAACTGATATTTTGGTTAGTGGTTGTCAGGCCGATATTACTTTACCTTTTCCTGTAAATTATCAACGATATGGATTAAGTTTCATCTTTGGTAAACATGGTGGGGTAAACATTCTGAAGACAGTTTCCGGGTTACGTCCATTTTTGTTTTTTAAAGACGTGTTTTACCTGCCTCTGGAAAAATACGATTTGGTAATTTCTGATTTTGAACCTGTTTCAGCGTGGGCTTGCAAATTACGGGGCAAAAAATGTATCGGTTTAAGTCATCAAAATGCCGTGTTGCATAAAAATGCACCCCGTCCAAAAAAACTGGATTGGGTTGGAAAACTGATTCTGAAATATTATGCTCCTGCCGGTAAAAAGTATGGTTTTCATTTCAGGGCGCTCGATAAATTCAATTTTACACCGGTTATCCGATCGGCTATTCGAAATGCCAAACCGAAAAATAAAAAACACTATACAGTTTATTTGCCCGCTTTTAGTAACGCTGAAATCGAAAATGTGCTTTCTGCATTTCCTGAAATAAAATGGGAAGTTTTTTCGAAACACAACAAAGAAACATTTCAAATAAATAATATTCATTTTCAACCTGTTTCGCTCGAAAATTTTAATCGTTCGTTTATTAATTGCGAAGGGATTCTTTGTAATGCCGGTTTTGAAACACCTGCCGAAGCACTGTTTATGGGGAAAAAACTCTGTGTTATACCAATGAAACACCAATACGAACAAGCTTGTAATGCCAGGTTTTTATCGGCAATGGGTGTTTTGGTAATTTCTGATTTGGAAAACCATAAAAAGGAACTGGGTTTTTGGTTGAGAATGGAAAACGCAATTCAAATCAAATATCCTGATGAAACCCGAAGAATTTTAAAGAGCAGTCCTCGACTTAGATAAAACAAAACCGGAGAAAATTTCAAACACAGAATTTCAATTTCATGCTTTAAGGAAACCGGTTAAATATAAACTAAAGAGCAAATTAATAAAATCGTAATCAGAGTGAAACAGAAATTAAATATCTGTAATATAATTTTATAAACCTAAAATCTCAATAAAATGGAACCATTAGGAAAACTCATTTACAAAACCCAATCGTCAAACCTTCCAACTTCATTACCAGTATATTTCTATGGTTTGCCTGATGGAAAAGTTTATTTGATTTATTCGAGGTTTTACGAAGTAAATTTTAGCAAAACCGATCTTGAATTTGTACTTGCTGTTCACAAAGAATTCACTTTTGATTTTGAAAACGAGAAATTGTATTCAGCAGTATTGAATGATGTAATTCCTCCCGCTTTCTATAAAATAGTGGATAAAGCCGACTCAAAAATCAAGATTTTAAAGGTTTACAGAAACCTTAATTCGTACAGCGATGCCGCGGCAAAGCTTTATAAAAGAGCATTAAAGAAGAGCAGAAAAGCAGGAAAAATCATTGAACTTTAGCTTTATCTTTTCATTTTTTCGCCAGAGTAAACAAAAACTCAATTCCGCCTTCGGGCTTGTTACGAGCCGATATTTTTCCTTTGTGAAGCAAAATCGCGTTTTTAACAATAGACAAACCCAGACCTGTTCCTCCCAGTTCGCGTGTGCGACCCGAATCGATGCGGTAAAAACGCTCGAAAATACGATGCAAATGTTCCTCCGGAATTCCAACTCCCGAATCAGAATAACTGAAATAATAGAACTTTTTGTCTTCGAGATAATTTTTTATTTCAATCGAAATGTCACGTCCGGCATAATTGATCGAGTTTTCTATTAAATTCTGAAAACTGACGAAAGCAGTGAATCATTACCATTTACAACTACTTCAGGATCAACGTTTAATTTGCATTTAATATTTTTTTCCGACAAACGGTTTTCAAGGTTTTCAATCACGTCGGTAACAATGTTTTTTACATTTACCTGTTTAATTTCGAAAAGTTCACCGGCATCTTCAATGTTGTTTAGCAACGAAATATCGTTGAGTAACAAGTTTAATCTTTCGGCCTGAGCAAATGCCCGTTCAATAAAATACTTTTTCTTTTCTTCGCTGATTCCGGGGTTGTTCATAAGGGTTTCAATGTAGCCTTTTATTGATGCCAGCGGGGTTTTCAGTTCGTGTGCAATGTTTGATGTTAGTTGTTGTTTCAGTAACCTTCTTTTTTCGGGACGGGTAACATCGGTAATCAAGATCTCAAAACTTTTATCGGCAAAAACAATACACAGCACTTTAAAATATTGCTCGTTTTTGTTGAAAGTGTATTCAATCTGCGGCAGTTCATTGGGTAGAAATTCAATTTCCTTGGCCAGGTTTTCATTCAGAAAATTGTTTATTTTTTTGAATTCGGGAATCTCAAAAATATGCTCTGCCGAAATTGTTGAAGTATTTGAAATGATACTGATATACTGTATAAAATGACTGTTTGCCAGCATTTTTTCTTTGTTGGGTTTAAAAAACGAAATCCCCTCGTTCAGTATGTTCATGTGATTAAATAAACGATCTTTTTCAAGAGCCACATCATCTTTTGCCCGGTGCAGTTTATTGTAGATTTTTACGATTTGTGTCCCAATTTCACCCAGTTCATTTTCAGGAAATTCATTTTCATTTTCTATCATTTCATTTCTTCCAGCCTTTATTGCAAAGTCTTTCAACTTTGTAATCGAAATGGAAAGCCGTTTTGTTATTACATTAACAATTAACCATATACCAAGAAAAATAATAACAATAAAAAAGATGAAGAACCGATTAGCCTTTAAAAAATTGGCAACCTGAATGTCATAAACCATTGCTGCCCGAACAAAATAATCGTCGTAATTCCGGGCGTAATAATAAAACTCCTGTTTTGTTGTTTCTGAATGACGCACATTTGAACCAAAAGCTGAGAAAAGTGCTTTCTGAATTTCGGGCCGTTGAAAATGGTTTTCCATGTTTGAATAATCCGCCACAAAACTGTCATACAGTACTTTGCCTTTTTTATCAATAATAGTCAGCCGGATATTATTTTGCGGAATCAGCGATTTTAATGTGTCGGCACGATTAAAATCGCCGGTTTTATTGAGCTTGTAAAAATCAATAAAATTGTGTGCAACCTCAGTTACATTTTCGAGTGTATTTTCAAGTTGTGCTTTTTTAAACTCCCGTTCACGCTGAAGCTGAAATAGAAGTATTGCAACAGTAAACAGTAAAAAAACTGCAATAAAATAGATAAATATTTTCCTTCTGAATGATTGATGTAGTGGCACTATGCTATATTTTTAAATTGTATCTTATTCTTTTTTCTTACGCTCTCTTTCTTTTGGAGAGGGTTGGGGAAAGGCTTTTACATACTAAACGCATAACCATACCCCGATTTTCCTTTTACAAAATCGCCGTAATTGCCAATTTTTTTGCGTAAACGGGCAATGTTTACGTCAACATTTCGCTCGGTTACTATTACATCGTCGCTCCAAACACGGTTTAATATTTCTTCCCTCGAAATATATTGGCCCTGATGTTTTAGCAGCAAAGCCAGTATTTCATATTCTTTTCGTGTAAGGTTTACAGTTTTGTTTTCAATGCTAACCGATTTGCTGTTTGTGTCAAGTTCCAAATCGTTGGCTTTTAAAATATTGCCCGAAAACGATTCTGTAATTCCTCTTTTCAGAATGGCTTTTACACGGGCAATTACTTCTTTTATTGAAAAAGGTTTTGAAATATAATCATCGCCACCTACGTTAAAGCCTGTCAGCAAATCATTCTCCGAAGTCCTGGCTGTTAGAAAAATGATTGGTATGGAGAGTTGTAAGTCTTTTCGAATTTTAGCTGCCATTTTATAACCCGACATTTCTCCCATCATCACATCGAGTAAAATCAAATCGAATTCGTGCAGGTTTTTTTTCAATGCGGATTCTGCCGAATGTGCTGTTTCTGTTTCGTAACCTTCGCTAATCAGGTTGAATTCAAGGATTTCGCATAAATCCTTTTCGTCGTCAACTATTAATATTTTTTGTGTTGCCATATTACAAGTTTAAAGTTCATCCCGATAGCTATCGGGACAAAGTTCTGAGTTTCAGTTTAAATATTTGGATATTGAATATTCGATTTTGGATATTTCCAGAAATACTCATTTTCTAAATTCTTTATCAAAATACTTGATAATCAAATCTCTATACTAATTAAATAATCAATCAATCGGTTTGTGTCGAATGTCTTTCCCTTCAATTGAATAAATGGCAGCTTCAGCAATGTTGGTAGCGTGGCCGGCAATTCGTTCAATGTTTGTTACAACGCTGTTCATGCTTATAAAACTGATAAAAAGCTGTTTGTTTTCCTCGTTGCTGTCACTGCTTTTTTTGATGGCTTTTTTTAGCATTTTTTTGTTGATTTCGTCAACAACCGTGTCATTTTTTATTGTCCAAATGGCATATTCTCTATCATCATTTATATATGCAAGCAAGGCTTTGTTTACCATGTTTGAACTATTTATCAGCATGTTTGTGATTACGTCATTCAATTCAGCATAAATCTTAAGGGTTTTTATATTCTGAACCGCGTCAACAATTGTAATTACCATATCGCCAATCCGTTCAAGACTGTTAACAATCCGGAAACAGGCAAAAATCCTTCTGATATCAGATGCAACCGGTTGGTACAAGACAATTGTATTCACAATTTTATCACTGATCTTAACCTCCATCTTATCAAGCTTTTTTTCATTTGAAATCAATTCTTTGCTCAAATCGTCTGAAAGTTTTGTTTCTCCTGATGAAATCAGTTTCTCCAATAAATCAAGCTGATGAAGAACCAAATTGGCGAATTCTTCAAATTCACTCATTATACTGTTTATGGCATCATCTTTTTTTGTAGTCATCTCTTTTTAATTTTAGTGAAGTAAAAAATCAACCAAATTTTCCGGTTAAATATTCCTCGGTACGGCGGTCTTTTGGATTTGTAAACATATCCTTGGTTTTGCCGTATTCCACAAGTTCGCCAAGGTACATAAACATTGAATAATCTGAAATTCGCGCTGCCTGCGACATATTGTGTGTAACCATCAAAATTGAATAATTCTCTTTTAATTTCACAAGTAAATCTTCAATTTTTGCTGTCGAAATTGGGTCGAGCGCCGAAGTTGGTTCATCGAGCAAAATAACTTCGGGATTAAAAGCCAGCGCCCGAGCAATGCAAAGCCTTTGTTGCTGTCCTCCCGAAAGGAAACTGCCTTTTTTGTAAAGCGTGTCTTTTACTTCATCCCAAAGCGTAACATCAGTTAGCGAGCGTTCAACTATTTCATCGCGTTCAGTTTTCTTTAACCTGATTCCGTTGAGTTTATAACCGGCAATCACATTATCATAAATACTCATGGTTGGAAAAGGATTGGGACGTTGAAAAACCATTCAGGACATTCTTCGCAATTTAATGGTTGGCATGTCCGAGATATCTTTTCCATTCAATATCAAAGTCCCTTTTGTTTCAATGTTTTCGTAGAGTTCGTGCATCCGGTTAATGGCGCGCAAAAGAGTACTTTTCCCGCAACCCGAAGGTCCCATTATAGCGGTTACGCTGTTTCGTTTAATGTCAGCCGAAACATTGTTGACAGCATATTTTCCCTTATCATACGAAACTGAAAGGTTACGGATTGATAGTACCGGATCTTTTATATTTATTGAGTTTTCTGTCATTTTTTTATTTTGTTCTGGCAGCTATTTGTTTTGAAACAATGTTTAAAGTTAAAACCATTATCATTAAAAGGAGTGATGAACTCCAAATTAAACCGACCATATTTGGGTCGTTGTAAAATTCCCAGATTAACAATGGAATTGCACTTGTTGGTTTTGTAATATCGAGGTTTATCATTGTACTTCCGAGGGCTGTTAACATTAACGGTGCGGTTTCGCCCAAAACCCTTGAAATACCAAGTAAAATACCGGTTAATAAACCACTGAATCCTGTCGGTATCAGTATTTTAATTATCACTTTATAATAGGGAACTCCCAGAGCCAGGGCTGCTTCTTTTATACTTATCGGGATCATTTTTAAAGTCTCTTCTGTTGAGCGAACGATCATTGGCAGCATCATAATTGCCAGCGAAACGCTTCCCGCCAGGGCAGAATATCCGTTTGTAATATTTTTTACAACCCAAATGTAGGCGATCAAACCCAACACAATAGATGGAACTCCCTGTAAAATATCAGAAACGTTGCGGGTAAAATTCGCCAGGAATTTTCCCGGGTTTTCATAAAGGTAAATGCCTGCAACTACCCCGATTGGTATGGCAAATACCGAAGCCATTATTACCATTATTAAAGTTCCGGTTATTCCGTTTGCAATCCCGCCGGGAATTATTTCTCCTGCATTTAAAGCTGTCATTGCTTCGTAGCTGTTTGGCGGTGTTTTTAGTATGAAATCGAAACTTATTTGTTTGATTCCTTTCGCAATCAGTTCATATATAATCAATACAATTGGTGAAATTGTAACAAGTGACAATACAATTACCAACCCTTTATAAAAAGAGTCCTTTAAAGTCCGGGACTTTAAGTTGTCAATATCTATTTTATTTATGACTGTGGTCATTTTTGCAATTCTTTAAATCCTGTTTTGAAAGTAAAATCGAATTATTTTAGGCCATCTTTTTATAATGAATTTACCAATTGCATTAATTATTCCGGTTAAAAGAAATAGTAACAATCCGATAGCTATTAACGAACTGAGTTTAAGTCCGTCGGCTTCGCCAAATTGGTTTGCAATAACGCTGGCCATTGTGTTTCCTGTACTAAACAGCCCGTCGGGAACAACATTGCTGTTGCCAATAATCATTGTAACTGCCATGGTTTCGCCAAGCGCCCGGCCAAACGACAAGATATATCCGGCAATAATCCCTGAACGTGCAGAAGGAATTGTAACGTTTATAATTACTTCCGATTTTGTGGCTCCCAGTGAGTAAGCAGCTTCTTTTAATTCATTGGGAACCATCGCAATAATTTCGTTGCTAAGTGAAGTTGCATAAGGAATAATCATAATTGCCAAAATAATGCTGGCTGTAAAAACTCCGAATCCCTGGTTGGGCAAACCCAGAGAAATTAAAAACGGCCTTAATACGTAAAAGGCCCACAAACCATAAACAATTGAAGGAATTCCTGCAAGCAGATCAACCATCATTCCAAGTACTTTTGCCATCTTTGTGCCGCGGTAATATTCGCCCAAAAACAACGAGGCTGAGAAGGAAAGCGGGAAACTTATTAACAGTGCCAAAACAGATGTTATTATGGTTCCCGCAATAAATGGAAGTGCACCATAATTTTCGCTGCCGCTTGTCGGATTCCAGTTATTCGAAAAAATAAAACCAACTCCAAATTCTTTGAAAGCCGGAATTGCACCTTCAACCAATGAATAAACCATTCCGCCCGCCACCAGTAAAATGATGAAAGAAGAGAGAAGGAGAACTGCTTTGGTTATTTTATCGCTTGACAGCCCTTTAAATCCCAAGCCCCCTAAATCCCCCAAGGGGGACTTTTTGAACCCAGCAAATAAAGATGAAATGGCGTTAGACATATTTTTTATTCAGAAACATAATTTGAGAAACTTGCCAATTTTAAGTTTTCTTTCCTGCTCCTCCCCTCAGGGGAGGTCGGGAGGGGCTTCTTACAATAAAGGAGTTCCGTCAAAAGTAACTCCGTGTAAAATAGTTTTAGCTTTTTCAACTGCTGAAACCGGCAGTGGGGCATAATGCACTTTTTCTGCTTCACCCTGTGCTTCTTCACTTACTAACCAATCGAGTAATTTAACAGTTGCCAAAGCCTGTTCTTTTGTACGGTTGTTGTAATTCTGTTCTTTATACAAAATAATCCATGTGAAACCGCTTATTGGATATGAATTCGGATCCGTTGAGTTGGTAAGCATAATTCTTGTATCGGCAGGAATTTCGCCTTGTGCTGCCGCGCTAACCGTTTCAATTGTTGGCAAAACAAAGTTACCGGAACTATTTTGCAGTTGTGCGGTTTGTATTTTCATTGCGAAAGCGTATTCAGAACCAATGTAACCTACAGCGCCCTGGGTTTGTGAAATTGTTCCGGCAACACCCGGGTTTCCTTTTGCACCCATGCCAACCGGCCATTGCAAAGATTTTCCAGTTCCCACCTTATCAGCCCATTTTGAGCTTACTTTGGTCATATAATCACTAAAAATATGTGTTGTGCCGCTACCGTCCGAACGTACAATAACTGTTATTGCCAAATCAGGCAGGTTTAAATCCGGATTTATACTTTTTATTTTTGAGTCGTTCCATTTTGTGATTTCGCCCATAAATATTTTTTCTAGCAGTTCGCTTGAGAGTTTTAAACCGTCAATTCCTTCAAGGTTGTACGCAATAACTACTGCGCCCAAAACTGTAGGTATATGAACAATTTCAGCGGGCATTTCGGTCATTTGGACATCTTCGAGATAGGCATCGGTTGCACCAAAATCGACTACTTTATCGGTTAAACTTCTGATGCCGCCTCCTGAACCAATTCCACCGTAAGTGATTTGTGTACCGGTTTTATCGCCATAAGTTTTAAAAACCATGTTGTAATATGGCATCGGGAAAGTTGCCCCGGCTGCAGTTAAAGACACGTTTGAAATGTTTGCCGATTTTTCGTCAGCTTTTTTGTTCGTTGAACTTGAACAAGCCTGCAGTAATATAACTGCTAAAATTAATATTGCTAACTGTTTCATTTTATTATTGTTAAATGTTTTTTTTTAATTTTATTTTCTCTGTTTTTGTTTTTAAGAAACATTAAAACTTTAGTTCTAAATTTAAATAAGCGTATGAAGTGCCTGGCATTGTATTATCAGCCGGGCTCCAATACCTGAAATTTGGAGCTACTTTAACTCCTTTAACAGGGTTAAACTCAATTCCTGCCATTATTAAACGACCATCTTTACTTAATTGCCAGGGTACACTTTTACCTTTAAGTGCTTTTGATTTTAAATCATCAAATCTTCCGAAAAGTAGAATTTTATTGTTAGGACTATATGTTGCATAAAAGGATGTTCCGTAAATATCCTGACCGTCTTTCATTGAATAATTTGTTTGGTAGTTGTATTCAGCGGCAAGTACAAGTTTTTTGTCTTTGTATGCCAAAAATGTAGCGAGCGATTGTTGTTTTACCGTATCTCCCATTGTATCAGCAAATAAGCGTGCGGTAATTTTTTTAACCGGATTTACGGTTATTCCAACTCCAGGTCTTACATAATCGTCATTTTGAAGTAATTTGTAGCCTTCGCCGTTGAAAACCGAAAAATCGGCTGAAATAAAATCTGCAAACTGGTAATCAATATTGAACCCCAAATCGGCACTTGAGTTAAACTTATAGGCATCCTGAAATGACTTTTCGATATAACGCAGACCCCATATTTTTTCGGAAACTTTAAACTGAGTTGTTGAAATCATTCCAAAAGATGCAGTTAAATTATTTTTGCTGTATTCAACATAGGCATTTTTCAGGTATGCTGTCATTTGAAGTCCGCCTACTTTTGGGTCGCCCACGTCGAGTATAATTTTCGCATAAAATTCTTTACTGAGATTGTATTCGTAACCTAAATAAGCCCGGGTAATCTCAAAATTTGGATGAGTTTCACCATCAGTAAAAGCTGTATTAAAATTTGTGAATATCAAAGCGAGTGGTTTTCCATGTGGTTTAAAATCTTCGGATTCTTTTTGGCCAAACGCAACGGTAAAAATACTTGAAACGAGAAGCCATAATAAAAATGGTTTTTTCATTACTTAAGATTGAATTTTATTTTTTTACAATGGCAAGAGTGGTGTTACAGTGTTACACCAGTGTTACATAAATGTTACAAAACGATTAAATTATCGTTTGTATATATTTTAACATGCAGAAAATTAACGGTTTGCAAAGGTTTTTGTTTTGTAACAAAAATGTAATATTGAATTTTCAGCGTGGGGTTGAGTTTTTCAGCAACTGGTAAAATTCTTTTTTGTAATTTTCAAGAAAAAAAATGAAAGCCATATTTATATTATTGTTCATTATCATTTTTATAGGTTGCAAAACCGAAGAGAAGAAAGCTATAAGCGGGAAAAAACGAAGCCACCCCAGCCATGTATATACTTATATTGATATTGACTCGGTCAAACTGAAATATTTTGAAACCGATTACCTGCCGGTTTATTCAGATATTTATCATCAGGATGGTACAAAACGATTCCCGATAACTGCAACTGTCAGTATTCGAAATACATCGCTTACAGATTCTGCATACATACAATCGGCAACCTACCATGATTCGTTTGCAAAATTGTTGCGTTCTTACCTGGATTCTACACTATTGCTTTTACCTATGGAATCTGTTGAATTTGTTGTTGAAGAAGGAGAAAAGGCTGGTGGCGCAGGTGCAAATTTTATTATTGAATGGGCTGCAACAAACTATAGTGACCAGATACTGATTCAATCGATTATGATTGGAACTTACGGACAGCAAGGGATTTCGTTTCTCACGGAGGCAAAAGTTATTAAGAGCACAAAAAAAGAGTAATGTTAACATTACTCTTTTTTGATGAACTATAAACTTTTTTATGAAAGTGCCTGTCGTGTAAAATTGATAAAGTCACGTTGTGCTTTTAACATATTTACTGTGTGCAACAACAGATTTTTTGATTCGGCATTTATTTTGAAATATAACAATGAATTTCGAGTATTAACCTCTTTGTTTTTAATGCGTTTAATCTGGTTTTTTTCAAGTTTGAAGAGCATATCGAAAATCTTTTCCCGATCAGCAATTAAAGTTTCGATATTCTCGAATTTATTTTCTTTAACGGTGTGCAGGGCGAAATTGAAAAACTCATCAAGTTGCACTGTTAATTTAATCAATTCTGCATGTTGTTCAGGTGTAAAAGGTTTGTGATTGTTATTTGTATAATTTATTATTGGATCAATAATATAATGATTGGCGTGGGCCATTTCACGCTTATAATCCATCATTTGCACATAAAAGTGACCGGTATCAACCAATCCTTCACTTAAAATCTGTACAGTAGAATAGACCTTTTCTTTATTTTTCTTTGATCGTTTCGAGAATTCGTCGCTTGCTTTTTGAGCCAGTTTCAGTTTATTGCGGTCTTCATTTAAAAAGCCATCAATCCCCACCGAAACAATGTAATTTGATGAAACTATAGCTTTAACAATTTGCTTCGAGCTTTTTGCAATAATAACTTCATACGGGTCTTTTACATCAATTATATCTTCTGATTCGGTTTTTGAATTAAGATTTCGTTTTTTTAATAACATATGTGTGCGCAAAACCATAAAGATTCCAAGGCCAATAAATACAAAAATCATTAATTTTCCACCCAGGGAAATTACCAGTGCAATAAATGCAGCTCCCGAAAAAGCAATAATTGCAGTTAAAAACCAACCGCCAATCACAGCCATTACTCCTGAAACACGGAAAACAGCGCTGTCGCGATCCCAGGCCCGGTCGGAAAGTGAAGTCCCCATTGCAACCATAAAAGTTACATAAGTTGTTGAAAGTGGTAATTTGAGTGAAGTACCTAAAGCTATTAAAATACTGGCAACCACAAGATTTACTGATGCCCTGATTTTATCAAATGCCGGAGGCTCAGCGTCATTTTGATTGATATAATTTGATGAAACGAATCTTGAATCCAACGATTGTAATACGGGTTGTGGAATTATTCTTTTCAGTTTTTTATTGAAACGTGTTGTTGATCGAACAATGATTCTTGCAAGCGGTGATGAATCAAATTTTTCTGATCCTTCGCTTTGCCGCGATAAATCAACTGAAGTTGCAATTACATTGTGTGCTTTCTTTGAAAAAATCAAGGTTGCAATCATTATTAACCCCGAGATTATCAACATATACTCAGGTGTATCAATTTTTCCGGCCAACATTCCCATTGAAAAACTATCAGGCGAAAGTTGTCCTGCGGCAACCCATGCCTGAAAGGAACTAAAACCGGCAAGTGGTACACCAATGAAATTCACTAAATCATTTCCTGCAAATGCCATTGCAAGTGCAAATGTACCAACCAATACAATGACTTTCAGTATTTTAATATTGAAAATCCATTTTAAAACCTGCATAATTATTGTCCATCCTACAAAACTTGTCGATATTACAAGAGAAGTATGCTGGTTTATCCAGGTGCTTAAAGTGTCGCCGCTTTCAAGTTTAATATTGGCAAATGAAGAGTCGCTGATTCCTTTAACCAAAATAAAGTAAGTAATTGCTGTTATTGCAAGTCCTCCATATACAGCACCAAAATATTTCATTGGTTGCCGGTAATTAAAAGTAAAAATTAGTCGGGCAATAAACTGCACAAATGCACCAACGGTAAATGCAATAACTACCGAAACCAAAATACCTGTAATAATAGCCAGTGCCTTTTCAGAATTAATATACTTTGATAATTCAAGAAAAATTGAGCCACCGGCCAATTTGATTTTAACTCCGGCAACGGCAACTGCTGAACCCAATAACTCGAAAACCACAGAAACTGTTGTTGAAGTTGGCAAGCCAAGTGCATTAAAAGCATCAAGCATAATTACATCAGTAATCATTACCGCAAGAAAAATAATCATGATTTCAGAAAGAAAAACATATCCGGGTGGAAAAATCCCTTTGCGCGCAACTTCCATCATTCCGTTTGAAAATGAAGCACCGATAAACACACCTATTGCGGCCATAGTAAATATCAGCCACTTAGGTGCTGCTTTGGAACCCACTGCTGAGTTAAAAAATTTACAGCATCGTTGGCAACGCCCACAACCAAGTCGGAAGCTGCCAGTGCAAACAGCACAACTACAAGGATTATGTAAAAACTTTCCATAATAAGTTTAATTTAGTTAAGCCGCCAAAAATAGATTTTAAGTAACTCGTATTCCTTTTATTAATATTAAGAAAACATTAATATTGAGTGAAATTACTGTTAATCAATGTGTAACATTTATTTTCTACTTTTGCAAGTCAAACAAAGATAACAATGACAAAATTTTCATCACGACAAGTTGTAGTATTTCTTGCATTATTTTTAACCTCAATTGTTGGTTTAGGTTGGTACTACCTTTATTTCACCCAATTTTCATTCGTTTTTATGATAGTTGGGCTGATATTTTTCTTCCTCATTGCATTTTATATTATCCAGTTTGCCATCAATAAATTCATTCTCGAAAAAATAAGGCCCATTTATAAAATAATTGATTTTGTTCCTGAAAAGGAAAAGGAATGGAAATTTAAATTAAAACCCGGATTTGTAGAACTTTCGGATGTAGAGCATGATGTTGAAGAGTGGGCACACAACCAGTTGCAGGAAATTGAACGATTGAAAGAACTCGAACGCTACCGCAAAGATTTTGTTGGAAATGTTTCACATGAACTAAAAACCCCGATTTTTAATATTCAGGGTTACATACTTACACTGCTCGAAGGCGGATTGGAAGACCCAAATATCAACAAATTATATCTTACAAGAACCGAAAAAAGCATCGACAGAATGATCTCGATTGTTGAAGACCTTGAATCCATCAACAAACTTGAAACCGGTGAATTAAAACCCCAATTCAGTGTTTTTGATATTGTTAAAATTGTTGAAGATGTTTTTGATATGGAACAGCGGCTTTCGAAAGAACGAAAAATATCGTTAATGTTCGCCGACAAACCCGATAAACCTTTAATGGTAAAAGCCGATAGGAAAAGAATTATAGAAGTGCTTACCAATTTGGTTGTAAATGCAATAAAATACGGCAAAAAGAATGGATTTGTGAAAGTAGGATTCTATGATTTTGACGATAAATTAATGATTGAAGTTACTGATAACGGGATTGGTGTGGACAAAAAAGATCTGTCGCGCATTTTTGAACGTTTTTTCCGTGTCGATAAATCGAGATCGCGCGAGCAGGGCGGAACTGGACTTGGTCTTTCAATCGTAAAACACATTATTGAAGCACATAATCAAACCATAAATGTTCAGAGTGTATTAAATGAAGGCACCACCTTTACCTTTACGCTTGAAAAAGCCAAATATTAACCTAACTTTGTTTACTTAAAATTTCGATTATGGATGATACAATTTTTAAAATTCTTTTGGTTGACGACGAAGAAGATATTCTTGAATTTATTAGTTACAACCTCGAAAAAGAAGGGTACAAAGTTTATACAGCCAAAAATGGTATTGAAGCTTTAAAATCGGCCGAAAAAATATCCCGCATTTAGTTATTCTTGATGTAATGATGCCTGAAATGGATGGTATTGCTACTTGTGAAGAGATGCGCAAAATGCCGGCGCTCGACAATACAATCATTGCATTTTTAACAGCGCGCAGCGAAGATTATTCGCAAGTAGCCGGATTTGAAGCAGGTGCCGATGATTATATTACAAAACCTGTCAGGCCAAAAGTGCTTGTCAGCCGTGTAAAAGCATTGCTGAAACGCACAGGTGAAGCGCCAGTTATTGCTGTTCCTGTTGACGATAATACAGTTAACGTTGGTAATCTTGTTATTGATAAAGAAAAGTATCTGATCAGGATCAACAACATTGAAATGGTGCTTCCTAGAAAAGAATTTGAATTATTATCACTTCTGGTTTCAAAACAGGGTAAGGTATTTACACGCGAAGAGATTTATCATTCGGTTTGGGGTGAAAATGTTGTGGTTGGCGACCGTACAATCGATGTTCATATTAGAAAACTACGCGAAAAAATTGGAAACGATCACATTAAAACCTTAAAAGGGATTGGTTACAAGTTTGTTGAATAACTTAATTCAGAATTAAATATTTTAGAAGAAACCTGTTTTTAAAAGCAGGTTTTTTTATTTCAAAATATAGAACCTACTTATTTCGCTTATATTTTTTAACCCCAAAATCAAAGTTTAAAAACTGTTGTGTCCGATGCAAAAATGGGTACAATGTAATTACCTGAATCAAGTTTTGCATTTGGGAAAAATTGATTTATTTGTTTGAATCCGGCTTCATCTATTTTGGTTTGATAAAGGTAGATTGATTCAAGTTTTTGAAGATTTTTTATTTTTTCAAACCCAGATGAGCTAACATTGGTTCCCACCAGATTCAGGCTTATCAGTGAATCCAGCATTTGTAAATAAGCCATTTTATTATCATCGAAATTGCTGTTTTTTGCGCTAAGTTTTCTTAGGTTGTTTAAATCACCAATTTGTTGCCAGACTAACGTATCCAGGTTTTGATAATCAAGGTTTAACCAAATAATCTGTTGTTTTAGTTTGATGCATTCTTCCATTACCTGCATTCCGTTTTCAGGTAAAACATTCATAAAACTTACCGATAAATAATTGGAATTAAGGGCTATTGGTGAAACCAGCACGTCAAGAGAGTTGAGTTTTTCAATTGTATTTCTGTCAGCCTGAATAACATCAGTTTGAGGAATTAAATTGTTGATTTTATCGTTTTTATCGCTAACGATTAAACCCGACAGAGAATCGGGCATATTTAACTCAGCCAGAGCTTTATTCAAATCTGCACCACTTTTTATCCACAAGTTTAGAAAATTCATTTCCATTGGAGTAAGTTGCTCTTTCTCCGAAGGTGGCATGTGGTCATCATCTTCCAAAGGCAACATTATTCTTTCGAGTAATATTCCCGCTGATTTGCTGTCACCAAGCAAATGTCCGTCTTTTCCTCCTTTTATCAATCCCTCTTTTGTATCTAATCTCAAATCCCCTTTCTGTTTGTTTTCACCATGACATGTTATGCATTTCTGTTCAAAAATCAATGATGCTGTTTCAAACGCTGTTGAATTTAGTGACGCTGTTTCGTTAGAGGTTAATGATTTACGAAACCATTCAGCGGGTTTTGGAGGAGTTAAAAAATCAGAACCATGTGTAAGAGAACCACCCAAATGTCCTGTTAAAATCGTTAGGATTAAAATTGAAATGAAAGATGAATTATAAATCCACAAAGGCGATTGCAGTAACTTTTTAAAGGTTAAAAAGATTATCCAGTTTAGTAATGCCAGCGCAATTCCCAGGTTTCGGTGGTTGTTTATCAACTTTAAGTTGTAAGCTCCTGAACCCGATAATACCAATCCCGAAATGCAGGAAAATGTTGCGAAAATAGCGCTTACCAATAATATCAGCCAGATTATTTTATAAGATTCCTGAAGTTGTCTACGGGGAATAATAAATCCAAGAACAACAAAAATCATTAAAATGCCAATGGGAAAATGCACAACCAGCGGATGAAATTTTCCTACATATTCAAAAATATTCATTCAAAAGAATTTGGTTTTTTTTATGATAATATCTCACGAATAACATTTCCGCTCACGTCAGTCAGCCTAAATGGCCTGCCTTGCGATTGAAAGGTTAAACGTTCATGGTCAAATCCCAGAAGGTGTAAAATTGTAGCCTGAATGTCAAAAGTTGAGACTTTTCCGCTTACTCCGCCATACCCGATTTCGTCGGTTTCACCCAAACTAAATCCTTTCTTCAAACCGCCACCGGCCATCCACATGGTAAAAGCGTCTCCGTGGTGATCTCTTCCTTTAAATGAATTTGTCTTTCCTTCCCTGTTTTCCTGCATCGGTGTGCGGCCAAATTCGCCTCCCCAGATAACGAGTGTTTCATCAAGCAATCCGCGTTGTTTTAAATCAAGTATCAAAGCAGTAACAGCTTTGTCGGTTTGACGGCACTTATTAACCAGTCCGATATCTATGGATCCATCTTCTGAAGTGCCGTGTGTATCCCAACCCCAGTCGAAAAGTTGTACAAAACGAACTCCCCTTTCAACTAATTTTCGGGCAAGCAAAGCATTATTGGCAAAACTTGATTTGTTGGGGTTGCTTCCGTACATATCGTGAACAAACAGTGGCTCATTGGCAATATTCATAACTTCCGGCGCTGTTGTCTGCATTTTAAAAGCCAGTTCGTACTGCGAAATTCTTGTTAAAATATCAGGATCTTTAAATTCATCGTAATTCAATTTGTTGATACCACTTAATGCCTCAATTGATACTTTTCTTTCTTCATTGCTAATGTGTTCGGGATTATTTATAAAAAGAACAGGTTCTCCGTCTGACCGGCATTGAACTCCCTGATAAACAGATGGCAAAATCCGCTTCCCCAAACGCTTTTTCCCGCATCGGGATTGTTTCCGCCTGAAGTAAGAACTATAAATCCGGGCAGGTTCGAATTTTCAGAACCGAGTCCGTAAGTAACCCACGAACCCATGCTGGGCCGGCCAAGTCTTGCACTTCCTGTATGCATCATGAGTTGTGCGGGCGCATGATTGAATTGATCGGTGTGAACTGCTTTTAAAAAAGTCAGTTCATCAGCAATAGTTGAAAGATGAGGTAAATAGTTTGAAATCCAGGCTCCGCTGTCACCGTGCTGTTTAAATTCAGCCTGCGACCCCAGTAATTTTGGTACTCCCCTGATAAATGCAAATCGTTTTCCTTCCATCAATGATGGCGGGCATTCTTGTCCGGAAAGTTTTATTAATTCAGGTTTATAATCAAACAATTCCAATTGTGACGGTGCTCCTGCCATGTGGATATAAATCACATTCTTTACCTTCCCCGGAAAATGTGGCGCTTTTGGAGCCAATGGATTTCCGGTGGAAAAAATACTGTTTTCCACGCCGGAAGAAAATGATCTGCAATTGGTTAAAAAAGATGACAACACCAATCCTCCCAGTCCCAGTGAGCAATTTCTTATAAAATGTCTCCTGGTTTGGTCTTCTATTTTGTTTAGTATTTTTTCATCCATCGACTTAAACATTTAATTTTTCATGATCGTTTCATCCATATTCAACAAAGTACTGGCAATAATACTCATCGCCTGAACGTGCTTTTCATCAGCTGAATTATCAACCTGATAAGAAACATTTTTCACCAAACCCGGGTTATTTAAGTTCTTATAGAGTTTCAGGAATATATCCATTTTTTCATCTGTTATTTCCTTGTACATTATTAGTTTATAACCATACCCGATTTGTTCTGAAACTTCGTTTCCACCTTCGTTAATCATACGTTTTGCCAAATGTGCGGATGCCTCAATATACACGCTGTCGTTTAGTGTAACCAATGCCTGAAGTGGTGTATTTGTAGCAATTCTTCTTATCGTACAAACTTCCCGAGGCATCATGTCAAATAGTTCCATTGACGGGTACGGACTTGTTCGTTTCCAATAGGTGTAAATTGCCCTGCGATATTGATCTTCATCCGGGCTTTGATTCCATGTTAATCCACTGTAAGGTGAATTCCAAATGCGTTCGGGTTGGTACGGCATGACACCCGGGCCATACATTTTTTCGCTGAATAATCCACTCACAACCAGCGCCTGATCCCGGATTTGTTCGGCAGTCAGCCTGATTCTGGGTCCGTGTGTGTAAAACTTATTTTGAGGATCAATCTCCAGCTGGATTTTGGAACTGTGTGATGATTGCTGATATGTAGCGGAGGAAACAATGTACTTAACCAGTTCTTTTGTACTCCAGTTAAAATCGTTTATAAATTTCCATGCCAAATGATCAAGCAATTCTTTATGTGTTGGAGGAATTCCTGTGAGCCAAAATCTTCAAGAGTTTCAACTATTCCAAATCCAAATAACTGCTCCCAGATTCTGTTCACATAAGTTCTTGCGGTTAAAGGATTTTGCGGATTTACAAGCCATTTTGCGAGTCCGAGCCGATTTGCAGGTTCATTTTCAGGAAAGGAATTCATTACTTCGGGAACTCCGGCGGTTACAACTTCGCCCGGTGAGAGCCAGTTCCCGCGTTCAAAAACGCTGGTTGTTCTTGTCATTTCTTCAGGGTTTTCAACCATAATTGGTGTTCGCGACGTTTGTTTGGTTAGTAAATCCCAAAATATTTCCTTTGATTTATTGTAACCGGGAATATTCTCCCCTGGAAATTTTTCGGTAAAATGAAACCAGTCAAACAAAAGTGCATTGGCCTGTGGGTTTTCAACCTGGATTGGAATATGACAAAATCAAATTGTGCGATCCGGATACGGGTTGAAAATCGAATTCACCAAAACTCCATCTCCCTTTTGTATCATCAATTTTAATTTCTTTTAAAAGTTGCCCTCCCAAACTGTCGATATGTATTTTCCAAATTCCTCCGGCAGTAAATGAACTGTATTTGTAAATGAGTTTATTTTTTCCGTTAAGACTTACGTTTTTCAACCTGCTTAATCCATTATTTCTGAATACAAGCCATTTTGTATCCGACAATTCGCTGTTTACAAAATCAACACTTGTAAGCGAATTTATGCTTGGTTGCCAGGTTTTTACAAATTTTATTATTTCCTGATTTTTGCTCTTTGCGGCATTAAGATCTAACCAGTTTTTCAATTCCACCAGTTTTGTGCTATCCTCTTTTTCAAAATGCCTCAAAACCGGGTAATCATCGAATGTATCTTCATCGCGACTATTGTTAAAAAAGGCCATAAACCGGTAATAATCTTCATGTTTAAACGGATCGTATGGATGAGAGTGGCACTGCACACATGAAAATGTAGTTCCCATGGTAACTTCCCAGGTTGTATTTACACGATCGATTACCGCGGCAACCCTGAACTCTTCGTTGTCTGTTCCACCTTCATCGTTTGTCATTGTATTCCGGTGAAATGCTGTTGCAATCAGTTTATCATCGGTTGGGTTGGGAAAAAGGTCACCTGCAATCTGATCGGTAAGAAATTCATTATAAGGTTCATCGCTGTTAAAGGCATTTATCAGCCAGTCTCGGTATTTCCAAATTGTTCGTGAATCGTCACGTTCATAACCTTTTGTATCAGAATAACGGGCTAAATCCATCCACATTCCTGCCCATTTTTCGCCAAAATGTTTTGATGATAAAAGCTCCTGAATGTACGTATCCAATGCTTCATCAGTGTTATTTTTATTTAGTTTTTCAAACGCTTCAACCGGTGGCGGCAAACCAATTAAGTCAAATGAAATCCTGCGGGCAAGTGATGGAAGATCTGCCTTTTCTGAAATTGTTAGATTATTTGTTTTCGCCTTTTCATAAATATAATCGTCGATATCGTTTTTCTTCCATGAAATCAGCTGTTCATCTTTTGAATATTTACTCTTCGATACCGTTTTTTGCACAGGAATGTATGCCCAGTGTGTATCCCATTTTGCACCCTGTTTTATCCACTTTTTTAATATCCTGATTTCTTCTTTTTTAAGTGGCTCTTTTTCATAGGGCATTCGTTCCTCGGGATCGTCGCTGACAAGTCGCCGAATCATCTCACTTTGACCGGGGTGACCTGGAATTATGGCTGCTGAACCTGATTTTGTTTTTCCTTTGGCCTGTTCTTCAAAAAGCAAACTAAACCCGCCATTTTGTTTTACCCCGCCATGACATGAAATGCAATGGGCGTTAATAATGGGTTTAACCTGGGTATTGTAATCTATTTCTTCGCGTGGCCAAATCAACCAAATTGCCAGGCCCAAAAGAACCGGGACAGAAATAAAAATTATCCATTTTAACAGCCGTTTTTCCATTTTCGGAAAATACAAAATATTTGGAAAAGAATACTAATTTATCTTTAAATGAAAATAATAGTGACGCTTATCAAACATAAAGAATCGATTTTCCAATCACCCTAATTCAATCATTGTAATTTCAGGTAAAATTCCAAATCGTCCCTGGTAACCAATAAAACCAAAACCACGATTAACATACAGGTATTGGTTTTCCTCCTGATACAAACCGGCCCACTGTTTATAAACATATTGGACGGGGCTCCATTTAAATCCCGGAATGTCAATTCCGAATTGCATACCATGCGTGTGACCGCTGAGGGTCAGTGCAATATCCCTGTAATCTTTTCGTACTTCCGCTTCCCAATGTGAAGGGTCATGGCTGAGCAATATTTTCACCGGAACGTTTGAATTTTCAAGCCCGGCAACCGCTTTTTTCATATCGCCGTATTTTGTAAACCCACGGGCACCCCAGTTTTCAATTCCGATTAATGCAATTTGCTTTTGGTTTCGTTCCAAAATCACATGTTCGTTTACCAGCAACCGCCAACCCATTTCAGCATGATGTTTTTTGAGTTGTTCGAGGTTTAGCTTTTTCTCCTCTTCCGAAGGCCATTGAAAATAGTCGCCGTAATCGTGATTGCCTAAAACAGAAAAAACACCCATTGGCGCTTTCAGTTGATTGAATACATTTAAGTATGGTTCAATTTCAATAGCACGGTCGTTTACAAGGTCGCCGGTAAAAAGAATCAGGTCGGGTTTTTCATTCATAATTGCGTCAATACCCTCTTTTACTGCGTCAGGATCATCAAAACTGCCCGAATGAATATCAGAAATCTGGATAATACGCAGTCCTTTAAATTCGTCGGGCAAATCCTTCAACGACAAATTCACATGTGTTAGCTTGTAACGATAACGATTTCTCATACCGTAAACCAGACCCGCTGTTAAAGCCCCACCAATTAATAATGCCGTTTGTGAAATAAAAGTAAAACGACTGATAAAACGTGAACCTTCAGGCGGATTTCCGACAGGATGATTTTTAAAAGAATAGAAAAAACTGACAAGATTTGGAATGGCCATGAGAATATCTGTCAGCAACATAATAGCGGCAATAAGTACTTTCCCAATAAAGACACCAATAAATATATTTACAAAATACTTTAATGAAATTGAAGGCCATGAACTTCTTCCAAAATGCGGAAAAGCATACAAACTCCACAATGTCAGGAGCAACAAAATCACATAAATCACATAAATCCCAAAATGTAAACTACCGTTTGCCGGGCGCAAAACTGTGCGTATGGCAACAAACGAATAATATTCAACGACAAGTACAAAAATGCCAAAAAACAACAGCTGTTTACTAATCATGTTTAATTTCCTTTTCTGGTTCATCGTTTCCAATTATTTTCGAAATTCTTTGATTGAAGATTAAAATATTTTCAGGAAACGTTCCTCAATAACAAACCGGAAATACAAATGGTTGTCAGAATGTATAGAATAGGCTTTTCGTTGAAGTATTTGCTAAATACCGGGCTTCATTTTCAATATCTAAAAAGATTTTCCAGTCTCATCAATTCTCATAACAAGTGTAAGATACAGTTTTTCAATTCCCGCTACTTGGTAATTACATCCACATCTTTGAACATATACGGGTTATCGCTCAGCCTTAAAGTCTTGCCGCTGGCGATGGTCACGTTCTTTAGTATGACTTCTCTTGTTTTTACATAAGGAAATTTCTCAACGTAGGAATCGTCGGTCATATCTGGATTAAAATTTGAAAAAATGGCTGGTCCCTTGTAATCCTCCGGATGATTGGAGTCGTTTATTTTAAGGTTTTCGATGGTAATTCGTTCAGGCATATAACAAATGTAGCCGAAATCATGCTGTCCGGAATATGATCCGCCGATAATGCTGGCGCTGGCTGGCCTGCCGCCTGCCGGCACAAAAACGCAGTTGCGGATAATAAATTCTCCCTGCCATGTGCTGCCGTAGTCCGAACGCAGATTGATGAGGGTCCTTCCGCGAATTGTACAGTTCTCCACGGTAAAGGTCCCGCTGCCGATGGCATTGATTCCCATGTGTCCCAGTGTAGAATTGCGTATGGTGGCGTTGGCCACTCCCATGTGGGCATCGAACCGCGAAAACGTGCATTTGTCGTAAATAAGATTTTTGCAGTAGTTTGACCCCATGATTCCCCAGTATTTGCTATCGTCAATTTCATTTGTCTGGCTACAGTTTACGAATGAAATGTTGAGCGCCCGGTTAACTGAAATGTCGTAAGTGCCCATGGAAACTGTAACTCCTGCGGCGCCAATGGTCTGATATGTTTTATGCCCTGTCAGAATTGTGTTTTGCACAGTAACATGGGAGCAGTCGCCAGCACTGATAAAACCACCATATGGTGCGCCATGATCACCTTCGCCGGTAACCCGATGTTCCAGTCCATCCACAATTACATTGGAACGCCTGATTGCAATGCCCCGGCTGTAATAAGTGTATTTCGATTCTGCCCGGTTGGCAATTGTGGTGAAACGTCCACCTTTTATGGTCAGCGTTGTTTCGTCAATGGGAAGTGCAGTGATGTCCGTGATCTGGTCAAAGTCCCAGATGATTGGAGCATTCATATCTACATTGCCATCTTTGTCAACAATAAAAATATCTGTTTGAGGGGTTCCGCTATTTTGATTTGGCCCAAACCGGATGTAACGCCGCATGTTGGAATCTGTAACGGTTATAATGCAGGTCCCGGGAAATGAAATATTAATTTTCTGCTGATTTCTTTTAAGTGAAATTATCCCTTCAGGCTTAAATGGTTGCAGACCGGAACTAACCATAAAAACATGTGCATTGCGGTTTTCAACGACAGTATCGTCGATTATA
Source organism: Draconibacterium sp. (assembly GCA_016705335.1). Lineage (GTDB taxonomy): Bacteria > Bacteroidota > Bacteroidia > Bacteroidales > Prolixibacteraceae > Draconibacterium. The sequence continues at coordinate 42,793 of JADIYN010000008.1, read as the reverse complement.
AAGGCAGCTGTGCCAAAATCCGTATCGGTACGAATTATTGCAGTGCGGTCTTTCCCTCCAAGGTAGTATGTAGCTCCCGCATCAGCTTTTACCGAAAGGTTGTGTTGATTGGCGAATGCATGGGTTGCACTAATGGCATCAATATCATCGGTTTTGCCATCGCCCTTTGTTCCGAAATCGCTGTAACGAACCAACCCGTTGGCTTTAAATTTTGCGACATCCTTTGGTGAAACATTGATAAGCAAATCACCTTTTTCATTTGTACTTACCCGGGTTTTGTCCTCGTTTGATGTTATCACAACATTTTCAGAAGTGTTTTGTGATTGTGCCTGTGTCATACCGAAAACACAGGAAATTAAAAAGAAAAATATGAGCATGTATTTCATTGTGAGTGAATTTTAAATAATTACAATAAACTTAAGGACGTTTGTAAGTTCTTAAAGATTATTAAAAACAGGCAATTTTAAGGCATAAACATAAAAAATCTTTGAAAAAATTGAATTCAGATGATAGAAACGGCTGGAGAATCTTCCAACATTTTAATCAACTTTAGAGTTGCATCGATTTCCTATAAGTATAATAAATATCAATTCCATGAAACTAATTTGTTTGAAACTGACCCCTTAAAGGACTATTTATAGAAACCATTAAAGAAGTTAGAAAACAAGTAAACTAATCACATAAAACAGACGGTTTTTACAACCGTAAATTCTTAAAGACTTCTATTCATCCCTGAGTCCATTCACCGGATTATTGTTCGCGGCTTTTATTGCCTGACTACCCACTGTTAACATTGCAACTGACAGTACTGTAAAGCCAGCCAGGAATACCAAATGTGCAGAGGAATGTAGGCAAACCGGCAAGCCAGTCCTTCGCCAACATGTATGCAATTGGAATAGCTATCATTACGGAAAGTAATACTGGTTTTGCAAATTCACCAGATAACATAAGTAAAATTTGTACAGCGCTTTGACCATGGACTTTTCGAATGCTGATTTCCTTTTTGCGCCTTTCTGCGTTAAAGGTCGCCAATCCGAAAAGGCCTAAGCAGGAAATTAATATGGCTATTCCGGCAAAATATTTGGAAAGAGTTGAAACCCGCATTTCTGCAGCATACTGGACAGCGTAGGTTTGGTCAAGAAATTTGTAGTCGAAAACCATTTCAGGGCTGTACTTTCATAAAAATCTGAAGATTGGCAAGCGCGATTTTTCCTGGCCCGCTTGAATTTTGACCATGACCGATTTGGTCCACTCCGGTCGAAGGATAAAGAATAATGGCTTGATTTCTTCGTGTAGCGATGCAAAATGGAAATCCTCAGTAACTCCCACAATTTCAAAATCAGTGTTCTCGAGCGAGACCTTTGTACCAACAGGATTTTTAAGTCCCATTGCTTCGATAGCAGTCTGATTAAAGATAATCTTGGATTCTTCCGCTCCGTATTCCCTGGAAAATGACCTGCCTTTGAGAATACCTATATCAAAAATCTCAATCAAGTTAAAGTTTACCGACGTATTTGAAAACCTCCTGTTCGGGGTGTTTTCCGGCCATTTCAAGCGGGTGGTTGTATTATCCCTCCAACTATATTGGTTGTATACTGCTTGCTGATTTTATTCCGTCAAGCTGTTCCAGGGCTGAAAGAAATGCATCCAGATTTTGCCTGATTTTTCCGTTTATGTCAAAATACACAAGATTGTCCTTGTCATAACCCAAATTTTTATTTTGGGTATATTCCAATTGCTTATAAACGATAAAAACGGAAAGAATCAATACAGTCGAGAGTACAAATTGAAATATGACAAGGCCTCTGCGGGAAATACTTCCAAAGAGGTGTTGAGTTCCTTGCAGTGTTGAAATGGTTTTCAATCCCGAAAGATAAAAGGCCGGATAGCTGCCAGCTAAAAGGCCTGTAATTAAAAAAATGGAGCTGAAAATTAACAAGTATTCAGGTTCAAAGCCAAGTTTCATCTCTTTTGCGGCAAGCTCATTGAACTGTGGCAATAACAAGACTACAATCAACAAGGCCAGAATAGCAGAAATACCTGTCATCAAAGGGGATTCAACCAAATATTGTGTCACCAATTCCTTTCGTTTTGAACCCATGGCCTTTTTTATACCGATTTCCTTCAGCCTTTTTGATGCATTCGCCGTTGATAGGTTTATGAAATTGATACAAGCAATTACAAGAATCAAAAAAGCGATTAGGGAAAAAAGCCGCACATAGGTTATTCTTCCTGACTTTTCAACTCTATCCCTGAATTTGTCATATAAATAATTGTCTGAAAATAATCGTGTAGTGAGAAACCGGCCATTGGTTTCGGTCTTTGTACCTATAAAGCCCTTTATCTTTGAATTGAAATCTGCAACGTTTATACCTTCTTTCAAAACAAGGTAAACCTGGTCGTATTAATGTCCCAATTTAAGGTATTCGGACTAATCTCCTTGAAAAATTCAAATGGTATCACAAAATCGAACTGAAGAGAGAATTTTGGGTCATTCCCAAATCCTGAAACCGTGAACTGTCGTTCCCATTAAGTTTTATGGTTTTACCGATTGCATTGTTGCTTCCCAAAAGCTGGGCTAAATCCTCCGTTATTACTACCGAGTTTTTATCTGAAAGTATATACTGTTTATCGCCTTGAACAATTTTAAAGGAAAAAACATCGAAAAATTCAGGACTGGTGAAAAGTCCCCGGGCTTTCAGGTTATTTTCTTCATATGAGAATAAAAACTCGCCGCTTTCTCTTACACTTGTGCTACTTTCAATGTCAGGGAATTCTATGCCAGGTTTCCCCGCCGGGTTGACCTGCGGCCACTGGGTTTCAACAACGCCCATTTTCCCACTCAAAGACCCAACAGCCGGTTAAAGAAGGTCTTTGTTCCTTTTTATATTTCTGAAGAACAGTTTTAGATTATGTAGTAACATTGTCCATTTATATTATTCACCGACGGATGGGTAAACTTCTGACATTTCAAATTATCGCCCCGCGGTTGTTGTTCCAGGTATTAAATTCGAAATTCATGCCATGATTTCAAAATTCACATAATCAATACATTGTTAGAGTTATGCTATAAATCATGTAAAATTATTAGACAGGTAATGTCCAAATTTATTACAGTTCTGCAGTAAACCGGATTTCACACTCAATTTTATTATAACTCTTGTTGTGCTTTTGCTGGCTGGGGTCGCATGAGATCGGTATTGTTTATTGTCTTATTGAGAATGTAAAAGATTCTCCATGCTGCCGAACAGCAGAGAAAACGCGGAGACTGGCGGACAAATGCCGGTGATCCTCGCCACCACCCAACGATTGATCTCGCGCCTTCGGCAGTAACTGAACTTACTAACAAAAAGCAGTAATAGGATTGCCTTTTTTCTTACCTGGTAACGATCTCAATTCTAAGAAAACTATAGCAAATTCGTTACTTTGTTGTAACTTGTATCAACAAATGATAAAGTGCAATTGCATTGCACGCATATAAATCTAAAAACTATAGAACCATGAAAAATTATTCAATTAATTTCTTGATGAAATTACTCTGTGTATCAATTTTTATTCTACACTCAACATTTCAAATTGTCAATGGACAAACAAAAACGGAACAGCTTGATGAATTGCTTAACTTATATACAGAATATGGGCAGTTTAATGGTTCTGTGCTTGTTTCAGAAAAAGGTGAAGTTATTTATAAACGAGGATTTGGAATGGCAAATATGGAATGGGATATACCTAACCAGTCAAACACAAAACACAGATTAGGGTCAATTACCAAGCAATTTACAGCCATGTTGATTTTGCAGTTAGTGGAACAGGGAAAATTAAAACTTGATGTTCCTATAGTTACTTATCTACCGGATTACCCCAAACCAAATGGAGAAAAAATTACGATTCATCATTTACTTACACATACCTCCGGCATTCCAAATTATACATCATTCCCAAATTTCTTTAAAAACGAAAGTCGTAATCCATACAGCCCGGAAGATTTTGTTAAAGTATTTGCAGATTCTACCCTTGACTTTACACCTGGCGAAAAATTCTCTTACAGTAATTCGGGTTATTTTCTTTTAGGAGTGATTATTGAAAAAGTAACAGGCAAATCATATGAAGAAGTTTTGCAGGAAAATATTTTAATCCCGCTCAAGATGAAAGATACCGGTTATGACCATCATAAAGTCATTTTGAAAAACAGGGCAACCGGTTATGAAAGAAGTGGAAGTTCATATATAAATGCCAATTATCTCGATATGTCAATTCCATATGCTGCAGGTTCTATGTATTCTACTGTTGAAGATTTATATCTCTGGGATCAGGCTTTATATTCAGAACAAATTCTTCCGAAAAAATATACCGATTTATTATTTACTCCATACATTCCGGCATTTGGAAGTCATTATGGCTATGGCTGGGTAATCGGGAAAGCACCAATTGGCAAAACAAATGACAGTTTGAATGTGACAAATCATGGAGGTGGTATAAATGGTTTCAACACAATAATTACTCGTGTTCCATCTGATAAAAATCTTATTGTATTATTAAATAACACCGGGGGAGCACCATTAAATGAAATGAGTATTGCCATTAGCGGAATTCTTTATAACAAACCTTATGATTTACCTAAGAAATCTTTAGCTTATTCATTACTGAAAGATATTAAAGAACTGGGAATTAATGAGGCACTGACTAAATTCAATGAAAATAAGTCAACTGAAAATTATGCGCTTAGGGAGGGTGAGATGAACAATGCAGGATATGAATTATTACAGGCAGGAAAGGTTAAAGAAGCGATAGAGGTATTTAAGATTAATGTTAATTCATTTCCAAAATCTGCAAATGTTTATGATAGCTTGGGAGAAGCTTATATGAAAGACGGCAATAAGGATTTGGCAATTGAGAATTATAAAAAATCATTGGAACTCAATCCAGGGAATCAAGGGGCTGTCGAAATGTTGAAAAAAATGGGAGTTGACACAAAAAGCTTTGAAAAAGAAATAATTGTAGATGAAAAAATCCTTGAAAATTATGTTGGTAAATATGAACTTGCACCCGGGTTTATTCTTACAGTATCAAGAGACGGTAATCAAATGAAATCACAGGCAACCGGACAACCCGAAGTTTTAATTTACCCAAAAACTGAAAATATTTTTTATTTGAAAGTGGTGGAAGCTCAACTTACCTTTAATCGAAATAAGGATGGAAACATTGAAAGCGTAACATTGCATCAGGGTGGACAGGAGATTGTTGGAAAAAAACTATTGCAATAAAAGGATGTCTAAAAGATTATATTTTGAACCCAAACTTCGGAAAAATCATGAATTTTTGTTGACATAAATTTTAATGATATTGTATATCATGCAGTTAACTCATAAAACATGGCAAAAGTGAGCAACGCAAATTTTTATGGTACGGGTTTTGCAATTACTACTGCAAAGAGACAATTCTTTTAAAACTTGAAGTCATGAAAAAATTAGTAATCACATCAACCCTCGCGCTTTTGACAACAGTCTGGAGCATGGTGGGAGCACAGGATTTTCCGGATGAATATTTAGGATTACCCGGGGATAACCTCAATCTTTATGCAACAATGAAACTTTTCCAGGAATCAGAAACACTTGAAAGTTTTGAAAAAAACCTGAATGATGAAAACTCAAGGATAAACAACCTTGATTTGAACGGCGATAATCAGGTTGATTATATAATGGTGATTGACTATATTGATGGTGATGTTCATTCAATTGTACTGCGTGCAGCACTGAACAAAGATGAAACTCAGGATGTGGCTGTGTTTACAGTTCAGCGTGTAGAAGATGGATCAGTTCAGGTTCAGCTTGTGGGCGACGAAGCTTTATACGGGAAAAATTATATTATTGAACCCATCTATGCTGATAGCGGTGAAACTCCAAATCCGGGATATATAGGAAACTCCGGGAACAACAGCAATGTTGAAGTAGTCAGAACTACAACGTACGAAGTTGCTGCCTGGCCGGTGGTTAGGTACATTTATCTTCCCACCTATGTTTCATGGCATTCTTCGTGGTACTGGGATTATTACCCATCTTACTGGAATCCATGGCGTCCGTTTTACTGGCATACTTATTACGGATATCATTACAACTACCACAACCATTATTACGGTCATTACCGCAGTTGGAACTATAATCGTTGCAACAATTACAACAACTTTTATTACAGTAATATCCGGACTCATTCATCGAATGTGAGGGCAAGAATTAATAATGGCAATTATAGAAGTACCTATTCGCGCCCCGATCTTAGAAAGGATGGTGAGGCACTTTATTCAAGAACAAATTCAGGAAAAAATGCAAGATCACGAAATAACGTTTCAGTTGATGATCGCAGGGGAAACACTTCGAAATCAGCTAAAAGCAGGTCAATTGAAAGTACACGCTCAGGTGCGGAAAGATCTTCGGGAACTAATGTTACAAGAAAGACTAAAGATTCTTCGGTAACACGGGGAACTGAAAATGTGCGTAAGTCATCAAAAGTTAACGGCAGCAGGAATGTTGAAAAAAATACTTCAGTAAAACAGAAAACAGGCAATGCTCCAAAATCGTCAACGAAAGTTTCCAACAGGAATGTTTCAAAGACCTCGGAAGCTCCCCGTTCTGTTAGATCAGGAAGAACTTCGGGACAAAGTCAAACAAAATCGGCTGTAAGTTCAAGAAGTTCGGGCAGCCAATCAAGATCGGCTGTAAGTTCCGGTAACTCAGGTAGCAGTAGCCGTTCATCCGGTTCACGAAGCAGTTCCGGAAGTTCTTCATCCAGAAGCTCGGGACGCAGGTAACAAAATTTTGTTTTCTGTTTAATTTTGTTTTTTAAAATCGTAAAGTTTTAAGTTTTCCAGCCTTCGTTGTTTAACCACAGCGAAGGCTGTTTTTTTTGGACAAATTGAAATGAACTGACAAGGCAATTCAACGCCAGCAAGGTTTTCAAAAATTCAGACACAAAAAAAAGAGGTCTGAATTTGCTCGCAAATTCAATCGATTACCTTTTAAAATAATCGATTGAATGAGATTAAAATGACCTCTTTTACTGTGTAGATCCCCGGACCCTGATTACTATCGGGAGAAGTTGAATTTCTTATCCCCTCAGTTGACCGACGGAGTAACAACAAATTTGCGGAATTCCACCGGCCCGTGATCACCCTGAATCATAAATGGTCCGGGTTCTCCTTCTTTGCTGTCGAGTGAGCCACCTGTAATTCCGGGAATAGGACGGTTAGAAATAATTTCTATTCCATTTAGCACAACTGTAACATGGCGACCAACAAGCGTAACTTCATACGTTTGCCATTCTCCCGGTTTTTTAGCTGCATAAACTGCCGGAGCTATAAAACCGTAGATACCACCTAAACTAACAAGATCGGTTCTTCCTTTTGAATCTTCAATCTGAAGTTCATGACGGCCCCGAAGATAAATTCCACTGTTACTTCCTTCTGGATACCTGAATTCAACACTGAGTTTGAAATCGTCAAATTTTTGGTTGCTAACCAGGTTGCCACCCGATTCAGTATTAACCATTACACCATCTATCATTTGAAATTTGTTGTTCGCCGGAATTATCCACCGATCCATGTTATCGGTTAGCAAATTTACAGGGTTACCCCAAATTGGCGGTTCTTTTCTTTCCAGCGACGGAGCCCGAACACCTGTCCATTCCAATTTATTACCTGCAAGCATTTTATAACCCGAAAGCTTATCATCTTTTAAAGTAAATTCAAAATAAATATCATCTATATCCATCCACTGCGGAGGAATGGTAAAATGATATTTATCCGTATTGGCATCATAGATTACTTCTGCGATTGGCCTTGCACTACCTTCGTATCCCACATAATATCCAACAAGAGTGGTAAAGCCCGATAGTTTAACTTCGAGCCATCCCGGGAAACCATCTGAAGCCATTAATCCGTGTCTGAAAAGTCCGAGATTCTCAATCTGAGCTGCAGTCATATTTATGGTAAGATCCCACGTGCCAATTAATGGCGAGTCACTTTCAACGCGTTGTGCTTCCACATGAACGAAACCAGTTAGAGTAAATACAAATAATAAGATGAGTGTTTTTAATTTTTTCATAGCATATCTATTTTTTGATTAGTAAAATGACAATTTTGTCTTTATAAACACAAATCTACTTAAAAACAGTATTTGAATGAATAACGCACATCCAAATTCTCAATTAAAATATCCATATTATGAATGTATTTAGATCTGTTTGTGTATTATTTTAAGACTTCTCCAGTACAATTGATTCAAAAAATAAGGCATAAAAAAAGATCAACCAAAATCGATTGACCTTTTCTGCTCCCCTGACAGTCGGAAGTTGCAACCTAATTTGTGGAAGTATGGAGTGAATTATAACTAAATTGATTCAATAAATCACCTCGCTTTTTACTTGCTTTATCATTTTAAGTGCCTCATTTGCATAGTTAAAATGTGAACACCAGTTTTGACATCTTTTCTTTGTTTCAGGATTCACATATTTATCCCAGTAGTATATAAATTTAAACATTGCATGATTGCCCCCGTAAATATCCACATATTCAGCCATCTTATATTTTTCAAATTCCTCTTTGAGTGTATCAATGTACTTTTAGACAACTTCCCTAGGTGGATGATGATAAGGGTAAGTAACAATATCTTTTAAATCATCAGGTATTTTGAAACGCTGTCTTTTCATACTCTTTTTCGGATCCTTTAAGCTTTCAATATACTTCTGAAACTTGGCTTTGTCTTCTTGTAATTCTATGTATCTGGATAAATCAATGTTCCTCTTTTTAAGTTCAGTATTTAGTGCAACCAGATCCTTCTTGTTAAAATACAAGGTTCGCCCTCTTATAGAATTGGATAAACTTCTCAATGATAATTTTCCAGTTTCTCCACGAGCCTTTCTTAACTTTGTGTATATCACTTTCCACCAGCCATTCACCTCGTTCAATTGATAATTTTTGAAATTCCTTGGCTTTGGCTATTTCCTCTTGAAAATTGTTGTTTTGCAAGGTCTGAAGTTCCAACTATTTTTGATAAAAGTTTCTTTAATGCTTTTATTTCAGAAAGGATTTCTTGTTCCATTTTAATAATATTTTCATTCAAGCTAGAAGATAATACTTATCTCGAAACTGTTTGAAATTTGGGTGTATTTTTATCTGACGTTTGAACTATGTTCAGCTAGAAGTATCTAGTAGAGTAACAATTAAATTACTTCTAGTATTATCTTTAGCATTTCTTTAATCTATCTAAGCACTCTTAATATAAGATAAACTCTAAGCTTAAGAATATCCTCTTTTTCATTATCTAAGTTAATTTGTTCAAATACTAGATTAAAAGTATCTAGTAAAGTAACTAGCAAATAACTTCTAGTATTATCCTTAGAATCTCTTTTATCTATCTAAGTACTCATAATATAAGATAAACTCTAAGCTTAAGAATATCCTCTTTTTCATTATCTAAGTTAATTTGTTCAAATACTAGATTAAAAGTATCTAGTAAAGTAACTAGCAAATAACTTCTAGTATTATCCTTAGAATCTCTTTTATCTATCTAAGTACTCATAATATAAGATAAACTCAAGATCTAAAGTATTCTCCTTTCCATTCTCAAGGTTATTGCCTCAAATACATATAAAAGTATCGAGTAAGGTAACTAGAAATTATTTCTAGTATTATCCTTAGAATCTCTTTTATCTATTTGGGTACTCTTAATATAAAATAAACTTCAATTAATCTTCATGAACTCGACCATTCCTTCCAAAAGCACTAATAACATATTGTGACCTTTAACATCTTTTTCTATCGATTTCGTAAATGTGAGTAGTTATACCTCTGTTATATCTATTCACATATCCTAGCACTTTCATTGCTTCCGCAATAACTGGGTTTCTGTAATCATTTACGTCCGGAAAATTTTCAGGTCTTGCTTTTCCGTACAATCCACCGGCATTTTGAATTTCGATATAACTATCAAACTCATAAAACCGAGTAGGAGCATTGGACTCATAATCTCTGTGCATTACAGCATTCATTAATAATTCGCGTAGCATAATAAGGATAGCTTCTTAACTTTCAACTCTCTTAACGCCGAATAGGAATTGGTTTTTCCTTTGAAATACTTACCCCAACAAACGTATCCATTTTTCTGCGATGTAATAAGGTTTTCATCAAACTTGTGATCGTTTAATATTTCCTACCATGATCTTCTCCCTCAATTGAACATATTGTATAAACCCAGGAAAAACTGCCTCTTCCAAGGATAATGCCCGCATATGTTGGACAATCAAATCTTAAATCATAAAAACCAAGTGATTGCAATTTTTGCTTTATTTCACGATTGTCCTCTGACAATACATCTTCAGAAAATGCTCTAGGAAGATATTCTTTTTTAAACAGTTGAATATCCAGATTTTCAAGACTTGCTCCTGCATGGCATAGCATCAAAAGTTTTTATATTGGCAGCTTTTTTCGAACAGTATTTTTCTTCGCTTTCATTAGCGATAGCGTCTAGGACCTATCCGAATCCATATTTTCCCTTTATATCTAACGGGTGGAAAATTTGATGGTTGAATTTCTGCAACAAGGAGTTCACCATCCGAAAATGTAAATTTTTCAATTGCCATAGCTGGTTGAGGTTGAATATTTCCATCCGACGAATGGTGTAATGTGCAATTGGTAATTACAATGCGCCGGAACGAGTACCATCATCATTTGCCCCAATTATAAGATATCCAGGTTGTTGACTATCAGGATAATCATTACAAAACGCACAAATCGCCTCTCCGAATTTTTCTGATTTTGTTGTAGTAATAGTGCGCTCAACTCTATAATTTTCAAGATCTATCAATAACTTTTCTAGTTCATCCTTTGAAATCATCGCGGTAATTCTTTTCTAATCTAGGATTTGGTGTTCAGACATTTAATAAAAAATGCTCAATACACAAATATAATGCTTCCTGTTGTTTAATTTTAAACAATCACAAACAATACTAAAATATAAACAAAGATATCTTTTCAAACAGCCAAATTAGACTTGAACCTATCATAAAACATTAAATATCAATAAACAATCTATAAATTCCCTCCATGCGAAGTCCAAATTCCCTCCAATATTTTAAAAAGTTGCAACATTAATTAGAGAGAATGGTATATTCAGAACTTCCATATTTAATTGGGGATTTAGAAAATTCAGAGCACAAAAAGAGGTTAAATTTAACCTCTTAGTCCTATCTGCTCCCCGGTAGGACTTGAACCTACGACCTACGGATTAACAGTCCGCCGCTCTAACCAACTGAGCTACTAGGGAAAATATGTTTTTTTTGAACGTTTGCTTTTTCTAAAAGCGTTGCAAAAATAACAGCTTTTCCTAAAAGAAAAAATTTTTTCAAAAAAATCTTCAAAATACATTCAACGGCTTAATATTCGCCAATTAATACCTTATTCAAATTGTCAAATAAGTATGAAAAAACACTGACATACCTTAAAATCAGCAAAAATATTATCTTTAACAAATACAAAAATCGATCAATTATCACGATATGAAACTCAAAAATTTACTCCTGATTGTGCTGATAGCTAAGTGTATATTGTTCACCGGGATCAATAGTTTTGCCCAAACTTTTTCTGTTGAGGTACAATTGAAAAACCAGCCCGATAACAAAATCCTTTTCGGGTCGGTAAAAGGAGATGATTTTACTGCAATCGACAGTACTTCTCTAAAACAATCCTTTGGAAAGATAAAATTCTCATTTCCCGAAAATGCACACCCGGGCGTTTACCGCATTAACCTGGGCACAACTACAGCTGGGAAAATTTTAAACGAACCGCCTCAGATTTTTGATTTTATTTTTGATAACGAGAACCTTGTTTTTGACACCGATTTTAAAGCACCCGTTGATAATTTGAAGATAATCAAGTCAAAAGAAAATACAGCCTGGTTTGGATTTTTGGCAAAAGACAAAGTAATCAGGCAAAATATTGAAACGCTGACAGTTGAAATTGACAATTACTGGATGAAAGGCGATACAACTAAAGTGATAAACAAAGCCAATGAATTCAACCAGCTTCAAATGGAACGCGATATGTTTATTTCAAAACCCTCGACGAAAACAGAGGGTCTGTTTGCTTCTTTAATGATTAAAATCTACGCGAACCGCTTCTCGACGGTTATTTAACCCCGCCGAACGCAAACAGGCATATAAAAAAGAATTCTTTAAAACAGTTGATTTTACTGATCCCTTACTGATCAATTCATCAATTTATACCGACAATATTTTTAAATATCTTGTCAATTACAATCAGTATGATTTTACGCAGAAACAGCGGGAAGCTGAATATATAAAAGCGCTTGATATGATTGTGCCGAATATAAAATCAAACGATGAAGTTTACAGGTTTTTGATGACATATCTGGTTCATGGTTTTGAGGTTTTGCAAATGGAAAACGTAATCAGCTATATTTCAAAAAAATATAATTTTCCGCAGTGATGAGGAAAGTTTAAAGTTTAAAGTTCAAAGTTGGATTCTTCCGGTATTTTTACAATTGGCCCCGATAGCTGTCAGGGGTTGGAATCCTTCTCATTTACCTCCCCACTTACAGGAAAGTTTTAAAATCCTCCAATCATTACAATCTTACAAGTTTCATTTCAATCCAACGATTAAGTATTATTTTAGCCAAAAATTTAAAGACATGATTCCAAAAGTTTCACAAATAGCAGAACTGCAAAAGAATACTTCAACAGCCATAATCGTTGATAATCAGGAGCAATTTTCGTTATCTGTTTTTACCGTTGAAGAAAAAACTATGTAATCCGGAAATTGGAAAAGGCTAACGATTGCGTTGTAAACAAGTATCCGGCAGTGCATTTCTTTTTCAAACCAAAAAATGAAAAAGAAAACCATATCGAAATTGAAGAAGCACGGAAAGCCGGTTCAAAACTGTTTGATATTTTGAAGGAAGAGAAAATAGAGTCAGTTCAAATTGAGGATTTCAGCAGGTTGGAATTGGGTTTGGCATTTATCGAAGGTTTGCTTTTATCGTGTTATGTGTTTGACAAATACAAAAAAGAAAAGGACGATTTTCTCCTTGAAAACATTTTTATTGTAAAAGGCAGTATTTCTGAAAATCAAATCGAAGAAATCTTAAATCTTACACAATCAGTTTTTTATGCCCGAAACCTTGTGAACGAACCACTCTCATATTTAACGGCACTTCAATTTTCGAAAGAGATCGAAAAAATGGGTGAAGAAGCAGGTTTTGCTGTTGAAGTTTTTCACAAACAGAAAATTGAAGCACTGAAAATGGGTGGTTTGCTTGCGGTTAACAAGGGAAGTATCGACCCACCAACATTTACAATTTTAGAGTGGAAACCCGAAAATGCTAAAAATTCAAAACCAATAATTTTGGTTGGAAAAGGGGTTGTTTTCGATACGGGTGGTTTGAGTTTAAAACCTACGCCAAAATCGATGGATTATATGAAATGTGATATGGCCGGAGCAGCTGTTGTGGCAGCAACAATTTATGCGCTTGCCAAAAACAAAGTTGCTGTGCATGTAATTGGTCTTGTTCCGGCTACCGACAACCGTCCCGATGGAAATGCCTATGTGCCGGGCGATGTAATTACAATGTTTGATGGTACAACAGTTGAAATAAAAAATACAGATGCAGAAGGCCGGCTGATTTTGGCAGACGCTTTAAGTTATGCTAAAAAATACGAGCCTGAATTGGTTATCGATATTTCAACTTTAACTGGTGCTGCTGATATTGTTGCAGGTAAATATGCTTCAGTTGTAATGGGCAACACAAAAGCTTACCTTCAGATTTTGAAAGACACAGGAAATGAAACTTACGAGCGATTAATAGAAGTTCCGCTTTGGGACGAATACGCACTTCCATTAAAATCTTCAATTGCCGATCTGAATAACCTCGGTTCCCGTGAAGCTCAATCAACAATAGCAGGAAAATTCCTTGAACATTTTACCGGTTACAACTGGATGCATCTCGATACTGCCGGAACTCCTTTCCTCGATGAAAAAGATAGTTACCGACCGATTGGTGGAACTGGTTTTGGCACCCGGCTGCTTTATAACTTTTTGAAAAAAATCAATTAAAAAATTAACTTTACGGCACTTTAAAAGGAATTTCGATCAATAAGAAACTGAACAAAATGGGAAATCAAGATACAATCAAAGTAGGTATTACACAAGGCGATATAAATGGGATTGGTTACGAAGTGATTATTAAAACACTGATGGAACCGCACATGATTGAAATGTGCACCCCAATTATTTACGGTTCGCCAAAAGTTGCAGCCTACCACCGCAAAGCACTAAATGTCGATAATTTGAGTTTTAACCATATCCGAAATGCAAATGAAGCTCATTCAAAACGGGTTAACATTATAAACTGCATTGATGATAATGTGAGGGTTGAACTCGGGAAATCGACACGCGAAGCCGGGGAATCTTCGTTCAACGCGCTAGATGCGGCTTGTACCGATTTGGAACAAGGGTTAATTGATGTGGTGGTTACCGCCCCAATCAACAAAGACAACATTCAAAGCGAACATTTTAATTTTCCCGGTCACACTGAATATTTGGCACAGCGGTTTAAAACAAACAATTATGTAATGCTGATGGTTAGCGAAACCATGAAAATGGGTGTTGTTACTACTCACATGCCGCTTTCAGAAGTTGCGAAAAACATAACAAAAGAAGCAATCCTTTCAAAACTCAGGATAATTTCACACTCGCTGCAGCAGGATTTTTCGATAACAAAACCGCGCATTGCTGTTTTTGGACTAAACCCGCATGCCGGCGACAATGGTTTGCTTGGCAACGAGGAAATTGACATTATACTACCTGCAATTCTTCAGGCAAAAAAAGAAGGGATAATTGCTTTGGGGCCTTATCCTGCAGATGGATTTTTTGGTTCCGAAGATTACAGAAAATTTGATGCAATACTTGCCATGTACCACGATCAGGGTTTGATACCTTTCAAAATGGCATCTTTTGAACATGGCGTGAATTATACTGCCGGTTTACCAATTATCCGCACTTCGCCGGCTCATGGCACAGCATATTCAATTGCAGGGGAGGACAAAGCTTCGCCCGAGTCATTCCGTCAGGCTATGTATCTGGCAGTCGATATTTTTAAGAACCGGTTAATCCATGAAGAAATAAGCAAAAATCCGCTTAAAACATATAATGTTAATCCAAATCAGGTGGATGAAAGTGTGAATTTTGAAGAAGATGACGATCAAAATTAAACTGTAAAAAATGTACGAATTTATCCGGGGGATTATTGTCGAACGAAATCCGGCGCACATTATTTTTGAAGCCGGTGGTGTTGGCTATTTCATCAATATTTCTTTAAATACCTACAGCAAATTCAACAACAAAAAAGAGGGATTAATTTATCTTCACCAGGTTATTCGTGATGATGCTCATGTTTTGTACGGTTTTGCCGACAAAAACGAGCGCGATCTTTTCAGAAACCTGATTTCGGTGAACGGGGTTGGATCAGGTACTGCAATCATGATGCTTTCTTCGTTGACACCTGACGAAATTGCAGTTGCCGTTACAACAGAAAATGTTGCAGTGCTGAAAGCTGTAAAAGGAATCGGTATTAAAACTGCCCAACGCATCATTATCGATTTAAAAGATAAACTCGGAAAATTGTATGAAACCGACCAAATTTTCCTTTCGCCAAACAATACTATTCTAAATGAATCGTTATCAGCATTAGTTATGCTCGGATTCGTAAAAAGGGAAGCTGAGAAAGTCGTATCAAAGATACTTCAGGAGCAACCGCAATCGACCGTTGAAAGCGTAATTAAACAAGCGTTAAAAAGGTTATAAACGGGAATGAAACCAGGCCAAAATTTGCATAAAATATTCTACTTTCTATTTTTAACATTTTTACTTCACCTTGCCAAACCGGGCGATGCTGTAAATAATGTGGAAAATTCATTTATTACCAATATCCAGGTTCAGGATACGGTTGAAATTGACACAACCGGACCACTTCCTTTTCCATTTAAAGATCAGCCTGCTTTTGGTTCAACAAAAACCGATTCGTTAAAACTATTCCTGAACAAACCCAGCAATATAAAATATGAAGTTGAATACGACCCGATTACAGGTCAGTATGTGTTTTACGAAAAAGTGGGAACACTCAACTACCGGCTTCCGCAAACCATGTCGCTTGACGATTATATTGATTATGATTTCGACAGATCGATAAAAAATTACTGGAAACAACGCTCGCAAATTCAGGCCGAAGATCAGAAACGGTCGCTGATTCCGGAATTGACAATTGGAGGAGAATCATTCAACCGGATTTTTGGTGGGAATACAGTAAATATTGTTCCGCAGGGTTATGTTGAGGTAAGTTTCGCTTACCAGATGAATGCCACCGAAAACCCTGCAATTCCTGAGCGTTTGCGCAAAGTACCCACATTCGACTTCGATGAAAAAATACAAATGAATGTTACGGGGCAAATCGGAACAAAAATGAACATGCGGGTGAATTACAATACTGAGGCATCTTTTGATTACGAAAACAAAATGAACCTGGAATATACAGGAGAAGAAGATGAAATACTTAAAAAGATTGAAGCAGGAAATGTATCACTTCCATTAAATGGTTCGCTGATAACAGGCGCTTCAAACCTTTTTGGGGTGAAGGCTGAAATGCAGTTTGGAAAACTATCACTGACAACAATTTTCTCGCAGCAAAAAGGCGAATCGCAAACAGTTGAAACCGAAGGTGGAGCGCAAATTACCAATTTCGAAATTTCGGCAGAGAATTACGATGCAAACCGCCACTTCTTTTTATCTCATTATTTTCGCGAAAATTACGATAAATGGTTGCGTAACACTGCAGTTCCTCTAACGCCAATCAGTATCAATAAAATTGAAGTTTGGGTAACAAATAAATCAAGCAATTTTACCGAAGCCCGAAACTTGCTGGCTTTACAGGATCTTGGCGAACACAACCCAAATGTTTACAATGAAATTCCGCAATTCCAGGAAACATTGGGACTGCCTTACCCGCAAAATATTTATCCGTTTAACGATGCAAACGGGCTGTACTACGAAATGGCAAATACATACAGCGATGTCCGGTATGTTGAAAATATAACTTCGGTTATGGCGCAGTTTGGTACCCAGTTTATTGGTGGCCGCGATTTCGAAAAAATTGAACAGGCACGTAAACTTAGCACATCAGAATATACAATAAACGAAAAACTCGGTTACATTTCACTCAATTCGGGATTGAATACCGATGAGGTTCTGGCTGTGGCTTTCAACTACACTTCAAACGGAGTAACCTACCAGGTGGGCGAGTTTTCAACCGACGGGGTAGCAACTCCTCAAACATTAATTTTAAAACTTTTAAAAGGCACCAATCTTTCGCCGAAACTGCCAACCTGGAAGTTGATGATGAAAAATATCTACAATCTCAACGCTAACCAGTTGACAAATGAAGATTTTATCATGAATATTGTGTACCAAAACGATTCAACCGGTACCAATATTAACTACATTCCTGAAGGCAGGATCAACGGGCACATTCTTCTCGAAGTAATGAATCTCGACAAACTGAACAAACAATTGGACCCCTATAAAGATGGTGTTTTCGATTTTGTTGAGGGGATAACTGTGCAATCACGTAACGGAAGAATCATCTTTCCTGTGCTCGAACCTTTTGGAAAACATCTGGCAGATTCACTTCAGGACCCGGTACTTATTGAAAAATATACATTTCAATCGTTGTATGATTCAACACGGACTTATGCACAACAGGATGCCGAACATAATAAATTCAGGCTAATCGGGACATACAAAGGTTCATCAAGTTCCGAAATTATGCTGAATACGCTCAACCTTACACAAGGTTCGGTAAAAGTAACTGCTGGCGGGCGCGAACTTGTTGAAAATGTTGATTATACTGTTGATTATACTTTAGGTAGGGTAAAAGTTATACACCAGGCTTTACTTGAGGCGGGAACCCCAATTTCGGTTTCAACTGAAAGCGAAGACATGTTCAGCATGCAACGAAAAACATTGATGGGAGCTTATGCAAATTATGCCTTCTCAGACAAATTGAACATTGGAGGAACTTTTTTATATGCTTATGAAAGACCGTTAACTGAGAAAGTGAATTATGGTAGCGACCCAATTTCGAACATGGTAATCGGGATGGATGCACGTTATTCAACCGAAAGTATGTTGCTGACAAAAGCTATTGATGCACTCCCGTTTTATACAACAAATACGCCTTCAACAATTAATCTCGAAGCTGAAATTGCCCAGTTGATACCGGGTTCATCAAAACAAATCAGCGAAGCCGGAACAGTGTATGTCGACGATTTTGAAGGCACAAAAACTTCAATTTCTCTAAAAGCACGCCAGGCCTGGGTCTTGGCAAGTACGCCACAGTTCCAGCCCGATTTGTTTCCTGAAGGTGGCCTCACTAACCAACTGGATTATGGTATGAACCGCGCAAACCTTGCCTGGTACACGATCGATCCGTTGTTTCTTCGAAATAATACTTTAACTCCCGATTATATCAAAAACGACCTCGAAATGCAATCGAATCATTTCATGCGCGAGGTTTTTGAAAAAGAAATTTTCCCTGCCAAAGAATCGCCTCCTGGGCAGCCGACAAATATTCCGGTTTTCGACCTTGCATTTTATCCAAAAGAACGCGGGCAATACAATTTTGACGATGGAACCGGAAATCTTTCGGCGGGTATTAATTCCGACGGAACATTAAAAGCGCCCGAAACCAGGTGGGGTGGTATCATGCGCAAAATTGAAACAAGCGATTTTGAAACCTCTAATATCGAACATATCGAGTTCTGGTTGATGGATCCGTTTGTTTATGATACAACGGGCGTTCACCAGGGCGGTGATCTTTATTTCAACCTTGGCGATATTTCGGAAGATGTTTTAAAAGATTCGCGAAAAGCATTTGAAAACGGGCTGCCAATTGACGGGACGTTAAGGGATTTAGATACAACAGTTTGGGGACGGGTTTCAAAATTACAATCGCTTGTGAATGCCTTCGATAATAACCCAAGTTCAAGAGTTTATCAGGATATCGGTTTTGATGGATTGAATGATGATGACGAAAAAACACACTTCGACAATTATTTGAAAAACCTGAATTCACAAGTAATTCCGAGGTTTTCAATAAATTGTCTGTTGACCCCGCAAGTGATAACTACCATTATTATAGGGGATCTCAATATGACGATGAAAGACTTGATATTTTGCAGCGTTACAAAAAATTCAATGGCCCTGATAAAAACTCGCCAACTACCGAAATGTCGCCCGAAAGTTACCCAACTTCAGCATCAACAATTCCGGATGTTGAAGACATTAACAGCGACAATACACTGAATGAATATGAACGATATTACCAGTACAAAATCAGCATTCGGGAAAGCGACATGGTACTTGGGCAAAACTTTATAACCGATGTCAAAAAAGGCCGGGTTCAATTAAAGAATGGCAAGGTTGGGGAAGTTAACTGGTACCAGTTTAAAGTGCCAATCCGCGATCCCGACAAAGTAATTGGCAATATCAGCGATTTTAAATCAATCCGCTTTTTGCGTATGTTTATGCGTGGTTTTCAGGATTCTACTTTTTTGCGTTTTGCCGAACTCGATCTTGTTCGTGCCGATTGGCGAACCTACACCCGTCAACTTGGCGATTTGGATGTGATTTCACCAAACGCCGAATTCAATGTATCGGCAGTGAGTATTGAAGAAAATGGTAGTCGCAAGCCGATAAACTACATTTTGCCTCCCGGAATTTCAAGGACTATCGACCCGGCTAACCCGCAACTCCAGCAGTTGAACGAGCAGTCGATGGTTTTAAAAGTAACCGAACTCGAACAGGGCGATGTACGCGCATCTTACAAATCGATTAACATGGATTTCAGGAGATACAAGCAGGTAAAACTCGAAGTTCATGCCGAGGAAATAGAAGAATACCCCTTAAAAGATGATGAACTTTACTTTTTTATCCGGTTGGGATCCGACTATAACTTTAACTATTACGAATATGAACTGCCTTTGAAACTTACTCCTTACGATAGTTATAATAGTGATAACGAAAGTGATCGTTATGCGGTGTGGCCAGACGAAAACCGGATAAATGTCCCAATGGATTTATTCACCAATGCTAAATTGGCAAGAGATGATGAAATGCGACAGGCAGGATCAACGGTTTCTATTCAGGATGTGTACGAGATGATACATAATGGCTGGAATAAAAACCGGAATAAAGTCAAGATAAAAGGTAGCCCGAACCTCGGTAATGTGCAGGTAATGATGATGGGAATCAGGAACAAAAAAGGGCAATTGAATACAGGTCCCAAAAGTGTTGAAGTCTGGGTAAACGAATTGCGTTTGTCAGATTCCGATGAAAAGGGTGGTTGGGCTGCAAACGCGCGCTTATCAACAAGACTTGCTGATCTGGGTAGTTTTACATTTGCCGGGCGCACAAGTACTGCTGGTTACGGAAGCATCAATCAAAACAAAAACAGCCGCCAGCTTGAAGATGTAAATGAATTCGATATAGCTGCATCACTTGATTTGGGTAAGTTCTTCCCCGAAAAAATAGGTGTAAGACTGCCATTTTATTACGGCTATTCCCGCAGTGCACAAAACCCGAAATATGATCCGCTGAAACCTGATATTGAACTTTCTGAATCATTGAAGCACGCTGATAACCAGCAGAAAAAGATTCGATTAAATTTATGTCGCAGGATGTGGTAACCCGTAAAAGTATAAACTTCACAAATGTTAAAATTGAACCACAAACCGATAAGGAAAAAACGCATTTGTGGGATCCTGAAAACTTTGCTGTTACCTATTCATACAACGAATCTGCCAGAAGGGATATCAACACCGAAGTGAATGGTGACAAGCAGCATCGAGCCATGTTTTCATACAACTTTAGCAGTCGTCCACAACTGATACAGCCCTTTAGCAAAGTAAAGATTCTGCAAAAAGGACCTTTAAAATTGATTGGAGCATTTAACTTTTATCCGCTTCCAACTCAAATTTCATTCAGGACCGACTTGTACAGGCGCTACCACGAAACAAAAACGCGGAACATTACCAACCCAAATTTTATACTTCCGCCAACCTATGAAAAAGATTTTCTCTGGAATCGTTTTTTCGATTTACGCTACGATGTTTCACGTTCATTAAAAGTTGATTTTTCATCGCGCGGAATTAACAGGATTGATGAACCTGAAGGAAGAATAAACAAGAATGACGATGATTATCAGTGGAAAAAAGATTCAATACTAAACAGCCTTTATGATTTGGGACGACCAACAACCTACGATCACAATGTAAACGTTTCTTACAACCTTCCGTTCAACCAGATTAAAATGTTGAATTTTATATCATCAACAGTTCGTTACCAGGGAACTTATAACTGGCTTGCCGGGCCAATCACAGCCGACACGATTAAACTCGGAAACAGGATTCAAAACTCTCAAAACTGGCAGGTAAACGGAAATATGACATTTTCAAGTTTGTACAACAAAGTACCATATTTTAAAGAAGTCAATAATAAATTCAGAAGAACCGGGAGGGCACGCGGAAGTTTAAACCAGCAGCAGGGAGGTAACAGGCAAAATCAGCAAAAAGAAGAAGCGCCAACAAAAACCAAGGAACAAACCTATACCAACAACATAAAACTTGAAGCAAATACGGCACAAAAAATTACCCACAAACTCAATACAAAGAAAATAAAGGTAATTGTTACAGGTGTTGAGGGTAAAGTAATTCCGGTAAAAGTAAATTATATCGATGCAAATGTGATTGAAATTACACCAATGGAATCAGCTACCTCAAGCTATGTTAACTGTTTCGGGGAAACCTGGCGACCAAACCTTGTTCAAAGATATACTTGATCTTACAACACGTGTTTTAATCGGTGTCCAGAATTTCTCGATCACATACAATAAAAATGGAGGTACGGTTTTACCCGGCTACCTACCCGAACCAGCATTTTTTGGTGGTGGAAACTACTCGCCCGATGCAAGTTTTGGTTACAATGTACCGGCAAGTTATGCTCCCGGATTCCCGTTCCTGATGGGTTGGCAGGATCGTGATTTTGCTAAAAAAGCATCTTCAAACGGCTGGATAACAAATGACTCCACATTAAATACGCCTTACCTTTTTACAAAAAGTGAACGAATTAGTTTAAGAACTACAGTTGAACCGCTTCCCGATTTGAGGATCGATGTAACTTCCGACCGGGCGTTTGCTGTAAATACCACCGAATTTTACAATTACGATTATTCAACAGGAAATTTCAATGCCAACAGTTATACCGAATCGGGAAACTTTAGTATGTCAACAATTACATGGGGTACAGCTTTTACCAAGTTTGGGAAAGATAACAATTACAAGTCGGACCCATTTGAGCAGTTAAAAGCAAACCGCACGATTATTGCCCGTCGTTTGGCCGATCAGCGGCCTGCTGACAATGGTTTTGGTTACGATCCCACAGCACCAAACCCGGATTACCCAGGTTATCCTGATGGTTACGGGCCAAATTCGGTGGAAGTTCTTGTTCCGGCATTTTTAGCAGCTTATCAGAATAAAGATCCCGGCAAAGTTTCACTGGGTATGTTTCCTGCTATCAAATACATGAGGCCCAACTGGAGTGTTCGTTACGAAGGTATGGTTTCAAAAATTCCGGGATTAAACAAATATATCCGCTCGCTGAATTTTACACATGCATACCGTTCAAGTTACACGGTCGGTTCATTTATAACCAACCTGAATTACCAGGAGGAAAATGACGGATTTACCTACATTCGCGATATTGCAGATAATTTTATTTCTGCCTATGATTTTAATTCGGTAAGTATCATGGAATCCTTCAGCCCGCTCATTAATATTGATATTATGTGGATGAGTGACCTCACGACCCGTGGCGAAATTAAACGTTCGCGAAGCCTGCAGCTTGCATTTGCCAACAGCCAGCTTACTGAAACTCTGAGCAATGAATATACTTTGGGTTTGGGCTATCGTTTTACCCAAATGGATTTAATTATAAAAACAAAAAAATCGCAACAGGCATATTCCAACGACCTGAATATACGTGCAGATTTATCATACAGGAAGAACCTGACTCTTTTACGCCAGTTGGACGAAGATAAAGATCAGTTAACCGCCGGGCAAAGTGCTGTTACGATTAAAACCTACGCCGACTATATGTTAAGCGACCGTTTTCAGATGCGGATTTTCTTTGATAAAATAATCAACACGCCATTTACCTCACTTTCATTTCCTACGTCGAATACAAATATTGGAATTAGTTTCAGGTTTACTTTGGCTCAATAAAAAGGTTTAAAGTTCAGCGTTCAATTTTTAAAGTATCGGATTATAATTTTTAATAAAAGTGAAAACAATTTTGATTTTGGAAAAATTTTTCATTCTTTTGGAATCAATTTAAATAGTAATGACACAAAATACAAATACAATATGGCTTCCGTGGTGGGGTCTTCTTACGTAAGTCAGGAGTTAAAGAGCCATATTGGTATTTTTTAAAAATATACGCAAAATGAGCCTGCTCCTGTAAAGAGCAGGTTTTTTAATTTTATTAGTATGAATTTGAATAATAATTTTTGGTGGTGGCAAAGCAACTTTTTACAACCGTGAAGAGAGGGAATGCCATTGCGTAAAAGCAATATAAAACGGCTCATCGAATCACGGTGAGCCGTTTTTTTTAGGAAGCCCCACCCCATCCCTCCCCAGAGGAGAGGGAGAAAAAAGAGAAGATAAAAAATAAATTATAAACAGCTTTCCAAAAGCCCCCCTCCGGGGGGCTAAAAATTGACAAAATGGAAAAATTAAAATTTAAACCCGCAGTACGAAAAATTTTGGCTGACACGGTAACACCGGTTAGTGTTTACCTGCGATTGCGAACACTTTACCCTAACTCAATCCTTCTCGAAAGTTCGGATTATCATGGCAACGAAAATGCCTATTCCTTTATTTGTTTCAATCCGGTTGCCGATTTCACGGTTAACAATAGCGAGGTGGAGAAAAAGCTTCCCGGAAAAGAAGTGGAAAAATTCAAACTTTCAAAAGAAAGGAGTTTAGACAATGAACTGGAAAGCTTTTTTCAGACTTTTGATGTCGATTCAAACGAAATCGAATTGCCTGCAAACGGACTTTTTGGCTATGTAAATTTCGATGCAATCCAGCATTTTGAGAATATAAAATTTACAGCGGAAAAAAAGGCGGAATATCAGATTCCGGAAGTGAAATATTGTTTCTACAAATATGTAATTGCAATCGACCACCACAAAAACATCATTCACATTGTTGAAAATTTATTGAATGGGGAAGCTTCTCAAATGGATTACATCCACCATTTACTGGTGAACCTTAACTTTTCAACAGCTAAATTTGAACCGGTTGGAATAGAGACCTCAAACATTACTGACGATGATTACAAACAAATGGTAACCCGCGGAAAAGAACACTGCTACCGTGGCGATGTTTTTCAGATTGTTTTGAGCCGGCAGTTTACGCAGGAATTTCAGGGCGATGATTTTAATGTGTACCGCTCTTTGCGTTCCATCAATCCTTCGCCTTATTTGTTTTATTTCGATTATGGAACATACCGCATTTTTGGGTCAAGCCCCGAAGCGCAAATCCGTATTCAAAAAAACAAAGCTTACATTCACCCCATCGCAGGAACTTTTAAACGCACCGGAAATGATGAGCAAGACCGCGAACTGGCTGAAAAACTCAGCAAAGACCCAAAGGAAAACGCAGAACATGTAATGCTGGTTGACCTTGCCCGAAACGACCTGAGCAGAAATGCAGACCATGTTATTGTTGAAACATATCGCGAAGTTCAGTTTTATTCGCATGTAATCCATCTTGTTTCACAGGTTTCAGGTGAAATTACCGATGATACAAATCTCATAAAAGTTTTAGGCGAAACTTTCCCCGCAGGAACTTTATCAGGCGCACCAAAATATAAAGCCATGGAATTGATTGATAAATACGAAAATCAAAACCGCGGATATTATGGTGGCTGCATTGGTTACTTAGGTTTCGACAGGACTTTGAACCACGCTATTATGATCCGTTCGTTCCTGAGTAAAAACAACAAGCTTTTTTACCAAGCCGGTGCGGGTATTGTTGCCGATTCGCAGGAAGAGAGTGAATTACAGGAAGTAAATAACAAACTGGCAGCCCTGAAAAAAGCAATTGAAATGGCAAAAGGGATTAATTAAAAAAAGTTCCCCCCCACCTCCCGGAGGGGGAAAAAAAAAAACAACATAAAATTGGAAAAATGATACAGGAAGAAAAACAACCAAAACGGCCAATCACCCTCCTTGGGGGGGGAGGCTTCTCTAGTAATAGACAACTACGACTCTTTTACCTACAATCTGGTGCACGCTATCAAAAAATTATCGGGTTTGCAGGTTGATGTATTTCGCAACGATGAAATCCCATTGGAAGAAATCGAAAAATACGATAAAATCGTGCTTTCACCTGGTCCGGGAATTCCTGAAGAAGCAGGGTTGTTGCTCGATATTATTAAAAAATATGGTCCAACAAAAAGTATCCTTGGCGTGTGTCTGGGCCATCAGGCCATTGGTGAAGCATTTGGCGGAAAACTGCACAACATGAATCGCGTTTTGCACGGAATTGCAACTCCGGTTGAACTAACTTCCAACCGCTCTGTTCTTTTTGAAGGCCTGCCCGACACTTTTGAAGTTGGTCGTTACCACTCGTGGATTGTGCAGAAAGACGAACTGCCCGATTGTTTTGAGGTTACGAGTTACGATCGGGATGGACTGATAATGTCAATGAAACACAAGGAATTTGATGTAGAAGGAGTACAGTTTCACCCTGAATCAGTTCTAACACCTTTGGGAGAAAAGATTATTGCGAATTGGTTGAAGTACCCCTCTAACTCCAGCGAAGGAGGAGTATAGAAGCCACTGACTTGTCAGCGTGCCCCCGATGGCTATCGGGGCTGACAACGTCACAAACTAACTTAAAAAAGTTGATTAGAATGAAAAAAACATTGGAATACCTTTTCGAAGGAAATATACTAACACGAGATCAAGCCAAAAAAGCCTGCTCGAAGTAGGTAAAGGATTACATTCCGAACCCGAATTTGCTTCATTTTTAACCGTTTTTAAAATGCGCCCAATTGCATCTGTTGAGTTGGCAGGTTTCCGCGATGCAATGGTAGAAATGTGCCTGGCGACGGACCTTTCAGAGTACAACGCCATTGATGTGGTTGGAACCGGCGGCGATGGTAAAAACACTTTTAACATTTCAACATTATCATGTTTTGTAATTGCCGGAACTGGTGTAAAAGTTACAAAGCACGGCAATTATGCGGTTTCATCAACAAGCGGCTCGTCAAACGTGCTTGAATTGCTGGGCTACAAATTCAGTAACGATCTGGGAAAACTGAAAAGCGACCTCGATAAAGGAAATTTTTGTTTTCATCATGCACCGCTTTTTCATCCGGCAATGAAATATATTGCTCCGGTTCGGCGGGCTTTAAAAGTGCAGACTTTCTTTAATATTCTTGGTCCGATGATAAATCCTTCGTCACCAAAATTTCAGATTTTGGGTGTAAATAATCTGGAGAATTTCAATCATTACAAGAATGTTTATGAAACACTCGATGTAAATTATGCCATTGTAAACAGCATGGATGGATATGATGAAATTTCGCTCACTGCCGACACGCATGTTGCTTCAAACCACAAAGATTTTTTGCTGACACCTTCTGATTTTGGGATGGAAAAAATTCAACCCGAAAAACTGTTTGGTGGCGAATCAATTGATGAGGCAGCAAAAATTTTTATAAATATTTTTGAAGGAAACGGTACAAGGGAGCAAAACAATGCAGTAATTGCAAATTCTGCGCTCGGGTTGCATATTTATTATCCCGAAAAATCTTTGATGGATTGCGTTGGAATGGCCCGCGAATCGCTTGAGAGCAAAAGCGCGCTAACCAAACTAAAAGCTATAATTGAATAAAAAAATACTAACCAAAGCCAAAAAAATTATATCCAGATTCAAAACTAAAATCAACTAAGAAAACATTCTCGATAAAATAATAGCCACAAAAAGTGGAAGTGGCAAACCAAAAAAGTTGGTGAGCATTGAGCAGCTTGAAAAATACCCGTTTTTTCAAGAAAATGTAATTCGTTAAAAGCAAATCTTTTAAAAGCTGGCTCTTCAGGAATTATTGCCGAATTCAAACAAAAATCACCTTCAAAGGGAGAAATAAATTTCAGGGTAAAAGTTGAGGAAGTTACCTTAGGTTATGCAAACGCAGGAGCTGCTTGTCTTTCAGTTTTAACCGATTACGAATATTTTGGCGGAACAATGGCTAATCTTGTAAAAGCCCGCGAAACCAACCCTGGAATTCCGATTCTGCGTAAGGACTTTATGATTGACACCTACCAGATTATTGAAGCAAAAGCTTTTGGTGCCGATGTAATTTTGTTGATAGCTGCCTGTCTGGAAAAAAGTGAGGCTGAAGTACTGGCTCAAAAGGCAAAAGAACTTGGAATGGATGTTTTGATGGAAATTCACAACGAACAGGAACTGGAAATTATAAACGATTTTGTTGATATTGTGGGCGTAAACAACCGCAACCTCAAAACTTTTGAAGTTGATGTTGAAACTTCGGTTAAACTTTCGAAACTGATTCCTGATAAATTTGTAAAAATTTCTGAAAGCGGTTTGACCGGAGCCAAAGAAATCAGCTACCTGCGTCAACACGGTTTTAAAGGCTTTCTTATTGGCGAAACATTTATGAAAACGGATAATCCGGGCGAAGCATGTAAAAATTTTATTGCTGAATTATGAAAAGAGAACTGCGAATAAAAGTATGCGGTATGAAATACACTGAAAATCGGCAACAGGTTGAAAAACTGGATGTTGACTTTTTGGGTTTTATTTTTTACCCGTCTTCAAAAAGATACATCGGGCTAACTCCCGAAACCGGATTATTTCAGTCAGAAAAACCAAAAGTGGGAGTTTTTGTCGATGAAAATGCTTTTGAAATAATGGGACTTGCAAAAAACCTGGGTTTTGAATGGGTTCAATTGCATGGAAAAGAAAATCCGAAAACCTGTCAAATGTTAAAAAGACAGGGATTAAAAATTATCAAGGTTTTTAATGTCGATGATAATTTTGATTTCTCAACCACCGAGCCATACGAAAAAGTAGCCAACTTTTTCCTTTTCGATACAAAAACAAAAAGCCACGGTGGTTCGGGTGAAAAATTCAACTGGCAAATTCTTGAAAAATATGAAGGACACATTCCATTTTTTTTGAGTGGTGGAATTGGGCCGGAAGATGTTGAATCTGTTAAAGCAATTAACCACCCAAAACTTACTGGCGTTGATTTAAACAGCGGTTTTGAAGATGAACCCGGATTAAAAAACTTTGAAAAACTTGAGAAATTTATTAATGAACTTAAAAAATGAAATCTTCTTTTCTTGTCTTGATACTTAAATCTAAAAATCTCACACTATAATAAAATGAAATACCAGGTCAACGAAAAAGGCTACTACGGAGAGTTCGGCGGTGCATGGATTCCCGAAATGATGTTCACAAATATTGATGAACTGGAACACCGCTATCTCGAAATCATTCAGTCTGAAAAATTTAAAACTGAATTCGACAAGCTTTTAAAAGATTATGTGGGCCGCCCGTCTCCGCTTTATTATGCCAGCCGGATGTCGGAACATTACGGTTCAAAAATCTTTTTAAAACGCGAAGATTTGAACCACACCGGTTCCCACAAGTTGAATAATACAGTCGGTCAGATTTTGCTGGCGCAACAACTGGGGAAAACACGCGTTATTGCCGAAACCGGTGCCGGTCAGCACGGTGTTGCAACAGCAACAGTTTGCGCGCTGAAAAACATAAAATGCGTGGTTTACATGGGTGCGCTCGATGTTGCGCGGCAAGCCCCGAATGTAAAAAAGATGAAAATGCTGGGTGCCGAGGTGGTTCCTGTTCACAGTGGCAACAAAACTCTGAAAGACGCAACCAACGAAGCGATGCGCGACTGGATTAACAACCCGGAAGACACGCATTATATTATCGGTTCGGTTGTGGGGCCACATCCTTATCCCGATATGGTTGCCAGGTTTCAGTCGGTTATAAGTGCTGAAATGAAATGGCAGTTGAAAGAGCAAACCGGAAGCGAGTTACCAACCCGTGTTTTGGCTTGTGTTGGTGGTGGAAGTAATGCTGCCGGGCGTTTTACCATTTTCTGGATGACGAGCAGGTTGAATTGATTGGTGTAGAAGCCGCCGGAAAAGGAGTGGAAACCAGTGAAACAGCGGCAACCCTAGTGGTTGGCTCGACAGGTGTATTACATTCAGCAAAAACAATCCTCATGCAAAACCGCGATGGTCAAATTACCGAACCATACTCTATTTCTGCTGGTTTGGATTATCCGGGAATTGGCCCGCTCCACGCCCATTTGTTTAAAACAGGTCGGGCGAAATTTCTTTCGGCAACCGACGAAGAAGTGTTGAAAGCCGCACTTTTTCTTACCCAGAAAGAAGGTATCATTCCGGCACTCGAATCGGCACACGCGTTAGCTGCCCTTGATAAAATTAAAATGAAACCTGATGATGTGAATGTTATCAATCTTTCAGGCAGTGGAAATAAAGATATGGAAACGTATCTGGATTATTTTGGGTATTGATCTCCCCCCCCCCCCCCCCCGGGGGAGGCTAAAAAGAAACAACAGATGAAAATTAACAACCCTTTAGTCCCCCTCTTGGGATTTAGAACTTTACAATAATGAACCGTATCAACAACCTTTTCGAAACGAAAAAAGAAAATATATTGTCGGTATATTTTACCGCAGGATTCCCAAACCTGAACGACACTGTTGAAATCATTCAACTCCTTGAAAAAAAAGGGGTTGACCTGATAGAAATTGGTATCCCGTTTTCAGATCCAACTGCCGACGGGCCAACCATTCAGCGCAGCAGCGAAACAGCGCTAAAAAACGGGATGAACCTCGAATTGCTTTTCGAACAGTTAAAAAACATTCGCGAATCAGTAAAATACCGCTTGTTTTAATGGGGTATTTCAATCCCGTTTATCAATTTGGGGTTGAGCGATTTTGTACAAAATGTACTGAAATTGGTATCGACGGCACCATTCTTCCCGACCTCCCCTTAAACGAATTTGAAAATGAATTCAAGGACATTTTCTTAAAAAGTAACCTGCACAATATCTTGCTGATCACGCCGCAAACTTCAGAAACCCGCATCAGACAAATTGATGATGCGTGTTCAGGTTTTATTTATATGGTTTCATCGTCATCAACAACCGGTGCCGGTAAAAAAGTGGAAGATTTTCAAAAAAGTTATTTTGAACGGATTCAGCATATGAACCTGAAAAACCCTCGATTAATCGGATTTGGGATTTCTGATAACGCCACGTTTGCAAATGCATGTAAATATGCTAACGGGGCAATTATCGGCAGTGCTTTTGTGAAATCATTCAATCCTGAATTAAAATTAAAAGAATCAATTTCGGTTTTTGTGAAAGAAATTAGAAATCCATAAAACATTTATACATGTTCAATGTGAAAATATAATTGTTCAATGATTTTAACTGTTGTAAAACATATTTAACAAATTTACATGTAAACTTCAAAATATCAGCAAAATACAAAAAGACAAAAAAGTCTTTTACAGTTAATGATTGTTAAACCGTGACAATTGGCATACTTCAATTAAAATTAACTTGTTATATTGAAAACGCAAACCATAAAATATCAAAGTTATGTTGGAATATGCAAAAGTTATTTTACCAAAAGTGAGTTTCAGTCGCGAGTTATTTAACAAGGAATTAAACAAGTGTATTGGCTGGCTTGAAGAAGATCAGGTCAGGGAACTTTTTGTATGGTGCAACGAGAATTTTAAAGAGATGTACCCCGATGTGCTTTCAAAAGCTTTTGCCGGTATTGCGGCATAAAATAGTAAGGCAGGAATAATTTTCCCGCCTTTTTTTTGCCCTTATTTAAATCTCCCAAAAACCCGTATCAGCAAGTTTTGATATATCAACGCCACTATTTTACCCACAAACAGTTTAATGTACGGATTCGTGTCTTTTACAGTCACTAATCTGTCAGTAGTTGATTTTTCAAAATACACTTTTCCTAATTATATAAGTTTGGTTAAAAATTGTGAAAAACAGAAATTGTCACTGAATTCCAATTTGTAAAAAGCATTTTAATATACTTTCTTTTTGCAAAATGTATTTGAACTACAGGGTTTTAGCCGACCCCGGCAAACTGTGAAAAATTAAACAATTACGGAGAACAAACGGAAAATATTTTTAAATAAGGCACATTTGATTTTACATAGAAATAGTTAAACAGCGTAAAAAGAGTGTAAAAGTGCTAAATATCTGATCAGCTGACAGGTATCAACTCCCGTTTCTCCGGCGGGAGTTTTTTAATGTTCAAAAAAACCAAAAAGGGCTAATAAACCCTTGAGTATTAATTATAAAACTTTATCTATGAAAAAATTACTGCTATTAGTAATGGCTTTGTTTTTGGGGGTGAGCTCATTGTTTGCCCAAACAAAGCAAATTACGGGACTGGTAACCGATGCAGGCGATGGTGTGCCAATTCCCGGTGTTTCAGTAGTTGTAAAAGGAACAACTAGCGGAACAATTACAGATTCCAACGGGAATTATTCGCTGACAGTTCCTTTAGGCGAAGTACTTGTTTTTTCTTTTGTTGGAATGAAAGCCAAAGAAATACCAATTAGCGCTGAAACGGTTTACAATGTTTCACTTGAAGCTGAAACGTTTGGTGTTGAAGAGGTTGTAGTAACTGCAATGGGAATAAAGAGAGATAAAAAAGCTCTCGGTTATTCGGTTAGTGAGTTCAGTGGCGAAGATTTTGGTAATGTTGGAAATGATGATGCCACAAAAGCTTTGCAAGGTAAAGTCGCGGGTGTTTCAATTTCAGCAGGATCGGGCGCTCCGGGAGCGGCAACCCGGGTTTTAGTGCGCGGACTATCATCAATGACAGGTAGCAACCAGCCACTTTATGTTGTTGATGGTGTGCCAATTAATAACTCGTTTTCAGTGGAAATGCCACCGAGAATTCAATGAATGTAAATGCCAAAGTTGATTTTGGTAATTCCGCTGCCGATATCAATCCTGCCGATATTGAAACTATTTCAGTATTAAAAGGTGCCGCAGCATCAAACCTTTATGGTTCAAGAGCAGCAAACGGCGTTATTATGATTACAACTAAAAAAGGTGTGAAGAACAATGATTTGCTTGTGAATTTTTCAAGTTCATCAGCCTACACAGAAGTTGGACGACTGCCTTATTTTCAAAAGAGATTTGGACAGGGTTGGAGCGGAACTTTTGATACAAAGGAAAACGGAAGCTGGGGACCGGTAATGGACGGAAAAGACCGGCTAACCGGCTATGTTGTTGATAATGTGCAGCAAGTTGCTCCTTATTCATATAAAGAAAATGGTATCAGAGATGTTTATGAATATGGATATTCTCTAAATAATACAATTGCCCTTTCTGGAGGTAATAATCTGATTGGCTGGTATGCATCTGCCACAAATTCAACTAACGATGGCGTACTTCCGGGACCGGTTGACATTCTGGACAGAAATACTTTGACATTTAAAGCAAATGGCGGAACAGAAAAAACGAAACTAAATTTTGGAATGACCTATATAAACAGGGAGCAAAAAACAATTCCATCGGGGCAGGGCGATGATGCCGGAACAGGGGCAGTTATTTATTCTGATATTTTGTATCAGCCTGTAAACCATTATTTGCCCGATTACAGAGATTATAAATATAAATTCAATAACCTTGACAACTATTACAACGGATATGCCCAAAACCCATATTTCACCTTAAATGAAACAGGGGCAAAGGCCAATCAAAACAGGGTAATCGGAAACCTTAATATTACCCGGGAACTAGCTGAAGGATTGGATATTGCATTTACCGGCGGATTGGATACTTATTCCCAATTTTCAAAAGTTCATGGCGCTGTTGCCAAAGTTACCCCGGGTTCAAACAATGATGGAACTATAAACGATGTTGCCGGCGCTGTAAAGGAAGAAGCAAAATATCAGACACAGTTAAACAGCGACCTGGTAGCAACTTATAAAAACGAAGTTGATTTATTCGGTGGTAATTTAAAATACAATTTACTTGTTGGAAACAACATAAACCAACGATCATTCAAACGGGTAAATATTGTTTCGAAAGGACTTGTGGTTCCAGGATATTATAACGTTGGAAATATTAGCGGTGCAGCCGAAGTTTATACAAGTGAATATTTGCGCAGGCTAATTGGCGTTTTTGGTCAGTTGGGGTTGGAATTTAACGACTTTTTATTTGTAAATCTCCAGGCTCGAAACGACTGGTCTTCAACACTGCCAATCGGAAATAATTCTTTTTTCTATCCGGGAGCAACTTTGGGATTTATTTTTTCTGATTTGTTACCTAAAAACAAAACACTTTCCTACGGAAAACTCAGGTTGAGTTATGCATTTGCCGGAAATGATGCAGCGCCGTTTATGACTTCAGAAATTTACAGACCTTCAATTTTGCGTTCAGGAGGATTTGGTTTTACAAATTACCCGGTTGGAGGAATACCTGCTTACGAAAAATATCAACGTTTGGGAAACCCGAATTTGAAACCTGAAATTTCAAAGGAATTGGAAATTGGTACCGATTTGAGGTTCTTTTCAAATCGATTAGGGATTGACCTTGCTTATTACAAAAAAACCACAACCGATTTGATAATGCTGGCAAATATTGCTGCTTCATCGGGTTATCGCGAAATTACTTCCAATCTGGGTCAAATAACAAACGATGGGATTGAGTTAATGGTGAATGTAACTCCTGTAAAAACCCACAATTTCACCTGGGATTTTATCTACCTGTTTAATAAGGCAAATATGGTACTCGACGAGTTATCAGAAGAATTAGGTGTTTCGGAATACCTGATAAATTCGGCCTACGAAACAGAATTTGTTGCCATTCCCGGAGAACAACTGGGAATGTACCGTATTCCGGATTACAAATATTCGCCTGACGGAAAAATTATCGTAGGTGACAATGGATTGCCGGTTGAAGGTGATAAAATTCTTGTGGGCTCATCAGTTCCCGACTTTAATATGTCGTTTACAAACAATTTATCTTTTAAAGGTTTTAAATTATCATTCCTGATTGATACCCAAAACGGAGGACTAATGTATTCAAATACCGCTGGTGCTACATTCTGGTCAGGTAACAACGAACAATCTACTACCAACGACAGACGGCCGTGGATTATTCCAAATACTGTGA
This sequence comes from Draconibacterium sp., assembly GCA_016705335.1. Classification (GTDB taxonomy): domain Bacteria; phylum Bacteroidota; class Bacteroidia; order Bacteroidales; family Prolixibacteraceae; genus Draconibacterium. The sequence continues at coordinate 8,365 of JADIYN010000008.1, read as the reverse complement.
CCGAAGTAAAAGATGCAGATGGGAATGTAACCGGATACGTTGAAAATACAACACCGGTTGTCGATAACTGGCACGAATACTACTCAGCGAATACGAATAAGCCTATTGAAAGTTCAAGGCTTATTCCACGAACTTTTATAAAACTCAGGGAAGTTTCACTTTCATATCGTTTTGGAAGTTCAATGCTTGAACGCACATTTCTTTCTTCGGCAAACCTTTCCGTTTTTGGAAGAAATTTATTCTTGTGGACACCTGCAAAAAACAGTTTTGTCGATCCCGAAACAACTACATGGGATAATGATATTGAGGGATTGTTTGGTGAGTTTAACGGTGCTCCGGGAGTTCGGACCTATGGTTTGAAATTAGATTTAACCTTTTAAATAGAATACAGAATGAAAAAGTTATCTATAATATTTTGCGTTGTCCTGTTTTTATCTTCCTGTGATAATTTTCTGGACGTTAATAAAGATCCAAACTATCCAACAGATGTTTCGGATGAATTGCTTTTAACTTCATCAATTGCTGCGGTAACGAATGTGTATTGTGCCGATTGGGGATTGATTGGTTCTTTCTGGTCGCAACATTGGGCTCAGAATAATACCTCTTCTCAGTATAAGATTTACGAATCTTATGCAATTAGCAGTAACACAAATGTCATCGACCGATCTTATCGTGCAATGTTTGTTGATGGATTGAGTGACAATGAAATCTTCCTGAAAAAAGTGGAAGCTGATGAAAAATGGGGTGCCTATTTAATGGGTGCTGTAATTAAAGCATACGGATTTCAATATCTGGTTGATTTGTACGGAAATGTTCCGTATTCCGAAGCATTTCTTGGTGCTGAAAAGTTAAATCCCGTTGTTGACAAGGGTGAGGATGTTTACGCCGATATTTATGCTTTACTGGTGGATGCATTGGATAAAGATTTCAATTCATTTGTTCCGGAACTGTATGAAGCAAACGATATAATTTTTGGAGGTGAACTTGAAGACTGGAAAGCATTTGCAAATTCATTGCGCTTAAGAATTTTGCTGCGGCAGTTTGATGCCAATTCAGCATTTGCAACAACCGAGATTACAAAGTTGATTGCCGATTTGGAAGCTGAAAATATTTATTTGCTCGATAAAGACGTCGCAGTAACCAATTTTGAGGATGCCGACAGTAAATCAAATCCGCTGTACGAAAGCGACCAGCGGCAGTTAAACACAACCAACAATTTAAAAGCTTGTGCCACATTTACTTCCTATCTCGAAGCAAATGGAGATACACGTATCGAAAGTTTGTTTGTTCCGGTTGCTGGTAATTTTTACGGGTTGGTTCCGGGATCATACAATGTGCCGTCAACCGAGTTTGAAGCGCCTAATTTAATTGCTTCCCCAATTCTTGAACCTGTTATGCCGGTTTACTGGATGACCTATGCAGAATCAGAATTGTTAATTGCCGAAGCCTATTTGCGTCTGGGTAATACCGAAATGGCGAAAGCATATTACGAAAGTGGCGTGTCAGAATCATTTAACCGAATGGGAGCAGATATTGGAGATTTATTGACTGGTGCATATGCTTTTCCAACAACTGGATTTAATGATCAGTTAAAAGCAATTATTATGCAAAAATGGGTTGATGCTGCTGATGGTGGCCGCGGTATTGAATCTCATATCGAAAGAGTGAGAACCGGTTTTCCTGAAGAATCGTTAATAAGTGACCAGATTGCTGAAGGCTATATATTACCTGGAAATTATATTCCGGGAACACTTATTTACAGCAAATTAGGTACTTCCGGCGGAGTTCTGCCACGAAGATTTCCTTATCCCGACAGTGAATTGAATTTTAATTCGAATGCCGCGGAATATAAGAGTTTGACAGATGCCGATGTGATTTTACAAAAGTATGGTGGAAAATTAAAAATTATAATGAGATGAAAATAATATATTCAATATTAATACTGGCTGCTGTGGTTTTTCTCTCTTCATGCGAGAAAGATTATGACAGTTTCATTACCGAAGAAACACCGGCTCCAGTTATGGAATTAATCGGAAGCAATCCAATGGTTCTTTTTAAAGGAACACCATTTGTAGATCCGGGTATCCATGCCATGGAAATAGCAAACGGTGATACTACCGAACTTACTTACGAGGTTTTGAATTCTGTAAATGTGAATATTACAGGTTCTTATAAACTTCAGTATAAGGTTACGAATTCAGCAGGTTATGATTTTTATATCAACCGAAGGGTAAGCATTGTAAGTTTTACAGGATATGACATTTTCGAAATTCCCTCGGGAACTTATGACGGAATCAGGGTAAACAGAGGTGTTGGAGGTACTGTTCAAATTGCAAAACTTGCACCCGGAGTTTACCAGATAAGCGATTTGCTTGCAGGTTACTACGATCAGTACGTGGGTTATGGTCCTTCCACTGCTGCTCCGGCTATTTTAGTTATAAACGAAGATGGTGTAATGAGAAGCGAACTTGGAAATGCACCTGGTTTTGGTCAGGAAGTTTTTGGTGAAAATTTCGTATTCGATGCGGCAAATAATATTTTAACCTTTAAAGCCGTGTTTGATGATGGATTTAATTTTGACGTTCAATTTACCTTAAAATAAAATATTATTATGAAGAAATATCTGATATATATGCTGGCATTTGTGAGTATAATTCTTGCTTCATGTGATGATAAAGAAGATTACGAACAAATTAATTCACAGGTAGTTGATGCTGCCGGCGAATGGTGGATAAAGTTTTCGACGACGGATTATGAAACGGGATATTTAAAAGTACTGACTTTTAATACTGCCGATGATATTGCCACCGAAATGTGGATTTGGGACAAGGGAAACTGGAAAGGCATCAAGTTTAAATGTCCGGTTAATGTTGCTAATCTTACTTTTGGGGGAAGCGGGTTGACTAATTTGAATACTGATGTTTCAGTTGAGGTTTTAAATGGAAAAATTGAAAAAGGCGCAGGCCTTTCAACTTCCGGTGTGGTTACCGATAAAATTTCTTTTGAAATTAAATTTAGTAATGAACCGGGTGTGGTTTATCAGGCAGTAGGAACACGAAAAACCGGTTTTGTTGAGGATGAACATTAACAACTTACAGAAAAGTCAAACAATAAATTTTCAGGGGATGTCAGTTTTGATATCCCCTTTTATTTTATTTTCATTTTTAAAATTCTGACCGGCTCAACCAAATACTGATCTTTAACTTTTTGAACCTGAATTTTTCGAACTACTTCCATTCCTTTAATCACTTGGCCAAAAGCTGCAAATCCTTGTCCGTCAGGATTTCTTTTTCCCCCATAATCAAGTTCAGGCTGGTTGCCAACACAAATAAAAAACTCTGTCGATGCGGTTCCCGGTTCATTTCGCGCCATGGAAATAGTGCCGTCCAAATGTTTTATCCCTGTATCTTTTGTAGTCTCATGAATAATTGGTTTTATTTTGTCAATTTCTTCATCTGCATACAAACCGCCTTGTATGACTTCAATTTTATTTTTGCTTGCTGGTTGATTATTTTGCCTTACAACCCTGTAAAAAACAGCATTTTTATAGGTGTCTTTTTGAATATGATTCAGAAAATTATATGCAGTAACAGGCGCATGAATTGTGTCGATTTCACAAAAAATTGTCCCGAATGTTGTTTCAATTGTAACTACCGGCAAGCTTTGCGAAAAGCCAAAATGAGCCAACACGAGAATTATTGTGGTAAGCATTATTTTAAGTTGCATCATGAAATTTATTTGGTTTATTGGTAAAATTCTTTTCTATTTTCGCTAAAAGTAAAAAAACAAACCTTTATATAATAATTGCATGAAAAAGCTCCAGCTTCTTTTTATTTCTCTGCTAATTTCAATTGTATCAGTTGCCCAATTGTCGCAATTTTTAGAATCTCAACCCGAAATAAAGGCAATTGAAAAAATTACAGGCAATAATTTTTTTAATGAAACCTGGAAAATTATGATACGCCAACCAGTCGATCATGCCGATACTACAAAAGGATTTTTTCTTCAGCGGGTTTTTGTAGCCGATAAAAGAAAAGAAAATGCAGTTTTACTGATTACTGAAGGTTATGGCGCTGAATATGCCGCCCACCCGCGATATATCAACGAACTTAGCCCGATGTTAAATTCAAACCAGATTTGTGTTGAACACCGCTATTTTGGAGAATCGTGGCCTAATCCAGTAAATTGGGATTACTTGACTGTAACCAATGCCGAAGGTGATCACCATGCTATTGTTGAATTATTTAAAAAATACTATTCAGGAAAATGGATTAATACAGGTATTAGTAAAGGTGGACAAACTGCTGTTTATCATCGGGCTTTCTATCCTGCTGATGTTGATGTTACTGTAGCCTATGTAGCGCCTCTCAATTTTGGTGTTGAAGATGGCCGCCACGAACCATTCATAAAAAACAAACCGGGTACTGCAGATGACAGGAAAAAAATAGTGGATTTTCAACTTCGGATTTTAAAAAACCGCGAAATACTAATTCCAAAGTTGGTTGAATATTCCAAAGAAAAAGGTCTTGATTATCGCATTTCGATGGATGAAGTTTTGGATTACACGGTTCTTGAGTTCCCTTTTGCTTTTTGGCAGTGGGGTAAATCGCCCAAAGATATCCCAACAGAGAATGCCTCTCTGGATGAATGTTTCAAATATTTAATGGAAGTTCCGGGACCATCCTATTTTTCAATAAGCGGAATGGAAAATACAAAATCGTTTTTTGTGCAGGCTGCACGCGAATTGGGATACTACGGTTATGATACAAAACCGTTTAAAGAATATCTTTCGATAGAAAGTTCAAAAAACTATTTAAGTAAAATATTTCTTCCTGATGGTTTGAAAATAAAATATGATAAATCAACAGCCAAACAGGTGAAAAGATTTATGAAAACTACTGATTCAGAAATTCTTTTTATTTATGGGGAATATGATCCGTGGTCGGCGTCAGGGTTTCAGGTTCAGAACAAAGACAACCTGTTGAAAATTGTAAAACCTGGTGGAAGTCACTCCACACGAATTAACAACTTGCCTCCCGACCAGAAAAAACAGGTAAAGGAAAAACTGGAGAAATGGTTGGGAATACCGATTTATTTAAATTAAAAATGCCCCGTTTACGGAGCATTTTCAATATTAAAATTTTTTGTTTTTATACAATATCAGGCACTACGTAAGGTGCTCTGTAATTGCGGGTAAGCAATTTGTCAGCTTCCGGGTCGTTTACAAATTTTTCCGAAGCAGGATCGAAAGTAAGAACTTTGCCCAAACGGTAAGCAATATTTCCGAGGTGTGCAAGTCCTGAGGCTAAATGAGCGGTTTCAACAGGTCCGTTCAGGATAGTTTTGTCGTGTGCGCGAACAGCTTTAATCCAGTTTTTAAAGTGTCCATCGGTGCCACCATCACCACGTTCCATTTCTGATTTTGCAATTGAACCATCATCACCACCTTTATCTTTTTCACGTTTCTGGCCCATATAAAACTGGTATTTATCATAGCCATCAACAACAAGAATTCCTTTATCGCCATAAAAAATGTTACCTACGGTTACACCTTCTTCAGTATTTGTGCACCAGGGACGAACTTCAAACTGGATGATTTTGTCTTCTTCAGGATAATGATAAATTGAAGAAAGTACTTCGGGAGTTTCTTTGGCATCGTCAAACAAAAATTTTCCGCCCATGGAAGTAATTTTTGTTGGGAGCCCAACATTTAAACCCCACATGCACAAATCGGTTTCGTGTATTCCCTGGTTACCAACATCACCATTTCCGTATTCAAAAGTCCAGTGCCAGTTGTAGTGCACAATGTTACGACTGAACGGCCTTTTTGCTGCCGGGCCAACCCATAAATCGTAGTCAAGTCCTTCAGGAACAGGTTCAAATCCTTTGTTGCCAATGTCAGCTCTCCAACGGAAAACAAGACCGCGTGCCATATAAACCTTGCCAATGTAACCATCATGCATCATTTTCACAGCTTCACGAACTGATGGTGAACTTCGCAACTGTACACCATGCTGAACAATGCGATCGTATTTCTGAGCTGCTTCCACCATTTTACGGCCTTCGTAAATGTTATGTGAACCTGGTTTTTCAACATAACAGTCTTTTCCTGCCTGGCAAGCCCAGATAACAGCAAGAGAATGCCAGTGGTTCGGAGTTGCTATACTTACAACATCAATATCCTTATTGTCATATATTTTGCGAAGATCCTGTTCCAGGGCAACATCTTTTTTATATTTTTCTTTAAAATCTTTTTGGCGTTCTTTTAAAACATTCATGTCGGGATCGCATAAATGTGTTATTTCCACATTGTCTTGCACCATAAAGCTTGAAATATGACTTTTCCCCCGTCCGTTAACTCCCAAAACAGCTGCATTTATGCGGTCGTTGGCGCCAAAAGCATGAGCAGGGATTATGCTCGGAATCGAAATAACAGCGGTTGCTGCCGCAGTATTCTTAATAAAATTCCTTCGTGATTGATTTTTATTCATCTTACTTCTTTTAATTTTAAATTATTTATTTTATTGATATAAATGACTTTACAACTTTAGCTGGTATTAAATTGTGATAAATGTAAAAAAAAATGATGAGAATCGGGTTCAACAAAATTGTTAAATTATGATGGAAATTTTCCTTGGTTTTGGATATTAGCAAAAAGTAGTTATATTTGCACCCCGTTACAGAAGAAGTTTCATTGAAATAAAAATATATTGCGGGGTGGAGTCTCGTCTGAGACGAGAGCAGTTCGTTGGGATACAGTTTTGGAAATAAAATATTAAAATATATTGCGGGGTGGAGCAGTTGGCAGCTCGTTGGGCTCATAACCCAAAGGTCATCGGTTCAAGTCCGGTCCCCGCTACAACAAAGCCCAGCTTAATTATAAGCTGGGCTTTTTGTTTTTAATATCTGTATTCCTTAAATGAGGATTAAAAAAAAAGAAGAACAATGATTTTGACTTTGTTACTGGCAGTTCGTTGGGTTCATATCCGCCGGCTGGCGGACATCGGTTCAAGTCCGGTCCACACAACTAATTTATTTAAATATCTGCTTTGACATTCTGCCGACAAATTACCTCAAATTGCAGGCTGAAATTCACTGATTAAGCATTTACAATTTCCTGATTTCTTTTCTAACGTTTCTACAAGATAATATTGCTTTATTGATATAGCTTTTCCTTACCCACTTCTTTTTGAAACATTGTTTTGGATCGTTATAAAACTTTACAAAATCTTCTGAATCCGGACTGTTTTTATAGGGCGCAAAAGCTCCGTGACTTGCTGGTTGCCATGGATTTCTCCAAACCAAAAAGTAAGAAAACTGATAAGGGCGAATGGTTTCCAAAACCATGCTCCACCAAGTCGTGTTTTTTGCAATTGAGCTCCCAGATTCGCTGATTTTTGCAATTTCCCCTTTTCTTTTGCCAGATTCGTAACCGTTTCAAGACAATTTTTTCAAAACCAGGATAATCAGTCCCGCGGTCGTACAGATCAAAACCCAAAACATCAATAATATCATCGCCGGGATAACGTTCAAGGTATTCACCGGCAGTTTTGAAACGATCGGTTGAGTAAGTATAAATCAGGTGGTGGATATTTTTTTCGTTTTGCAAATAGGAAACTGTAAATCGCCAAAGTACTTTGTATTCTTCAACAGAACAAAGATCTTTTCCCCACCAAAACCAGCTTCCTGTATGTTCGTGAAACGGGCGGAAAAGTATGGGAATATATTTTCCGTCTTCAGTTTTTAAGTTGAGCATAAAATTGGCCAGTTGGTCTAAATACCCTTGAAAAGTTCATTTTTTTCGCCGCCCGGAGTATCGATTTTACTACCTCTTTCGACGAAACATCCCAGGAAGAACCTCCTGTTAACGGATTTCGCAAGTGCCACGAAATTGTATTTATTCCGCCGCGTTCATAAACAGTCTTTATCCAGCCTTGAATTTTATGAAAATGTACTGAATCCAAACTATAAGCATCGCCCAATTCCAAATGTCCCAACTCCCAACCGTAAACTGCAGGATAGTCGCCACAAACGTCTTTCACATCCGATCGACCTTCTTCATAAACCCAGCCATGTCCATATGCAAGGTCATCCTGGTGGCCGAACATTATTCCTTTTTGCTGAAGTTTCAGGAGATTTTTATACAAATTAACAGTTTCGGGCGTTGCTTTTGGATCGGATGGTTTTGAAGCAAAAGATGAAATTGTTGCAATTAGAAATATTAATGTAATTGAAATTTTCATTTTACCTGATTATTTTTTGGATTTGATTTATTGATAATTCTGCTTTTGGATTGAATCTTTCACTTTCCATATATTTCAGCACACTTGCCTTTAATTGTTGCGCTTCACTCTGCTTCTTCCGC